>MWEG01000058.1 GCA_002070945.1 Lentisphaerae bacterium ADurb.Bin082
CTATGCCCAAATTCCCGGATGGCAAACCAGAAGAGGAGCGAATCTGAAAATTCAAAATTTGATTTCGCATCGCTGATAATCCCTGCGCCTGATTGCGTCTTGGCCGCTTCTGGATTACATTATACGTTTTCAACCATTCTGATCTGCAGCGATTTTGAAGCGGAGCAGTCCATGCCCTACATCAAAGAGCTTATCAATGCCGGCGGCCCCATCATGTACGTCCTGCTGGGCTGCCTCGGCTTGGCGACCATCATCTTCCTGGATCGCTTTTTCTACCTTCACCGCGCCCGCATTGACACCCAGGAATTCCTGCGCGGGCTGTTCAACATCCTCAAAAACGGCAAAGCGATTGAAGCCATCGCCATCTGCGATGACACTAAGTCGCCAATTGCCAACATGGCGCGTGCGGTCATCTGCCATTCCGACCAGGAAGAGCCGCGCATGCGCATGGCGGTTGACGACACCGCGCTGACCGAAATTCCGCGCATGCAGCGTAACATGAAGCTCTTAGCCTGCCTGGGGCAAATCGCCCCTATCCTCGGGCTGCTCGGAACCCTGATCAGCCTGATGAACATCTTCTCGAAAATACAGAACCAGGGGCATTTCGTTGAAACCATCCAGCTGGCCGGAGACGTGCGCACCGCCTTGATCACCACCGTGGCAGGGCTGATCGTCGCCATGGCCGTCCAACTCTTCTATTTCCTCCTGGCCGAGCGCATCGACACCATCGTCCAGGAAATGGAGAAGGCGGCCTCTGAAATCATCAACTTCCTGCTGACCCAAAAACTAAGCCCGGCCGTGTCAGACCCGAACACCCCGGGTGACGGTGGCGGCGACGACAAGACGGGCGGCCAAACCTACGAGGGCTAAGCTATGGCGAGATGGAAAACTGACATCGCGGTCAAGCCTGGCAGCTATCCGCTAGTCGCCCTCATCGACCTGTTCTTTATCCTGCTGATCTTTTTCCTGATCGAAAACAGCGTCGTATTCTGGCCTGGCACCAAGGTCGAGACGTCCCTCGCCCTGCCCAGAACCGCCAGCCCCCAACTCCATGAAGCCGATAAGCTGATCATCACTATCACCCGCTCGGGGAAAATTTACTTCAATGAAAAATCCCTTGACTGGCACGGCCTGGAAAAGGAACTGGGCAACCGCGTGCGGGAAAGCGGAATCGCTGCGGCAGGCAGGATGAATCTGCCTGCAGACCAGGCCGAAGCCAGCCGGCGCCCACCCATGGTCGTGCTCCGGGCTGACAAGGACTTGTCCTACGAGGTCATCACCAATGTCATCTCCCTGGCCCGCTCGCTTGGCCTCGGCGTTTACATGGTGACTGATACCACGACCAACGATGGCGACCAAAGGCAGAACCTGACGGATTGACGCATCACGCCGCCGCAAGACCGGCTTAGAGCGGACTATCGTCAACAACCTGAGTTTTTAACCGCCAAGACGCCAAGGAAGACGCTAAGATTTTTTAGGGTATACCGTGCAGCGGCAAAAACGCTAAAAGCGCGAAAATTACGGCAGCCACTGTCCACCATGTCCACTATGTCCACAGCCAAGGCCACAATCAAAAAGCGCGACTGGGCGCCGGCAGTCCGGATGTCCATGGCCATTGTGGTCACGGCGGCCATTTATTTTCCGCTGTTCCTGGTTCAGACCGTGGAGACGCCCTTGCCAGCGGCCACCGAGTGGAAAGACGAAATCAAAGTCGTGGCGCTGCCTCCGTACGCCGAGCTTCAGCGCAGAGACCTCCTCGGGGAAAGCCTATACCGATGGACAGACATCGGCAACCCAACCCTGCTGCTTCTTCCGAACAACGAACTCGGCTTCAGCCGTTTCCGACCTGGCCCGCCGCCCCGCTACACGCTTCCGCCGCCCCCGGCGTCCTGGTTGCCAACACCACATCAGCCGCAGCCCTGGGCACCCATCGCCCTGACGATTGCGCCGCTGCCAGCCGCCCAAACCATGGCCGAGGAATGGCCCCAGGACACGGCTCTCAACCTCCCCTCCGTCCCGCCCCGTCAGCCCGCTGTCGGCGTTTTTTGGCGCGATGACCGGGGTCGCGCCATCACTGACCCACCGACGCTTTCCGATTCTGACTTGCAGCCAGCCCTCGCCGATGGCCTGCCCAGCCGAATGACCCGCATTGAAATCCAACACCACGCGCAGCTGCCTATCCCACGCCTCGTCATCCGCCAAAGCTGCGGCAACCCCCGGCTTGATGCCGCCATCGTGCTGGCGCTCCGAAAACGGCTGGAAAAACAGCGCGTCGCAGCCAGGGAGGCTGCCTTGGGCACCCCAGACGCACAGCCGCCCGCCCCCAGCAACAGCGTATTCGAAGTCGACTGGCGCCTGAACGCCGCGCCCGCCGCCAACAACGCCACAGGAACAACCCCATGATCGCTCAAATCACCCTCCAGGATGGAACGCTTCTCTTCATCATCGGCCTGTTCTCCCTCTGCCTGCTCGCCTACCTGTATACGGCTGTCCGCGAACGCACCCTAGCCTGGAGACTTTCCGCCCACTCCCTGTTCTTCTGCAAGCAATGCGGCTTGGTCATCAGCGCCCGACCATTGCAGGCACAGCCTCGACAATGCCCCCGCTGCGCTGGCCGACCCGTGCCCTATCGGAGCGCAGCAGCCTCGAATTCCAACCGCTGAAAAGCGCACCGCCGTTCCTGCGGCTTCCCCAACCACGTCGAACCAAAGTCATTCTACCTATGCGCATCATCAGCGGCCGTGCGGGCGGCATCCGCCTTTCCGCTCCGGAGGGACGGGTTCTCCGCCCCACTGAAGACCGAGTCAAAGAAAGCATGTTTTCCACCATCGGCGATTTGACCGGCAGCGTCGTCGTCGACTTGTTCGCTGGCGTCGGCGGGCTTGGCCTCGAAGCCCTTAGCCGCGGCGCCGCCCAAGTCATCTTAGTCGAATGCAACCGCGAGCATTGCGAATACATCAACCGCAATCTCGCCAAAGTTTGCAAGGCCATGGGCGAGCAACCCGGCATCGGCGCGACCCAGGTTGTCCAAGCCGATGTCCGACAAGCGCCGATCATCCTGGCCGCAGTCCAGCCAGACCTGATCCTGGCGGACCCGCCCTACCACCAGGACAGTACCGGCTTCGGCGCCGCCCACCTGCTGAACGACGAGAACCTGGCCCAATGGGCAGGCCATGGCTGCCTGCTCGTCCTAGAACACGCGGCTGACGCCGCCCTGCCCTGGCACCCCGCATCCCCCTGGCAGCTGCTCAAAAACAAGCGCTTCGGTAACCGCGCCGTCTCCTTCGCCAGGCTGGCCAGCTGATTCTGCCAGACTAATTCTCGTGCAGACGCGGCTGGTTTTTCCTGCGCTAATGGAACTATCTCAGACACCGCGTGTCAATATTCCATTCACCATTTCCAAACTATGGATTCATCCATACCATCCTTTTTTTGTTTTTTCGACTGGCGGAGGCGCATTGCTCCGCCGTCTCATCGTCGTCCACAAGGAGGTTGAAACAGGCATGATTAAGGCTGAAAACGTGCAAAAATGGTTCGGGCCGAACCTTGCCGTTGACCGCGTCTCATTCGAGGTCAGCCAAGGCGAGGTACTCGGTTTTCTCGGTCCTAACGGCGCTGGGAAGTCAACGACCATGCGAATGCTGACCGGATTCCTGCCCTTGTCCGGCGGGAAAATCACCATCGGAGGCCACAACATCGAAGAGGAACCGATCGCCGCCAAATCCATGTTCGGCTATTTGCCGGAAAACGCCCCGGCCTACGCTGACATGAATGTCCAGCAGTTCCTGGCCTTCACCGCCGCCGTCCGCGGCCTTTCGGGGGCAGCGAAAGACGACGCCGTGGAAAAGGCCATCGCCACCTGCCACCTGGGCCGCGTCCGCCGCCAGTCCATTGACACCCTGTCCAAAGGCTATCTCCACCGCACCTGCTTTGCGCAGGCTATCCTGCATGACCCGCCCATCCTGATTTTAGACGAGCCGACCGATGGCCTTGACCCCAATCAGAAACACGAAATGCGCGAACTGATCAAAAACATGGGGAAGGACAAGGCCATCATCGTCTCCACCCATATTCTTGAGGAAGTCGAGGCTATCTGCACGCACGTCATCATCATTGACCAAGGTCGCCTCGTCTTCAACGGCACCCCTGCTGAAATGCGCGCCAAGTCAGCTACAGCCGGAACCGTCGTCGTCAGAATCAGAGGCGTGGCCTTCATAGACGTCGAACAGGCCGTCGCCAGCTTGCCCAATGCTGGCAAGCCGAGCCTCACCTCCAAGCACGAAGGCGCCATCACCGTCTCCATCCCGATCCAGGACAGCAAGAAAAAAGATGGCCTCGCCGCTGCCGTCAAGACCCTGCTTGACAGCCGCAACTGGGCGTTTGACGAATTGCACACTGACAGCGGACGTCTTGACGACGTCTTCCGTGCCATCACCAGCCTGGACAGCGCCAAGAAGGAGGCCGACCAATGAGAAACACCTGGATCATCGCCAAGCGCGAACTGGCCAGCTACTTCAGTTCGCCGGTCGCATACGTCTTCATCGTCATTTTCCTTCTGCTCATGGGATTCTTCACCTTCATGATGGGCGGGTTCTTCCGCTACAACGAGGCCTCCCTGCTGAGCTTCTTCGTCTGGCATCCCTGGCTATACATGCTTCTGGTCCCAGCCGTCGGCATGCGCCTGTGGGCTGAGGAGCGCCGCATGGGCACGCTTGAGCTGCTCTTCACCATGCCGGTCACCCTGGCGCAGGCCATCACGGGGAAATTCCTGGCTGGCTGGCTGTTCCTTGGCTTTGCCCTGCTGCTGACTTTGCCGATGCCGATTACCGTGTTTTACTTAGGCGAGCCAGACCTCGGGCCGATGCTGACCGGCTACTTCGGCAGCTTTCTAATCGCTGGCACTTATTTAGCCATCAGCGGCATGACCTCGGCCTGCACCCGCAACCAGGTGATCAGCTTTATCACCTCGGTCGTCATCTGCCTGTTCCTGGTTCTCGCCGGCTATCCACCGGTCACTAGCCTCCTCCTGAAATGGGGCGCGGCTAACTGGCTGGTCGAATTCGCCGCTGGCCTGAGCATCATCTTCCATTTCGAAAGCATGCAGCGCGGCGTCCTTGACCTGCGCGACCTGATCTACTTCGGCACACTCACCACCTTCGCCCTGTTCACCACCGCCATCATCCTCAGAAACCGCCGGTAATCAAAGCCAAGCTGAAAACAACAAGCCGGCCAAAGCCCCCCGGCGATGCGTTGAAAAAACATAAGGAAATCCCTCATGAGTGTAAATAAAAAACGCTTGCAAACCTACCTCTATTCCTTCGTGGGCATAGCGGCCATGGCCGTAATCCTCATCATCGTCAACCTCCTGTTCCGCTCCTCCAACATCCGCTTTGACGGCACCGCCGACAAGCTCTACACCTTGTCCGAAGGAACAGTCAAAACCCTGAAGAAGCTGGACAAGAACGTCAACATCCGCTTCTACTATTCCAAGGACGCCGCCCAGATGCCGGTCGGCCTGAAGAGCTACGCCAGCCGCGTCGAAGACCTGCTCAAGGAATACCGACGCCATGCTGGCAAGCGCATCCAGATCACCAAGCTCAATCCCAAGCCCGATTCCGACGCCGAGGACTCAGCCAACATCGACGGTGTCATCGGCCAGTCGACTGACATGTTCGGCGCTGACGACCGCATCTACCTCGGCCTGGCCATCACCTGCGCTGGCAACACCCAGGCGATCCCCTTCCTCAGCCCGGAACGAGAAATGCTCCTGGAATACGACCTGACCCGAGCCATCATCGGCGTCACCAATCCTAAGAAAAACAAAGTCGGAATACTCAGCGCCATGCAGGTGTTCGGGGGCATCGACAATCCCATGATGATGATGCAAGGCCAAGGCGGCATGAAGCCAGCCTGGTTCATCGTCTCCGAGCTGAAAAAAGAATATGACGTGGTCGAAGTCAGCATGGACGCCGCGGCAATCGCTTCCGACATTGACGTCATGCTGGTTCTGCATCCTAAGGACATCGGAGACGCAACCATGTTCGCCCTCGACCAATTCGTGCTGCGCGGCGGCAGGCTGATCGCCTTCCTGGACCCGCTCTGCATGGCTGACATGCAGAACCAGCAGCAGATGCAGATGCAGTACACGCCGCCGCCCTCCTCGACCATCGTACCCCTGCTGAACGCTTGGGGCATCCACTTCGACGTTGACCGGGTGATCGTCGACCGGGCCAACTCCACCGCGATCCGCCGCAGCGCCCAGGGCGGCACAGAACAGATGCCGACCGTCCTCAGCCTGACCCGGGACAATGTCGCTGCCGACGACCCGGTCACGGCCCAGCTGTCCTCCATCATGGTACTCAACGCCGGCATGTTCACCGGAGACCCAGCCGAAGGATTGACTAAAACCACCCTCCTGAAAAGCTCCGACGACTCCCAGATGATCGAAAAATTCATGGCCCAGCGCAGCGGAGAAGACATGCTGAGGTCATTCCGGTCGGACGAAAAGGCGAAAGACATCGCCATCCGCCTGACCGGAAACTTCAAAACCGCCTATCCCGACGGCCCGCCGCCGCCCGCGCCCAAAGAAGGCGAGGACGCTGCGCCCCCCCCCGCGCCGCCCGAAGGCGGCTGGCTGCAAGCCTCGACCCGGCCTGGCGCCGTCGTCCTGGTCGCTGACGCTGACATCCTCTATGACGCCTTCTGCGTCCGGCAAAGCAGCATCTTCGGCCAGAAGTTCGCGCAGCCGCTCAATCACAACCTGGCCCTGGCCCAGAACCTAGTGGAAAACATGGCCGGCGACAGCGCCCTGTTCGCCATCCGCTCCCGCGGCGGCACGGCGCGGCCGTTCACCCGCGTCCGCGCCATGGAAATCGCCGCTGCTGAACGCTACCAGGCCCAGATCAACAAGCTGGAAGCCGAAGTCCAAGACATCCAACGGGAAATCAATGACTTGCAACGCAAGCGCAACCCCGGCGAAAAGGAGCTGCTGTCATCCGAGCAGCGGGAAATCCTGGCTAAGTTCCGCCGCAAAGAGGCCGAAGCCAAGAAGGATCTGAAAGAAGTACGCAAGCAGCTCCGGCAGGACATCGACAGCCTGGAGAACAACATCATGCTGGCCAATATCGCCCTGATGCCAGCCCTCGTCATCATCGGCGGCATCACCCTGGCTATCATCAAACGCAAAAGGAGCGCCCGTCAATGAAACAGAAGCAATTGATCATATTAGTCGTGGCCGCCATCGTGCTGGCCGTGTTCGCCTACTTTGTCAACCGCTCGCATGATGACGTCTGGCAAGACGGCGGCCAGACCGGAGGGGCGACCATCCTGCCCGCAGACTTCGACAGCGCCAGCATAAACCAGGTGACGCTGCGGTCTGCCGACAAGTCCATCACCCTGGAGAAAAAGGACGATGGCTGGAAAGTCAAGGACCGCTACGGCTATCCGGCCAACTTCGCTGAACTGAAGGAGTTCATGTACGACTTGACCGAAACCAGAATCGCCCAGAACATAACCGTCGATGAAACGCAACGAGGCGACCTGCACCTGGTCCCAGACCAGGGCGCCGTCACCGTCACCCTCGCCGACCAGGACGGCAACGCCTTGCAAACGCTCGTCTTCGGCAAAAAAATCGAAAAGGATTCGGGACAGCCGCAGATGCCCGGCATGATGGGCATGGGCGGCGGCGCCATCCCGGTCGGACGATACCTGGAACTGCCCGACCACCGCGTCATCACCACCAATCACACCTTCGGGCTGGTGGACGAACCGGTCAGCTTCTGGCTCGACAAGGAATTCTTCAAAATCAGCGACCTCAAAAACGCGACCTTGAGCGAAAGCGGCGAACCGCTCTGGAGCGTCCGCCGAGACCACAAAACCGCAGATTTCACCCTGCTGGCAGAAATACCCGCTGACAAGGAGACCGACAACACCAGGCTCAACAGCATCAAAAGCGCCTTTTCCTGGATCCGCTTCAACGATGTCGCCGACCCGGCAGCCAAGCCCGAAGATATCGGCATGGACAAGCAAAAGGTCCTGACCGCCATGGACTTCGACGGCTTTGCCTATACCATCCGCTTTGGCGCTGTGGTCAACGGCAAGCAATACTTGGCGTTGAATGTCGAATGGAAAGGCGACTTGACTCGCATCCCGCCCGCAGATGAAAAACCTGAAGACAAAGACCGCCTGGATGCAGAATTCTCCCGCAATATCAAGGAAAAACAAAACAAGGCCAAGGAGCTTAACGACCGCCTGTCGCCGTGGACCTACGAGGTCGGAACCTACGCCCTCTCCAATGTCAACAAAACCCTCGCCGAACTCCTGAAAGACAAACCTAAACCAGAGCCGGAAAAAAAAGACGAGGCAGCAGCAGGCGAAGAGAAGCCAGCGGCGGAAGAGAAGCCAGCGGCGGAAGAGAAGCCAGCGGCGGAAGCCAAACCTGAAGGGTGATTTGCGGCGAAGCGGCAAAGAGCCGCCGCTGGGACTAGCTACGGCCGCCCCGGTGCCCTCTGGCCCGCGCCTCCGGCGCACCCGGCCACGACGCACCAGCGCATGCCTTCATGCCGCCCGCCTGCATACGCGCCTCCGTCCAGTGCCGGCACTTTAGTGCCGGAGCCATTACTCCCTCGCCCCCGTGCGTTACTTTGTGGTTTTGGCGCTGAACAGGCGGTGTATTTCTGCCGCATTCTTGCTGGCGACAATCTTCTCGACGTTCTTTTCGTCGGACAGAATCCTCGCCACGTGCGCGACAAACTGCAAGTAGGGTTCCTCTGCTTGCTTAGGACAGAGGCTCAGCACGAAAATCCTGTTTTTCGGGTCGTCGCCGCTGGCTTGCGGGCAGCCTTCCCGGCTGATGCCGATGGCGGCGACCAGCTCATTCACCCCCGTTGTCCGAGCATGCGGCAAGGCCACGCCATCCGAAAAGCTGGTGGACACCACCGCTTCCCGAGCCAAGACATCCTGCAAACACAACTCTGGGTCAGCCAGGCGGCCAGCCCATGCCAAAGCCTGAACCAGCTCCTTGATCGCATCCGTGGTGTTCTGAGCCTTGAGATCAGACAAAATGCAGTCCGGCGCAACGATCCGGCTGATGTTGATCGGCGCCTTGGCCTTGACCTCAACCTGTCCCTCCGCGCTGTGAGCCATCGCCTCATCCATCCCAATCGGACGAGTCATTTTCAAGTCAGTCAAATTCTTGTTCAATTCGACAAAGGTCTCATACATCGCCGCCTTCAACAGCATGACCTCGTTGATGTTTGACTCAAATTCAAGCTCATTGCCAGTGACATGCAACGAGAAAGTGGTGCTCTCCTTGCGGAAATGGATGATCCCGCCATCGCGATCAACCTCGGAATGGCGGAAACCGTCCATCCTAAGATTGTCGATAAGAGCCCGTAAAATGAAATCGCGGACGAATTCCGAGGGGAGGACGAATTTGGTGTACACCAGCGACACGTCGTCGACTTCCTTCTTGACGCCGCGCCCAGGGATGGAAAGGACGTACGCCAGCAGCGGCGGTGCCGCCAGCGTGGTCAGCAGCGTCATGATGATGGTGATGCCGAAAAGGCTCGCGTCAATGACCGGAACGCTGACGCCATCGACCGTCATCATCGTGGTGGCGCCGATGCCGGCAATGATCAGGGCAACTTCGCCACGTGGAACCATGCCAACGCCAATCCTAGTCGCGCCAAGAAGATTGAAATTCATAAAGTAGGCCGGCAACCCGCAGCCGATGATCTTGGCGAGAATCGCCAACACGCTGTAGATAAGACCGAATTTGAGCACATTGAAGTCAGCCAGGACGCGGATGTCCACCAGCATGCCCATCACCACAAAGAAAACCGGCACCAGGAAGTCATACAATCCATGCAGTGAACGCTGCAACGCAAACGCTATGTCGGTCTTGGAAAGACTCAGGCCCATGACGTAGGCGCCTACAATCATGGCCAGGCCAGCCTGCTCGAAAAATCCCGCCACCAGCAGCGCCAAGCCGAAAGCCATGATGGAATACGTAGCTGCCGGCCGGAATCGCTTCAGGAAATGCGCGATCTGATGGGCGAACACCAGCCCAATCGCCGTGGCCCCCAGCCAAATGCCGACGCTCTTGATCGAAATGCGGCCAATCTGACCCCAGTCCACCGAGCCGACCTCGGAGCCGCCCGCGCTCAGCAGCCCCAAAACGACAGCCAAGCAGATGATGCCCAGCACGTCGTCAATGACCGCCGCAGCCAGAATCGTCGTGCCCTCTGGAGAATCCATGCTTTTCTTCTCCGACAGAATCCTGGCCGTGATGCCGACCGAGGTGGCCGTGCACAGGATGCCCAGGAACATCGACTGCGGATGCATGAAGGGGACATCCATGGCCAACATGCAAAGGCCAGCCCCGAATGCATACGAAAATATCACGCCGCCGATGCCGACGACGGTGCCGGCAACGGAATACCGGAACAACAGCCGCAAGTCTGTCTCCAGGCCAGACATGAACAGCAAAATAATCGAACCGAGCGTGGCTATGCTGTACAACGACGTCGATACCGGAATTGAACCGCCCTCTGGAAGGGGGAAAAGCCCGTGCGGAAAACCGAAAATCCCGAGATTGACGCGCCCCAGCAAATAGGGGCCGATGATGATTCCGGCGAGAAGCTCGCCTAAAACCGGCGGTATTTTGAACCTCTGCGCCGCCTTGCCGCAAAAGCGGGCTGCGAATATGATCACGCCCAACTGAATTGCCAATAGAGAAATCTGTGCAACTACCGATGTTTCTTGATTCATTAAAGGACACCTGCTTTCCTTAGATTGCCCATGCAGTACCTCGTGTTCACCATCCATACCCCCCAATAGCTAAAACCACGCCATGGGCAGCGTAAACCTAATAAGGAGGCCTCGAGCCTGCATATCCACCCATACCACCAGGCTTGCAGGATTTTCTCAACGGCAACGGCCTTTTACCGTCAATCAGAACTGCAAGCCTGCTTCACTGACATCGCGCCGCCGCGACCTGTCAGACGTCTCAAGCCAACAGCAACGGGCCAGCCCGAACCACGATGACCGATGACAATATGGCCTGAACCGCAACCGCTCCAGGCGCACTACAGGCAGTCAAACGGCTCACGGCCGCAGGCAAGGGCAGAGTGTCGGCCTGCACACAGCAAACGAACAACCCCAAGCGGACTTGGCATCCACAGGCATCCCCAACCGCAGGGCCAGCCAAGGCCTCGCGGGAAGTCTCTTCCGCGTCTGGCTGCACCGCTCCAGGCGCCGACCAGAAATATTCATCCGCACCATGCAACAGCTGCATCGCTGCCGTCAAGGCATCAGTCGGATGGAATGACAACACAATGCCAAATAAAACCAGTAGCGATGTTGGCAACAGCCAAAAATGCCGCGTCAACTTGAACAATAAAGACGAAGACATAAAGTAAAAATGCCTTAAAAACGACGTTATTCAACAATTTTGTCATATTCTGTCACGGTAGTAATATATATTGATTGCCGTATTTTGCAACAATGCTTCCAGATTTTCAACAGCGCCGAATGTAATCAGTCGTAATCGGTCAGTTAAAGATTAACCGCCAAGACGCCAAGGACGCCAAGATTGTTTGAGTATGCCGCTGCATGGCTAGTTTCCCCGCACAACACACCCTAAAAAAATCGGCGCCATCTGCGTAATCTGCGGATAATACAACAGTTTCTCGCCCCTCGCCCCTCGTATCAAACGGGGATCGATTACCACCGAATACATAGATGCCCGGGACTGCCATCTCTATTTCCAGCCCGCTCACAAATTGCATTGGACATATACTTGATTTCCGGCTGAGTTTTGATATAATAACTTTATGGTTACTTGACAGTACCGTTTCCTCCTTTCAAGTGACCTGACGGCAAGATACCATCGCTGCCACCTTGTTCAAGTTCAGC
>MWEG01000059.1 GCA_002070945.1 Lentisphaerae bacterium ADurb.Bin082
TCGGAAGAACTATCTTATCAAAGTGCCGGAAAAGCCACCGCATTGCCTTGAAAAAAACATACTACCTCCGAGGCTAGGGGCGGCCTTCCGGCCGCCAGGTCGACATACGCCTGCGTGGAGTCTGTACTACAAGCACTCATTACAAAACTTTGGTAATGTGCAAGAACTTGTAACAGAAAGAGAGATTTGGCACAGCGGTTCTGTTTGTTAGACGTCCGGTAGTGCCCTTACTGGGCACCAGTTTTGGGGTACGCCTGCCCCCAGGCTAAAGCCTGGGGTTAAGCATGGTTAAGCGCCTACGGCGCAAGGGGGAATGACTGTAAGCATGATACATCTTCATAGTCTGAAAGCCTGTACAAGATACGCGCCTTTGCTCCGCTTGTCCATTACTGTCCACTTCCGTCCACGTCCACTGCCACTAACGTCCACTAAAGTCCACAGTCCATCGTCTACTGATGTCCATTAAAGTCCACTAAAGTCCATTGTCCACTGTCCACTAAAGCGCTTTACCCGGGGGGCCTGGCACCGCAGATTGCCCGGAGTTCCGAGTATCAATCGGTGACCAATACTACAAGCATTCTACCCCAAGATTTCGCACATTAACAAACTTTATTTTTGAACGGCTCCTTAGTGCATTTCTTCAATGCTTACATTTTTCACCATGGCAGCTGCGCCTTCAGGCATCCTGAGACCCACCGCAAAAAGCTGAATAGTGGCGGCCTCGTTTCGCACCTTGACATCTTTTTCCAGGCTAGTCCAATCCATGTCCTGTTTTACCAGGATTCCATCATACGTCATGGTTAGCCCGGTGCTGCCGACATGCCGGATAACGACCCAGAATTCGCCATCGCCGAGATTCTCGGCACAAATATCCGCTTTCAGGCGGTAGGTTTTGCCGCCTGGAGCCTGTATTTGCGGCAGAGGGACAATAGAGGTCTGCCAGTCGTTGGCATCGCCTCGGTCCGGACGTCCAATCATTTTAAGAGTTTGGATGCCATCTTCGCCCGTTAAGAGTTCAGCATAGCCTTCTCGGGCGGGGAATGTCACCTGGATAATTTCGCCGGTGCCCGCTTTTTCAAAACGCAAATAGGATGGTCGCCAGAGACCGCCCTTGCCTACCGTATTTTCCACCAGCACCGAGATCTGATTTTTCTCTCCAAATTTGACCAGGTTGGTAACATCATATTCCTGGGGTTCTTTCCAGCTGTTGGGGTTGATGATGGCATCATAAATCAATACCCCGGCTTCTTGTCCGTTGACCCAGAACCATCCGGATTCGTCAATAGCGCCAAGACGCAGGATAACCCGCTGCCCGGCTCGTTCCGCCGGAATCGTGACCTCTGTGCGATACCAGGCGGTGCGATATTCCACCAGTCCCTGGTCTTCGAGGAATCCCCAAGTGGAGAGAGAGGCCCATTCCTGATCATTGAAATCCGGCTTAAAGTAACCCTTCGCGCGTCCTGCTTCAGCGGTCTCTGCACGCACCTGCCAGAATTCTGGCAGAGCGATTGCCTGCGTCAAATCCACGTCGATCAGTTTCCAGGCATGGCTTTCGAGGCGACCCTTCCCTGTGAAAAACTCAACATCCGCAACCTGCGGGAGCAAGGTTTTCCGAAACTCCTTGACCTGCTCTATTGCCTTCTGGCGCACTATATTATCTTTATCTGGATCAGCAAAAATCGCCGATGTCTGCGAACATAGCTGGGCATGTTCGCAGCCTTGGCGGATAAAGCGCACGCGTTCCGCCGCTATCGGATCATCTTGGGCAAGGCTTGCGGCTTCATCAAGGATGGCCAAAGCCGGCGCAAAGACATTTTCCGGAAACAGCAAATGCGATACAGCCGTATAATTGAAACCATAGATAAACCACTTGCGCTCGCTCTTGGTCTCATGGATATGATTGAATTGTTCGGCGTTATCCATAGCATATTTTTCCCAATAGGAAAAGTATTGCTGCATTGTCGATGCGGCGGTGCCAAAAGCGGCACAATATTCTTCAACCAATTCAGCAACTGGCCGTTCCGGGTCAACGACAAGACGTCCCATCACATAAAGATTCAGTCCTATGGTTCCCCAGGAGTTGTTCGGCCCGTCTATATCCAGGCCTAGCATGCCGTTTTGGTATGCCAGCTTGAATTCATGGGCATACTGGTTGTAGAATAATTCCGGCATGGCATAACTGCTCAAATAGTAATTTGGGCGCAGGTAGAGGCTTGCCCCGGATTCCCCCCAGGCTTTGATTTCGGCGTCAACCAAGTCCTGGTAGGCTTTGGTGCGGGGAAAAGGCAGGTCGTCAACAAAGCCTACCAGGATGTTTTTGTTCAATTTGGTATGCCGTGGAGCATAGACATAATTCATGTACGCATAGCCGCCAACCTTGACCTGAGGATTGATCTGCGCCGCCTTTTCCCACACTGCCTGGTAAAATTTGGCATAGCGTTCGCCGACATTGCGGTAGCTGGAATAATAAACCGTGGGCCAGCGCAGGTCTTCACCGTCCCAGGCCTGGCAATTTTCACATTGACAGCGCCCGTAGGCATCATTCTCCTTGGCATTGACCGCGAGTTGAGTATAACCTGAATCGCGCCAGTTATCAACGATCTGCTGATGCAGCGCCGGACTGGAAACGCACATGGACGCATAACGGTCATTCAAGCGCCTTCCCTGTGAATCCATCTCAAAGTATTCGGGGTGTTCGGCGCCATAGCGTTTGTACCAGTCAATAAACGCATGGCCTTGGCTGGAACAACCAGCAAAGCGGATATTCCTGGACTGGTCAGCCCGCAAAAGTCGCCGGTTCCAGCGCCAGTCAAAACGACGGACAGAGGCAAATTCCAAGGCCGGCTCGCGTCTGACATCGTAATTTCCGGCGCTGACGCTTGGCCTCTGCGGAATTACTTCACCGCTTTCACTAGGCCAGAGCCAGCGCACCTGCAATTCTCGCTCTGCCCATTCATAGACGGCATAGAGAGTGCCGGCCGCAGTTTGCAACCGCTCTACCGCACCCGTGCCATCGCGACCGGCTAAGGCCAAGGAGTCTGCCGTGCTGACGATGCGGAAACCGCAAAACGGGAGTCCTTCCAAATCCAGGCCAGCAGCTCGCCCCAGCAGGATGCTCCTCATGCCGTCCGGAATTGAGGATGGCGCTACGACTGCCAATTCAGCTCCAGTGGCCTTTTTCAGAATATAGCGCAATTCCTCCGCAGCATAGCTTTCGACCGGAAGCGGCTTATCGGGCAACACAATAGCCGCCTGGGGTTGGCCGTCCTTGATAATTTCCCAAGACTGAAGTGGAAGCGGCAACAAAGCGGTAAGAGAAACCGCAAATAAGAATTTAGTCATTACTGGAATACTCCGATTCAAGGTTCTTCAGGGGGTTGCGAAAAGAATACAGTAATTATTGAACCAAGGGTTTCAAACACGTTACCATGGAATACAAGGACTTGAGTAACTGGAAAATAACGGTACTGTCTTCTGTAGCCCTTCGCCTCCTTCTTGGCGTCGCAGCTCGCTGAAAATCCAAGTATCAATCGGTGAACGATTACATTCTGTGTACAGCACTTCCGGACATTTTCAACCTGCCGCCTTGCACTTCCCTGCCAGTAGACTAAATTTTTATTTTATTCTCATAGTATTGAAACATGCAGCCGCCTGGGCAGCCTTTTTTCCGGGGGGGTCGCCACCCATCGCATCAGTGCCCTTTCTTTTCTGTCGTCTCTCCATAAGGATTCCATCATGCGCACCAGTCAACTTGCCGTCATGCGGGATAAGATTGCCGAAGCCTTGTCTCTGGCGACCCGCAAAGGCGCCAGCGCCGCCAAAATCTCCTTTACCCACAGCGAAAATCGCGCCTGCCAGTTTGAATCCGGTCGCCTGAAGGAATGCCATTCAGCTGACACCATGGGCTATTCCATCGCCCTAGTCATCAACGGTCGCCGAGGGACAGCAACCAGCAACATTCCGGCGGCCATGAACGACATGGTGGAAAGAGCCGTCGCCATCGCTGCCAGCGGCGCAGTCGCGCATTTCACCGAATACCCGGCACCAGGACGCTATCCGTCCATCCAAACCTTCTCGCCGGAGGTACTCACCATCACCCGGGAAAAAACCATTGCTGACTGCCAAAACATGGTTGACCAACTCAAAACAGCAGACGCCAGCCTCGATATCTCCGCAGGAGCTGGAATCAGCGAAAACGAAAGCATCGTAGCCAACAGCGCTGGCCTCATGCATGAAAACCGCTCTACATCCTGGAACCTGGGCTTGGGCATCCAGAAAACGACCGGCACAGACATGATGTTCAGCGGCGCTGGCCGGGGCTGGAGGGAATGGAACAACCTCTATGACCCCGATTACCTGGTCAACGAAATCCTCTTCGATCTCCGACATGCCAGCCGCTTTGCTACCATCCCGGACGGGGTCTGGCCAGTCTTCGTGCCCCCACGCGCGCTGCCCATGTTCCTGCACCCAATCACCCTGGGCATCAATGGCCGCAACGTGTTCAAAGGCGATTCGCCCCTGAAAGACCGCCTGGGAACAACATGCTTTGCCGAAAACCTCAGCATCCTGGACAACCCTCATCTCGACTTTGCGCCATCGTCGGCCCCGTTCGACTCAGCCGGCATCCCGACCCAAAAACGCTGGCTGATAGAAAATGGCGTCCTCAAAACATTCCTGTATGACCTCGACACGGCCAAGCTGGCCGGGCAGGAGCCTACTGGCAACTCCGGCTGCTCGCCCTACACCATGCTGGTTCAACCCGGCCAGGAAACGGCTGCCCAGCTCCTCAGCAGCATCCAAAAAGGCATTTACCTGAAGAGTCTGCTCGGATTCGGTCAGAGCAACATCATCAACGGTGACTTTTCCGCCAACCTCGCCCTCGGCTATCTGATCGAAAACGGCGAAATCGTCGGCCGCCTGAAAAACGTTATGCTGGCTGGCAATATTCTTGACCTGCTGAAAGGCGACGTCCGCTTCAGCTCAGATTGCGACCCCCAGAACCAGCAGCCTGCCGCCGTCCTGGAAGGCATCAGCGCGGTCAGCGCCAAAGCCTGAACTGCATGGCTCCGCCAGCCTGCCGCAGCTGGCTTCTCCCTACCAAAACAAGGAATAGCACGATGCCCACATCCCTCAATAACCAAAAGCGCGTTTACTGCGACTACCTTATCATCGGCTCTGGCCTCGCTGGCCTGACTGCGGCCCTGGAAGCCGCCCAGTTCGGCAGCGTCATCGTCATCACCAAGACTAAGGCCGAAGAATGTAATACGCGCTATGCCCAGGGCGGCATCGCCTGCGTCATTGACCAAGACGACACCTTCGAAGCCCACATCGCTGACACCATCGCCGCCGGCGCTGGACTCTGCCACCCGGATGTAGTCCAAGACATTATCAAGGCCGGCCCGGCCCGCGTCCGAGACCTGGAAAAATACGGCCTCCAGTTCACTAGGCGCGGAGAAATCATGGATTCGACCTCGCCCGAGCAGGCGCAGCAATTCGACTTGGGCCGGGAAGGCGGCCACTCGGCCCGGCGCGTCCTCCATGCTGGCGACATCACTGGGCGCCAAGTCAGCGACGTCCTGCTGGCGCGCTGCCGCGAAAACAAGAACATCACTATCCTCGAACACAGCCTGGCCGTTGACCTGATTTCCAGTCGACACCTGGATTGGCATGACGAGAACATCTGCCTGGGCGCCTACGTGATGGACACCACTACCGAGGAAATCAGGACGTTCCTGAGTTCCTACACCCTCCTGGCCACTGGCGGTGCCGGCAAAGTCTATCTATGCACCTGCAATCCCGACGTCGCCTGCGGGGACGGCATCGCCATGGCCTACCGAGCCGGCGCGGAAATCTCTAACATGGAATTCTACCAGTTCCATCCGACCATCCTGTTCCACCCTAAAGCCAAGTCCTTCCTAATCAGCGAGGCGGTTCGCGGCGAAGGTGCCGTGCTCAAAGTCCTTAGGAACGGCGAGTATGTCGAATTCATGCAGGACTACCACCCGCTTAAAAGCCTTGCCCCGCGTGATATCGTAGCCCGAGCCATTGACAACGAACTAAAACGCTCCGGTCAAGAGTGCGCCTGGCTGGACATCCGGCACCACTCCGAATCCTTCCTCAAAAAACGCTTCCCCAACATCTTCCAGGAATGTCTCAAATTCGGCGTCAACATGGCCACTGACCTGATCCCAGTCTTGCCAGCCGCGCATTATTGCTGCGGCGGCGTCCGCACCGACGTCAACGGCGTGACCAATGTCAAACGGCTGTATGCCATCGGCGAAGTCGGCTGTACCGGCCTGCACGGCGCCAATCGGCTGGCCAGCAACAGCCTCCTCGAAGCCATGGTCGTGGGCTACAACGCCGTCCATCACAGCGCTGGCCGGGGACTCAGCAAGCCGGCGGTTGACGACGACCTGATCCCAGACTGGAAACATGGTGACGCGGTCAATTCAGACGAACTGATCGTCATCGCCCATAACTGGGATGAAATCAGGCGCTTCATGTGGGACTTCGTCGGCATCGTACGCACGAACAAGCGTCTTGAACGCGCCAAAAACAGAATCCGCCTGCTCCGCAAGGAAATTGAAAAATACTACTGGAATTTCATTGTCACGCCAGACTTGATTGAGCTGCGCAACTTAGCCTCGGTAGCGGAAATGATCATTGACAGCGCCATCGCTCGCCCAGAAAGCCGCGGTTTGCACTATAACCTGGACTATCCGACCGCAGAACCCAACTCCCGCGGCAAGGACAGCATCCTGTGCCGGCCACTCAAGCAAAAAGTCTGGTTCGAATAGCCACACATCAGGAGCAGTAAAATAAGACTTGTTGCGTCAAAGCATAGCAAACGTCGGAATAACGTCACGTATCAGCGGCGCGATTTGTCCGCGTCCGCTGAGAGCGATGGTTGGTCAAATATTTTGCCATCTGCTCAAAAAGAACTAGTTGCTCAGCAGCAGGCGCCTTGTAAAGAACCTCGCCGCGTTCTGCAAGGATGTTTTCTACGTACTCGTCTACATCACTCTCGCGCTTCTTCAAGAATGCCTCTTCCTCATCAAGACAGCGCATCTTATGCGCCGCGCAAAGCAATTGCCCCATAAGAATGACTTTAGCATCAGAAAGCGAAACCGCTATATTTGCAGCAGCCAACGCTGACGCTTGTGCTGCAGATTGTTTAACTGCTTGAGCGATTGGATCAATATCAGTCTTCTCTGCTGATACATCCTGCGCCTTACGACAAATCAACACAAGATCAAGGTGTATGGGTGATTTCGCCTGTTGCAGCACCATTGAGACGGTCATCTCTGCCTTCACTGGGAATGACTGAACACACACAAACCCTGAATGACGAATTGCACGATGAACCGCTGTCCACCCGTCGTGACGCGCATGGTGGTAAGTGAAAATAAACAGGCCATCATCTTTGAGAACCCGTCTACATTCCGCGAACACGGAAGTGAGTTTAGTTGTAAACTGACTTGCGTCGGTGTCTTGAACCTCGGCAATGGAGCGTGTTGTGGAACTTGGCGCAAGTTGAAGCAACTGATTCAACCAATAGTAGAAAAAGTCGGCTAGTTGAGAATAATGCACATTGTCAAAAAAGGGTGGGTCAGTTACGACTAAGTCAACAGAGCGTTCAGGAATATCTGTACAAGACGAATCGCCTTGACTCAAGTAGACGGTGTCAGAAGATTTGTTGAAGTTACCATAATCTGAGGCAATCTCCACCGACAATGCCCGGTTAAACCCGCCAGACTTAGCTCCCGGGTAGGAATCAATGACAACTTCAGTCGGCATGTCCTTGTAGCCGAGCGCGCGCTCAATCCTTGTTTGGTAAAGGCAAGAAAATGCCCCAGAAGACTTTGGGGTTCCCCACATATTCGCCTCAATAGGCATCAACTCAGGCTTTAAAACATGATTTGCGAACATGTGTCGAACAGCACCAGTTCCCTCGCCCTTGAAAGATGTAAAAAGATTGTTGAATTCAAGAGTACCTGAAAAAAGACACGCGAACAGATGTTTAATCTTGTCATCTTTAATATTCTGTATTGCATCCGTGAGGTGCCTGATGCAAACAATTTGTCTATCTGAGAATAGCTCATGCCAATAGCGGTAGTTATGCTTAAGCATCTGGTTGGTGTTATAGCCTGGCTGAACGGCTACTATAGGCAGATCGCCTACGATGGCGTTGAATTGTCGCACGATATCAGCGTCCAATTGGTTGTCGAATTCGTTGATTGGCTCATACTGCTTTTCGCCGCCTGAGGTAAGTACCATTTTCGCATATCGTCGGTAACGAAGTGGCCCGTGCTGGGAGCGCATGGCTTCAACAAGCTTGAACTTATCACCGCAGAATGGGCAATGCACTGTCGCGCCGACAGCGTTACCCTCTTGCGGATTGAACTCATGCCGACACACATCACATCTGGCAACAACTGCATCATATCTCGTATGGACAATCGCTCCGCATGATGAACAAAGTGCGCGGGCGGTTGGGTCTTTCTTTGGTACTGCATTTGAGGAGAATATGCGCTTTTTAAAGAGTTCTATTTCTTTTTGACAATGAGGGCAGTCAATGGTCTTCACAAGAAAGTAGTAAAGGACTGTTGCCTTTTCACCAGAGGGCAAACGGGTTTCAAAAAGACTGAGAATCTTTGGAGCAACCGTCTGTTCAAGCATCGCAAATGTATCGCGAACTGCCATACGGTCATATTTTGCAAAAGCGGCTCGACACGCAGTTACGGCGACCGGGTTGATATCTCGGCCTATTGCCCGACACCTCAATTTTATCGCTTCGCCGACTGTTACCCCACTCCCCATGAACGGATCAAATATAACCGTATCGGAAAAATCGTTGACTCCGTAAAACCGTGACCAAAAGTCATCATTGTCTTCAAGCTGTGCCCCAAGGATGATACCGCGAAAGACAGAGCCAAGGCGTCGCGCCCACCATTTGTGCAAATAATAGACAGGGCGATAAACCTCCTTTCGCCATGATTCTTGCTCAGCAATCCGAGAAAGATGTGCGAACGGAAAGTCAGTCTCGATCAATGTGGCCATCGCTAAATCTATACCTCTTCGTCAGCGACACTGGCGTCGGCATGGTGGCCGTTGAGTGTCACAAGATTATCGGAGTCACATGCCATTCGATAAGCTACGAAAGTATGCACCTTGCCTGCCGACGGGTTAGGGATTGTTGTAGGCGTTATCGCATTTGTTTTCAAATCGAATGCATACCCTACAACTACAGATTGCGCCTCCACACGCTCAAGGTTTCCAACCGGTTTGAATTTTAATTTTTTCGGAGGTCTCCAATCCACAGGAATGACAAGAGTCCTAGTTCCAGTAAACCCGTTGGCAATCGCATAGGGAGTTGGAGCTACATACATCTTGCGGTCTCGAATCATTATATCCCCGTAACTGCCGAACCCCTTCACGCTTTTGTTCTTGTGGACATAGTCATGGTCTGCGTTCAAGAAGTCACCGTGACAGATCACGAGGTCAATTACAGGGTACACTTTGCCAGCATCCTCTGTTGGTGGATATCGACCGAACACGTAAAAAATGTCGCGTCCATTGTGGAAGCCAGTGGGAACCTGACTGTTGCTGTCGTAAGAGGATTCGCGCCCTGGATACGCAAGACCCTTGATTTCAAATCCTTCCGTATATTCCACGAGGGCAAAGTCAGGATACGTATTGCGTCCGCCCCGGTCATATCGAACCCCACAAGCATCCATTCTGGCCTGAAACCAGTTCTGGAAGTGGAATTCCTTGTCAGTGCTGCTCACCTGCCTAATCAGAACTCCATCAAGAATGGCTTGGGAAGCCTGCGTAAATATCTCAAATATTTTCGTTTGTCTCCTATTCGATGCCATATCATCCTCGTATTCATTCGAACGTGTTTTTCTGGCTATTTTTTTACAGAAAACCTGCTTAGGCGACCAATGGCAACCGCCGCCTCTTACGTCCATCGCAACCCACAGAACCGCCTGCTTGTGTTCCCCCTGCCCTCCACACCTCAGCGGGCGCTGAGGCTGGCGATGGCGCGCGCGAGTTTTTCGCGGTGTTCCTCGATGGGCGCCGGGTCAGTGGTGAATTTAGTCAGACTGGTGCTGATGGATTCCGGCACGGTCAGGAGGGCGTTGAGTTCATCGCGACGCGCCTGAGTGAGGCGGTCGCCCTGCTCACTGATCAGGCGCTTGAGGATGGCCATGTACTCGTAGTCCTCAATGCCATCGCGGAGCATTTCCCAGCGGATGGAGTCAACCGGGCCGTCAAGGACAGTCTCAGCGGGATTGCCGTCAGCAGCGGCTTCCGGCGGATAGACGAAACGGCCGTCGCCATTGCCCCATGGGCGCTTGACGCCCTTGTCAGTGGCATAGCCCGAGACCCAGCCCATGGGATCAAGGTAGGGATTTTGCGGGGCATTGGGGTCGGGATAGGCAGCGCCGCTGGTCCAGTAGTTGGACGCCCAAACGAGAATGCCATCTATGCCAAAAGCCCAAGTCTGCCAGAGCCATACGCGCATTTCCGTGCCAGGATGATCAATGAAGAGGGTGGCGTACGGCGCTTTGGGACCAGTGCAGACGTACCACCAGAAGCGCTCGCCTTGCTGATTGCGTTCCTCAACCTGCTCGCGAGTGACGTGAGGCGTGAGGGGACACCACAGATTGGGGCCGCCGATAAGCTCATCTTCTACCTGCTCGGTGAGCATCCGCCGCAGACCGGGCGCGTAGGTCTTGAGTTTGCGGAAACCATTCATGACGAACTCATAGTCCTTTTTGTCAGGCTCGTCAAACCAATACACGTATGCCTTATCAAGCCAGCCCTTTTCGCTGAGATGCTGATGGACTTGGCCGAGGTAGTCGGCCATGAGCAGCTCATACTCGGGGGTGTCTTCCGTGAAGCTAAAGAGCGACGGCTCATGGCGGGCATGGAAGGTGCCGCCACCAAGGCCCATGATGTTCATGCGGAAGCCGTTGAAGCCGAAACGGCTGAGATTCTCGGCCATTTCCTGGTCCCAGTCGCTCCAGTCAATGTGCACACGCAAATTTTCCTTTGGCAGGGGTTCGAAGCCGCCGTCTTCGATAAGTTGCTGGCCGCTCTGGTTGTCGATGAGTTCGACGTCATCAACCCATACCGCGCCAGTGGTGTCGCCGCTCTCTGTCCAGCGTGCGCCCCAAAAGACTAGATGGAAGGAAGCAGCGTTCTCAGGGAATTGGGTGATGCGCTGTTCAAAACTCTGCCAGGTGCCATCGCCGGTGATGCGCATATCGCGGTTCCGGCCGTACATCCATGCGTTGCCTTTGTCGTTATGGGTGAACGTGGCGACGAAGATATGGCCAGGCTCGGCAGTCTTGTACTTGAAACGCAAAGTGACGCCCTCAGCCGGGATGGCAATAGCCTGAGCATAGCGCGCGGAGACGCTGCTGGTTGTACTCTCGTCGCGGATATATAGCGATGACTCGCCCGAGGCTTTCTCTGAGCGGTCGCGAGTGCCGCCCTGCCAGCGGCCCAGCTTGCCGTCAAGAGTGACTTTCGGCTGGCTGAATGGCGCCGGGTTGTAGGGCCAAATGTGGTGTTCGCTGAAATTCTGCCAGTACTTCTGCAATACTTCGCGTCGTTGAGCCGGGTCGTCAATCTTCTGATAACGCCAAACCAGGCTCGGATTGAAGCCAAATGCCGTTTCGCAAGTCATAGTCTTGGGCAGCGTGAAAGGGAAGACCTCGACGGACAATGGCACGCTGGCTTTCCAGCCGCCTTCCGCACGAAGAGTGATCATAGCCTGATACTGGCCTGCAACCGCATCTTCGGGCACACGAACACGCACCCACAGGGGCTGATTGCAGCCAGCAGCAATGCTCATGGGGCGCAGGATAGGCGGCAGCGCATCTGGCCACAGACCGGCAACGCTGGTCGGGTCGGTCTTCATGGTCACATCGCTGTAATGTACACGCAGCAAATCCAGCCGGTCGCGGCTGATGACCGCACCATTCGGGCCGACAAGGTCGCTGCTGGAGACCGTCACACCGGCAAGATCGCGGCTGGCGCGAATGACCAGCTGCGCGGCTTCGGCTTCGCGACGCGCAGCACTGATGCGCAGACCGCGACCGCGACTGCGCGGCAACGCACGGATCACCGGGATTTTCCAGCCAGAGGACGCCCACCACAGCGCAGCGTGGCCATCGTCATCGCGCAGCATGTCGCCGTAGCTGTCATCAAAATACAGCGGAACCGTGAAAGGCATTTCAGCCTTGTAGCTGATGTCGCCCTTGAGTTCGACAGAGAGGTTGAATTCGCCGATGCCACTGACCTGGTAGGGCGCAACGACTGTCTGGCTCGCGCCGGCCGGGATGCTCACAGACGGCTGGGTACTCTCCACGTCAGCAGCGCCCTCCTTGCTGACAGTCACACTCGGGACGACGGCGATGGCCTGCGCCCGGCGATTCGTAATGGCAATTTGCGCCTGGTTTTTGCCCCCCGGCAGGGAATCGCCAATGTCGACGATGGCGATATCAACCGCATCAGGCAACTTGCTGCTGTGGATGTAGCGGGTCGAGCCTCTGATCTCGGTCGGCGAACCGCTGACGCTCGCCTTGTACTCATAGCTGTGAATTTGGAATGAGCCGGGGTCAGAGTCGGCAGCACCGACTTTCTTGGCCGCTTCGGCTTTCAGGCTGATGAAGACACGCTGAGCCGGGAAGAGCTCCTTGGGCAGCTCAAGTGTGAGGACGCCCTTGTCCGCTTGTTGCCCCAGCGGCTGCCAATTCTGGCCGTCCTTGCTCACAGCGACCACCAGTTGCCCGCCCACATAGTAGCCGATATTGACCGTGAGGCTCGCTGCGAGCTGTTCGCGACCGGCGATGTCATGACAGTACACCACCTCGGCGCCCTGGCCAAAAACCCAGCGGTTGCTATTGAAGCCAGCGTTGTGTTTGTACAGGGGTCGGCTGTGGTTGCGGCAGTGACTGGTGAAGGGCGCCAGGAAGATATATTCATTGACGCTGATCCTCTCGCCCTCGCCCAAAACTGCGCCCTGCTCTTGGTGATGTATGGCTTCTGCGCGTTGAATGGCAATATCGTCAAACATCACAGTGCCGCTCAGATGCCACTGGCCAAAGCGCAGAGGCTGCCGGGCACTGCCAATGGACGGCGCGGCCGCGATCTGCCGGTAGTGCTTCCACTCCGCCGGCGGAGAGCCGATGTCCACATTGGCAAACAGCGGCCCTGTGACAGCCGTGCCGCCAGCTGGGAGGGCATCGCCCTTCGCCCAATAGCTGATGGCGTAGAGACCACCCGGACTGAAGTCGATAGGCTCGGAGAGCCAGTGATTAGCGCTATCACCATCGCCGGTGACGGCAATGGCGCGCTGACCGCTATGGGTGTCAGAGACGACGGCACCAGGCTGGGCTGAAAGCGTCCAGCCAGCAACAACGTCGCCTTGGCCAATCTCAAAAGACGGATTAGGCACTTCCTGGCCGCCAGCGAACAACGCACCAAGCAGCACACAAGCAAAGATAGAGCACGAGCGCTTCATACTTAACTCTCCTTTTTTACACACTAATCAATGTCTCCGCCAAGAACTAATTGCCACAAATTAACTCCAGCTTTTGAGTGACTGCCTCAAATGCTCTTGCCGGGATTCTGCCATCAAGAAGCTGATGCGTTCAGCAAAAGCGTTTTACCGCTTGGCACTTCAGGCGCGGCGACTGAGGACGTCCCGCTCGTATTGCCGGATGGGTTCGAGGACAGCGTCATCCAACCGCACCCCGCGGCTCTCGCAGTAGTAATTCCACACCGCGCCCCACGGGAGGCTGCGCTGCGCCTCCTGCCCGACTAGGCAACTGGTGAAATCGCCGGCAGCCTCGGCGTGGGCAAGACCTGCCGCTGGTTCCAGCAGCGCGATCAATAATGCCTTTTGCCAATTGCGTGCGCCGACCACCCAGGCGGCAATGCGGTTGATGCTGGCGTCAAAGAAGTCCAACGTGAAGTAGAGATTATGCCCGTTGTCATTGCGGACGGATTCGCGGGCGAGGTCAAGCAGCGCATCATCAAGCAGCGGCACGTGGTCGCTGTCCCAGTGAACGCCGCGGCTGATATGCAGCAGGATGCGTCCCTGCTGGCAGCAAATCGCCGAGATTTTATCGGCGACAGACTCCCTAGGATGGAAGTGGCCAGTGTCATAGCAAATGAGCTTGTTGCGAGTGGCCGTGTAGGGCAGATAAAAGTCGTTGGAACCGACCGTGTAGGACTCCACGCCAATGCCGAAAAGCTTGGACTCCACGGCGTCCAGCAACTCGGTCTCAGGGAATTGCTCCGCAAAGGTCTCATCAAGCGCTTCCAGCAGGCGCTCACGCGGCGCACGGCGGTCCACAGGCCGATCCTTGTAGCCGTCTGGCACCCACACATTGCACACGGTCGGGCTGCCAAGGCGACGGCCAAATGCGGCGCCAATGCGACGGACGGCCTTGCCGTGATTAATCCAGAAACGGCGAATGTCTGGATCGGGGCTGGACAGCGACAGGCCGTTGACGAGCTTGGGGTGGGAATAGTAGACAGGCGCGATGTCCATGCCCAGGCCGCGTTGCGCCGCCCATTCCAACCAGACAGCGAAGTTTTCCAGGGTGAATGCATCTCGGTCACGGCCAGGCATCATGCAGTCCACCTCGTGAGCCTGTAGGCAGACGCGCAACGCCTTGCCAGGGAGCAACGAGAGCGCCTTGTCCAAATCCTGCCGGAGTTCATCGGCATTGCGGGCGCAGCCAGGGTAATTGCCAGTGACTTGACAGCCTCCGGTGAGGGCATGACCAGTGTCTTCGAAGCCATTGACGTCATCGCCCTGCCAAGCATTGATGCTCAACGGTATTTGATCCAGCCGTTGCATCGCCGCCTCCACATTTACGTCGCGCTCAGCATAGATTTCTGCTGCAACCCGATAAAGTTTCTCGGTCAGATTCATAAATCCTGTCCTTTTTGTTTGATCCCCGTGGCCACGGCCTACGCGGCGCAACTTGCCCTCCGGGCCTTCTGCTGCTATGCAGTTGGTTTCCCCCATACGAAACACCCTAAAAAAATCTGCGTCATCAGCGTAATCTGCGGATAAAACAACAGTTTCTCGCCCCTCGCCCCTTTCCTGACCGCAAAGCCATTGCCTGCTTTTTGAGCGCTTATTTCAAGTGTTCTTGCAGGGAGTCGGCCATCAGGTTGCTGATGCGCTTAGCAAAGGCAAGCGGGTCTTCCAACGGCAGCTGCGCGGTCAGCAACGCCTCGTCATACAGCATCTCGGTGTATTCAGCCAATTTCGGATCCTTGGCGTCCTTAGCGTGCACTTGGCGCAGGGCCGCAATCAGCGAATGGTCGGGATTGAGCTCAAGAATGCGCTTGGTAGGCGGCGTGTCAGGATTCATCGCCTTCATGATTTTCTCCATGTGCACGCCCATGCCCCACTCGTCGCTGACCAGGCAGCAGGCGCTCTCAGTCAGGCGCTTAGACAGCCGCACTTCCTTGACCTTGTCGCCTAAAATCTCCTTCATGGCCGCCACTAGGTCCTTGTTGTCAGCCTCGGCCTGCTTCCGGGCTTCCTCCTTGGCGGCTTTTTCCTCCTCGCTGTCAATGTCGACGTCGCCCTTGCCGATATTGCGCAGTGTTTTCTCCTTATAGGAGGTCAGGTCCTGGCTGAGCCAATCGTCAATCGGGTCGGTGAAGAAAAGCACTTCGTAGCCTTTGGCCTTGAAGGCCTCCAGCTGCGGAGCATTGGCCGCCGCAGTGCGGTTTTCGGCTGTGATGTAGTAAATTTCCTTCTGGTGTTCGGGCATGCGCGACACGTATTCAGCCAGCGTCGTGCGCTTGCCTGCTTCCAGGTGGGAGCTTTCGTACATCAGCAGCTCCTTGATGCGGTCGCCATTCTCGAAGTCCGTATGCAGTCCTTCCTTCAGCATGGTGCCGAACCCTGTCCAGAACTCCTGGTAGCGCTCAGGGTTCTTCTCCTTCATGTCCGCCAGCGTGTCGAGCACCTTCTTGACCAAGTTCTTCTGGATAATGCGGATGGCCCGCGCCTCCTGCAGAATCTCACGCGACACGTTCAACGGCAAGTCAGAGGAATCGACGACGCCGCGCAGGAACCGCAGATAGCCGGGCGTCAGCTCTTCGCACTTGTCAGTGATGAACACCCGGCGCACATAGAGCTGGATGCCGCGGTCGCGCTGCTCAGGCATGAACATCTCGAACAGCGGCTTGCGCGGAATGTAAATCAAGGCGCGGAATTCCGTCTGCCCTTCGACCTGCCAGTGAATCGTCTCCAGGGGCTCCTGGTAGTCATGGCTGACATGACGGTAGAATTCCTTGTACTCTTCCTCGGTGACTTCGTTTTTAGGCCGCTGCCAGATGGCCTTGCGCGAATTGAGCGTTTCCTCGGTAATAGTCTTTTTCGGCTCCTTGCCCTCAATCGGCTTGCCCTGGTCGTCGCGCTCGACTTCCTCACGCTCAATGTCCATGTTGATAGGATGCTCGACAAAATCCGAAAAACGCTTCACGGTCTTGCGGATTTTCCATTCGTCAAGGTACTCCTCGTTTTCAGGGGTCAGGTAGACGATGACGTCAGTGCCGCGCTTTTCGCGGGTAGTCGGTGTAATCGTATAGAAGCCGTCACCCTGGGATTCCCAAGCGACGCCCTGGTCGGCTGAGCCGGCCCTGCGGGTCACGACCTTGACTCGATGGGCCACCATGAAAGCCGAATAAAAGCCAACCCCGAATTGCCCGATCAATTCCGGGCTCAGGCTGTCCTTGTTTTCCTGCAACTGTTCCAGGAAGCGTTTCGTGCCTGAGCTGGCAATCGTGCCGATGTTCTGTTCCAGCTCTTCGGCGTTCATGCCGATGCCGTTGTCGGAAACAGTCAGCGTCTTCGCCTCCTTGTCCACCGTAATCTTGATCTTCCACTCTGGATCGTCTTCAAGAATGCTCTCGTCCTTTAACGATTCGAAACGAGCCCGGTCAATGGCGTCCGAAGCATTCGAAATCAACTCGCGCAGAAAAATTTCCTTGTTCGAATACAACGAGTGGATCACCAGGTCCAGCAGTTTTTTCACTTCCGTCTTGAATGGACGTTGTTCTGACATGTCTGCCTCTTTCCTCCTTGCTGAGTATCTATGAAAATATGCCGCTCCAGTCGCCTGACAAATGCAGGCAACAGGTACGGCCAGCCGCCAGAATAGCGACTGGGAACGAAAAAAACTTATCCTAATTTGACCACGAAAACCTGCGGCGGTTGCATAGCGTTAGGCGCACCCGGCCTTACAGATTGAGGTCGATTTTGACTTTCGGGAACGCGGTCAGATGGAACATGATCATCGCCTGGAATTCACCATTGTCCCAGCCGACGCCGAGAGCCATGACCCAGCAATGCAGCTGGCGATGCAGCTCATAGCTGTGTTCGGACAAGGTATTCTGCTCAAGGTCATATTCGGCCTTGGCGACCAGCTTGGTCAGCGGATTGACCGGAACTATGATGTGCCCGGCAACGATGTCAGCCGACTCAAAGCGCTTTTTCAGATAGGAGCTCTCTCCGGATAGATCGACCAGGGTGCTGCCCATCGACCAGACGCTCCGAGAAAGATGGTCGTTACGGTACAAGTAGCGGATGCCGAAGTTGACCGCGTCCTCGCGACCGAAGCCGATGCCAGTCTCGGCGCGCTGGATGTGCCCTTCGCCCATGTCATGCACCACCGTCACCCAGGCCCGCAGGTCATCGCGCGGGGTGAAGTCAAGGCGATTGCCGAGGTCGCCGCCGTGCCGGCCGGATTCTTCGCCGCGGTCAAAATGGAGGTCTGCATAGCTTTGCAGGCGCAGCAGGGTGCGCTGCTGCCTCTCTTGGCAGGTCAACAGGCGCTGGTCCAGCCCGAAGCGCACGAAATGTTGGCGGGTCAGACGGTCGGTTTCGTCAAAGAACAGCAGGTGTTCGCGATCCACAGTGGGTTCCGGGGCGTAGGTGTAATTCACGTAGGGTTCCAGCACATGCCGGTACCGGCTGAGCGCCAAGCCGTCTGCCGTTGTCTCGCCCCAGTCACGGAAGAACTTGGTGCGCAATTCTGCGCCGACCTCAAAGGCCATCCTGGTGCGGTCGCCGCCATCCGTGTCGTAACTGACCACTGGGCTGGCGTTTTTCGTCCAGTCAGGATTATCGGCCTCGAGGATATCAGCCAAATCACTTTCGGTGATGCGGCGCTTGCTTGTCTTGCTATAGTAGGTGGCGCGGAATCCGGCTCGTGGGGTCAGGCTGATCCGGTCTTCCAGTGCCAGGGGCAGATACAGGAAATGCAGGGTGTCGCCGCGCCAGCTCTGGTAGTCGCCAGGATCGCGATGGAGTTCCGAGTCATAAATCAATGGATCAATCACATCCCAGCGCGGACGGTCGAAATTCCGCCATTTCATCGAATAGTAGCCGGCCGTCGTGCTGCTCTGATACTGCAGTGGCAATTCCCCGAGAGCCAGGCGCGGGACATCCAGGCGAAGCTCCGGAAGGGTCTCCACCGTCGTGTAAAAATCATTCAACCGGGGCCGCACGGCCAGGCCGAGGGAATAGTGTTGCTGGTCATAGCTCAAGTCAAGGTAGGAGCGAGGTTGCTGGAGGCGGCGGAAATCTCGCCTGAACCAGTCTTCGAGCATGTCGATGTCGCTGAGAAAATCGATGTTGAGCCTAAGCGCAAGGTCGTCAGTCAGGCGGTTTTGATAGTAGCTGTGCAACCGGTAACGGTCGTGGGTTTCCTTGAAACGGCGGTTGAAGCCGGGGTCGGTCTCGGGCGGGTCTGAATCCAGGACGCCGTACACGTTGACGTCCAACGCCTGGCTCTCTGTCTCCAGGTGTGTCGTATTGCCCAGGCCGACGCCGCGCTTCGACATCAGGTCAAGCTGTATCTTGCTCGTCCCGAGGTCAGCAATCGCCCAGAAGCGGCTGATTTCCAAGTAGGCGCCCCTGCGGCTGGAATAGCCCGGCTTAATCATAAGGCTGCGCCGTTCATCCGTGCTTCCCCACAAAATCGGAAAATACAACACCGGCACCGAGCCGAATTTAACGACGACATGGCGGGCAACGAAGGAACCATCCGCTGAATGGACGATTCGCGCAGCGCTCAGCCGGTAGTGGGGATGTTCGCGGTCGCAAGTACTCAACCAGGCATTCTCCAGCACCTTGCGCTCCGACTCGTCATTCGAGCCGCCCGCCCCACCGCTGTGCCAGACCTCCGAGTCTAGCCGATAAGGGCCAAATTGCAACGCCTTAGTCTCAAGGTTGCCTTTCACAGCAGGAGTGCGCCAAGAAGCGCCCTCCGTCGTCGTGATGACGACATTGCCGCTCGCGGTGAAGTCGCTCGTGAACTGGTTGACGCTGGCCTCGTCCGCCGTCAACGTCAACTTGCCATAGTCGATTTTGACATTGCCGCGGGCTATGGCTTGGCCAGTGTCCCGGTCATGCTGGATGGCGTCGGCGGCTATCTTCAATTCATCCGGCTGGCCGACAACACGCTCCAACTGGCCAAAGGCCGTCAAAGGCAACCAAGCCGACGCCAGTACCAAACACACCATCGCCAGCCATCTATGCTCATGCATTGCCAGAACCTTCCTTAAAACCTGATGTGCCTCATAATCAGCCCGCCGGGAGCAGCTGCCCTGTTTCGTCTCCACACGACGATAAACCTGCGCCGGGAAATTCAAATAACATATCCTATATCCATGATTTCACAAGATAAACAGAGCCATGATCAGCGATGCGAAATCAAATTTTGAATTTTCAGATTCGCTCCTCTTCTGGTTTGCCATCCGGGAATTTGGGCATAG
>MWEG01000060.1 GCA_002070945.1 Lentisphaerae bacterium ADurb.Bin082
AAACCCCAACAATCAAAAATGCCTTTTGGGAAAACCTGGTGTCCTCAGGTAGGAAAACAGCTCATTTCTGGGCGGCTTGAGGAGCCTATGGGACGGTTATGAATATAAATCATTAATTTACGATTTGAAAAAGCAATTTTTTGCTTTGTTTGCTCATGGAGAGCATCTAAAAAGCCCGTCGCCCAGCGTTTTCTGCAGCGACTGACTTTCACCAGACCTCTTTCAGCACACATCCACACAAGAGGCGCAAGGCAGCAGCTGTGACCTGGAAGCTGAATAGATGCCGTTTGGCGCCCCACAGCCATCATGTCATGAGGGAAACACCATGAAAAAGAAAAACGCCAGCAACCTAGAGGAAATCGGAACCCGCCTGAAAATGATCCGCTCACGCCTCCGAAAAACCCAGACCGCGATGGCCAAGGACTTGGGCATCAGCCTAAGTCATTACTCAAAGCTGGAAGTAGGCATCGGCGGCATGAGCCGGGGCCTGATCTACACGTTCTGCCGCCTCTACAACGTCAGTGAAGCCTGGCTGGTTTACGGCGAAGGAGAAACGCCAGCAGTCATCCAGAGCAACCAACTCACCGGACGCGATCCTGTCAACGAAACTATCAGACGCCTGAAAGATCAGTCTGACGACCATACCATCATTGAAAAAATCGTCAGCCTGTCCGAGGATCAAGACATCAATCGCCTGGCTGTTGAAATCGCCAAAACCATCGACATCCCCCTAAACCGAGCCGTCGCTCTCCTGATCAGCGAAAAACTGCGCCGCTGAAGGAACGGTTCACCAGACACCTAGCGACATCAAAAAAACCGCCGGCAGGGCTTTGAGCACAGCCCTGCCGGCGGTTTTGTATTATGATGGCGGAGAGGCAGGGATTTGAACCCTGGGTACCTTGCGGGTACACAGCATTTCCAGTGCTGCACAATCGGCCACTCTGTCACCTCTCCGGATGAATCATGGCGTTAACGTCTTAAAGATACCTTGTTTTCGGTAAAAATCAACCATCGGCTGCGAAAATCGGTCTCAAGGCATCACTTTTCCTGGTCAGGAATCTGGAGGCTAGAACTGCCCAGCCATGCCGACCGCTGCTATCGTCGGCATGGCTGCCCGGATGCCCCCTGAACTCGCCTTCGTCAAGCGGTCAGGCAGTATGCCAATTTACTTGGCTGCTTTGGCGGTGGCGAGGCGGCCGGTTTTGGCCTTTTCCTGGCGGCTGGCAGCGTGATTGTGCCAGGCATTGATAAATGAGCTGGCGATGAAAATCGTGGAATAGGTGCCGGTGATCATGCCGAAGAACATGACCAGGGCGAAGTCAAAAATAGCGCCGCCGCCGAATATCAGCAGGGACAAGACGCCAAGCATAGTCGTCAAGGACGTCAGCAGGGTACGCCCCATGGTCTGATTGATGCTCAAGTTGATGGTGTCGTAATAGTTTAAATCGCGGTGCAGGGAGCGGTTTTCCCGTATTCGGTCAAAGATGACGATGGTGTCGTTGAGCGAATACCCGAAAATCGTCATCAGTGCCGCCATCACGGTCAACGACATTTCTCCGCCGCAGAGTACGAACAGGCCGGCTGAGGTGATGGCGTCATGCAAAACCGCAACCACGGCCGCCAAGCCGTACCTTAGCTCGAAGCGGAACGCCAGGTAGATGATGATGCCAATCATTGAGAAAAGACCCGCCAAAATCGCGTCGTTGCGGAACTTGGCGCCAACGTTGCCGCCGACGGTGTTGGTTTGCGTCAAAACAAGCTTCACTTCCGGGAAAGCCTGATCCAAAGTCTGGCTGAAAACAGTATAGTCGACCTCGGCGCCGCCAATCGTCGCTGACTTGTCAATCGGCAGGACGATTTCCAGCAGCCGGTCGCCGCCCTGGCCGCGCTTATAGCCGATGCGGACGTTGTCAGAATAGCCTTGACCCTTGAGGAAATCGCGGACCGCGTCAACGTCCGGCGTCGTGCCATCGCAGGTGTAGGACAATTCAGAGCCGCCAGCAAAGTCGATGCCCATCAGGGTGCCGCGCTTCATGCCGACGACGAAGCTGAGCAACGAAATCACTACCAGGGCGATGGACGTCTGGATGGCCGGTTTGCTGATCTTCAGATAATCAATCTTGAGGTTCTGGAGCTTGGTGAACGTCCTCATCGTCAACTTCGTGAGCCTGTCCTTGAAGACCAGCGTATCGAAAATGACCCTGGTCATGAAGATGGCCGTGAACATGCTGGCGAAGATACCGAAGCTGAGGGTCACTGCAAAGCCCTTGACCGAGCCGCTGCCGAACTGGTACATGAAGTAGCCCGTCACCAGGGTCGTCAGGTTGGAGTCGAAGATACTGCTGAACGCCCGGTTGTAGCCGGCCTTGATGGAATTGGCCAGGATTTTGCCGCGGTCCATCTCTTCCCGGATGCGTTCGAAGATCAGGACGTTGGCGTCAACCGCCATGCCGATCGACAACACCATGCCTGCGATGCCTGGCAGAGTGATGGTCGCCTTGGTGAGTGCCATCGTGCCTAACACCAGAACCCCGTTCACGAGAAGAGCCACAACCGCAACCACGCCGCAGAAGTGATAGTACCAGACCATGAAGGTGATGACCATGATAAGGCCAAGAATACCGGCCAGGATGCCGCTCTTGACAGCGTCTGCGCCCAGGGTCGGGTCAGTGCCGAATTCACTGTCGATCTGGACGGACACCGGCACGTTGCCGGAAGCGATCACGCCAGCCAGGCGGCGGGCTTCCTCGTAGGTGAAGCTGCCGCTGATCTCGGCCTGGCCGCCGGTAATCGCCTCTCGGATGTTCGGGGCGCTGTAGATCGTATCGTCAAGCATGATGGCCAGACGGCGGTTGACATTCTTGCCCGTGACCTCGGCAAAGGCCAAGGCGCCGCGATGCTTGAACTTGAGGCTGATGGTCCAGTTCCCGAACTCATTCACGTTCGGAAACGCCTTGTCGACATCCTCGCCGCGGATGCGCTCCGGCGTCTTCTCAATGAAAATCACCTCGGTGACGACTTCGCCGCTATGCTCGTTCTCAATCTCCTTGCGCAACAGGCCAGGCGGAGTCTTGAAGCTCTGGGGGTCGGCCTCATACTGGGCGACCAGCTCGGCATTATTGATGGCCACCAGGTGGAATTGCAGGCGCGCGGCCTGCTTGATCGTCTGCCGGATGTCGGCCTTGTCTGCCTCGTCAACGCTCGGCATGCGCACGGAAATGCGGTTTGGGCCAGTGGCCTTGATCTCAGGCTCGGTCACGCCCAAGACATTCAGGCGATTGTCCAAAATGACTAGGATACGGTCGCGGATGTCTTCGACCCGGTCGCCCTTGGGAATGTCCGCCGGATCAAAGCCGACGACGAACTCGGTGCCGCCCTGGAGGTCAAGGCCAAGACGCAGCTTGCCAGCCGACTTGATCCGCACATAACTCAAAATCGTCTTGTTGGAGGCCCTTTTCTGCAGCGGCACCTTGATGAAGTTGGACAAGGCGATCCGGTAGTGGTCAGAGTCGCCCTGGGCCGCCCGCTCCAGGATTTTGAAGCCGGAAGTTATCCGGTCAGCCTCGCGCTCCTTTTCGATGCGTCGCATCAGCTCGTCATAGTCTCGACTCTGCTTCCAGGCCGCATAGTTGGGCGATGCTGTCAGTGCATCGTACTTTTCCTTGAGCGCCTTGTATTCCGCGCTGTCCTTGTCGGCCATAGCGTCCAGCTGAGCCTTGAGTTCTTCGGGATTGCCTTGCTCAAGCAATTGCTTCGACTGCTTTTGGAGGGCTGCTACTTTTGGCGCCGCCATCTTTTCAAACTCGGCTAAGTAATCCTTGTCCCGGAGCGGGAACATCGCCCACGTCCAGGCCAAGACCACCAAGGCCACCACCGACCACCGAATAATCAACGATTTTTTCATGCCTACCTCTTGCTCACCCTATCATGTATTGCTTGCTAAAAAACGCCTTTTCCTGCGGCCACTGACTTGCCGGCCGAATGATGATGCTGGACTCCTACCTGCGCCGGGCTTAGTTCGTTTCCAACGTCGGCACCTGGTCAGTCAAGATATTGGCCACCGCGTTGCGGACGAATTCAATCTCGACCCGGGGGGCGACTTCCACCCGCACCGTCTTCTCAGCCGGGTCGACGTAGGTGATTTTGCCGAGAATCCCACTCGTAGTCATAACCCGGTCTCCGACTTTCAGCTTCTTCAGCATCTCAAGATGCTCTTTCTGCTTCTGCTGCTGCGGGCGATACATCAAAAAATACATAATGCCGAGCAGAGGCAGCATCAGCAATAGAGGCGCCAACCCGCCGCCGCCAGTCGGCGGAGCCGCCTGCGCTATCGATACAACAAATTGACTGACAAATGGTTCCACGAGGTTCTCCGATTCGGGCAAAGACATTTCGCCATCCAGCTAAAAGCCGCATGACACGCGATAAAAAGCAAGTCGTCAAATGTAATATCTTTCTGCGAACTTGCAATCTCACGGCTGCCGTTTTTATCAAAATCGCATTTCCGCGGCTCCTTGATTCAGCCTTGGCGTCGGTTCATGTCGCAGCACCCAGTGCCAGCATCATCACGGCTAAGCCGCCGCAGGCAAGGGCGCCGAGCTTGCGATAAGTGCAGGGTTCAGACAGGAAAATCACGCTCAAGACAAAAGTGATGAGGAAGCTCATCTGCGCGATCGGCAGCACGATGCTGGCAGCGCCGCTGCTGAGCGACCCGGCCATGAAGAAGACGATGCCAGCCACCAGGACGCCGGACAAGACGCCATAGCCGAGGACACGGCGGTCTTTCAAGTTGCGGTCATTTTCTCGCACCCAGGCATAGAGGAACCCTCCAACAATCCAGAAGAGGCTGTTGATCAAAACAATGCCGTTCTTATCCGCGCCTTGCAGAAAAGCATAGCGGTAGCTGAGTCCCATGCCAGCGCGCAGAATCGCGGCCAGCAGCGCCAGGTAAAACCCGGTCGGGCTGGCGTTGGCATCCTTGCCATCCGGCAGAAACGCCAGGATTGCCACCAGGGCCAAGCCGATTCCGACTGCTTGAAGCAAGCTGATGTTTTCGTCCAACAGAAAAAATGCACCGATGACGACAAAAACCATGTTGAGGCGATAGATCGTCGAACACAATCCAGCGCTCTGCCTGCTCATGGCTTCAATCAATAGGATATTGCCAGTAAAGGAGAAAAATCCGGACACGGCGCCCCAGCCCAGCGTCATGGCCAGCGAGCTGTCAGGATTCTTCGGCAACCACACCAGGGCCAAAAACCAGAAAATGCCAACTATGGCGACAAAGCCGCCGCGAGAGGAGCGTCCCTCGCTGGCAAAGAGCTTGAAGACAAAATCGTTCACCGCCGTGAACAAAAGACAGACCAAGGCATAGATAATCGCTGTCGTCATGACGCGCTAACCCGTCTTCTCCAAGGGTTGATGGGGGCACCGCAGAGTCACGAGAGCCCACGCCGACGCTGCACATCGCGGATGACTTTTCCGCCGGAGGATTTTCTGGAATAAAATTATACTATAATGCCCCAGCCAGATTTAGCCATCGCCTGCTGGAGCAAGGTCGCCTGCGGCCCGTTCGTCAAAGTGCCCCTTTTGCAAAAGACACATTAAACATGCAGGCAGCTTATGGCAAATATACCTAAGTGCGTTGGCGGCAATGTGATTTCAAAGATATATTTGATTATTGCCTTAGGCACGGCAAATTTTCATACTCCAGCGTAATCAAGGAAGGACAACCGCATGTTGAAGAAAGTGTTTTCCGCCGCCCTGTGCTGTCTTCCGCTTGGTCTGCTGGCTCAGCCCCTGACCAATCCCGGCTTTGAGCAGGGTGCTGCCAGCTGGAATCTGCCCCAGCCGATCTGCCAGATCGCCCCAGGCGAGGGCCGTAACGGCACCGCCGCCTTAGTCTGGGAAAACACCGACACCAGCCTGCCGCTGCCACGACCACGGGCGACCCAGGAACTGAAGCTCCAGGCCAACCAGACCTATCGCATCAGCTGCTTTGTCAAAGGCCGCATTGACCAGCTCGACCGCTTCAACATTGGCGCGTCGTTCTATCTCCAGATCATGAACGGCAACGACGTCATCAGTTATCTCTATGTGCGAGGGATGACGCAATCAAGCGAGGAATGGCAGTACGTCAGCAAGGATTTCACCTTCCCGCCTAACGCCGACCGCTGCATCGTCTCTGCTGGCATCCACCATCTCGGCACCGGCAAAGCCTACTTTGATGACTTCAACCTCGAAAACCTCAACGAATACTTTATCTACATGACTTCCCCGGGCATGGGTACGGTTTTCCTGGACGACCCGACCGTTCGCGCCGCCGTTTACTACACCGGCCCTGAACTCCCGGCCGGTTTGCAGGCTCGCCTGACTGTCGCTGGCCAGGCCGTCCTGGCCGCTATTACCGACAGCCAGGCCGTCTTCCGGCTCCCGGAGCTCCCAGTCGGACCAGCGTCAGCACGCTTGGAATTGCTGGCTGCTGATGGCGCCACTGTCCTGGCCAGCGAAACCCACCTGCTCAGCATCCGCCCTCCTGAATATCGCCGCCAGGTTGCCAACGCTTGCTGGATTGACAGCCGGGGCCGAGCCATCGTCAACGGCAAGCCGTTCCTGCCTGTGGGCCTGTTCATCGGCTCCTGCCCGAAAGACCACATCGACACTATCGCCGACAGCGCCTTCAACTGCATAGCCTCGTATTCGGCGCTCAATCTGTACTACGGCGCCAAGCCAGCCAACTCGCAACAGGCCATCGCCGCTATCCGCGAGGTGATGGACTACTTCCAGCAGAAAAACCTGAAGCTCATCTTCAGCTTGCAGCATGTCTATGATACCAACATGCGTTACGCCCTGAAGCAATGGCATGAGATCAGCGGCCCAGACGCCATTGTCCAGGCCGTAGTGCCAGCGCTGAAGGACCACCCTGCCCTGCTGTCGTGGTACACCAATGACGAACGGCCGCTGGACTTTCTGCACGTGGTGAAGCAGCGCCGCGACCTAATCAACAGCTTGGACGACGCCCACCCGACCTGGTCGCTTTCCATGCTGTTCACCATGATGTACCGTTACGCCCCCACCGGCGACGTGCTCGGCTGCGACCCCTATCCCATCCACTCCCCTAAGCCGCGTCAGATGGACGTGGTTGACTTGGCCGGCGCCATGACCAAACGCACTGGCATGCCGTACTGGGCTGTCCCGCAGCTGTATAACTCGTCCTTCTCCGCCGCGAACAAGACCATCAACACCGCCCATGACCCAACCCGCGAAGAAATGCGCGCCATGTCGCTGCGCCTGGCTTCCGAGGGTGCCACCGGCTTCATCTTCTACCACTTCTGGAACATCCGCAATCCCAACATCCCAGTCCCAGGCTATTTCCAGCAGCGCTGGGAGGACGTGAAAGACGTCGCCGCCACCCTGAAATCGCTTGAACCCTGGCTTCTGGCAGACGCCTGGCCAGAACCCGTCCTCTGCTCAAGCGTGGAAGGCAAAGTCCACGTCACCCGGTTCCAAGCCAATGACGGCCGCGACTGCTTCATAGTCACTGCCAACGGCCCTGGCCACAGTCAAGCTGCATTTACGACGCCTGCGCCCATGCGGTCGCTCTACGGCTTGGCCACAACAGCCGGCGACAACACCTGGAACTTTACCGCTGACGGCATTGCCGCCGACATCCTCTGGCCGCAGTGAACTCTTTCCACCAAAACGACTTCCGCCCCTCGCGAAACCCAACTATGCTTTTCGGATGGGTTCGAAATAGGCGCACCGTCGTCACATCGCCACGTTAGTCTTGCCGGAGTCGGCTGCTTGCTGCACAATCAGCGTCTGCCGCATGCTGTGCAAAATGCTTGCAGTGGTCAAATCGCAGGCTGCCAGGTTGCCGGCCATGTCGTTGAGGAAGTCGTCCAGGTACGACCCTGTGGCACCTTCATCAACCGCAAGGTCTTGCGCGGCCGGATCGCCATTGCGGGCGCAATAAATGGTCTTTTCGCCGTTCTGGGTTTCCAGGACGCCGCCCTCGCCATGCACGGTGATGCGCCAATACTGGCGCACGCTATAGCCGCAATGGTCAGGCGACAGATACGACACGTCGCCGAGCACCCCGCCGCCGTTTTCCATCTGCAGCATGAACTGCGCACAATCCTTGAAAAACGGCGCAGTCTTAGGCTTGGCGTTCCACGCTCGCGCCGCCGTGACCTCAGTCAGGCGCTGGCCAGTCAGCCATGGCAGCAGGTCGATGGCGTGAATGCCAATGTCCGTAATCGTGCCGCCATGACAACCCGGCTGGAAGTACCACTGCGGGCGCGTCGCCATGTTGAGCGGATGCTGGCCGGTTATGCAGACGGTCTGCGGCTCGCCGATAAAACCCTCGCGAATCAGGCGGCGCATGGTGAGCAGCTTTGGATTGCTGCGCATGTCCAGCTGGCAGCCGACTCGCAGGCCGCGCTCCCGGGACTCGTGCGCAATCGCATCCAGCTCCGCCATGGTGATGCAGATAGGCTTGTCCAGGATCACATGCCGTCCAGCTTGCAGCGCCGCCAGCGCCATCGCGCCGCGGCGGGCGTAATAATCACCGATCACCACCACGTCGCAGTCGACCTCGCGAAGCATGGCGGCAAAATCGTCGTGAGTCACCTCCACTCGGCCGGACGCCTGCACTTCCTTGCGCGTTGCCGCGTCCTCCTCGCAGGCCGCGACCAAAGCCAGGCCAGGACGCGCTTTCACCTCGTTCACCAACGCATAAATATGACCGTGACGAAATCCTGCAAATGCAAAACGAATGCTCATTGCCTGTCCTTCCTTAGGTTGCAAATATGAACGATGACTGGGCCGACCTACCCTAGCTTTTTTGCTTCCACAACGTCCTTGATCATACTATGCCGCTTTTCCTCCATCATGCCAAACAGAACCGCGAAAAAACTGCGGCGCGACGTCGACCTGGACGGTGGCTGGTCGCACCACATCATTTCGCCATCAGCAGGCAACGCACTTGAACTTCCGAAAATCATGAATAAATTTATTATTTTCACCATAAATGTTATGCGTTTAACCCGCCCCAGATTCCGGGAGACACCATGGTTCAACTTGATTTCAGCAAAAGCGCCGATGGCCTGATTCCAGCCATTGCCCAGGACTGGCAGACCGGCGAGGTTCTCATGCTCGCCTACATCAACCAGGAAGCCTGGGAAAAAACCTTGCAGACCGGCATCGCCACCTACTGGACACGGTCGCGCCGTAAGCTCTGGGTGAAAGGCGAAAGCTCTGGCAACATCCAAAAAATCAAGGAAATCCTGGTCGACTGTGATCTTGACACTGTCATCTTCAAAATCGAGCAGGTTGGCGACGCCGCCTGCCACGAGGGCTTTCGCAGCTGCTTCTTCCGCCGCGTCGAAGCTGACGGCAGCCTGACTATAGTCGGCGAGCGCGTCTTCAATCCAGATGACGTCTACAAGAAATAACCACCCGTCTGACTTTCCCCTTCACCGATTCACCATTTCGGAGTCCAACCATGCCAGTTTTACGTCTCGGCCTTCCTAAAGGCAGCCTTGAAGAAACCACGGTCGACATGTTCCGCCGCGCGGGCTATAAAATTGACATTCAGTCCCGTTCCTACTATCCGTCCATCGACGACCCGGAAATCGAGTGCGTCCTCATCCGAGCCCAGGAAATGGCCCGCTACGTCCAGGAAGGCGTGCTCGACGCTGGCCTGACCGGCTATGACTGGGTCGTCGAAACCGGCGCCGACGTGGTGGAAATCGCCGAGTTGGTCTACGGAAAAGTCGGCCGCAAGCCGCTGCGCTGGGTACTGGCCGTGCCGAATGACTCCGACATCAAAACCGCCAAGGACCTTGAAGGCAAGCGCATTGCCACCGAGGCCGTCGGCATGACTAAGCGCTACCTGGAGAAACACGGCGTCAATGCCTCGGTCGAATTCAGCTGGGGCGCCACGGAAGTCAAGCCGCCGCGTCTGGCAGACGCGATTGTCGAAATCACTGAAACCGGCTCCAGCCTGAAGGCTAACAACCTCAAGATCATCGACACCCTGTGTGAGACGACGACCCGCTTCATCGCCAACCACGAGGCTGCCCAAGACCCGTTCAAGCGCCGTAAAATGGATCGTCTCGCCCTGCTGCTGAAGTCCGTCCTGGCGGCTGAGACTAAAGTCGGCCTCATGCTCAACGTTCACCAGAAAAACCTGGAGCGGGTGCTGGCGATTCTGCCGGCGCTGCAACGCCCGACGGTCGCGCATCTGTCAGATCCGGAATGGTATTCTCTCACCACGGTCATTGACCAGCATGTCGCACGCGACATTATCCCGGAGTTGATGGCGGTCGGCGGCGAAGGGCTGGTCGAATACAGCCTCAACAAGGTCGTCATCTGAGCGCCGGAAGGAAGTAGCCGTGCACCAAGCGCGGCTCGCCCTAAAAGCAGACGACGAGGCAGAGGGCTGTCAAGACAAAAGCGCCTGGACAGGGCTGGTTCTAACCAGCCCCTTATCCGGGTGCCTTGGCCTGGCCTTCGCATCGCACTTTTTTTTTTCGCTGCCCTGCCCAGCCAGGTCCAATTGCTTTTCGACCGCCGTCGCCCCAATCCTACAGGGCAAACGGAGGCCTGGGCAAAATATTGTCTCGACCGCAGACGTCGCCGGGAACGGCGAGCCAGACAGCGCCGGCGAGAACACCTGGAGACGGCGGCTGCCGCCAGCCAGTGAGAGCGATTCTTTGCCTTGCTGCATGAGGCTATTATATTATAACATTCATACCATGAGCCGTCGCCGGCAACTGTCCGGACGCTATCCAGGCCGAACCGCTACGGCAAACGCCTCCATCCGCTTGTTCATTAATGCCACAAGGAATGCCCATGTCCGCCCAGACCCTGATCGAAAAAATCATCGCCCAGCACCTCGTCGAGGGCGAATGCACGCCTGGCGCTGAAGTCAAAATCCGCATTGACCAGACCCTTTGTCAAGATGCTACTGGGACGATGGCCTTCCTGGAGTTGGAGGCCATGGGCGTTGACCGCGTCAAGACTGAGCTGTCCATCCAATATGTCGACCACAACACTGGCCAAATGGGTCCGGAAAACCCCAACGATCATCTCTATTTGCAAAGCGTCTGCGCCAACAAGGGCGTCCTTTTCTCCCGTCCTGGCAACGGCATCTGCCACCAGGTTCACCTTGAGCGCTACGGGGTTCCGGGAAAAACCCTGCTGGGCGCAGACTCGCACACCCCGACTGGCGGCGGCATCGGCATGCTCGCTATTGGCGCCGGCGGCCTGGATGTCGCCCTCGCCATGGCCGGCAAGCCGTTTAAGTTGACCTTTCCCCGCGTCATCGGCATCCGGCTCACCGGCCAACTCCAGCCTTGGGTCGCTGCCAAGGACGTCATCTTGACTGTCCTCTCCATTCTCGGCACCAAGGGCAATGTCGGCGCAGCCATTGAATACTTCGGCCCTGGCGTCGAAGGCCTCAGCGTCCCTGAGCGCGCCACCATCACCAACATGGGCGCCGAACTGGGCGCCACCACCTCCATCTTCCCGTCTGACAATGCTACCCGAGCCTTTCTCCAGGCCGAGGGCCGACTGTACGCCTGGCGCCCCCTGGCCGCTGACAGCGGTGCCGTCTATGACCGCGTCATCGACATTGACCTCACCCGGGTTGAGCCGATGGCCGCCTGCCCGTCCAACCCCGGCAATGTGAAGCCAGTCGCCGAAATTGCCGGCATTGCCGTCTCCCAGGTCGCCATCGGCTCCTGCACCAACAGTTCGCTCAAAGACCTCCGCATGGTCGCCCAGGCCATCAAAGGCAAGACCGTGTCCCCGGAAGTGTCCCTGGCCATCGCGCCTGGCAGCCGACAAGTGCTGGCCATGCTCTCGGCAGATGGCTCCCTCGCCGACATGGTGACAGCCGGCTGCCGCATCCTGGAAGCAGCCTGCGGCCCGTGCATCGGCCAGGGCTTCAGCCCAGCTGACGGAACTGTCAGCGTCCGTACCTTCAACCGGAACTTCCTCAATCGAACCGGCACAAAGAACGACCAGTCCTACTTAGTCAGCCCGGAAACCGCTGTGGCGACCGCTTTGACTGGCAAAATCACTGATCCGAGAACCCTTGGCATCGACTACCCGAAATGGGAAATGCCGGCACGTTTCCTGATTGATGACGGCATGGTCATCGTGCCGCCTCCAGCAGGATGTGCCGCGCCGATCGTGCGCAAGGAAACCATTGGCGAGCCGCCCAGCTGCACCCCGCTGCCAGATGACATCGACGCCGAAGTCTTGATCAAAGTCGGAGACAAAATCACCACCGACCACATCATGCCAGCCGGCGCCTTCCTCAAATACCGCAGCAACATTCCTAAATACGCCCGCTATGTGTTTGATTGCTTCAACCAGGAAGGCCAACCGAGCTTTGCCGACCGCGCCCTCGCTGTCCGCGACAGTGGACGGGTCGGCCTGATCGTGGCTGGAGACAGCTTTGGCCAGGGTTCTTCGCGCGAGCACGCCGCTATCTGCCCCATGTACCTCGGCGTCCGCATCGTCCTCGCCATCAACGTCGAACGCATCCTGGCCGCCAATCTGGTCAATTTCGGCATCCTCCCGCTCCTGTTCCAGGACCAGGCGGACCTGGAAGCCATCCAACCCGGCCAGAGCCTGACCATCGCTGGCCTGAGGGCGCAACTCGCCGCTGGCAAGACCATCGCCGCCACCCTGACCGAGGCTGGCGGCAGCCGGCGCGACCTAACCTTAACCCACCGCCTGTCGCCCGAGGACATCACGACCGTCCTGCAAGGCGGGAAACTCGCAGGATAACGACATCTCATGCCGTCACGGTTCACTTATTCCGTGCTCGGCCACTTTGCCTCCGGCGGCATGGCCGAGCTCTATAGCATCGTCCTCAATGACGGTCAAAGAGCCCTGCTGCGGGAACTCCAGGCCGCCAAGGTCTTCCGCATCGGCCTGCACCGGCGCTTCCGCTTCGGACTGAAGGCGAGAGAGACCCTCTCCCCCCATGAGCATATCGCCAACTCCCTGGAATGGGGATACAGCAAATTCCGCCCCTACGAAATCATCGAGTGGGTCGAGGGGCAAAACCTGAAAAGCCTCTTCAATGCTCGCAGCAATGTGTTGGCTGACCAAAGCATGGAGATCCTGCTCCAGGCCGCCACCGCCCTGGCCTGGGTCCATGAGCATGACCTGATGCACCTCGACGTGAAGCCGGAAAATTTCCTCTGCCGAAACGACAAGGACGGCACCGTCACCATCAAACTGACAGATTTCGACTTGACGAGGCCGGCTGACGACAACGCCCCCAAAAAACAGCTGGGAACGCCAGCCTACATGGCCCCAGAGCAATTCAAGAAAAAAACAGCGTCCATGGCTTCCGACGTCTTCGCGTTCAACGTCATGGCCTACCAGCTTTTGACCGGCAAAATGCCGTTTACCGGCAACACGCCGAAAAAGACCTGGCGCAACCAGGCCAGCGACAGCGTCCTGCCCCGACCGCCTATCGAGCTGGTCCCGGAACTGCCGGAGAAAGTGAACCGCATTGTCATGCGAGGCCTAGTCAAACGCCCACAACTGCGCTTGCCAGACATGCGCGCCTGGCTGCATGAATGGAAATACAGCAACTGAACCGGAACAGCCAGCCCCAGCAAACCGCAACCATAGGCGCAAAAGCAGAGTTTTCACCCTGGGAAACCACCGGTTCTTTTCATAATTATTTTCATTTGTCGACTTGCAGAGCCGGAAACCCCGTCTACATTAACTCTTTATCCAACCCGATTGTTTCAATCCCAGAAGCGGTTGGAGGTTGCTGAAACCCTTGAAAGGAATGACCATGAAAAAGATGATGCTTCTCGTTCTCGCCGCCGCGCTGGCCCTCCCCCTCGTCGGTTGCAAAAAGAAAGAACCAACCCTCGGTGAAAAGCTGGATGCCGCCGTTGAAAGCACCAAGGACGCCGCCGCCGATGCCAAGAAAGAAGCCAAGAAAGCCCTCGAATAAGCTTGTCTTGACAGACTTTTTGCCAGCCGCCCGGAACCATCTCAGGATGGCAGTGGGCGGCTTTTTTTATTGTTTCAGGCAATTCCATGGAGAACAACGATGAGCCAGGATATCCGAGTGATGACCTATAACATCCATTTCACGATTGGTACCGACAAGGTGGCCGACTGGCGCCGCACTGCAGCCATGATCAGGCAATGTCGCCCGGATGTGGTCGGACTGCAAGAGGTGACGGTCTTCCATCACGGCTCCCCGGACGTCGACGTGCCCAAAGTCCTCAGCCGTGAACTGGACATGAACATTTTCTTTGGACGCACCTTGTTCTATCCGTCCGGACGCGGCGAATACGGCATTGCCGCCATGGCTCGAAACGAGATCACGGTGAAAGAAAAAATCATCCTGGCCACGCCGGAAGGCATTGAGCCCAGGTGCGCCATCATCGTCAAAGTCCATGCCGAACAGCCCTACTATTTCATCGTCACCCACTTCTCCTACCAGGGCGAATTTGAGGGCGATGAACAGTACCGCACCATCAACGCCAAGCTGATCACCGACACGGTCATCGCCAAGGAGTACTTCCCGGCCATCTGGGTCGGAGACTTCAATACCTTCGAGGGAACTTCAACCCTGGACTACATCCACAAGCACTGGGTCGTCGCCAATGACTTAGACCGAGAAACGCCGACCTGCGAAACCGGCCAATTCGGCATGAAACAGATCGACTTCATCTGCACCTACCCGAAAAACGCCTTCACCATCAAGGACTTCAAAATCGTCGGCGACCACCTGGTCTCAGACCACAGCCCAGTCATCGCCACGCTGAGCCAAAACTGACCAGAACGACGGCAAAGCGCCGCCGACAATCAGCGGCGCTTCCGCTGCCGCATGGCTGCCCTCGTCCCCTCCGTGACCTGGCGAGATTCGATGATCTTCTGCAATGCCTTGTTGTAGGTCCAGTCGTCCAGACGATTGTCCGCCAAATACGGCGCCACCAAGGCCGGAAAGCTGACGTAGGCGATGGAAACCGCCCAGGCAACCGCCATGCGAGCGTAATAGCCCTCGTGCCGGACGCTGTCCCAGGCCGCCAGCAGCCGGGACATGTATGGCTCACGCAAAAACGCCTCCAGCAGCCCGACGACGCCAAAGCGGACCGCGAATTCGTCGTCGTGGCCAAGATATGAAGCGAGGAACTCCCAGCCGGACTCGGCTTCCTCCTCGGCAAATTGCAGCCGTCCGCAGACCGAGTCACAGACAGCCCAGCTGTCGATTTTCGGCACAAAGCCGTGCAGATGTTGCAGGCGTTCGGCCAGAGGCATTGGCGCACAGACGATTACCCAGCCGAGCAGCACCAGTTCCTCGTGGACGTCGCCGGATGACGTCTCCAGAAATGCCTGCCAGTCACCAGCCAGGATTTCCTTGAGGAGTTTCTGCATTCCAGCCGACTTGACCCCAAGGATCGGCGCCCCGCCCTTGATGATTTTTTCCGCGAAAGCCCGGTGCCCCGGCGTCGCCATAGCTTCCAGACGCCCTCTGACATTGTCCATCGCTGCTCAGCCCTTTTCTTATCGGCCGGACGGCACTTTGACATGCTTTGCAGTGCGGAGCCAATCGCGCAGCCAGAGTTCTGACGGCAGGCCAACGCCCATGACGGAATTGGCTTCAAAAATCATGCCGTCCAACCGCCCCTCTTGCAACAGCCGCAGCCCCAGTTCGCATTGATGCTCCATCAACGGCGTTTCTACCGGTTGGCGATTGCGAAAATCATACATGTAGACCCCCAGCATCTTCTGGTGCCGCGGGAAGTCTTTTTCAATCTGTTCGAAACGCTTTTCCAATAGCGGCAATTCCTTTGAATCCCACGTCCACAAGGTCAGCCCGTCAACATAGTCGAGGGCTGCTTTCGGCACGGCGCCGACTTCATGAGTGTACCAGACGACATGCAGTTCCATCGGTCGGCAAGCAGCGTCCAAGCCGGCCCGGATGGTCTGCAACAGTGCCAACGCCTGCTTGTCACCATCTGCCGCCGACCGGAATTTGCCAAAAAAGTCATCCATGAATGCCCCTGCGATATTAGGGTATTTCTCAGCCAGCTGGCAGATGAAAGCCTCCTCATTGCCAACGCGGAAGCCACCGCTGCCGGTTGCCCCCCAGAGGACTTTCTGCATGGTGCAAAACGACTCGCAGTACTGGATGGCATGCGCCGAAAAGGGCACGGGAATGCCATCGCAGTTGACCATGATCATGTTCGGCACATCCAGCATCAAGGCACCCTCGCCCGGCGTGATCCGCGAGCCGTTGCGAGCCCCCCGCCAGCCGTGCAGCAAACTGTCGTCTTGATGCGCCCGGACTCCAAACAACCAGAATTTGTCTCGCGCTGTTGTCATTTACCCTGCTCCTGTTGTTTTTTGCCAATCGACCAGTTCGTGCAATATCCCTTGATGACTGCAAACTTCGCAAGGCACTGGCGACCTTTCACGCCGCCATGCCTTTCAGTATACAGCCCCATCAAGAGCCTGTAAAGTCGCCTCGGCCGAAATTGCCAAGCAGCCGTAACCGGTCACTAGATGGACAACGACCATTTCTGCTTGCATGCGCCTGCGCAGACTGAAAACATGCAGAAGACGAAGGCCGTCACCCATTGTCCACTACGTCTACCAAATCCACGAATTTAGCCTGACTGCGAATATCTTTATTTTGACACTTTCCGACCTTTTGTAAGAAACTATAGGCTACAAGCGTTGTCAGTTATAATTGCCGGGCACAGTCCGGCTTAATGGTTCGTCTGCGCTCAAGTCTACCAAGCGCTGACAGATATTTTAAGGTATTCATTTCATTTTACTTGACAGTACCGTTTCCTCCTTTCAAGTGACCTGACGGCAAGATACCATCGCTGCCACCTTGTTCAAGTTCAGC
>MWEG01000061.1 GCA_002070945.1 Lentisphaerae bacterium ADurb.Bin082
CTATGCCCAAATTCCCGGATGGCAAACCAGAAGAGGAGCGAATCTGAAAATTCAAAATTTGATTTCGCATCGCTGTGCCCTGATATGTTAATTTGCTTTTTTGTGATGGAGGGAATATTTTAGTGGTGTGATGCGTTTTTGGGCAGTCAACTTTGTTGCGACTGCTGAAGCTCTGAGCATAGTGTTGCGTTTTCCACCAAGCCATAGGAGGAAGTGACATGAAGAGATTTTTGCGATTTACTTTGATTGAGCTTTTGGTCGTCATTGCGATTATCGCGATTCTGGCTGCCATGCTCTTGCCTGCCTTGGCCAAGGCTCGCGAGAAGGCTCGCGCCATTTCCTGCGTGTCGAACATGAAGCAATTAGGTCTCGGCTTGATCATGTATACCGATGATTACCTGCGTTTGGTGGCGGCCTATCCCAACACCACCTACGTGCTTCCCAACGGCGGCACCCATACTGGGTACCGGCTCTGGACCAGCATGATTTTTGACTATGTTGGTGACCTGAAAGTCTTTGACTGCCCCAGCAATACGTTCGTCTGGAAAGGCGGCTACAGCGGCACGTGCGACTACGGCATAAACAATTTGGCCGGAAGCGGAAGCTATACGCTCTCGCAGTTTGTCAACCCGAGTGCCTGCATGTTCTTTTCCGAAGCCGAAGGCGTCGATTCCTACCATCTCAACAGCGGCGAAAACACCACGGGCTGGACCCTGAGCGCCGTCAATGGCGAAATGGTGGGCCGCCACAACGAGGGCTTGAACAATACGTATGCGGACGGGCATGTGGACTGGCTGAGGCGCGTCGCCGTACCGATTCACCCAGCCTTCGGCAGCCCGGGCAAGTACTGGTCCCCGACCTACACAGGGACAAATCCCTGAACTAGGAGTTGCTGGCACAGCCAGGCTAGGATTGAGGGCATCCGAAAGTTATTTTCGGATGCCCTTATAGTTTAATTTGCTTTTTGATGGCGAAGGGAATATTTTATTGGCGCGATGCAGTTTTTTGGGCAGTCAACCACGCAGAGGAGATTGAAGCTCTGAGCATAGTGTTGCGTTTTCCACCAAGCCATAGGAGGAAGTGACATGAAGAGATTTTTGCGATTCACGTTGATTGAGCTTCTCGTCGTCATTGCCATCATTGCGATTTTGGCGGCTATGCTTCTGCCTGCTTTGGCCAAGGCGCGCGAGAAGGCTCGTGCTATTTCCTGTGTGTCGAACATGAAGCAGCTGGGGCTTGGCATGATCATGTACGTGGATGACTACCAGCGTTTGCCGGTGGCCTATTACTGCCCCTACTACGTGCTTCCGAACGGTGATATTTATTCTAATACCAGTACCAGCAGCGGTTTTCGGCTCTGGACCAGCCTGATTTATGAGTATGTCGGCGACCTGAAGGCTTTTGACTGTCCCAGCAATACGTTCGTCTGGAAAGGCTATTACAGCGGCACGTGCGACTACGGCATGAACAGTTTGGCCGGAAACTATACGATCACGGAGTTTGTCAATCCGAGCGCCTGCATGTTCTTTTCCGAGGCCGAAGGCGTCGATTCCTACCATCTCAATAGCGGCGCAAGCACCACCGGCTGGTCCACAGGCGCCAGCAACGTCGAAATGGTCGGTCGCCATAACGAAGGCCTGAACAATACGTATGCGGACGGGCATGTGGACTGGCTGCGGCGCATTGCCGTGCCGATTTATCCGGCCTTCGGCAGTCATGGCAAGTACTGGTCTCCGACTTATACAGGGACAAATCCCTGAACCATGAGCTACTGGCCAAGTCCGGCAAGATTAAGGGCATCCGAAAATAGCTTTCGGGTGCCCTTATTGTATTATGCCCGCCAGCATCATGCGCCGGTTGAGAGTTCATCGAAGACACGGGCGCCGTCGGTCACGGTTTCTCCAGGATGTCTGAATCGATGTTCAGTCCCTTGAAGCGATAAACGCCCGGCGCGGTCTCCACCGTGTTTCCATACCTTGATTTGAGGCCGGTGACGCCATTGACGGTGATTTCCGCCTCGCACTCGTCTGGCCCGTCCGCCGTTATGATGACCAGCGGCTTGCCCTCGTTGACAAAGGAACGCGCCAGTACCGCATTACCGCTCAGTTGCTTGACAGCGGTGGCGGGCGCTGGTTCTCGGCTCAGGAAATACGGTGCGAGAGACGTGATCAGCTTTGCGCCGATGGTCGCGTTCACCCATTGTTCCTCTGAATGTCCAGGGTCGTTCTTCTCGGAATAATAGAAAATATGGTGATAGGAATAGAAGAAATAGGCCTTGGCGTCATAAATCGCGCCGAGAAGCGCCATTGAGCGGACTTCCTGCGCCGTCGGATAGCGTGGAACCCGCTGCGCTGAGGATGAATTCCAGGAGAAAATCTGCGGCACCCACACGAATGGTGTTCCGGCCTCCTTGACTTTATCCAGCGCACGATGCGAGACCGCCATGCTTTGGCGTGGCGAGTCCTTGTAGACGGAGTCGCCAATCGGATAGCTGTCATGCATGAGATAATCGCCTGTAGGCGCGAAATGCACGAAATCCATCGGCTTGTCCGTCAGGGTCATCGTTGGATGCCATGGGTCGTTTTCGCTGATGACTTCGCGCAAATGGCGGATTTCTGGCAGTTGATCAACCGGATTTTCGTCACTGACATACCATCCGATGATGTTGGGTTCGCGCTTGATGCTGTCGACGATGTAGCGCGTCACGTTGTCAAGCCCCTTGACATCATCCAGCGATTCCCGGCGTGGCTTGGCGGACGGCAGCTGGTACTTGATGGCTACCAGGAAGTTCAGGTCGTATTTTGCCAATTCGCGGACGCCTTCGACGAGCGTTTCCCGCGCCGTGTCCTTCTTTCCCGCGAAGTTCACATTGTTCCATAGCATCTCCACGGAATTGAAGCCTGCGTCCTTGACGCGCTGCAGCATTTGGGTGTCCTCGGGCTTGCGAAATCCGAGGTATACGCCGACTGGCAGGAACGGCTTGCCATCCCGCAGCATCCGACCGTCGGATTCCATGATTATGCGCCCTGGGATGTCCTCCACTTTGCGCACGAACAGCACGCTTTCGTCGACGGCGAGAATTTCCTTTTTCGCCATATCCAGCAGCGTCGCCTGCAAGGGCAGCCTGCCAGCAGGGAACTCGCCGAACTTCCCGTTGGCGTATCCGTCCTTGATTTCCAGGAGCTTGCGGACGCCGCCCGCATCCACCAGCAGGCGGCAATCCTTGTCATTCTTGTTTTGCGGCAACTTCAGAAAATACGTGATTCCTGCGGCTGGATCGTAGGTCATCACGTTGTTTTTGAGGGGAAATAGTGTGCAGCCGATGACGGACATTGGCTCAATGCGGATGTTGTCAAACCAGACTTTCCCAATGCGCGCCGTGCGAATCAACAGGTTGAGCCTGACTTTTTTGTCGTGGGTCTCTGGAACGGAGAAGATATGAGTCCACTCTGTCCACTCAGGACGGCTGTCTTTGAACTTTTTCGCGGTGAAGGAGCCTTGGTCCACCTTCCCCGTCTTGCTGTTGGTGAAGCGCAGACATAAGATTTCCTCAATGTCGAGTTTCGGGTCTACCACCATTTCAGTACGATAATGGACATGCAGGCGATAGTGGATGCCATGCTCCAGTTCGACAACCTTATAGGCGCTTACGCTCTCTTTCGCTTCTTTTCGTTCGGCCACCAGGCATCCTGTCCCTGTCATGCCTGCTTTCGCATCCCAACTGAAATTATTCGTTTGATTGACCCAGCCGTCCCAGCCATTGTTGAAATCCTCGGCGACGACAGGCAACGTCGAGAGTTTTGGCAGCGGCTTGAATGTGGCCAGGTCTGGAAGCTCCTCAGCCAAAGCGCATGTCATCCACGCGCAGAAGGCAAGAATAAATGTACGCATTTTCATTTTTCTGCTTTCCTAATAATAATTCTCTAATAAAATAACAGCCCCAACCCGTTAAGGCTGAGGCTGTTAAGTTGGTACCCGGGAGAGGAATCGAACCTCCGACCAAAAGTTTAGGAAACTTCTGCTCTATCCACTGAGCTACCCAGGCGGTTACTCCGTAAAAAATTATGTTATCTTTAAAATATGACATTGGAACTCGTTTTTTCAAGGCGGCTGCCGCGAAACGGTCGAAGCGCTTGTAATCGGCCGTAATGCGTCGGTCTTCTGTAGTGCCTTTACAAGGCACCAGTTTTGGGGCACGTCTATCCCCAGGCTAAAGCCTGGGGTTAAGCATGGTTAAGCGCCTACGGCGCAAAAAGATGTGGACGGTGTGGACGTGGTGGACGTGGTGGACGGTGACTATGGGTGTTTAGTGGAGAGTGGACGTGGACTTTAGTGGGCTTTAGTGGACTTCGCCCCTCGCCCCTAACGAAATGATAAATGACGAATGATGAATGACGAATGACAAATGCGCCTCAGCATTCTGCATTCTGCATTCAACATTCAGCATTCTGCCCCTCGCCCCTCGCCCCTTGCCCCTATCTCGTTCCTATTCTCGTCCCTCACCTCCTATCTTGCTCCTATCTTGCCCCTGTTCTCGTCCCTCGCCCCTATTTTCGCCCCTAATTCTCGCCCTTCGCCCCCTGTCTCGCTCCTATTCTTGCTCCTCGCCCCTATTTCTCTGGGTGCTTGGCGTTGCAGATTGGGCAGCCCTGGGCGCCCAAGGGGAGTTCAAGCCCGCTTTTGGCCAGCAGGTTGCGGTCTGACAACACGTCGGCAGTCGCTCCATCGGCAACGATGGTGCCTTGATGCATGATGATGGTTCGTGGGCAGAGGGCGAGGATCATATCAAGATCGTGTGAGGCGATGATTTTTGTGTGTTTGAAGCCGTCCAGGAGGTTAATCAGCCTGCGCCGGGCCTGGGGATCGAGTCCGGCGCTCGGTTCGTCCAGCACCAGGATGTCCGGTGACATGGACAGAGCGGTGGCAATGGCGGCGGTGCGTTTTTCGCCGCCTGACAGCCGGTGCGGCGGGCGGTTGCGGAGGTGCAGGGCGTTGACGGCCTCAAGCGCTTTGTGCACTCTGCTTTCCACGTCCTCTGGCGGCAGGTGCATGTTTAACGGCCCGAAGGCCACGTCCTCTTCCACGGTCGGCATGAAGAGCTGGTCGTTGGGGTCCTGGAATATGGTGCCCACGCTGCGGCGAATTTGCTTCAGGGTATCGCGCAGAACAGGTATGTCACCGACTCGCACCGTTCCCTTGGTGGCCAGCAGGCAGCCGTTGAGATGGAGCAGCAACGTGCTTTTTCCGGCTCCGTTTTCACCAATCACACCGACGGACTCGCCATGTTCGATGCGGAACGAGACGTTGCGTAAGGCGGCTGTGCCGTCTGCATAGCGGTATTCAAGCTCTTTGACTTCGATGATGTGATGGCTCATGCGGCCAGCTCCATTGTCCATTGTCCTATGCGGGTTGCTAAGTGGCCATAGCGGGCCAGGAGCAGGAACCCGGAGCTTCCGGCAACGAAAAGCGTGTCCGCCATTGACCAGTGAAATCCTTGCGGGAGGCGGAGGGTTCCGTCGAATCCGCGCGCCAGCATGGCGGTATGCACACGCTGTCCTCGGTCGTAGGCGCGCAGGAGGAGGTGTCCTGCCAGCGAACCCCAGGCGCGAAGCGGGGGATTTGGTTCATCGGGGTTCCGCAGGCTGTGCGCTCGCACCATCCGCTCGGCTTCATCCGTCAAGATAAAGATAAACCGGTACAGCATCAGGAACTGGATGACCAGCAAGCGCGGTGCGCCGAGCTTGCCCAGTGCTGCACATACGGCTACATATCCCGTGCTGGCCAGCAGCAGCAAGACGGCGCTGACGGTGAGCGTGAATCGGATCAGGATGGAGACGAATGACAGCCAGCCGCCGGTCACGGCAAGCGGCCCCAGATAGGTGACGACTTGCCGGTCGATGAGCGGGTTGAAGAGACCTGCCAGCAGCGCGAACGGACACGCCAGCAGCAGGTAGCGGGCGAGCATCAGCGCGGGAATCCGCCCCAGAGCCAGAAGCGCGGCCAAGTAGAGGAACAACGGCGTCATTTCGACAACGTTGTACTTGGGGTACGAAACGACCGTCAGCAGGAACAGCGCAGTCACAACGAGTTTGGCGCGCGGGTCGAGCCGATGGATTGGCGACCCCCTGGTCGCGAGGCGGTCCAGCGCGTCGACGTCGCTGATAGCCGTGTCAAGCCGTGTCATGACACAGCGACGTTCTGGCGGCGTTGGACTAACCGCAACAATGTGCCGATGAGAACTGCCAACGCCAGAACGATGCCTCCGCCTACCACGCCGGCTACTGAGGTGCCGGCGCTGATTGCCGGCCATGCCTCGGCTTCAGCCTCAGTGGCTGGCTGTTCGGCCTCGGGTTCTTGGGTTGCTGGCGTTTCCGGAAAGCCATAGTCAGGCATGAATGACGTCTTTTCCTGGAGTTTTGCCATTGCTGCGTGCAAGCCATCGGGCGATGCCTCTAATTCCTCCTTGCCAGTGACCCGGAACAGCGCCCATTCCAGTCCGTCTGGGTGCGTCGAAGCGAACCAAGACAAGAGCGTGCCTACGAGCAGCGCGACGATGGCGAACGTGACCAGGATTGGCTTCAGGGACATAGCAGGTTCTAATTTGCTGTCAGCCGACAGTTCCAGCAGTTCTGGCCGCGCTTGCCAGACGAAGGACACCACAGCGGCGGTCACTATGCCCTCGATGATGCCGATTCCCAGGTGGATTGGCTGCATCAGCAGCAAGAAGGCGCCAAAGGGCAATTCAGAGATGCCAGACAGAAGCGTCTGCAAGACAACGCAAAAGGCGCCTAGTTGCAGGCTGAGCACCCCGGAAGCAATCGATCCTGTCATGATTCGGCCATGAGTTGGCGACTTGCCGATTATCTTTTTGAACAGGGGATAGAACACGAAACATGGCCAGAAGCCTAAGTTGAAGACATTGCAGCCCAGCGCCAGCAGTCCGCCATCTGCGAAAAACAAGGCCTGGACTGCCAGGATTGAGAACATGACCAGGAAGGCCGCGTATGGGCCGAGAAGAATCGTCAGAATCATGCCGCCGCCCAGGTGCCCGCTTGACCCCGTTGCTGGGATGGTGACATTGATCATCTGGGCAGCGAAGACAAATGCGCCTAGCACGCCCATGAGCGGAATCTTGCGCTCGGTCATTTCAGGTTTGAGCCGATGCGCCGAGTAGGCTGCCAGCCCTAATGATGTGGCCCACATTGCGCCCCCGACCTGGGGAGAGATCAGAGCATCTGCCATGTGCATGGAAAGTCTCCTTGATTCAGTATGCCTGGTTGAACTTGTCTGAAAAGATCTGCTTTTCAGGTGGGGTTATTTGCGTCTCTTGTTGTACGTCCTGTTGCTCTTGCAGCAGGCTGATGCCTGGAAACGCATTGATTCCAGTTGGCAATGCGCACTTGTCGCCGCATGTTGCGTATCAACAATATAAGTCATCCATTCGGATTGTCTTACCTTGGCGTCGTTTTTTCTGTTTTATCATGTAATCGGGCACTGATTGATACTCGGAGTTCCGGAAAGCGGCTGGCCGATTACGGTCAAACTCCGGGTTAGTGGGGTGCAGAGCCGGAAAGATGGCATATATTACTTAATATAGTTAAAAGAGTCGGCGCCGGTTTGACTTCAGCGTTGGCAGGAGGAAGGGAAGACAGCATAGGAGTGCAGATTGATGCGTCGTCGCATAGGTTGGAAAGACAAGACTGAGGACGGGTTGCGTCGGGAGGTGCGGGTCAGAGTTCATGCTGGGCAGGTCAAATGGCAGTTTTTGGTGGAGGGGTCTGGGAAGTGGGATTATGACACGCCGGCGACCGAGGCCGACTGGCTCAGGCTGGAAGGCCATTTGGCTGACCGCTGGCAGCGCGGCCAGTGCTTGGAAGAGGAAATTGATTTGGTGAAACGGCGCGGCAAGCCGCGCAAGGGATAAGAGTGCATGGTCACGCCGAATAGCAAACGCGCACCCCAGAAGCCGGGCAGCGCCAGAGGGGGGCAGAAGCCGGGCAGCGGCAAAGGTCCCCTGGAGTTCTATGTCACGTCGGGGCCGGGCACCGAGGGCGCTTTGCGGGATGAGCTTTCCGAGCTTGGTTTCCGGTCTGTGCGCCTGAATCGTGGTGGGATACCGTTTTTTGGGGGTTGGGAAGACGGCTGGCGCGCCTGTTTGCAGAGCAGAATTGGCCAGCGGGTGATGGTTGTGCTGGGGCGGTATCCGGCTCAGGATCAGGATGAGTTGTACCAGGGCGCGAAAGCTCTGGACTGGAGCGAATACCTCACGAGAGACCAGACTTTCGCGGTGGCGGCCTTTGTGCATGAAAGCTGCGGCGTCGCCAACAACCTGGCGGCTTTGCGGGTCAAGGACGCCATCGTTGACCGTCTGCGCGAAGAGACTGGCGTACGGCCGGACGTGCATCGCGACGATCCGGATGTGCGTGTGTTCCTGTATTGGACGCGGGGTCGGGCCACAGTTTACCTCGACTTGTCTGGTGTGCCGTTGTTCAAGCGCGGGTACCGCCAGTCGGGCGGGGAAGCGCCGTTGAAGGAGACGCTGGCAGCGGCAGCGCTGCGGCTGTCTGGCTGGGATCGGAAGATACCGTTGGTTGACCCTATGTGCGGTTCCGGCACGTTGGTCATTGAGGCGGCGCTGTGGGCTTGCCAGGTGCCGCCGGGCATCTGGCGGGAACGCTTTGGTTTCGAACGCTGGGCCAATTTCGGCGACAAGGAAGCGGAACGCCTGGAACGGCTGCGCGGCAAATTGCGCGGCCAGGTTTATGGGCATCCGCCGCGGATAACGGGTTTTGACTTGGATGAGACGGCTTTGGAGAGCGCCCGGGTCAATGCGCGGGCAGCGGGCCTGAGGCTCAGTTTCCGGCGCATGCCGTTGCGTGAATTGCAGGTGGACGGACAGCGGCGGCTGCTGATTTCGAACCCGCCGTACGGCGTGCGCCTGGACGCAGACCACCAGCTGTACCAGGAGCTGGGCGCAGCGGTTCGACGCCTGCAAGGATGGCGCGTTTGCCTGTTGACAGGCAACCCGCAGTTGACCAACTACATGCCAATACGGCCAATAGCCGAACATCCGCTGAAAAACGGCAACATTGACTGCCGACTGCTGGTCTATGAATGCTAAACCCGGCCGCCGCCAGGCGTTTTTTGCGGCTGTGGGGTGACAGGAAGAAGTCAAGGCGAGAATCATGTCAGGTTCCGAACGAGTTGATGTCCATACGCATGCTTTTCATCCTAAGATAGCAGAGAAGGTCCTGCGTCAGCTGGAAGCTCATTATCGAATTCCGCCGATAGGGACGGGGTTGTGGGAAGATTTGCAGCCGCGCCTGGCGCGGTGTCGGATCAGCCGCGCCTTTGTCCATTCAGCGGCCACGTCTCCAGAGCAAGTCATTCCCGCCAATCGTTGGGCGTGTTCCTTGCGGAAGATTCCGGCGGTGACGCCGTTTGGGACGATGCATCCCGCCTACGAGAAAATGTCTGAGGAGCTGGCGTTTTTATGGGATCATGGCGTGCGCGGGATCAAGTTGCATCCCGACTTCCAGGGGTTTCGGCTTGACGATCCTGGGCTGCTGCCGCTGTTCGGGGCGATGGAGGGTCAATTTACGCTGATGGTGCATGTCGGTGACAATCTGCCGCCAGCGGAGAATCCCAGCTGCCCCTGGAAAGTCGCTGCGATCAAGCGGCGTTTTCCGAGGTTGCAAATCATTGCCGCGCATTTTGGCGGCTATCGGCATTGGCAGTACGTGGTAGAGGCCATGGCGGGAATGGAGATTTACATGGACACCTCCAGCAGCTTGTTCGCCATTCCGCAACATCTCCTGGAGCAGATATTCCAGGCGTTCCCGCGGCATTTGTTTTTGTATGGCAGCGACTATCCGTTGTGGGACCCAGAGTCGGAGATAGCGCGGCTGCAAGAACGCCTCCGCTTGACGGACGCGGAGCTGGAGGAGATTTTGACGAACGGTTCCAGGCTGGGCTTGTGAGGGAGCTTGCTCATGGGCCAGGCAAGGCGCGTGGCTAAGGGCGCGAAACCGAAAACGAAGAAAGGACGACTAGATGAGCGCACGGGTGGCATTGTTGATGGGCAGCAATTCCGATTTGCCGAAGTTGCAGGGGTGCTTGGACACCTTGAAAAACCTCGGGGTCGCGTGTGAAGTCCGGGTGATGTCAGCGCATCGGACGCCGGAAATCGTCAGCGAGTTTGCGAGCCAGGCAGAGCAGCGTGGCCTGGAGGTCATCATCGCGGCGGCCGGCGGGGCGGCGCACCTGGCTGGCGTGGTCGCCGCGCATACGATTTTGCCGGTGATCGGCATTCCGGTCGAGGGCGGGGCACTGAATGGGCTCGATGCCTTGCTGTCAACCGTGCAGATGCCAGGGGGCATTGCGGTGGCGACGGTCGGGATTGGCAGCGGCGGCGCGACTAATGCAGCCTTGCTGGCCGCCCAAATCCTGGCTCGCAAAGACCCTGCCCTGCGTGAAAAATTGCTGGAAGACCGCGCCAAGCGCCGGCAGAAAGTCGTGGAGGCCGACCAGGAATTGCGCGGACGCTGAGGCGCGACAGCAGCAGGTGGACAAGGAGCAGCATAGACATGGCGACACGTCGACAGGTGCGGAGGGTTCGGCTGGGTTGGCAAGGGTGGTTTTGGGCGTTGGCACTCGCAAGCGCCGTGGCTAGCGCCCAGATGACCACTCCAATCCGCCTGCCGAAGTTGGCGGAACCGTTGTCAGCAAATATGGCAGCGGAGCCGTCGGCTGCGCCTGAACCATCGACAGACTCGACAGCGGCAGCGTTAGGCGCGACCTCGAAGCCGTCGGCTGCGCCTGAACCGTCGGCAAGCGCGGCCGTTGAGGCATCATCAAGTACGGCCGCGAAACCGTCGGCTGAGCCTGAACCGTCGTCGAACAGCGTTTCAGGCGCGTCGGCTTCTGGCGTTTCAGCCGGGGTTCGGTCGGTGACGGTTTCCGATGTCGGCATTGAGGTGCTGCAAGTGTTGTCTAAGCACGGTTTGGCGCCCGAGTTGAGCGAGGCCGAACAGGATGAGTTTGTGCGTCGGCTATTGGCCTTGACTGGAACTAGGGCGATTTTGGAAGACATGCTCCCGGCGGTCATCAGCCCTGGGGAAGGCTCGGTGGGCGGTTGCGAGAAAAGCCTGATTGGGCCAGAGAATGACTTTGTGCTGTTGCGGGTGTGGCAGGTTGACGCCGCCTGCGTCGAGCAGCTGCGGCAACAGAAGCAGGAGCTGCGCCAGGCAAAGAGCAAAGGCATTGTCCTGTCGTTGTTGGGGAGCAGCGGTGCTGATTCGGCGGCGGCGGATGCATTTGCCGCTGTCGTCCAGGAAATGGCCTTGCCGGTCGTGGTTTTGGTTGACTATATGACTAACGGCGGCGCCGAGGTTCTGGCAGGACAGCTGCGCCAAAATGGCGCTCTTTTGATTGGAGAAAAGACGCATGGTCTGCCTGGGCCGACCCAGGTCGTCACTCTTCTGGGTGGGCATCGGCTGCTTGTTCCCGCAGCAGCGACCGCAGAGAAGACAGCGCCGATGTTGCAGCCGGATTTGCTCTTGAGCAAAGACGAGATGTCAGGGCCGCACGACATTCCGCCGTCCTGGCTGGCGCAGGCCATGGACTTCCTCGCCGCTGTGAACGCCTTGGAATAGCGCCCTTGCTGGCAGGCGGCGCCAGGAGTAGTTACGGGACTCAGTTATGATTGTTGCAAAAGCGCATTACAGCAAGATTGCCCGGGCCATTGTCATCCTGGTGACAGCGGCCTTGGCCTGCCATGCGCTGACTTTTTCAGAGACCATCCCCAGCAGTCGGCTCAGGATCAGCGGCCGCACCGTGGAGCAGGCCCAGAACATCGGACGCTATGTCGACACTTGTTCGACCGTGGTTGACCAGCTCTTGCAATGTCGTTCGCAGCCGGAAAAGACCCTCGCCGTCGTCGTTGTCGAGCCAGGCGCCGAGCGCACTGACGCCGACCCTCTGCGCATTGAGTATGACGAAAATGAAGGCGTCATGGCGGTCACTTATCGGCTGATGCGCGGACTGCTGACGCGCCGTGCCCGCGAATTGTTCGACCGGTCATCAGGGCAGACGGCGACGATAGACTGGCTGGCGGCTGCCTTGACGAATCGCGTGGTGATGCACGGCCAAGGCCGCCTGGGCGCGTATGAGCCGGATTACCAGGTCGCACGACAGCAGTTTTCGCAGCGGCATTTCCCGCGGATGGAGATTTTGCTGCAAGGCGGAGTCACTCCCGAGGCGCCGGCGCTCTTTCAATTGTATATGCTGCATGCAGACCTGCTGGCAGCGTGCCTGGCAGAGTTGCCAGGGCAACGCGGAGAGATTTTCCGGAAGATGCTGGAAATGGAGGCGTTTGGTCGGACGCCGGTGGAGGCGTGCGCTTTTCTCCTGAGCAATAACCTTAGGCCAGGGCAGGCGTTGCAGGGCTGGTATGAGCAGCAGGTCGTCCAGGTCAGTCGGCGGGGTCGGCGGGTCGATGTCCGTGAATCCATCGAAGCGCGGGTGGAGGCTTTGGAGTCTATCGCGGTGGTTGGCGGCAATGGGCCGGCAGCGGTTCAGCGGATTCGGCTGGATGAGCTGCCTGACATCCTCAGGGACTACAAGCTCGACAAGGTGGCGCTGGCCAATTTGCAGCAGCGCTTTCTCGAAATCCGGCAGGATGCGTCGCCGCTGTTGCAGCCAGCCTTGGACCAGTATGTTGCGGCACTGAGAACTCTGGCTGGCGGCCACGAACGGCGGTTCCGAACCGAGTTCCAGAGAGCACGGGCCATGTTCGCCGAAGCACTGGCGCAACAACGCCAGATCGAACAAGTGGTGGACAGATATGAACGAGAATATGTCCCGCCGCAGCTGCACTTAGATGCCTACCTTGATGTCGTGGAACGATATAGACGGCTCAACGAACAGGCGTTCCCAAGGCTGGAGTAGGGGCGAGGAGCGAGAAACTGTTGTTTTATCCGCAGATGACGCAGATTTTTTTGGGGGTGTGTTGTTGTACGTGGAAGTCAGCTATTGGGCGGCAGAAACGATAAAAGCACGAAACGTACGGCAAGCTAGAGTTTGAGCTACGTACGGTGTACGGTGGGCTGTAGCGATTGCGAAGGAGAAGGGCATGGAGATTGGCTCGCGTGATTTCAGGCTTGATTTTCCTATTCGCCGTGTGCATTGCGGGATGCCGATGGCTAATGGCGACCTCGGAGTGTTGATTATAGGCGAAGGCCGCCGCCTGGAGATTGTCCTGTGCCTGGCTTCATGCTGGGACCATCGCAATAGCCAACGCTTTGAGAAGCCATGTCCGTATGACGAGCTGATTGCGGCCTGGACGCCAGAGGATGCCTCGCCCGTGAGCCGGCGTCTGATTGAGGCTTCGACGCCGCTGAACGACTTTGGCGGCGTCTTTTGGCGCGGCACCCGGGTTCCAGGCGGGCGTTTTGTGCTGCACCTGGAGGCGGATTTGAAGCATGTCCGGCTGGCGTATGGAACCGGCATGGTCGCGATAGTGACGACGGCTGGCGAGGTGCACTTGGGGCTGACGCCTGGCCACAATCGTCTTTACGTGCTGGACCCGTGCCGACTGGTGGCATCAACGACGGCCGAGCCGATGTGGAGCCGGCTGTCGGCCTTGTTTGAATCGGTCGGCTACCAGCCGCCGACTGACAAGAGCAGCCCTGGGCAGGTCGGGTGGTTCCAACCTTGTCCCGAAGACCCCGGCACCCTGGCCATCCTGCGCCAGACCAACTACGGCTTCTGCCTGGCAGCGGAGCGCAGTTCAGGCGGTGACGAGCAAAGCCTGGACGGGTGGGAGGACTGGCCTGCAGCGCAGCAGTCTATCGCAAGCTGGTGGGCTGACTTCTGGCGCCGGCAGCCGACGTTCACCGTGCCAGAGACATTCTGGAATGACTTCTTCCTTCTCGCACTCTACAAATTCGGCTGCGCGACCATGCCCGGGGGCTGGGCAGCGTCGCTGCAAGGGCCATGGCTGGAGGATTATCAGCGCCCGCCGTGGAGCTGCGATTATCATTTCAACGTCAACATCCAACTGATTTACACGTTGGCCTTTGCGACCGGAAATTTCCAGCATGCGCTGCCTTTGTTTGACATGCTTGAGCAGGAGGAATTCCAGGCGACCATGCGCGGCAATGCGAAGGCCTTGTTCGGGATTGATGACGGCCTGCTGTTGCCGCACGCTGTTGACGACCGTGGCTGGCAGGTCGGCGGCATGGGCGCTGGCGCCACGCTGGACTTTGTCTGCGGGGGCTGGACTGCGATGCTGTACTGGAATTATTACCGCTACAGCGGGGATCGGGAGTTCCTGCGCTGTCGAGCCATGCCGTTCATGCGCGGAGTGATGCGGGTGTACCAGTCGGCTTTGCGCGAGCATGAGGGCCGGTTGTCGTTGCCGGTAAGCATTTCGGCGGAGTACGGCTGTTCGTTCAAAGTCAGGCACCATGGTCGTCTAGTCAACCAAAACACTGGCCGCGACCCCTCGTACCAGCTGGCCTGCATGCATGTGCTGGCGAATGCCCTGCTGGAGGGCAGCGAACTCCTGGGCGAGAAGCCAGACCCGTTTTGGCAAGAACTCAAAGAGCGTCTGCCGCATTTTACTTTCATTGGCGAGGGCACAGAGCGGCGGGTGGCGATTTGGGAAGGCCAGGACCTCGATGTCTGTCATCGCCATCATTCGCACCTGGCGATGGTCTATCCCTTTGACCTGAGCGGCGAACTTAACGAGGAAGAGCAGGCGGCAGTCAGCGCCGCTATCGACTTGTGGATTTTGCGCGGCATGGGACAGTGGAGCGAATGGTGCTATCCCTGGGCTATCCAGATTCAGGCCCGGCGCGGCTTCCAGGACTCTCCCATACTGTTGTTCCGGCTCTGGAAGGAAATATTCCTGAATGAATCGCTGGCAACCGCATACCTGCCGCGTTTCCAGGGCTTGACCGCGCATCGCAAGGACGATATGCTGAAGCCGAAGGAGACGCACGAAGTGATGCAGCTGGATGGCACCATGGCCGCTGCCACGGCTCTGCTTGACCTGCTGATTCATGAGCGGGCTGGCGTGGCTCACCTGTTTGCCGCCATCCCGGAGACCTGGAGCGAGGCCGAATTCCGCGATGTCGTCTTCCCGGGCGCTTTCCGCATCAGCGCTCGACGAGCCGGCGGCAAGACCGTGTTCTGCCAAGTGGAAGCGCCACAGGGCGGCACCCTGCGCATCTGCCTGGCGCCAGGGGCGGAAATCCGTACAGTCACCATGAAGCCAGGCGAACAGCTGCGCCTGGCCTGACCAGCGCCCCGCGCAACACGGGGAAGTTATGGCTTGCGGATCGGCTGCGGGCTGACAAAGACGGGCGGGCGTACATAGATCGGTTCGCAGGCTGTGTCGCCGTCTAAAGCTTGCAGGAAGCGTGACGCATCCGGGAAGGGCTGGACAAACATTGCTTCGGCTATGGGTTTCGGCAGGGCGGACAGCAATTCCGGCTGAACCGTCGTCCAGGCGTCGCAGATATATTCTGGCAGCAAGAGCTGTTCCGGCAGGAGAATGGCTGGTTCGGCCACGAGCTTGAGCGTAGGGGCGGCCTTGCGTTCATATACGGTCAGGATGACTTGGCTGCAACGTGCGTCATGGAGAACGCCGATGCGGTTGGCGCTGCCGGCGTGTTCGGCAGCAGCGTCAGCTAAAGCCTGGGAGGACGGCACGCCGCGCAGATCAGCGCCGGTGACGGCGACGACGCCTTTCAGAAAGGCGATGCCAAAGCGCAGCCCGGAAAAGCTGCCAGGGCCGACGCCGACAGTCCAGCGGCGAATGTCAGCCAGCTGCATATTGTGTTCGGCCAGCTGGGCGATGAGCCAGGGGGCTAATTCGCGGTCGCTGTCACGCGCAGGCGCAGGGAGATAGGCGTTGAAAAGGATAGTCGAGCCGTTGGCAACGGCGAAGGAGTTTCCTATAGAGGTGTCCAAGGCGGCATGCAGCATAATCGTAAATCCAGGGATGATGGGCAGGGGCGGCAGAGATTGCAACTACAATATACGTGTCAGCAGGCGTAAAGGAAAGCCGCCAGCGTTGATTTTGCCGATGGAAGCAGCCAACAACAAAGAATCATACTGTCGGTTTCGGCTCGGCCTGTAAAAAAAACTCTTTTCTGTTTCCCGCCTCTTGG
>MWEG01000062.1 GCA_002070945.1 Lentisphaerae bacterium ADurb.Bin082
ATTGCTCACCTCCAGGACTTGGGTCGGTGACCCTATGCCGCCATCATACCACAGAATCCATAGGGGAAGAATCAGCTCTCCGCCAACCGGGTGCCTGAACAAGAGTGGGGGCATGGGGGTATCCTTCAGAGATTGGCGAATGTGGTTGATTTCGAGGCATTGGCTAGGCCAAGCAGCTTGATTAGGTGAAGAGGCGCCAGACGTATTGGACGGCGTCGACGATCCATCCGGCTTGCGTCAGGCATTGCCGGAAGAACAGTCGGGTGGCGGCCTGCCATTGTCGGGTGGCGAACATCAAGACCAGGAACAGGAAGACGATGTTCCCGGTAATGACGATGCACAACGAGAAAACAGGCCCCTTGAAGCGAAGGTCCTGCTGTCCCGCCTTGATGGCGATGAAGGTCATGACGAGATGATAGGCGTAGGCTGCGCCAAGGCAGCCGGCGAAAATGCGGACGACTAGTGGGGGCATGGGGTCGATGACGAACAGCATTAGGCCGTACAAGCCCATCAGCACGAGAAGATGAAATGGCAGAATGTATGGCGACAGGATGATCCAGACGTTGGGGTTTTTCACTTGGACCTGGCCGCTTGCCATCTTCAAGGAGAATTTGCCGGTTTCCCGCATGAACAGCTTGGCCGTCAACCAATGCGTGAGTTCATGGCCGCAGACATAGACCGGCGTCATCCGGAAATAGGGAAAAATGCAGAGACCGGCCAGGAAGCCGATGCCGCAGAGAAGCGCTAAGCGCTCGTTGGCGAGAGCCGAGGCCAACTGCCAGGAGCAGGCGATCAGTGCGACGCCAACATACACCATGAGCAGAATCGCCAGCCCCCGAAGCAAGTGGTGCCAAAATGGTTTCATAAGCTTAAAATAAATCCAGGGCCGAAAAATGCAAATCGCCAGGTCTCAGCGCTTTTTTAGGGGCGAGGGGCTGAATGCTGAATGCTGAATGCTGAATGCTGAATGCTGAGGCGCATTTCATCATTCATCATTCATCATTCATCATTCATCATTCATAATTCGTTAGGGGCGAGGAGCTTGAGCCTTGGTGGGGAGATGCATAAATCGTCGCCCCTGTCCGCGTATGCGCGTCAAAAGTTACCTTAACGGAGTCTAAATGACTACGCCTTAGGCGCATATTTCCGGTCGGAGAGGACGAGTTCCAGAAACAGGGTGGCCGACCAGCCATAGTCGCGGAAAGGCTGCCCAAACACGGGGTCGCCCAGGGCGATCTGGGGCTTGCGCAGCAGCACTGGCGGGTCGTCCTCACTGCGGTCGTCGTAAAATTCGAAGAACGTCCCGTAGAGCCGGAAGAATTTCAGTTCTTCGGCGACTGTGTCGCGAGCCAGTTGTTCGGCGTCTTCAAGGAATCCGTAGCGTTTCAGGCCGTGGATGATCATATAGTTGATATTGATCCAGACTGGTCCGCGCCACATGTCTTTGCTGTAGGCAGCAGTGTTTTCGGCTGCGATGGACGGGACGCGGAACGGCGTTCCAAAGGTGGCGGGGTTATGCAGGTGGTCGCGCAGGCGGCGGGCCTGGGTCGGAGTTGGTGCGCCGCATAAAAGCGGCAGCAGGCCAGCGCTGGCCATGATGTCGGTTTGGCGTTTGCCGGCAGTGTCGTAGTCGACATAAAATCCCAGCTCTTCGTTCCAGAGCCGTTCGTTGATGAGCCGGCACAGGCGTTGGTAGTGATCCTGCCAGTAGTCGCGCCGTTCCGGCTGGAATTGGGCCATCACTTCGCATTCGTGAGCCAGATAGGCATTGAAGTCAGTGGCGTCGAGCTGGATAGCGCCATCAAAGCGTGGCGAGTTATCCATGCCGCTTTCACCGCTGCGGCAGTGTTTTTCGGGGGAGATGAACCATTCGACCAGGCCGCCGCCGTCAGTGTCACGGTTAGCCATGACCCATTCCAGGTAGCGTCCCAGCTTGGGGATCAGCCGATTTCTCCAGGCTGGGTCAGACTCTATTTCCTCAAGTTGTTTGATGGCCAGGCCAAGGACAGGCGGCTGGGTTACGGACGACCTGGTCGTCGGGGTGGCCATGTGCGGGATATAGCCGTCTTCGCGCTGGGCATCAAAGACGGCTTCAACTAAGGATCGGGCGAGCTTGATGTCGAGGCGGCGGATGCCGATGGCGTGGAAGACGGAATCCCACAGCCACATATTCTTGTGGGGCCAGCGGTCCGGTGTGCTCCAGGTGGAACGAATCATGCCCTCGGGCGTGTAGATTTGGGTTTTAAATTGAGAAAGAGCCTTGATGCAAGCGGCCCGGAGGTCGTCTGGAAGTCGCTCAGGAAGCGTGATGGAATTGAGGAAACGGGCGCGCTGCCGCAAAATGGGCTCCAGATCGGTGGTCAGTAACGCGTTGTCCAGCTTCCCGGCTGGTGCCAGGACTGTCCTGGCGCCCTGAACAGCCGTGGCTAGGCTGTCGTCAGGCTCGGTGACGACAAAGTCGCCTTCGAGCACGAGGTTATGTGCATCGGCAAGAACGAGCCGGGAAACTTTCCCTGGTGCTGTCAGAATCGCGAAATCGCCGGTCAGCTCGACTTTGGACGGCGCTGGCCCCTGGTAGCGGACCATGGCGCGGGCGGGGATTTTGACTTCAACGGCGTAGTCATCTGCCGTTCGCAAAACCAGGCCTTTGGCGTAGTCGGTGGGGCCGTCGAGTCCGGAAAAGGCCATGAGCTGGCCGCGAGTCCACTGGTTGGGGTACTGCATGAAAAGGCTCCTTTGCTTGCGGGAAAGGTGGTAGATGACCGAGAGAAACAAAAAAGGATTTTTGCAATTATGGCCTGATGGCATTACGGTAATAATTTTGCGCGTCTGCCTGCAGCGCGGGCAACGCGGTCTTTTTATTTTATGGAATAATTAGGATACCATCACCATCACGGAAAGGCAAGCGCATGAACAGACGAATCATGTTTTTGTTTGGGGCTTGGCTGGCTGGCGGCGCTGTTCTGGCGGCGAACCTGCTGAAGAACCCGGGTTTTGAGGGTGGCAACACCCTGTTTGACACGCAGCAGTACTGGGCCGGCACTGTGGAGCATATCCAAGATGCCGCGCAGGCGCGTACCGGCAAGGGCGTTATCCGCCTAGTCTCAACGCCTGGCCGCGGCACCGTCTTTGGTCGGCTGCTGCTGCGTGGTCGGCAGTCCGAGCCGTCCGGGAAAATATATGTTTTCAGTTTGTGGGCGCGAGGAACCGGCGCGCTGCACCTGGGTGGCATTCGCTATATCACCCCGCCAGAGGGCAAGTCACCCTACGAGTATGAATGGCAGGAAGAAGGGGTGACGTTGACAGGCGCCTGGCAGAAAGTCAGCTATACGATTGATCTGAGCCGCAGGGTGGCCAATTCCTTGGCCATGGTCGTCGAACTGCGCGGCGAGGGCGAGGCGTATCTTGACGATGTCAGCCTGGAGACCGTGGTACAGCCAGGGGCGTTTGTGACTGCACAGTCAAGGCACCTGGTGCAGCCGGTCGGCAAGGCCGAGGATTTGGTCTTGACGACGCAGCCGCAGGCGACGGTGTTTGTCAGCATTGCCAAGGGCAAGGACGAACCGGTCTGTCATGAGTTGACCAGCAGCGCCGAGGGCAAAGCCGTTGTGCCGGGTGCTTGGTTCGTCTCCGCAGAGCCGGTCGACTGCCGGATTGCCGTCTGCTCGGGCGGCGCGGCTGCTCATGTTGACGTGACTTTTGTCCCTCAAGCAAGCTTTGACCGCTCGTTGAACCTGGCCAAGGGCGCTGCCCTGACCAAGCCGCTGCGGATTCTGTATCTTGGCGACAGTCTGACTGATTTCGACCGTGGCCGGAATTACTGCGATAAGGTCGACTTCTGGCTGAACCAGGCCTTCCCCGGCCTGGCCAGCTTTCACAATGCCGGCGTTGGCGGAGACTATATCACGCGCATGGAGGATCGGATGTATGGTCGGCCAGCGCACCGCAAAGAGATGTATGACGGCCTGTGGAACGAAAAATACGACCTGGTCTTTATTTTCTTGGGGCACAATGACACCAAGACTACCGCAAAAAGCGAACTCAAAGTGCCCGTGGTTCCCCCCGAGGCGCAGAATGCGTCTTTTCGCAAGGCGGTTGCGCAAATTCGGCAGCATAGCCAGGCGCCCATCGTCTTCATCTCCGGTGCCTCCATGGTCGAGGAAATCTGCCGCCGCAACTACGAGAAGGTCCTGCCGACGCGTCCGAACTCAAGCCTCTTCGGCCTGCCAGAGCATGTCGAGGCCTTTAATGACGTCCTGCAAAAACTGGGCAAGGAATTAGGCATCGCCTATCTGGATGTCTATGCGCCGATGAAGAATCACCCTGACAAGCCGTCGCTGTTCTATCCGACCGACGGCGTCCATTTGTCCACTGCCGGACATGCGTTTGTCGCCGATGCGATCTTGGCGGCGCTGGCGTCCGGAATCGGCCGTTAAGCCTAACTTTTGTGTCGCCTCTCCGAGGCTAAGGCTTGGGGAAGGACTACACCCCAGGTTCCGCTTCGCTTCACCTGGGGTTACTCATGGTGGCGTCTCCCCGAGGCTAAGGGGCGCCCTGAGGGCCACCAGTACGACATACGTCTGCATGGAGTCTGTACTCAAGCGCTCATTGCAAAACTTTACATATTATGGTTATGGCTATATATAATTTGATGGTTAATCGGTCGCCGATTGATGATGCTCGGAGTCCCGACAATCAGCCGAACTAAGCACCCGGGGTAAGGCGCTTTAGTGGACAGTGGACAATGGACGGAAGTGGACATTTGTAGACAATGGACTGTGGACTTTAGTGGACGTTAGTGGAGAGTGGACGTGGACGAAAGTGGATAGTAATGGACAAGCGGAGCTTTCGACACGTATCTTGTACAGGCTTTCAGTCGGTGAAGATGCATCATGGTTGCAGTCATATCTACATGCGTCTTAGGTGTTTAACCATGCTTAACCCCAGGCCTTAGCCAGGGGGCAGGCGTACCCCCAAGAGTGGTGCCCAGTATGGGCACTACCGGACGCCTACCAGCACAACCACTGTGCCAAATCTCTCTTTCTGTCACAGGATTTCTCACATTAACGGGAAAAAGGAGGTGCGTTCAGCTTGTCCGAAAAACGGCTGAACGCACCCCCCAGAAGGAAGCTTGCATTTTTTTATCTGAAATTAGTGGTTCGTCACTGCCAGCGCCATTTGCTAAAATCGGTGACGAATTTGCCATCCTCCTGGAATGTTCCGAAGTCCTGTTGCCTGAGCAATTCGACATGGCCGTCGGCAAATGCGAAATTCGCTTGGTTGTCTCCATGTCGGAAATCCTTTTCGAATTCCCAGTATCGTTCCGGCATCAGATAGGGGCCTTTTGAATCGGCAAAGAGGACGATTTGCGCCGGGGTTTTTAGGAACTGCAGTTTTGGCGCTGGTACTCCATGTTTTTTGGAAGCGTTGTCGTTCAGGAACCAGTTCATTCCATAGCTGGCGACTCCTTGGACGCTGGGGTTGAAGAGCGGGCTTTGTTTTTCAAACATGTAGGCATTGCGGGGATCGGCGGGGCAGGCAAACACCAAGGGGTCTTTGGAATAGGGGCGCAAGCAATCTGACCAGAATTTCCACAGCGGTTTCATGGGAATAGTGACCGGAGGGAGTCCGCCATGATCCTCTTCGTAGATAAGAATCATCTGATACAGCTGTTGGAGATTGCCAGCGCACTGGACTCGCCTAGTTTGATTCAATGAACCAGCCGCCAAGGTAAAAAAGAGCAGTGCGGATACCACTAACACCCAAAGAAGTTCACGGTAATTGCGCATTTTCCTGTTTCCTTGTTGCTTGCTTCGTTTTGTCCAGAACGATGCGGTTGCATCGTTCTGGACTTACTTGCTTTTAAGCGGCTAAGCCTATTTTTGGGGGGTCTTCATGAGTTTTTAAGTTACACTAAAAATATATTTTTACAAGGGACTTGACTTCCAATATTTTGCGGCTATAATTAGGCACTGGCAAATGTTTGCCGCAGTTATGCTGCGGCTATAATTAGGCATTGGCAAATGTTTGCCGAGGTATTAACTTTTGGAGTTTTTCGTGATGACTTTGCGTGAGCTATCGAAGCGTACTGGTTATTCTGTGTCGGTTTTATCTCGTGCCTTGAATCCGACTCCGGATGCTTCATGCAATGTATCTGCTTCGACGCGTCAGAAGATTCGTCGTTTAGCGCATGAGCTTGGTTTTCGTCCGAACCGTCTAGCTTCCTGCGTGCGTCGTGGCAAAGCTCCCTCTTTCGGTGTTTTTTTGCCTACTTACAGCGGTTCTTTGATTAGCGATGCAGTTTTTGGGATTTCCCGTGCTGCGGCAGAGCGGGGCCTGTCCTTAAATTTTTATTTTGGCGAGGGTGGGGATTACCGATCTTTTTTAAAGCGGATGATTGACAACGGCCACCTTGGCGTGATCACCGGGAGCCTTGCCATTCGTGGCGGTGATTCTTCTTCTGCACGTTTGCAGGAGCGTTATATGGACGAGGGTGGGAAGATCGTTTTTTTCAATGAGCATCCCAATCCTTTGCCGAAGGAACGGGAGCCGCAATCGTATTCAGTCTTATCCTATGATGATCATGCCGGCGGGAAGATGGCTGCGGCTTATTTGCATGCGCAACACTGTCAGAATCTGTTGCTTGTCACGTTAGGGAGTGCTCCATGTTATCTGGAAAGACAGGCTGGTTTTGAAGAATTCTGCCTCGAAAACAAGTTGGCATACAGGATTATGGAAGGTTGGGGCGCGGATGATCACCGCCGTAATCTCCTTCCTGATTTTTTCGAGGAATTGCTGAATTTCTTGCGGCAGCAGTCGGGAGGAACGACCGGCATTTTTGTCCCCTCGGATTACATGTTGCTGGATATCATGATGCATTTATCGACTGCCGGCATACAAATAGGCAGGCAGGTGCTTCCGGTTGGTTACAATTTCAGCGATTTCATGCGCCGCATCAGCGGCTGGCCCTTTGCCACCATACAGCAGGATTTTGTCAAAGAAGGGCATTTGGCCATCACCTTGCTGGAAGAGTTAATAGACGGAAAAAGCGGGAAGCAAGTGCGCTTGCAGCCGGAGTTGCGCCGATGCAACCCGGCAGAAGACAGTTAACCCAATCATCCACGCAAAATGAAAATCTGGACGCTGCCGAAACTGGCTGGGAATCAATCAAGAAGAAATCCAGCAATATCTCGGGGAAAATCAGCTATGACAACAAAACCGAACAATATTCCCTTCACCGATGGAAACCTCTGCTGTGATGCTCGCCATCGGTTAAATAAACGGAACAATGCCATGAAACATCGGAACCCGCTGGTGGAAATTTTTTGCCTGATCTTTTTGTTCACAGCCAGCGCCTTTGCCCTGGATGCGGATACCGCCCAGTTGCAATTTGAAAATGGCACCTTTACCCTGCACAGCAAATTGCCAGGAAAAGAAAGTTTTCAGGGTGAAATTCAGGTGCTCGATGGACTTACCGGGCAACTTTTTCAGCAGGCAGAGGCCTTGACGAATTCTCTTTTCAAATGGAGGTTCCTGGTATCCAGCTCTGAAAAACTGTTCCGGCTTGACAATACGATACGGAATTTGACAGAACGTGAATTGCGCCTGGAACCTGGCCTGAAACTGTTGGTGCCTAGAGAGCAAGGCGATCTTTTCTGGGGCGGTTTTGACGTGCTGGAAACTGGAGAACCCATTTTGCAACGGCTTGGTTTCAAAGGCAAAACCAGCAAGCACTTGGGCGGCGGCCTCTGCCAGCCATTTCCAGTGGCAGCACTAATTGCGGCTGACAAAACCGTTTTCCTGGGGCAGTTCCAGTTCGATCAAGTCAGCTGGAATGGTGCACGTTATCGGATCATCGATGAAAAGAGCGCCGAATTGCAATTTTCCCAGCGACTAGTGCTGGCGCCAGGACAAACCTTGGATTTCCGCTTTATCATTGGCCTGACACCACGCAAATTTGGCTGCGAAGAAAATGTCGTGCAGGCGATGTACGATGCCTGGCCGGCCCAGTGGCTGCCTGTACAGGGTCAGGACAATCGCTATATCTGGAGTGCACACAGTCAATACCGCGCATGGTATTACAAACCGGACTGGGAAAGGGAACGGCGTTATTATGCGGTCGTTGACTGGGCCTTCACACCATATAAACGGGCAGGAGACCACTGGGGCAAAGAGGAGTTATGGGACTATGAATCCGTTTTCCCAATCCGACCGGATTCCTTTGGCTCCATCTCCAATGGTATTCGTTTCGATTATACCAAGAGGACATACGCAGATTTCCATCGCCTGCGAAAAGAAATCTTTTTGAAGAATGCCCGGGATTTCGGCTATTCGTTTTACACGGGTATGGCCTGGTGTGAAATCAATCTGGCCAAGGAAAAGTATCCTGATGCAATCAACTACGATACAGAAGGTGGTGTGGCGCATATCCTCGGCCCCTGGTCGACCGGCCATGACCAGGAAATCCGGGTCTTCCCGATGGGTACTTCATACGCCAAGGTTTTACGGGAAGATATCGCAAGGCTTTGGAAGGAACTAGATTTGCCCGGCTTTGCCTTTGATTGCGGCACCCCCGGCGTCAATTATCGCGGTCCGGCAGTCAACAATCCGGAACTGCCGGGCAGAGCGTGGGATGACAAAGGGATTTTCATTGACGAGCTGGTAGCCGTCAACGACCTTATTGACTTTGTCCACCAGCTTGATCCGGATAACCCGCCTTATGTCTGGAAAAATGGCCAGGGGCGAGCGGACTACGTGATGATTGAGACCAGTATATTCGACCCGATTTTCCGCAGCTGGATGCCGTTAACTCGTTACAATATCGGGATGCGCGCGGCTGTCGTACACGGCCACGGCTACCTTATTGATCAAACGATTCCGAATTGGCGAAACCTCAACCAAGAGGAATTCTACCATGAAATGGCGAAACTGGCCGACCATGCTGTCTTGACCGATTTTCAGTATGGAGTCACCCAGAATCACGTCACCCAAAACGGAAATCCCCAGAGCATCTATGCGATGCCGGAATTAATTGAATGCAACCGCAATGGCTGGCAGGCACTGATTCCGGTAGAGCTAAGCCAGCAGGGGAAATATCTCTATCAGGCCCGCTATGGACGTGGCGCCAGCAGCATCTTGTATTTTGGCAACCCATGGCCGGAGCCGATGCCCATTGAGTTTCGGGTAGACAACTCCGAGCTGGGCAGAGGCAGCAACTTGTTTGTGACAAAAATGCGTGATCAGGCCACGCTGCACAACCGCGTTGAAGGTAGCAATACCTTTTTTCAGGACTCCCTGCCTTCACGCCGTCCCCGGCTGTATGAGGCTGTCATCAATTTGAGCGCACTGCCGGTCGAAGGGAGCCTTGAGGCAGTCGTCAGCAGCTATAAAGACATCAATCAAATCCGCTTTGATATTACTCTGAAAGGGAATTCACCATTCAAAGCTATTCTGACGCCGCGTTTTATTCACCGCTACAACGCTTCAATCCTGGTCAACGGCACAATGACCAGCCCGGCAACGCCTGCTGAAATCCCTGCCAATGCCCATATCACCGTGCGCTTCCAGTCTGATTTTTTTCATTGCAAAGCCGCCGAAATCCTCTCGTTCCCTTTTGTTGACGCAGAAGGAAAGCCTGCCTTTGCGATTCAATTACCTGCCAAAGCCCATGCCTCTGAGTTAAAGGAAGCTGCTCATCTACAGGATTATTTCAGATTTACGGCTGACCAGAAAATTACTTTGGCGGGAGAGATTCCAGTTGTGCAACTGCCTGAAACCGCTCCTGACCCGGCGGTACTCATAACGGTCGGGCGTGGTGAAGAAACAGGGATTACCCGTCGTGCCGACCGCCTCGAACTTTGTGCAGCCGATGCTGACGAAGCCCATGCCATGCTCAAGGAAATGGCATACGTCATGGATCGCCGATTCCCCTATATCATCCCCTTTGGCCCAGTTAATAGCATTTCACAGGAAATGCTGAAAAAATTCAACATGCCGGAGAATCCGCTGCCATTCGAACGTTGTTTTGAAAGCATGGAGTTTGCTCAATGATGAAAAGAACAGAATACCGTATGTTCCATGCAATCCTGACCGTAAGCCTGCTGGCGGGTTCATTTTTGCTGGCGAAGCCTATGCCTATTGTGGGACGTGTGAAACTTGTTGAAACCGTGAACACACTGCCGGAAGTTCATATAGCTAACAACCGTCTCGAATTGACCTTCCTGCCGGATTCCATGGGACGAATCTCCCAAATCCGACACCGCGCCAAGCAAAAGGAGCTGCTGCAACCTTACATACAGAAAATCCTGCATGGAAATCCGCTTTTTGCGCCCTCGACCAGCAACATCTGCGGAATCAGGGAAATGTTTTGGGGAATTAAAATGACCGGAAGTGATATTCCGGTGCGGCTTGTCCGGCAAAGCGAAAACCAAATCGAATTTGACAGCCTGCATTATGGTAATACTGCCTTTGGCCTGCAACGAAAAGTCCATCTGGTGCCGGACAGCATGCTCCTCGAGTTCTCTCTCAAGCTCCGGAATAACTCAAGCGCAGCTGCGACATATTCCCTTTGGTTTAACTTAACGCCTGTACTGCCTATACATACTATGCTTCCAATCAAGGGCGGTGCGCAACCGGTACGCGGCAGAGGTTTGCAGAAACTCGCCGATGAAGACACACTCTTTGCCGGCAAGCAGGGGCAGTACTTTTATGCGCCGGCAGCCCCATGGGCGGCAGCACGTCTTGAATCAGTCGGCTTGCTGATGGTTATCTGCTTCGACATGAAAGAACTCCAGCCGGACGGATTTTTTTACTCCTGGGGAGGTATCACTTCAAGTGGCGAAATGCGGACTTTCGAGCCGATTTTCGGGAGCCGGGAACTGGCACCCGGGGATGTGTGTGAACACCAGTACCGTATCCTTTTTCTGCCGGAAATGGAAGCCCTGCGCGGCATGATTGGTAACACCGGAATCAATGCGAGCTTTTCGAATACGGAATTACAGTTGGAATTCGCGGCGCCGGTTGCCACTGCGGGACAATCCGTGGCTGTCAATCTGAAAAATGCGACAGAGACCATTTCCCTGGGCAATATCCGCATACCGGACCTGGTTCCAGAAAAAACAGAGAAACTAAGTCTTCGCCTGCCCAACTCGATTGCCACAGGCAGATACCGCGTTCAACTCAGCACGGATGCAGAGACCATTGAACTGATCGGAGCCGTGCTGGAACGTTGATTTTCATGCTGTTAAATTAAAAGGCAGGTAATGTGCGGACATTCGGACTATAAGACGATGAATGAACTCCGAAGCCTGGCTACCAACCCCAGGCAGCAATTCTGGATAGGAAACTGGTAATTATGGACAATTGCCGCACTAAATGAAGCTTAGGGGGGACTATAGCGTCCACAACTTAATTAGGATACCATCATCACGGAAAGACAAGCGCATGAATAGACGAATTATGCTTTTACTTGGGGCTTGGCTGGCTGGCGGCGCCGTTCTGGCAGCTAACCTGCTGAGGAATCCCGGTTTTGAGAGGGGGAATACCCTGTTTGAAACGCAGCAGTACTGGCCCGGCACTGTGGAGCATATTCAAGATGCTGCGCAGGCGCGCACCGGCAAGGGCGTTATCCGTCTAGTCTCAGAACCGGGGCGCGGCACTGTTCTTGGCCGACTTCGGATGCGCGGCCAGCAGGCTGAGCCGTCCGGGAAAACATACGTTTTCAGCTTGTGGGCGCGAGGTGCTGGAACGCTGTATCTGGGTGGCATTCGCCAAATCACCCCGCCTGAAGGCAAGCCCCCCTACGAGTACGACTGGCAAGAAGAAGGGGTGACGTTGACGGACGCTTGGCAGAAGGTCAGTTATACGCTTGATCTGAGTCGCCAGATGGCCAAATATTTGGTTATGGTCGTCGAACTGCGCGGCGAGGGTGAGGCGTATCTTGATGACGTCAGCCTGGAGACCGTAGTTCAGCCAGGCGCGTTTGTAAGTGCGCAGACGAGGCACCTAGTGCTTCCGGTCGGCAAAGTCGAGGATGTGGTTTTGACGACGCAACCGCAGGCGACGGTGTTGGTCAGCGTCACCAAGGGCAAGGACGAACCGGTCTGTCATGAGTTGACCAGCAACGCTGAGGGCAAAGCCGTTGTGCCGGGTGCTTGGTTCGTCTCCGCAGAGCCGGTCGACTGCCGGATTGCTGCCTGCTGGGGCGGCGCGATCGCCCATGTCGATGTGGCCTTTGTCACTCAAGAGAGCTTTGACCGCTCTTTGGGCCTGGCCAAGAGCGTTGCCCTGACTAAGCCGCTGCGGATTTTGTATCTTGGCGATAGCTTGACCGATTTCGATCGTGGCATGAACTACTGCGACAAGGTCGACTTCTGGCTGAACCAAGCTTTCCCCGGCCTGGCCAGCTTTCACAATGCCGGCGTTGGCGGCGACTATATCACGCGTATGGAAGACCGGATGTATGGCCGGCCAGCACACCGCAAAGAGATGTATGACGGCCTCTGGAATGAAAAATATGACCTGATCTTTATTTTCTTGGGGCATAATGACACCAGGACCACTACGGAAAGCGAGCTCAAGGCGCCCGTGGTTCCCCCCGAGGCGCAGGACGCATCTTTTCGCAAAGTGGTGGCGCAAATCCGGCAACATAGCCAGGCACCGATTGTCTTTATCTCCGGCGCCTCCATGGTTGAGGAAATTTGCCGCCGCAACTATGAAAAGGTTCTGTTGACGCGTCCCAATTCAGTCCACTTCGGCCTGCCAGGGCATGTCGAGGCCTTTAATGACGTCCTGCAAAAGTTGGGCAAGGAATTGGGCATCGCTTATCTGGATGTCTATACTCCGATGAAGAATCATCCTGACAAGCCGTCGCTGTTCTATCCGACCGACGGCGTCCATTTGTCCACTGCCGGACACGCGTTTATCGCTGATGCGATCTTAGCGGCGCTGGCGTCCGGAATCGGCCGTTAAGCCGCTTTCTCACCTGGCCAGCAGCGGCCGGGCTGTACCTAATGTTAGACTGGAGAAGAATATGAAAATGACAACGTGGCGTCAGCGGCTGGGACTGGCGACCCTGCTGGTTTTGACGCTAAACTTGGTTGCGGCCGAGTCTCTGCCGCAGTCATCCGGACCATCGCCATCATCCGTGGCGTCGCTCGACGAGGTCCGGGTTGCGCAGCTGTTTCCCGCGGCTGTTGACTATGGCTGGCGCCGCTACGCCAACGCCTTGCCGTCGTTGCTTCGTCATGTCGCGGAGTCGACCCACATCAACGTTGTTCCCGAGCCGGTCGCCATCAGCGATTTTGCGGATGAACGGCTCTTGGAATGCCCGTTTGTCTATGCCAATTTCGCCGACCGTTCGGATTGGACATTCAGCTCGGCCGAGGTCGAGCAGCTACGTGGCTATCTGGATCGAGGTGGTTTCCTGTACATCGATGCCGGCATCACCGCGTCATTCCTCCGTGAACATCCTGAATTGGGGCAGCATCACAGCTATGCCGAATGGGATGCGTGCCCAGAGCTGAAGACGGCTTTCGCCGCAGTTTTTCCGGACGAGGAATTCCAGCCGCTGCGGCGCTCAGACCCGCTGTTCCGAGCCTTTTACCAGGGGCTTCCCGACACCTCGCTGCTGCCAGACACGGTGAAGAGCTACACCGAGCAGGAAAAATGGCCTGACGGCACGTATTCCTCCGTCGCCTTGCGTCGGCAAGGGCGCATTGCCGTGCTGGCCACTCCGATTGTCGCTATGGGCTGGGGAAAAAATAGCCTTGGACAGTGGGATACGACTATTCGCTTCCGGGTTCTGGAAGGCACGGCCGGCCTGGGCGACTACTTAGCGACAGCGGCCTACAGCGGACCGCGCTTCGAAGTGGTTCGCGAGGACGGCGGCAAAGACGTCATCTATTGCCAGGACGCGGCCATGCCAGCCTGGGCCAATGAACCCGGTGGTCAGTGGCGCGTGTTCCGCTATTACGCCAGCCGCGAAATCAGCGATTTCGCGCATGTCTTCTATACGCGTCTGGGAACGAACATCCTGCTCTATGCCTTGACGCGCTGAATTGCGAGAACGCCGCTCGCCTCGGGCTAAAGCGTTTTAGTGGACAGTGGACAATGGACGTTAGTGGACTTTAGTGGACGCCAGTAGACGATGGACTGTGGACAGAAGTGGACATTAATGGAGAGTGGACGTGGACAGAAGTGGACGTTAGTGGACGGCGGCTGCGGACGTAGTTCCTTCGACCCTCGCCCCTAACGAATGATGAATTATGAATTATGAATTATGAATTATGAAATGCGCATCAACACTCAACACTCATCATTCATCATTCATCATTCAGGCTCTTGCCCCTAATGTTTTTTCATGATGGCGTTGATTTTGAGGCAGAATCGCCTGGTTGCTTCGCGGACGGCTTCGGCGACGGCCTCGTCTGGCCGGCGGCGGCTGTACCAGGTCGTGGCTGCTGCCTGTGCAATAATCTGGTAATCCTCGCTCAGGCCGATGCCCGCCACCGGGATGAAGTCGACGCGCTCCAGGAGGTCAATTTGGGGCGGACGGTGAAAATGCGCCAGTTCCATCAGGTCGTTGACCAGCTTTTGGCAGCAGGAGATTTCCGCTTCCGGCGGCATAGTCCCGGAAGCGATCTTTTTCCAGAGGCGACGGCAGCAGAATTTCCGCCAGTGGACTTTGAGCCAGCTGCGGATTGTCCTGCGTGAGTTCCAAAGGCCGGCGGCGACGGCCAGGAGCGCGGCGCCGACTAGGTAGTCGGCAATCGTCAGCCGATGCATCCAGGCCAGGGCAGCGCTGATCGTTGACAGGGTGCGGTGATACAGCCCTAAGGCCGAAGCCTTGACCGAGGCGAGCATCTGCTTGAAGCTGTCGCTCAGGCGTTTCTTGATGACTTCGACGGCGGCCTTGGCAAGCTGGTTGATATCCGGCTCAGTGGTGTTGTTGTCCAGGACGGCCTTGGTCATGATTTCATCGTACAGGGCTTCGGTACGGGAGATTTTCTTGTCGGCAGGGGCTGCTTCCGTTTTGCTTTTGGTTGATGTATCCGTCTGCTCTTGCTGTTTTTTCTGGGTTGTCTTGACTGACACATATCCTTGCGGGGGCTTATAGGACAACTCTGGCGGCCGGTCGCCCCAGGAGTCGCCAAAGGGATCAAGGAAGGACTGGAGGATGTTCGGGCCTTCTTGCAGGCGGAGGTCGCCTGGCGGGACGCCGTCATACGTGAGCCAGCCGTAGGGTTCCACGAAAATCTGCGTCCAGGCATGGGCGTGGTATTCGTACACCTCAAAATAGTGAGCCAGGACATTGTATTTGCCAGGGGAATAGCCGGTGACCAGGCGCGCGTGCAACCCGGCCAGGCGAGCCAGGATGACCAGCGCCTGGGCGTAGTGCTGGCAATAGCCCTCGCGGCTTTCAAAAAGAAAATAATCGACGACTTCGCGGTCATCCGGAATCGGCGGCGTCTCCAGGTTGTATTTGAAGTTGCGGCGGAGATAGTCGCGCAGGGCGTCGGCCTTGGCCATAGGTGTGTCGGCGTTCGCTGTCAGGTCAAGGGCGAGCTGGCGCAGCCGCGGTGTGATGATTTTCGGCGGCAGGCTGCGGCAGTTCCAGCCGAAGTTGCGCGGCGGCTCCTGCCAGGCTTTAGGCTCCAAGCGGAGGTCGGGGATAGGGACATGCGATTGGACGCGGTAGTGCCAGGGCGGGTCAGGGATGTTGTTGCTTTTGAGGACGATGGAGACGGCGTCTGGCCTCTGCAAGATGGCGCGGATAGGGTCTTCCGCCCGATTGCTCTGGTTGCGCAGGGCGACTTGCTTGAGCTTATGGGCGTAGGGCAGGCGCAGGCTCAAGGGCTTCTCCAGGGAAATGTTCTGGATGATTTCCATGCTGTCTTGCGGCTCGTAGGTGTCGAGGCTGTTTTTCCCAGCCAGGAGGATGGGCGAGCGCGACCACGTGTCGCCGTCGTAGGTGTCATAAATTTGCATGACCCAGTAGAGTTTGGCGGGCGAGTAGGCGCGGAAGACCAAGTCTGTGCCCAAGGCGGCACCGCCCCCGCCGCCGTCGCGGGCGCTCATGGTCTTTGGATCGGTGGTGCTGACATGGGTTTTGGAAGGCTTGTCCGTCGGAGTCGGATTGTTGGCGCCGTCGGCTTCATGCTTGGTTTTTTCCCGGGTGAGGATATACTTGGTCGGCTTGAACCAATCCCGCCACAGTTCCGGGAATTCGAGGTCCTGCTCGGAATTGAAGGACACTGGCGCAATGCCGCGAGTGCGGAGCTTCTCGCGCAACGGGAATTGCGCCAGGCAGACCAGAACTAGGACAACGACGACGGCAAAGTGCGAGATGCGGTATTCCCAAGCGGAACGGGGCTTGGACAGGGGCGTGGGACGAGACTTGCCGCCCGCAGTCAGCGCCAGCATCCTGGTCTGGTAGAGGATGGTGATGCAGACTGCGGCGGCCAACGTAAAGGCCGGGAAGTACAAGGGCCGCCCCGGCGTGAGGCCGCCATAGCCGGCCAGGGCAATGCTGAGAACTGCCAGCAGCGAGTGTTCTCGCAGCACACCGCCGACTAAGAGCGCGACGCCAATGACGGCGGCGCATTCAATCAAGGCTAAGTCGAGCGGATTGTCAGGCGCACGATGCTTGAACCAGGCGATGGCTGCCGCGCCAATACCCAGCTGGACCAGTTGCCGAAGCAATTCCGGAAACCATTTTTTGGGAATCCGGGAAAGCAGCATGGCGATGGGGGCAGCGCCGAGGACGGCGAAGGTCAAGGGTGAATAGCCTTTTCCCCAGAGTGCGCAGAAGACCCCGGTCAGATACAAGGCCAGAAAGCTGGCTTGCAGCGACAGGGAAATCTCAATTTGGGAGTGGGCAGGGCGCTTAGACATGGGGATGAGCAACGGTTGAAACGGGGCGAGCCAATGCGCCGGGCAGGGTGGTGGGTCGGCGGAAGCCTGGCGATATGGTCAGGGCCTGGGCCAGGCTCATGTCCGGCGTGAGTTGAATGGGAGTGAGGATGGCCGATGTTTGGCGGGGGGGAGAGGGCGCGGCGTCAGCGCGGCGGGCGCTCTGGGCCTGGGCAAAGGCTTTCTTGCCAGCGTAGTACCAGCGAACGTCCATGCCCTGCTCGACCAGGGTTTCCAATGCCTTGCGCAGGTGGAGGCTGTCAGCGCTGAGGCTGAGGCAGAACACGACCGTGTTGCCTGGAAGGGCGCGGCCGAGGTCTTCGAACAGAGTGTGGAGGCGGACGTTGCCCGGGGTCAGGGTGGCCAGGGCGTACATCACTTGCGGATGGGCTTGGCTGGCTGGCTTGGGCATGAACACGGTCGGCAAGGCGCCGCCAGCGGCAAAGGCGAACGAGCAGTACAAGCCGGAACAGTGGTAGCTCAGGCTGGCGGCGGCGCGAACCAGGTATTCCAGGTTCGACCAGGAGCCGTCGCTGACTTGCTGCTCGTGCGCATCCAGCAGGACGGCGACGGACATCACCGCGTTGCGCTCGAATTCCTTGACCATGAATTTGCCGAACTTGGCGCTGCTGCGCCAGTGGATGTAGCGCATGCCGTCAGCGTGGTTGTATTCGCGTACGCCGAAGAAGTCCTGGCTGGTTCCGGCTGCGCTGATCGGGTCGCCCGTAGTCGCCTGGGTGGCCTCGTGCTGGTGCAGCAGGAGGTCAGGGACTGGCTCGATAGGCGGATAGATGATGACCGAGGCCGGCAGCTGCACGGTCGTCTCCCGATAGAACAGCCCGGCCGGGTCGCCGCCGCGCAAGGTGATGGCGTTGAGCTTGAAGTCGCCGCGGCGGATGGCCAGGATAGGACGGTCAAAAGACTGGCTGGAGCGGCGCGAAATCGGCGGAATGAGCGCCCGATGGGGATTTTCCAGGGCAAAGGGGAGCTTTTCCTCCAGGGCAATGGCCTGTCGCCGCCGCCATTTGGGGTTTTCAATCGTCAGGGCCAGGTTGATCATCTGTCCGGCGGTGGCCTGGTCTGCCGGGCCGCGCTTGACCCGGAAACCGTGCAGGGAGAGCAGGGCGCTGATCAGGCTGGCGATGGTCAGGCCAATTGCGGTCCAGGCAATAAGCAGAGCAATCAGGGTGTGGTTGACCATGGCGACCAGCAGCCAGGCGATGCCGCTGAGAGCCAGCACCCATCCGCGTGTGGTTGGCCAGATGAAGCGCGCCATGTCAAAAAACTCCCTTATGCAACCTCAGGACGTGACGTCTTTTTCCCATTTTTCCATGGGCAGCTGAGCCAAGATGGCTTCGATGACGCTGACTGAAGACGGCCATTCGGAGCGCGCTTGCAGCTTCAGGGGCATGCGATGGGCGAGGACGCTTGGCGCCAGGTCGCGGACATCGCGCGGCAGCACATGGTCGCGGCCGTTGACAGCCGCCAAAGCCTGGCTGGCGCGCATCAGGGCCAGCGAGGCGCGCGGGCTGCACCCATAGCTGAAGGCCGGATGCTGGCGCGTCTCGGTGATGAGCGTCACAATGTAGTCGCGCACCAGCTCGGATACATGCACGGAACGGATCAACGACTGGCAGTGGATGATGTCGCTGCCCTCGGCTACGTGCGAAATTAAGTTGAGCGGATTGACGGCCGCCTGGGTCTGGAGAATGTCCATTTCTATGTTTGGAAGCGGATAGCCCATGTTGAGGCGCATCAGGAAACGGTCCAGCTGCGCTTCAGGGAGCGGATAAGTGCCGTGGAAGTCAATGGGGTTCTGAGTCGCAATCACGAAAAAGGGCTTGCGCAGCACGTGCTGGTTGCCGTCAACCGTGATCATGGACTCGGCCATGCATTCGAGAAGGCTTGACTGCACGCGCGGGGTGCCGCGGTTGATCTCGTCAGCCAGCACGAGATTGGTGAAGACCGGCCCAGGCATGAAGACGAACCGGCGCTGGCTTTCGTCGTAGATGCTGATGCCGGTGACGTCGCTGGGCAGCATGTCCGGCGTGAACTGGATGCGCTTGAAGTCGGTGTTGATGGAACGGGCCAGGGCCTGGGCCAGCTTTGTCTTGCCGACCCCGGGCACGTCCTCCAATAGCACATGGCCATCGCTGAGCAGAGCAATCAGAACCTTGCGGATGACGTCGTCCTTGCCCTGGATGACCCGTGCCATGTTGGCTTCGATCTTGTTGACGGTGTTGCGGACAAAGTCAAGCTGGCTACTCACCTGCTCGAAGCCGCTGCGCAGGTCGGTGTTGTCAGCGTCCGAGAGGTCGTCAGCGTCAAAGATGAGCAGCACCTCGTCAATCTGGATTTGGTCCAGGTGGTTGAGTTTGGTCGGTGCGTAGACTGGGTGGGCGTTGACAAAGGTGCCGTTGCGGCTGTTGAGGTCTTCGATGGTGACGACGTCGCCGTCGCGGTACAGTCGGCAATGCTGTCTGGAGACGCCGTTATGATTAAGCGGCAAGGCGGCCTCAACACAACGACCGACCAGTGATTCGCCTGGTGGAATGACGAATTCGCCGGTGACTTTGTAGTCTTCCTGGATGATGAGTTTGGGCATGATGATTCCTGGTTGCCTGGAGTCGCCGAGCAAAGGCCGTCAGTCTCGGCCAGTTTTATTTTTGAGGGCGCATTTGTGGGAAGAGGATGACATCGCGGATGGAGGGTGCGCCGGTGAGGAGCATGACTAGTCGGTCAATGCCCATGCCAAGACCGCCGGTCGGCGGCATGCCGTGCTCCAGCGCGATGAGGAAATCCTCGTCAATGCGGTTGACTTCGCCTTCCAGGTCATCGCGGCCAATGAGCTGGCTGTCGAAGCGGGCGCGTTGCTCTATTGGGTCGTTGAGTTCGGAATAGCCGGGCGAGATTTCCTGGCCGTTGATGACCAATTCATAGACATCGACCAGGTCGTGGTTGTCCTCGCAGCGTTTGGCCAGCGGCACCAAGTGAGCCGGCAGGCGAGTGACGAAGGTCGGCTGGATCAGGGTGGGTTCAATGGCTTTGTCGTAGATTTCGTGGGTGACGTCCAGGGCGCTCATGGTCTCTGGGATGTTCAGGTCGAGCGCACGCGCCTTAGCTCGCATGGTGTCCAGGTCAAGGTCAAACCAGTCTGGACCCATGCGGCCAGTGATCAGTTCATGGTAGGTCGCCACTCGCCAGGGCCGTGTGAAGTCGAGGTCTTCGCCTTCCTCCCGCTTGAACTGGAGGGTGCCGAAGACGTTCTGGGCGACGGTGCAGATGAGGTCTTCAATCAGGGCCATGACGCCGCGGCAGTCAGAATAGGCTTCGTAGAGTTCCAGCACGGTGAATTCCGGGTTGTGGCGGCGGTCCATGCCTTCGTTGCGGAAATTGCGACCGATCTCGTAGATTTTTTCAAACCCGCCGACCAGGAGCCTCTTGAGGTAGAGTTCGGTGGCGATGCGCAGGTACATGGTGCAGTTAAGGGCGTTATAGTGGGTCTTGAAGGGTCGGGCGGCGGCGCCGCCGGCCAGGGGCTGCATCATCGGGGTCTCGACTTCCATGAAGCCCTTGGAATTGAGATAGTTGCGGATTTCCTGGATGATGCGGCTGCGTTGCTGAAAAGTCTCGCGCACGTCTTGGTTGCTGATCAGGTCAAGATAGCGCTGGCGATAGCGCTGCTCCATGTCCGTCAGGCCGTGCCATTTTTCCGGCAGCGGACGCAGGGATTTGGCGAGCAGCTCAAAGATAGTGGTGCGCAGGCTGACTTCGCCGGTGCGGGTGGCAAAGACAGTTCCAGCCGCCGTGATGATGTCGCCGATGTCCAGTTCCTTGAGGAAAAACTCGTAGGCCTCGTCACCGACGACGTTTTTCTGGATGTAGAGCTGCATTTGGCCGTCCTGGTCCTGGACATTGGCGAACAGCGATTTGCCCATGACGCGGCGGGCGACGATGCGGCCGGCGACCCGGGCCGCGACTTCCGTCCCAGCCGGGGCGTCAGCAAAGCGCTGTTTCGCTTCCAGGCAGGGAATGATGCCGTCGACGCGATAGCCATACGGCCGACCGCCGGCATCGGCGATTTTTTTCATTTTGCGAAGGCGTTGTTCGCGCATGTCGTCAGTGGGCATGGCATCGGTGCGGTCCGGCAGTTGTTCCTCGCTCATCGTGACTCCTGAAGAATAGCATGGCGCTGCCAGCGGAAAACGCAGGCAGCGGTGAAAAAAAACAGAATGGAATTATATAATGTAGCTGTTCATATCGCAGTTGGCGAATGGAACGACCGGCTTTTCAGCGATGCGAAATCAAATTTTGAATTTTCAGATTCGCTCCTCTTCTGGTTTGCCATCCGGGAATTTGGGCATAG
>MWEG01000063.1 GCA_002070945.1 Lentisphaerae bacterium ADurb.Bin082
TGGTTGGGCAGGTGTGCTGCTAGACGCGGGTTTCCTGCAAATTGTCCCAGCGGAGCGCCGGGGTGTGTACTGACCCATTACTCAGCGAAAACTCAGCATAACCGGGAAATCGGCCTGGGCGACCAAGCTGTCTTCGAGAAGGCAGCTGATCTCTCGCGCCAGCAGTGCCCGTTCGCGCCGCGACATCGGCCCCAGGCCCTGTGCCAGGTACATCGCAAAGCCGGGAAAAACGAGATGGCACGGCGCTTCCAGAAATCCAGCCAGAACCGCGGCGTATTCCTGGCGCATCTGAGCCAACAGAGCCAGGATCGACGGCGCCACCCGGCCCAGCGCCGTCATAATCGTCAAAGGCGACTGCCAGCCGCCGGTGAGGGTCTCGCCCAAGGCAACCAGGCTGACGGACACTCCCAGGCGCGGAAACAGCCGCGACACCGGCAGGATGCGCAACACATTCGTTTCCAACAAAGTGCGGGTAAAGGAATCGACTTGGTCGGCCTTGATCTTCGTCGGCAAAAACAGTGGCGTTTGACTCTGCTCGGCTGCGTTCTGCGCGGGCGTGGTGCCAGGCATGGGCGCGGCAGCGTCTTGGCGCTGCGGGGCGCCGGTGAACGGGTCGCTGAAACCGCCGTCGCCGCGATGCAGCAAATGCACCGCCAATTCACAGACAAACGTATCGGAGACTTCCTGGAAGCCCAGCTGGCGCAGAACCGCGACGCATTGTTCGGTCAGTCGCAGGCTTTGCCCAGGCGTCAAGGGCAGGGTTCGATCCAGCAGTGCCCGTATCCCGGCTGCACTCCAGTCATGCAATTCCCGGCGCCGCCCGGCCAGCGGGTCGACCTGGTGCCGTCGGCCATACTCTGCCGCCACCTCGCCATAGCCGACCGCTGACAGCATCGCCGCCAGCGACTCATGCATCACGGCCTCGGACACCGGCTCGCCATGACCTCGCGTGCGCAGCTTCTCCTCCAGCGTCAAGACAAGATGGTCGGCAATCCAGTCCGACGCCAAGCCTTGAGCCTGGAAGGCCTCGCGCAGATCAGCTGTCAGGCGCTCAAGGTCCAGGCTGTGCAGCGGGCCGCCCGGACTAGCAACCAACAAATTGCCGCTAGCCAGAAGAATCATGCCGTTTTCCCGTCTTGGCCGGTTTCGTTCACCGGCGCTTCTTTCGAATTATCGCTTTCAGGCTCGGCGGCCTTGTTTTCCGCCTGCATGTTCTGCACCTCGTCGATGAATGCGTCAGCGTCCTGGAAATGACGGTACACCGAGGCGAACCGGACGTAGGCGACCTCGTCAATCTTCTTCAGGAGCTTCATCACCAGTTCGCCGATATATTGTGATTCGACCTCGTTCTGGGGCAGGAGAGACAGCCGGGTGGTGATGTCGGCCACGACGGAATCAATGGTCGCCTCATCGATGGAGCGTTTCCAGCAGGCCATGCGGATGCCGTCCCGCAGCTTGTTCGGCTGGAATTCTTCTCGTCGCCCATCGCGCTTGACAACGTGGATATCGGCCGGGATAATCGTCTCATAGGTGGTGAACCGATAATTGCAGTTCGTACACAATCGGCGTCGCCGGATGGCGTCGCCTTCGCGTGACACCCGCGTCTCAATGACCTTGTCATCCGTCATATCGCATTTCGGACATCGCATAATTGCCTCGCAATCCGTTGCTTGCTATCCCCCTGCCGGCTCAGCGCAGGTCCCGCATCACCCGTTCGATTCCCTCTGCTCGGCCAGACGCTGACACGGTGACTATGGCGCCGCAGAGGCGGATGCCGCGTTCGTTGACCGTAAACCGCGCTGGCATGCCAGTGCGGAAACGATGGAGTACCGGGGCGATATCCCGGCCAAGGATGGACTCCCGTGCGCCGACCATGCCCAAATCGCACTGGAAAGCCGTGCCGCCGGGAAAAATCTGCTGGTCAGCCGTAGCCACGTGCGTATGCGTTCCGACGACTGCGCTGACTTTGCCGTCAAAATACCGCCCCAGGGCGATTTTCTCGCTGGTCGCCTCGGCATGGAAATCGATCACTATGATGGGCGTCTGCTGACGGATTTCCGGCAGCAGGCGTTCCGCCGTTGCAAATGGGCAGTCTGCGCCGGCCGCCATAAACGTCCGCCCCAGCAGGGACATCACTGCGACCCGACTGCCATCGCGGGCAGTGAAAACGCCCCAGCCTCGTCCTGGCTGGCAGTCCGGCAAGTTGGCCGGTCGCAGCACATTGGGCAGGCTGTCGATTTCCGTCATGAAGTCCTTCTGGTCCCATATATGATCTCCGCCGGTGAAGACGTCAACGCCGCTGTCCTCCATTTCCAGGATGCACTGTTTAGTGAAACCATTCCCGCCGGCCATGTTTTCGCCGTTGGCCACGCAGAAATCGCAGCTGTATTCGGAAAGCAGCCCAGGCACCAGGGCGCGGGTCGCCTGCCGGCCGCCCTTGCCCACAATGTCGCCAATAAACAATATCCGCATAAATCTACCTCTTCTTCCTCTCGCTGCGCTATGCGCGGTTTTGCGGCAAAAGAAAAATATAATGTCGCCTGCTCAAATTTGCAATCCTAACGGAGGCGGCTTTGAGGTCGAAACTAATGATTCCACGTAATCTGGCGACTATTGATAACGGCTCTCCCGACAGCATGTTTCCAGCGCTACATTCGCTCCACTGCCTAACGTCCAAAGTCCACTTCCGTCCGCGTCCACTCTCCACTAATGTCCACTAAAGTCCACAGTCCATCGTCCACTAAAGTCCATTGTCCACTGTCCACTAAAGTCCATTGTCCACTGTCCACTAAAGCGCTTTACCCGAATACCTGGTGCCGCAGCTTGCAAAAACAACGAGTATCACTAGCTGATTGATTACGAAAAAAATCTACTAACCATTGCCCCTTGCCGTGATTGCGGGGTATATTATCCTAAATAACGTCGATGCGCCCCCAGGCTTTTTTTCCGGCTTTGGCGCCGGTTTGTTTCTTCATCATTATATTCAGCCATCAGGATAGTAAACATGACCCCCAAGAAAGCTCTCACAATTGCCGGCTCCGACTGCAGCGGCGGCGCTGGCATCCAGGCCGATCTCAAGACTTTCCAAGAGCGCGACGTCTACGGCATGAGCGTGCTGACGGTGATGGTCGCCATGAAGCCCGAAACCTGGGATCACGTCGTCGTCCCGGTCAACTCGGAGATGATCGCCGAGCAGTTCGCCACCATCATCCCCGGCATTGGCGCTGACGCTGCCAAGACCGGCATGCTCCCCACCGTCGACATCATCACCCAGGTCGGCCGCCTGCTGGCAACCGCTGGCATCAAGCGCCTGGTCATCGACCCGGTCATGGTCTGCAAGGGGACGTCGCAGCCGCTCTTCCCGGAAAACACTGAGGCCATGCTCAAGCACCTCCTGCCGCTGGCGACGGTGGTCACCCCGAACACCTTCGAGGCTGCCCAGCTGGCCGGCATGCCAGAGTTGAAAACCCAAAACGACCTCGAGGAAGCCGCCCGCCGCATCCACGGCCATGGCGTCGCCAACGTCGTCATCAAGGCTGCCCGCATCTTTCCAGACCAGGCGCTCAACCTGCTCTTTGACGGCAAGTCCTTCACTTGGTTTGACCGCCCCCGGCTGGAGACGACCTGGACGCACGGCGCCGGCTGCACGTTCTCCGCCTGCATCACCGCCGAACTGGCCAAGCATGGCGACGTTCCTAGCGCCGTCCAGACCGCCGGCGACTTTGTCCACGCCGCCCTGGTCGAGTCATTCCCCCTGAACCGTCACGTCGGAGCCGTCTACCACAAAGCCATGGCCAAGCTGCACTGACGCCGCCTACTTATGAATATTGACCCGGATCAAAGCCAAGACCAACAACCTGTCGACGAGTTTCCCGACGGCCTCGACGCCTCGTTCTTCACCCCTGCCGACGACGAGCACGTGCGCCGAGAAAAGGCCAAGGCCCGCGATTTGCGCTCCTCGCAATGGTGGAAGAACGAATTGGCCAAGGGCCTCTGCTACTATTGCCAGCGTCGCTTTCATCCCCGCGATCTGACCATGGACCACATCGTTCCCATCATCCGCGGCGGCATGACCCGAAAAGGCAACGTCGTACCCGCCTGCAAAACTTGCAACAACCAAAAAAAATACCTCGTCCCTGCCGAATGGCAAGAATACCTTGAGCGCCTGAAACAGTAAGCACAGCCGGCATTGGCCATTCAGGCGCCGCCTAATCCCAGCCAAGCCGCTCTTCCAAACCAAAACAGCACCCATCTTAGCTAAAGCCGCGCCATATTCCAGCTACATTTTTTCCCTTCCCTTCCTGCCGCCAGGCGTAACCACCACTTCAAAGGACAAACATGAAACCGCTGAAAATCGCCATCGTGGGTCTTGACACCAGTCACAGCATCGCCCTCCCCAAACTGATGAACGACCCGGAATGCCCGGCTGACATGCACATCGACGGATTGAAAGCCGTCACCTGCCTCAGGTTTGAAACGCCATTCCAAAACAAGGAAGGGCTTGACAAGCGCCAGGAGCAGCTGGAAGCCTGGGGCGTCAAGGTGACCGAAGACTTTGACGTCGCCGTGGCCGATTGCGATGCCATCATGCTTGAAATCAACGACCCGGCCTATCACCTCGAATACTTCTCCCGCGTTGCCGCCATGGGCAAGCCCGTGTTTCTGGACAAGCCCCTGGCCGGCACTTTGGACGAAGGCCGCGCCATCTTGGAACTGGCCCGCAAGCACAATACCCGCGTCTGGTCTGGCTCCAGCCTGCCGTTCTCCCCGCCGCTGGTCGAAGCTGTCGCCAAGATGGAAGGCGACATCATGATCGGGCACTGCTTCGGCGCGCTTGGCACTGCCCCGGCCGGCGACTCGCTCATCTGGTACGGCGTGCACAGCTTTGAAATGTTGCAGCGCCTGATGGGCGTCGGCGCCGAACAGGTACAGGCCGTTGACAACGGCGTCAGCGTGGTCAGCGTCGTCAACTATCCCAACAACCGCCGCGGCGTCATTGAGTCCATCCGCAACGCCTGGCGCTACGGCGGGCGCGTCCAAACAGCCAAGCAGATTGCCTTCTTTGAAGTCGACTCCAGCAAATTGTACTACAATCTCCTCCTGGCCATCAAGGCTTTCTTCCTGGGCGGCCCGGCGCCGGTCAGCATGGAGCAGACGTTCGAAGGCCTGGCTATGATGGCGGCCGCCCGCAAGTCCATTGAGACGGGCAAGCCGGTCGCCGTAGAAAAACCATGAGCTTCTCCCAAAACCATGTCCAAAAAGCGTTCCTGGAACTGATCGTCAAGGCCTCGACCAACTTGCCCGAGGATGTCGAACAGGCGCTCCAGGCCGCTCTGGCTAAGGCTGACCAAGACAGCCCGGAAGCCAAGGCGCTGGAGACCCTGCTGGCGAACGTCGCCCTTGCCCGGTCAAACTGGCGGCCACTTTGCCAGGACACTGGGATGCTCCTGTTCGACATCACCTCGCCGCCGGAGATTTCACGCGCCGAAATCCAAGCTGCCGCCGAAGCCGCCGTAGCAGGAGCCACTGAACTGGGCGTACTCCGCCAAAACTGCGTCAACTCCCTCACCGGCAAAAACACCGGCAACAACCTGGGCTATGGCTGCCCGATTTTCCATTGGCAGGAGGGCGGCCCGGGAGTCATCGAGGCTTCCCTGATGCTCAAAGGCGGCGGCAGCGAAAACGTCAGCGCCCAATATAGCCTCCCTGACGCCCGCCTAAGCGCAGGCCGCGACCTGGACGGCGTGCGCGCCTGCGTCTTAGACGCTGTCTGGCAGGCTCAGGGCCGCGGCTGCGCACCGGGCATTCTCGGGGTGGCCATTGGCGGCGACCGGGCGACAGGCTACGAGGAAAGCAAACGGCAGCTGTTCCGCCGCATTGGCCAGCGCAGCCCTCACCCAGAACTGGCCCAGCTGGAGGAACGACTGGTCGTGGAAGCCAATCAACTCGGCATCGGCCCCATGGGATTCGGCGGCAAGACGACTGTACTCGATGTCCTGATCGGCTGGCGTTGTCGGCTGCCAGCCTCGTATTTCGTCAGTATTTCCTATATGTGCTGGTGCTGCCGCCGGCAAACCATGACCATCGCCTTGCCATAAGGCCGCGCCAATAACGGAGCGACTTTCACAATTTCTTTGACAGATCAACCGTCACCCACTCACTCAACCTGTTCTACACCACACCTTAGGAGGCCTCATCATGACTGCACCATCGTCTGCCCCTGTTTCCATCGTCCTGGTCGGCATTGGCGGCTATGGCAACACTGCCGTCACCACCCTGCTGAGAAATCCGCTTAGGCAAGACTGGCAGCTGGTCGGTGTCGTCGATCCAGTGGCGGAGAAAGCCGCTGCCTACGATGAGCTGAAAAGCCTTGGCCTGCCCTTTTACGCCACTCTGGATGACTTCTACAAGACCAACAAGGCTGATTTGGCCTTCATCTCATCGCCCATTCAGTTCCATGCCCCGCAGACCTGCACCGCTCTGGCGAACGGCACGAATGTGCTCTGTGAAAAACCGGCTTGCGCGACGATTCAGGAAGCCCGGCAGATGGCCGCCGCACGCGATGCCGCAGGCCGTTTTGCTGCTATCGGCTACCAGTGGTCATACACTCAGGCTATCCTGGACCTCAAGGCCGACATTCAGGCCGGCCGCCTCGGCCAGCCGCGCCGCATGAAGACGATGGCCCTCTGGCCCCGCACTGACGCCTACTACGGGCGCAACAACTGGGCCGGCGCACGCCAAAGCCCACAGGGCGACTGGATTCTCGACAGCCCAGCCCACAACGCCTGCGCCCACTACCTGCACAATATGCTGTTTTTGCTGGGACGACAAGGCCAGGCCTCCGCCGCCCAGCCGCGCTCAGTCCAGGCGGAACTGTACCGCGCCAACCCCATCACCAACTTCGACACCACAGCCATGCGCATCATGACCGACGACGGCGTCGAAGTCCTTTTCTACACCACCCATGCCCTGTCAAAATTCTACGGGCCTGAAATCATCTGTGAATTTGACGAGGCCACGGTCACCTTCTACACCGGCAAACGCTTAGTCGCGCATTACAAAAACGGCGACACTAAGGACTACGGCACGCCAGACGGCTACACCCACCTGAAATACTGGGACTCCATCGCTGCAGTCCGCGGCGAAAAAGCCATGGCTTGCACCATTGACGCTGCCACGCCACAGATCGTCTGCATCAATGCTGCCGAGGATTCCGTCAACAACGACATCGCCGAATTTCCGGCTGGGCTGGTCTACAAAATGGGCGTTCCCGGCAAGCAAATCCGGGTGATGACCGGTTTGGCCGAGTGCTTCATAAAGGCGTTTCAGGCCAACGCCCTGCCGGCCGAACTCGGCGGCTACTCATGGTTGCGCCCCGGAAAGGTCGTGGACACAACTCATTACAACGTCTTCCGCGGCTAAACCGAACAAGTCTCGTCCAGCCAAAATGTATGCAAGGGGGGAGGAAAGAGCCACAGGCTCTTTCCTCCCCTTTTGTTTCCCCGCCTATCTCCCGGCGGCTGGTCATTCTTTGACGGCACCGGCGGTCAAGCCACGGATAATATGCTTTTGGGCAAAGACATAGACTATAATCAGCGGAATTACGACGAGGACGAGGGCGGCGCTGGTCTGGGTGATCTGAATGTCATGTTCGCCTTTGAACCGAGTCAAAGCGAGCGGCAAGGTCTCGCATCCCGGGCCAAGCAGGGTAAGGGCAAACGCGAACTCATTCCACATAGTCAGGAAGTTAAAGATCACGACCGTGGCCAAAGCCGGCCGTGACAACGGCAAGGCCACATGCCGGAAGACGCCCCAGGCGGAACAGCCGTCAACCCGGCTGGCGTCAAGAAGATCAGGCGGCAGCGCCGCAAATGCGCCCCGTAAAATCAGAATGCTGATTGGCAGGGCAAAGCCGATGTAGGGTCCAGCCAGCGCGACCAGGCCGCCCTTGATGCCCAGGCCGTCGACGCCCAGCAGGCGATTGAGCGGAATCAAGGTGACATGCACCGGAATCATCATGCCGACCAGGAACAGCAAGAATAACACGTGGCTGCCGCGAAAGCGCAGCTGGGCAAAGGCAAAGGCCGCCAACGCCGCCAGCACAACGGCAATAGCAACGGAGGCGCTGCACAGCATCAAGCTGTTGGCGTAGGCGCTGCTGAACTCCCCGCTGCGGAGTACCTCGGCCAGGTTCGTCATCACCCACTGCTGCGGCAGTCCCAACGGCCGCGCCTGCGCGTCCCCCTCGGTTCGAAAAGCCGTCATCGCCATCCATACCAGCGGATAAGCCGTCGCCAGCAGGAAACCAGCCAGCACCGCATGGCGAAGGCAGAAGAAGACGAGGTGCCGACAGGTGAACTTTTTCATGCCGCCCTCCCCCTGCTGCTGCCGGCAGCGCGTTCTTCCCCGCTACGGTTGAGCAGCCGACGCGCCTGGAGTGGAACGACGATAGCCAGAGCTACCAGGAACAGCAGCACGGCCACAGCCGAGCCGTATCCGTATCGACCTTGATTCTGGTCAAACGCCAGCCGATAGATATAGGTCGCCAAAACCTCTCGCGAGGCTTCCGGCAGGCCCCCGGCCATCAAATACACCAAGTCGAAATACTTCAATGAGCCGACAATGGACAGCGTCGCCGACACCGCGATCGTCGGTCTCAGTGCTGGCAAGGCCACGTGCCAGCAGACCTGCCATTCATTGGCACCATCTATGCGGGCGGCTTCGAAGCACTCCGTTGGAATCGAGCTTAACCCAGCCATCATCAACACGGTATGGAATCCCGTATACTGCCAGCAGATGGTCACGAAAATCCATAGCGGAGCAGTCTTTGGGTCAGCCAGCCAGGCATGGCTGAAATCCGGGTCGATAGTCATCCGCAGCAGGCTGGTCAACAGGCCATTGCCAGGTTCGTAGACATATTGCCAGAGCACGGCCACTGCCGCTGTCGGCATCACCATCGGCGCAAAAAAGGCCGTCCTGAACAAGGTGCGGCCCACGGTAGGATAATAAAGCAGAAAAGCCAACAAAATCGCCAGAGGCAATTGCACCAGCAGAGAGCCGACGAGCAGGAGGAGGTTGTGTCCTAGGGCGCGCCAGAAGACATGGTCGCTTGCAAGCAGCCGGAAGTTGTCCAATCCGCAGAATTCCGGCGGCAGGAGCGGGCTTTCCCAATGCAGGAGGCTCATGCGGAACGAATCAAGGATTGGGAAGGCCACGAACAGCCCATACACTGCCAGCGCCGGAAGGATGAACAGATAAGGAGTCAGGCGATGGCTGTTCATAACTGCCACTGTCCAGCGTTGTTCTCCATCACTTCAAATCAATCCTGATTTTACCGGCCTGGCCGACGGGGAGAGTTCCCAGCAGGTCCCAAAAGCCGACCGTGATAAAGCAAGCTCCGGCCTTGATGTCCTCCGGGACGGTAAGGAGCCGGGTGAAACTGCGCTTCTCGCCTGGCTTCAAGCCGCCTAAATAGAACATCCGGCCATTGCCCCAGGCTTCCTTGGAAAAACTGCGACCCAGCAGTGAGCTGACTTGCTGGTTGCCGCCATTGCTGGCGGTCACGGTGATTTTCACGACATCGCCGGCAGAAGCGGTCGCTGGCGCCGACACCTCCAGCGTCAAGCCTTCGCGGCCAGGGAGGCGATGCTGCAAGAAGTCCAGGCCGAGCATCTCCAGCAGATCAACGGACGCTGTGCGGTCAGCGCTGACACTTTCCACGCGCCGGAGCAGATTGCGGGAAATCGTCATTTTCTGGGTGCCCATGCTCGCATGCGTGATAGTGAGTTCCGTGCTCATGGTGCGCAAGTCGTCAAAAGGCCGGAGCAGCGCCTGGGCAGTGTCCACGATCTGTCCGTCCTGGTCAGTACGCCAACGCTGCCCAAAGATTTCGAAATCGGCTTCGGCAAACGGCCCGTTGTCCACCAATTCCTCTCGGGTCGTCCACTCGCCTTCCATGACTTCTCCGGGGATGACTTCGTAATCAACCGTGCCGCGGATGGTGATGCCCTCGCCCTTGTTCTCCCGGGCGACTTCCTTGACCACCTCAAAAACCTGGACTTCATGATGGGTCAGCAACGTTTTGCGCGTGAATTGCAGAAGCGGAAATGACCCTGGCGCTGGAAGCATCTGGCATTCAAAGCCATCCTTGCGCTCTGTCTTACGCACTTCCGTGCGCAGCAGCCGCCCACGCCGATGCGGACGGTTAACGGCGGCGTCCTGGCCAAAGCAGCACACAACGCCCATAAAAAGGCTCAGCAGAGCCAACCACAGCGATGCTCTTTTCGACATCCTTATGTTCCCTGTCTTTGCTCCCCTCGCCACAGGGGTTGTCCATGCTCACCGCAGTCTCGCCGCCCACAGTTTTTCCGGAAGCATACGCTCTGCTTCCCGACGGTTTTCATCACAACTGCGCATTAATTCGATTCCAGCGTTCCAGCCAGCCGGTTCGAGCCGAGGTGACGACCAGGAATCCCAGGCCGGGATAACGGGCCTCTGGCAGTTCGCCCCAAAAAATCTCTCCACCCAAAACACGCTTAGGGTCCCAGACATGATACAATGTCACCCCGAAACGCTCGCACATCCGGCCAAATTCGAGATCGTCGTCCGGGCGCCACGGCGTCAACGTCCACACCGCGTTCTCTGGCAAAACGCCTCCCCGCTGCAAAACCGTCACTTCCGCCACTTCCGGCAAGCGGTAGCCGACTCCTTCCTGCTCACTCAGCCAACGAGTAAAATTCACCGCTTCGGCCATTGAAACGTCTCCAGTCGGGGCTGATTCTCCGGTTGAAGCGGTGTTCTTCGCGGCCTGGGCCTGGACTGCTTGCAGCGCTTGGAAGCTGGCGCCTGGGATAGGCCGGCTGCTGACATAGAACATCTCTCGGCCAGCGCCGACCAGGCGCATTTCAATGCCGGTCTTGCTGACAAAGACAGCCGGGGGCGGGATATTCTGGATCGCGGCCTTGATGGCCTGGTGCGACGCCTGCAAGCGTCTTTCAGCAGTCTGCTGCTGCACTCCCAGGTCAAGCAGTTGCCGACGCACATCTTGCAGGTAGGTCGACACCTGCGGCAGCAGGCCGCCGGCTGTCATGGCGGTGTCGACCATGGCGGCCAATTCCACCTGCCGGCTGTTCGCGTCGCTGATTTCGTCAATGGCTTCCAGGACGCGCCGACGCAGCTGGAGGTACTGAGTCAGCTGCTGGTCGCCGTCCGTCAGCCGCCGAATGGCTTGAAAAGACACCGCGATCGCGTCAAGCTTTTTCACCCGTTCTTCCCTGGCCGTGATTTCAAACAGCATTTTCTCCCTGATCTGGAGGACTTTGCCGCGTTTTTCGTATTCTTCCAAAGCCGGGAAAAAGACGTCTTTTTCGGTTTGTGCTGCGGCAGCAGCTGGTGCTTGAGCCCAAGTCCTCCAGGCCGGCGCCAGAAGCAGCGCCATGCATGAAAGCAGCCACAGACGCGGAATCCGCCGCTGCATCCCTACGATTGCTTTGCATTTCTTCATAACTATGTCCATTCGAGGTCTTCGCTGGCGTCTCTTTACTCCAGAATCAGCCGGTTGGCGGGATCAGTGAACATAATCGGCGGCAAGGGCGCACCCAGCCGGATATAATGATCCTCGACCACCTTGAACAACTTCAGCCGCCATAATTCCGTCTTTGCTGACGGCTCGCGGGAAACGATCAGATACTTGGTGCCGAAGAAACTGTCCTGGCTGGCGCGCACGACTCCGGCCTCGTCATAAAGCTCAACCGCCACGGATTCGCCGACTTCGGCGATGACTTCAACGGTCACGGTGCGCAAATCGGCCGGGACGTTGAAATAGAGGTCGCTGTTGCTGGTGAACATGCTCAAGCCCTTGTCCGTCGTCAAAAAGCCGTGTCCCGGCGCTGGCGACATGACTTTGATACCAGCGCCCGTGGAGAACTCCAGGACATGCACGCCCGTCTCTGTCGCGGCCAGGGGCAGCACATACTCGCCACCCACCTGCTGAATTTCCACCCTCATCTCCTTGGCCAGCTTTCCAGACGGATTGAAAATCTTAACCGGGAATTTGACTGGTCCTCGCGACCATCCGACCTTGAAAGTGATGTCAATCGTCTGGCCAGCGGTCGCATACTGCGCAAACCTGCCTGTCCGGCGGATCAGGACGGGATTTTCCGCCTTGCCCGTGGCCCCAGGCGCTGGACGCAGAGAGGCCAGGTCAAGCGGCGCTGAAGTGAATTGGCGCATCTCCGGCATGCCAGGATGGCGCGCCGCTAAAGCAGCCAGGTCATAAACCTGTTCCTTGCCGTCGTCCCCGCGAATCGTCAGCGAGCCGCCGATCGGCTGCAAGCCAGCAGCTCCGAGTTCCGGAATCTGGAAAACCTGCCGGTCTAAAGCTTGCAAGACCACCATCTTGCCAAGGTCAATCCCGCCGATGTCAACCAAATGCTTTGTTGACAGCAGAAAAGGCGGACGTGGATTGTTTCGGTTGTCAATCACGCAATCCTGGAAACGAACCTGCACTCCGCCGACCCGATGTGAGGCAAAGGTGACGGCGTTGTGTCGGGGCGTAGAAATCGCGCAGCGAATCAAGTCGATCGTGCCCTGCAAAGGCTCGGCGTCATAATCGCCCCCGACATTGAAATGAACCCCGCCGCCATTGTCATGAATCCGGCAGTCACGCATGATAATGGAAATAGGCCGTTCCAGGGTCTTAGGAATGGCAAAATGCACGGCGAAGGACTGGTTCCCATAGATGTCGCAGTCCTCCAGCACGCAGTTGACCGCGAATTCACGCACGTGGTTTGGTTCAAAGTCAATCCCTGCGGCCGGCGGCGTGCCTGAGGTGTTGATCAATTTGCATTTCTTGATCAGCAGGTTCTCGGCGCTGATGACGCTGATGCCCTGCCGGTGATGGTCGGTGATGACAAGGTTTTCCAGGAGGACATTGGTGCAGCCAGGCGCACCGAGATAGACGCCGTCCCCGCCGCTGTTGGACAACGTCAAGTCGCGGATCACTACCTGGTCGCTGCCACGCATCGAAACGGCGTGGCGCCATTCAGCCGGCTTGTACCGTGTTGCATCCTGGTAGTCGGCCTTGTTCATCGTCAACTCAGCATTGCCCTCGCCGCGGACAACCAGGTTCTTGACATTGTGGACCTTGAACAATGAGGCCCCCAATGCCTGAAATTTGCCTGGCATGGCGCGGACGCGGACGTTGTCCTGAAAGACGACTTCCTGGTCGCTCTTGAAGGCGATAGTTTCAACCAGGTACTCAAAGCCAGGGTCGTCAACCAGGACGACCTTAGCACCAGAATCAATGGCGGCCTGCAAAGCCGCCGTCGCATCAGCGCGGTCCGGCTTGAAATCAGTGACCTTGACCGTCTGCGCCCAAACTATCGGCGCCGTCATAACTGCCGTCAGCACGATTGCCAGCTTCCATCTCAACATGAATAGGTCTCCCGATTTGCCAATCTTTGCCTTGCGCGCAATGGCTCGCCAAGCCAGCCATGCACCCCGTCAACATGTCGCACAAACTATACACCAGAGACTGGAAATAATCAATGCCGGCACCGTATTTTACGGTTCCGTTCAGGCAACACGGAGGGCTGCGCCGCTTTGGGATTTTCTAGCCGCTGTCGCTGCCAAGGCCCTGGATTATTGGCACATATAGAAGTACCACATGCCAATGGCGTGCTGGTTCCGGAAGGGCGCGGCCATGCCGGGATTAAAAGTAAACACCGTCACGGAGCCGTCAATGCGCAAGGTCGGCGACTCTTCATTGACCGTGCCGTTGCGGTGCGTGTTATTGCAGGGCACTCCCGAACGCGCATTGCCGCACTTCGCTATCGGTGCACCGCCCGCCGCAAAATGAGTCAGCAGGCCGGAATTCTGCAAAAGCTGTCCGCGCGGGGAGCCGTTCCTCAGCGTTGTAGTGTGGACGTAGTAATTGTAATTGGTTTGAGCTTCGTAGGGGCTGAAGTAGGTGTAGGTGCTGTAGAGATTGTCCCTGTTCACGCCCCAGTCGTAGTTGACTCCGCCCAGCATCGATTGCCAAGCGCTGCTGCTTTGCGCCACTTCGCAATACCAGAGAGGGTCACGACTCCGGCTCACCGAATAGCTCGCATCACGGTTGGTGATGTTGTTAACATACGCAAACACTTTGCCCAGGCCGACCCACATGTCAACGCGGTTGATAAAGTAATACCACCCGGTGCAATTGGCGGACTTGGTCCCGTCCAGCTTATACGCATCTGGCAGCCAGTCGTCATGGTCACTGACATACATAGCGTGGTACAAACCAATCTGCTTGAGATTGTTCACACAGGCAGTCCGACGCGCCAAGCCGCGGGCCTTGCTCAAAGCCGGCAGCAACATCGCCGCCAAAATCGCAATAATCGCAATGACTACCAAAAGCTCAATCAAGGTAAAACTGCGTCTTCCTTTCATCGCTCTAACTCCTTTGCCAATTGCCAAGTATATATACTTCATCGACCGTCTACAAAAAAAACAACGTACCAAGACACCGATATAATTGTCCAGGCAGGCGGATATTTGCCCAAAACAGCCTCAGGAAAATCATGAATCACGGTGACGCGCTACAAAAAAACAACGTACCAAGACACCGATATAATTGTCCAGGCAGGCGGATATTTGCCCAAAACAGCCTCAGGAAAATCATGAATCACGGTGACGCGCCATCCAGCGCTGGCCTTGCCTACCGGAAATCGCGCCATGGAATCTCGGCCAGGGCGCCCTCGTTGATGACTCGGTCCAAGAACATCAAGAGCGGGAAGTCGGCTGCATCGACGGCGCCGGCGATAGCTCTGGCTCGCAGGGCGGCGGCCACGCGGGTGATGATGACCACGGATTCCAGGGTGACGCCTTGTAGCTGCTCGCGCGCCTCCTGGTAGGTCACGCCCTTGCCGAGCAAATAGCCAAGGCGGCGAGTGCGCCCGCCAAAAATCGTGACGTACAGGTCGCCTGCGCCGGGAATGCCTGCGACCAAATCGGAGTCGCCGCCAAGAAGACGCACCAGCCGGGTCATCTCCCGCAGGCTCTGCCCAAACAGCGCTGCCTGCGGATTATACATGTACGCATCCGGCCCGGCTATCCGCTCTGCCATGCCAATGGCCATGGACACGCCGACAGCATACGCATTCTTCAAGGCGACGCAGACTTCAACGCCAACGATGTCCGTACTGATAGTGATGTGGTAGTAGTCGGTAGTCAGCAGGGATTGCAGCCAAGCCAGGCAAGCAGCATCCCGCCCGCAGAAATATACCAGGGTCTGGTGGCGATCCATCAACTCGTAGGAGGTGCAAGGGCCGCCAATGGCATTGAACAGAATCCGCCCACGTTTTGACTCAGGCAGACGGTTTTCCAGGTAGTGCGGATACGTCATTAGCGCACCGTCCGCCTGACCGAGCAGGCCCTTGGTCACTGACAGCACCGGCACATCCAGGAGCAGCACCGGCAGAATCGCCTCGGCAAACCACTCCAAGCCAAAGCTGCTGACGCCGCAGATGACCAAATCAGCGCCAGCCAAAGCCGTCGACACCTCCTCAATCTGATAATAGCTGACGCCCTCGGGCAGACGGCGCTTGAGGGTGATATGCCAGCCGGTGCGCCTGGCCTCATCAATGATGTCTCGATCCAGCGGAGTGCCGACCAGGCGGACCTCATGTCCGTTGTCGCGCACTGGTCGGCATATACCGGAACCCATCATCCCGGCCCCAATGATCGTCACTGTCGCCATTGCCTGCCTTTCGCGGGGTCGACTCGAGCCTCACTTGACTTCAAACACCGTAATCGACTGCGACACTTTTTCGCGCAGCTTGCCTTCCACCCAATGCTTCAACGTCTGCACTGCGGATGGACAGCCAGCGCATCTGCCAGCCAGGCGGACGTAGACCTTGTCGCCGTCCACATCGACCAGCTGCGCATCTCCGCCGTCCCTCTTCAAGCCCGGGCGGATGATGTCGTCAATCGTACTCTGGATCAACGCGATCTTCTGCAAGTTGGTGAGCGGGCCGACCTGGGCCGGTGCTGCGTCCGAATCAGACTTGACGGTGCCGTTGATATCAGCCAGAATAGCCTCAATCTCCGGGCGGCAACCGCCGCAGCCGCCGCCAGCCTTGCAGTAGTGCGTCACTTGCTCGACCGTGGTCAGGTGATTGTTCTTGATCACCTCCCGGATCGTCCCTTCCGTCACCTCGAAGCAATGGCAGACGATGCGGTCTTCGCCCTCCCCCACGACCACTTCCGGCACATCCCAGTCAGGATGACGCTTCTTCATGTCGATGAGGGCGGCTTGAAACGCCTCCACGCCCATGACCGAGCAATGCATCTTCTCCTCAGGCAGATCGCCGAGATAGTCTGCGATGTCCTGGTTGCGGAACGTCAACGCCTCGGCCAACGTCTTGCCAATCAGCATTTCAGTCAAGGCGGACGTGCTGGCAATCGCGCTGGCGCAGCCGAACGTCTGGAACTTGACGTCGGCAATGGTCTGGCGGTCAGGGGACATCTTCAAAAACAGCTTCATGGCATCGCCGCAGACGATGTTGCCGATCTCGCCAACGCCGTCAGCATCCTTGATTTCACCGACATTGCGCGGATGCAAAAAGTAGTCCATCAATTTTTTACTATATTTCCAGGCCATCGTGACACCTCCTTGGTGAATCGGCCATCATGCCGAAAAAAAAAAGCCGCATCGTTGGGCAATGCGGCTTCTGGCACACGAACCGGGCAGAATCGAAAATGACTCACTCCTGCGGCTTGGTTTTCGGCAAGCCCCAAGCCCGATCGCCGTCCTTGTAACGCCCTTCGGCCTTCAAGACATTGATACGCTCATACCGCTTCAAGACATTGCGGCGCTCACTGACCGCGCCCTTGGTCTTCAAACTGGGATGTACTGACATAATCCTCTACTCCTGACTATACGGCGACCTACGCGGTCACCAATAAATGAATCCGTAGATAACTACTCCTTAAATCAGCCCATTACTATAATACGCCGAAGGCGGTTTGCAAACGGCAACAGCACGACAACGCCCTTTTTCCGGCGAAGGAAAAATTCTCCCTGCACTTGAAGCTACGCTCACTGTTCGTAATACGGTTTCAGGCTGACGAAATTGAGCACCAGCCGTTGCCCTTCAGGTCCGCCGGGGACTCCCTCCGCCTGCCAATCCCGGAAGGTAATGACCACCCGGTCCTGCTGCGCCCGGAACAGAATCCGATGCGTGTCCTGGGAAGCCAGCTTGGCCTTGGGGCGGTAGGTATTTGGCCAGCGATGTACATAGGTGCCAGACGGGATGACCTCAGCGCCCTCCAAGGTCGCTGTCAGCAGAATGTCCGGCGCTTCCGGCTTAATCTCGGCAATGTCATCAAAGTCGCCGACCACGTAGCTAAGCGTGTAGAGCTTGCCTGGCTGCAAGCCGGTCGCCGTCTGGCTGAGCTGGTTAGCCTGGCTGGAATGACGCTGGAAAATAGCCACGTGGTCGCCGCGAGAGGCATATTTACTCCGCCGCATCTGGATTTTTCCGCCATAATTCTTGATGGTGGTGGCTTGCAGCGTCCCCTCTGCCGCTGGCCGACTTTGCCAATGCGTGAAGCCCTCGACAAAATCGCCGTCTTGCAGGTGTCCCGG
>MWEG01000064.1 GCA_002070945.1 Lentisphaerae bacterium ADurb.Bin082
CAGGCTTCAGCCTGGGGATAGACGTGCCCCAAAACTGGTGCCTTGTAAAGGCACTACAGAAGACTGACCCATTACGAGCGATTACCCGAAAAACACTCCTGCCAGTGGAAAATGCGGCTTGCGCAGGCATATTATCTATTCCCCTGGCCAGCCGACACCTATAACTGCAAGGAATTTACTGCCATGACCTTTGTTCTGACCGAAGTCGAAGCCCGCATTCTCGGATGCCTGCTCGAAAAGCAAACGACTACCCCTGACGTCTACCCGCTGACCCTCAACAACCTCGTCCTGGCCTGCAACCAGAAATCGAACCGCGACCCAGTCGTCAACTATGATGAACGCACCGTCATCAGCGGACTCGACGGCCTCCGGGACAAGAAGCTCGCCATCCTGATTGGCCAGGAAGGCGCCCGCGTGCCCAAATATGGCCACCTCTTAGAGCAGGCCATGCCCCTGCCCAGACAGGAGCTGGCTCTCCTCTGCGTCCTGCTCCTGCGCGGACCGCAAACTCCCGGCGAATTGAAAACACGCACCGAACGCCTGGCGGACTTCTCCTCCATCGAAGAAGTGGAACAGACGCTCGACGCCATGCTTGCCCGCGAAAACCTGCCCCCGCTGGTCGTCAAATTGCCGGTTCAGGCCGGTAAGCGCGAAGCCCGCTTCACCCACCTCCTCTGCGGTGAGCCGGAACAGCCCGAGCCAGAAGCATGGATGCCACCGCCAGAACCAGCCCGACAAGAATTGACCGCTGAGCAGACGCGCCTGGCAACCCTGGAAAATCAAGTCGCGGAACTGCAATCCCTGCTCGAAAAGCTGCAAGCCGAACTCGCCGAGCAACGCCAGCTGACCGATAAGCTGAAAGAACTGCTCTGATACCCACGCCGCCACGACTAGCCAGGAGCGAGTCGATTGCACGATTACAGCAAATCACAGGACAAGAAGTTGAAAAAGGAAACAAGGGCGGTTAGAGTACTTTCGGACCAGAAGCCCTTGTGCTGATGGTCTCTGCATTGCTCATTGAACTGGATACCAAGGGCTTGCCGAGATGTAAGCCTACATCTGACATGCTGATGACGAATTGAGGAATTTGCCGAAGATGTTATTTGTAGCCTGAGGAGTATTTGAAAATGGAAAGTGCAAGATGTTTCCGGATGCGAGGAATGCTTCCGGTGGCCATGAGTTTTTCCTGGCTGGTTCCTGAGCGGAAGACTCGCAGAAGCCTGGCCATGCTCCTGACGCTGTTGCTTGCCGCGGCAGCCCAAGCCGCGAACACCTGGTATGTAGATGCCAGCTCGGGGAAGGGTGCAGCAAGTGGCTTGACCCGAGGTGACGCTAAGCAGTCCATCCAAGAGGCTATTGATGGCGCCGCAGAAGGCGACATAATTGAGGTGAATGACGGATTCTATGCGCCGATCACGACTGCTGGCAAAGCCATTGTCATCCGCAGCGTCAACGGCGCTCAAAAAACGATTATCGACGGCAAAGGGGTTGCACGCTGCGCGACTTTGGGCGACTATGGCTCCGAACGCAAGACCGTCCTGGAAGGCTTCACTCTGCAAAATGGCTGTGCCGATAAAGGCGGCGGCGCTTGCGGCGGCACTTTGCGCCATTGCACCTTGACCAATAATGGGTCTTCTGAATTGATGTGGCATGGTCAATATTTCAATTTTGATTGCGAGCAAGGCGGCGGCGCTTACGATTGCACCTTGAGCCATTGCCTGGTGCAGAATAATAACGCGGAAATTGGCGGCGGCGCCTATGAATGTGTGATGGACAACTGCGTCCTGGCAAACAATTCCGCCGGTGATGAAGATGATTATGAGAGCCGTGGCGGCGGCGCTTGGAAAAGCGTATTGGCTCTGTGCGTCCTGACCGGAAATCAAGCGAATTATGGCGGCGGTGCTTGCGACAGCGAACTGCTCAGCTGTCTCCTGACCGGAAATCAGGCGGAATATGGCGGCGGCGCTTGCGACAGCTTGCTGGTTAATTGTACGGTGACAGAGAATCATGCTGACAGCAGCGGCGGGATAGCAGCTAGTTACAAAGGGATAAGAGATAGTACGGCATTTAATTGCATCATCTGGGGCAACTCAGCCTGGACAGCGGCAAATTACGATGAGGACTCAAACCTATCGTATTCCTGCTCCTATCCTTGGGCGTCAGAGGGCGACGGGAACATCAGCCGCCGTGCGCCCATTTTCGTCGATGCTGCCAATGGCGATTTCCGCTTGCGTACCGGCTCGCCCGGCATAGATGCCGGCAATAGCGAAATTTTTGATTTTTTTGAAATGTTAGGAATTTTTGAAGAGTTCTTGGAAGTTGACACTGACTTGGCCGGGAATCCGCGCATCAGTGGCGCGAAGGTCGATATGGGCGCGTATGAAGGCGCGGTGGATGGCTGCGTCATTTCTGGACGGGTACAGGGTAACGGCATCCTCTCCCCGATGACTGCGGTAGCCGCCCAAGGCGATTCCATTACCTTCACGGCCACGGCAACAAGGGGCGCCTTCCAGCATTTTGAAGTCGATGGCGTGGTTGTTTCCGAATCGCCGACTTATACCTGGGACAACATCCAGGCTGATGGCGTGATCACCGCTGTGTTTGCCATCGTGACCTGGCATGTCGATGCGGCCCGGCCGGATGACAGCGGTGACGGCTTGAGCTGGGATACGGCCAAGAAGACGATCCAGGCAGCGATTGACCGAGCCGATGACGGCGACCTAATCTTGGTCAAGCCAGGGGTTTATGCGCCGATCGTCACCGATGATAAAGCCATTGCCATTCGCAGCGTCAACGGCGCGGCAACTACAGTCATCGACGGCGGCGGCAGTCAACGTTGCGCGACTCTCTCAAAGTCGTATTACGGCCGACAGACGGTGCTGGATGGCTTTACCCTGCGGAACGGCGTTGCCACCGCAAGCGGCGGTGGACTTTTTGGCGGCACGGCGCTTAACTGCCGGATCACCAACTGCTTTGCTGCGGGCGATGATGACTCGGAACGCACCAACGGCGGCGGCGGCGCTAGTTGTGCCACCTTGCGCAACTGCACCTTGAGCAAAAATCAGGCCTCGCTTGGCGGCGCTGCCGAACATTGCAGTTTGGACAACTGTATCTTGACCGCAAACCAGGCAGACCATTTCGGCGGCGGGGCATCCTCCAGCATTTTAAGCAACTGCACTGTCACCGACAATGCAGCCCAACGCGGCGGCGGCGGGGTTTACGAATGCACCGTCTATAATAGCATTGTCTGGAATAACCAGGCTCCAAAAGACGCGAACTACGACACCGACGAGAGCTCCTATACTCCCACTGTATTGTATTATTCCTGCTCCGATCCCAAGCCGCAAGGAGCGGGGAATATCAGTGGGGACCCCTGTTTTGTCGATGTCTCGCATGGTGATTTCCGCCTGCGCACTGGTTCGCCCTGCCTTGATGCCGGTGACAACAGGTTCGTGCAGTCTGCAACCGACCTGGCCGGGAATCCGCGCATCGACAATGAGAAGGTCGATATGGGCGCCCTGGAGGGAAAGGTTGAAGGCAGGGTCATTTCCGGGCGAGTGCAGGGCAACGGAACGATTTCACCGCAGACCGCAGTGGTCGCCCAAGGCGGTTCCGTCACCTTCACGGCCGCGGCAACAGGTGGCGTCTTCCAGCATTTTGAAGTCGATGGCGTGGTTGTTTCCAACTCGCCGACCTATACCTGGAGTGACATCCAGGCCGACGGCATGATCACTGCCGTGTTCACTACGGCGACCTGGTATGTCGATGCCGCTCGGCCGGATAACAGCGGGGACGGCCTGAGCTGGGAGACGGCCAAGAAGTCAATCCAGGCAGCACTGGATGTAGCTAATGACGGCGACCAGGTCCTGGTCAAGGCCGGAGTTTACGAGCCGATTGATGGCTACAGCAGGGAGGTCACCATCAGCAGTATCTCGGGCGCCGAGAATACCATCATTGATGGCGGCGGCACACGGGGCTGTGCACGTGCTGCCACTTTGGAGGGGTTCACCTTGCAAAATGGCCTGGCAGCTTATGGCGGCGGCGCTTTCGATTGCGTCTTGAACCAGTGTATTTTGTCCGGCAATACGGCGGAATTGGCTGGGGGCGGAGCCATTTCCAGCACCCTGAGCAACTGTATCGTAGTCGGCAATGAAGCAGCGAAATGGGGCGGTGGCGGAGCTGCTTCCAGCGCCCTGAGCAACTGCCTCCTGACCGGCAACGCCTCGACTTGGGGCGGTGGGGCTTTTGGATGTACGTTGCGCAATTGCACGGTGACTGGAAATTCGGCAGGACATTCCGTCGCCGGGGTCTACTCCTGCACTCTGCAAAATTGCATTGTTTGGGACAATTTCACCGGGAACGCCAGCGACAATTATGCGTATTCCCAATTCCTATATTCATGCACCTCCCCCCAGCCTGCCGGCGAGGGAAACATCAGCGATGCTCCGGGGTTTATCGATGCCGCCAATGGCGTATGCCATTTGCGTTTAGAGTCTCCATGCATTGATGCCGGCAACAATGATTTTGTCCGAGAAGGCGATACTGATTTGGCCGGCGACCTGCGCGTACGCAATGAGACAGTTGACATGGGCGCCTATGAAAGAGATACGGATACCTTTATCGTGCTTGGAAAAGTCCAGGGACGAGGGAAAATTTCTCCGCGAATAGCGTCTATGCCTATCGGCGACTCAGTGACTTTCACGGCAGAGGAAACATCCGTGCGTTTTCTCCATTTTCGGGTTGATGGCCAGAGCGTTTCCGAATTGTCGACATATACCTGGAACAACATCCAGGCCGACGGCGTGATCACCGCAGTCTTCGAGCCGGCGGTCTGGCACGTGGATGCCGCCCGTCCTGATGACAACGGCGACGGTCTGAGTTGGGCGACGGCCAAGAAGAGCCTCCAGTCAGCGGTAGTAGCCGCCCGTGACGGGGAGACCATCCTGGTGAAGGCCGGCTGCTATGCGCCCATCAGCACCGGCAGGAAATCCCTTGTTATCCGCAGCGTTGATGGTGCCAATGCGACTATCATCGACGGCGGCGGCGCCCTGCGCTGCGCGACCTTGGGGGACGACTGCACGCTGCTTGAAGGCTTCACCCTGCAGAACGGTTTTGCAGAAAACGGCGGTGGCGTGTCAGGCGGGCGATTGAATCGATGCATCATCAGCGGCAATACAGCCGAAAATAAAGGCGGCGGCGCCTATAAATGCCGCCTCGCCAACTGCGTCCTGAGCAGAAATTACGCCCGTTTCTATAATGGCGGCGGCGCACACGATTGCCAGTTGGGCAACTGCACCCTGGTCGGCAATGCGGCCGGTGGAGAGGGTGGCGGAATTTCCCGATGCGTGGCAACCAATTGCATTGTCTGGGATAATTTGGCAGCATCAATGGCCAATTACAACGATTCACAGTTTAGGTATTCCTGCATGACGCCCCTGCCGTATGGTGATGAGGGCGGTGATAATATCAGCGGGAATCCCCAGTTTGTCGATTACGTCAATGGCGATTTTCGCTTGCGCGCTAATTCGCCTTGCAACGATGCCGGCGACTCGAACTATGACAGCGGCGATGCGGACCTTGCCGGGAATCCGCGGCGCGAAGGCCCTGCTATTGACATGGGCGCTTATGAAGGCGCAGTGGCGGGATATGTCATTTCCGGGCGCGTTCAAGGCGACGGAGCGCTTTTGCCGATGACTGCCATAGTGCCGCCCGGCGGCTCATCTCGTTTTGAGGCAGTCGAGAACGGCTCCGCCTTCCTGCATTTTCTGGTTGACGGCGAGATAGTTTCGGAATCTTCCAATTATACTTGGGCGAATGTGCAGGCCGATGGCGTGATCACGGCAGTGTTCGCCACCAACACCTGGTATGTCGATGCCGCCAGGCCGGATGACAATGGAGACGGGCGCACCTGGGAAACAGCGAAAAAAAGCATCCAGGCGGCGGTTGAAATCGCCGGCAAGGATGATCTGATTTTGGTCAACCCGGGCATTTATGAACCGGTCGAGATCAGCACGCATTCCCTTGTCATACGCAGTGCCCAGGGGTTCGAGGCAACCATTATCGACGCCGTCGGAAAGACCCGCTGCGCGACCTTGGGAAAGGTGCCGGGAGAAGCGGGCGTCGTCCTGGACGGCTTTACCCTGCGCCATGGACGCATGGGCGAAGGCGGCGGCGCCATGGGCGGCGCCTTGAATAACTGCCTACTGACCAACAATTTCGCCTATCATGGCGGCGGAGCGGCCTACTGCACCTTGAACAACTGCCTCCTGGTCGGAAATTCGGCGCTGTACACCGGTGGCGCCAAGGACTGCACCTTGACGAATTGCACCGTGAGCAAAAACACTGCGACGGAACAATGCGGCGGCGTCTCCTCCTGCACAATCTACAATTCCATCGTCTGGGGAAATACCGCTGCAGAACACGAAAATCACGCCGATTCCGTTTTCGATTATTCCTGCACCGACCCCCGGCCGGATGGCGAAAACAATCTCGGTGAGAATCCGATGTTCGTCGATGCCGCCAATGGCGATTATCGCCTGGCGGCAAACTCGCCCTGCGTCAATGCGGGCAATGATTCTTTTGCGGTTGGTGAAACCGACTTGGCTGGCAATTCCCGCATTATGGACGTAGCTGTCGACATGGGAGCATTCGAATCAGCCGGGGCGCACGTTTTTAAATACGCCTGGCAAAGCGGCTGGAATACACTCTATCTGCCCTTTGACAGCCTTGAGCCGGCTACGGTCGAAGCATTGGCGGAAATGCCGATTTTCAGGATGTCCGCAAACACCAACGTCCTGGACACGCCAGTGTCTCTGCACACGCCGTTGTGGATTTTCTGCTTTGAACCCAAGTTCGCACCCGTTTTGCGGGGCGCTTTGACTCCAGGCGCGCCGCCCGACCCGCTCGATATCCCGGTTGACCAGTGGACGCCGGTCGGTGCTCAATGCCAGGTAGATACACTGCCTGATGGATACGCTGCCTGGGAATGGTGCAATAGGCGGTATGTCCGCGTCCAGTCCCTGCAAGCAGGTCATGTCTATTTCATCTACCGAGACAATGCCCCATAACCCAATTTTCAACCACGAACCATACAGAAAATTCAGTCAGACGAGCCGGACAGGTCGGACAGCTGATCAGCCGAACCGGTGATGTTGGAATCAGCCTGTAAGGCGCGACATAATCTCCATCCAAAATCTTTCACAAAAAACAATAAGTCAGGTCCTATCGATACATAAGGGTTCCCAAAACGTTTTATTGTTATGACCATATATAATTTGATGGCAATCGGTCGCCGATTGATACTTGTGATTTCCACAAGCTGCGGAGCCAAACGCCCCGGGTAAGGCACTTTAGTGGACAATGGACAATGGACGTTAGTGGACTTTATATGGACGTTAGACAGTAAGGCAATTGTCTTCCATAAGTTTTATGAAAATTATCCATGTCCAGCACAATAAGAGGGGTTTTTGAAAATGGAAAACGCAAGGTGTTTCCGGATGAGACGAATGCTTCCTGTGGTCATGGCTTTTTCCTGGCTCGTTCCTGAGCGGAAAGTACGCAGAAGCCTGGCAATGTTCCTGGCGCTGTTGCTTGCCGCAGCAGTGCAGGCCGCAAACACCTGGCATGTGGATGCCAAACTGGGGAAGGACACAGGAAGTGGCTCAACCCGGGGTGATGCCAAACAGTCTATCCAAGCGGCAATTGATGCGGCTGCAGAAGGCGATACAATCCTGGTGGATGACGGAATTTATTCTCCGATCCAGACTGCGGACAAAGACATTGCCATCCGCAGCGTCAATGGCGCTCAAACAACGATCATCGATGGCGGTAAGGCTGAACGCTGTGCAACATTGGGCGGACCCGGTTCCGCACAAAATACCGTCTTGGATGGCTTCACCCTACGAAACGGTTATGCTGCAGAAGGAGAAGGCGGCGGCGCATACGGGGGAACACTGATCAACTGCATCCTGGTCGATAATGCGGCGCCTTTAGGCGATGATGGGGTGGCCTCTCATGGCGGCGGGGCGTACAAGTGCACCCTGACCAACTGTACCCTGACCCGGAATCAGGCGGACTTGGGCGGCGGGGCGCATTCGTGTACCTTGACTA
>MWEG01000065.1 GCA_002070945.1 Lentisphaerae bacterium ADurb.Bin082
TATTTTTGTCCACGGCTTGAAAAAACTCAAAAAATAGGAGAAGGCTCACGAACTAATTTTGATTCCGCATGGCTGACGCTTTTTTGGTAATCAGTCACCGAATTGATACCCGGAGTCCAGGCGAGCTGCGCGCCAGGAACCCCGGGGAAGGCGCTTTAGTGGACAGTGGAATAGGGACAAGGGGCGGGGGACGGTTGTTTTATCCGCCGATGACGCAGAATTTTTAGGGTGTTGTACGGGGAAACCTGCGGTGCAGCGTCGAAGGCCCGCAGGGCTGAAACATAAAAGCCTAGGGTGAGCGAAGTGAAGCCCTGGGTGAGGTGGAATACATTGGAGGGTGATGCGTTGCTCCAAGGCTCATATTGATCATAATGGCTGGCCGATTGATGACGCCTGGTAGGAAGATGCGAGTCCAATAGTGGAATTTTCGCAAATGCGAGGTAACTTATTGACTATTAAATCATAACCGCGCACAGTATTTCGAATCAGCATCCGAGTCCGGCTGGCGCCGTGAGCGACTGGCCGGAAAAGGGCGCCAAGGCCGACAGTGACGACGACGGCGAGAAAACAGAAAAAATATCCTGCTTCAACAATCCGCGATTTTCCCCCTTTGTCCCCTGCCATCAACTGGAGCCGCCCACGCATGTATGACGACATCAGCAAAGAAAAGAGAAATATGATATGGGCATCCGCATCATTGGCACTGGGATGTATGTCCCGGAACGCATTCTGACTAATGCTGACCTGGAAAAAATGGTCGACACCAGCGACGAATGGATCACCACCCGCACGGGCATCAAGAATAGACGCATCGCGGACGCGGAGACGACGACCTCTGACCTGGCATTCCAGGCCGCTCGGAACGCCCTCCTGATGGCCGACCTGCCTGCCAGCAGCCTGGACTTGATCATCGTCGCCACCGTCACCCCTGACAAGGTCTTCCCCAGCACCGCATGCCTCCTCCAGACCAAGCTCGGTGCCGGTCCCTGTTTATGCTTTGACCTGGAAGCTGCATGCTCAGGACTGCTCTACGCCATCGAAGTCGCCCATGCCATGATGGCGGCATCCCCTAACTATCGCCGCGCACTGGTCGTCGGCGCCGAAAAACTGTCCGCTATTACGGACTGGACGGATCGCAACACCTGCGTCATCTTCGGAGACGGGGCGGGCGCAGTCATTCTGGACAAAAGCGACGACTACGCCAACGACTTCTATTTGGCCGGCAAGCTCTGTGCTGACGGCCAGTACGCTGACATCTTGCAGCTCCCAGCGGGGGGCAGCGCCCTCCCGGCCAGCCATACGACCGTCGATGAACGACAGCATTACGTGAAGATGGGCGGCTCCAAGACCTTTCAGATGGCGATTTCGCTGATGGCCAACACCTGTGCCGAACTGCTTGAACAAACCGGCATGTCCTGGAACCAGGTGCGCTGGCTGATTCCACACCAGGCCAATGAGCGCATCCTGACCGCTGTCGGCGCTCGCTTGGGCATCCCGGAACGCGTCTATGTTAATATCAGGGACTATGGCAATACGTCCTCAGCCTCCATCGGAATCGCCCTCGACGAATTGAACCGAGCCGGCAAAATCCAGCCCGGTGACTTCATTATGCTGACAGCTTTCGGCGGCGGCCTGACCTGGGGCGCATTGCTCCTGCGCTGGTGAAAGAATTAGGGGCGAGGGGCAGCTGCCACCATTCAGCATTCAGCAGCTGAATAGGCAGCATTCAGCAGCTGAATAGGCAGCATTCAGCAGCTGAATAGGCAGACGGTTTTTTACCTCTTGAGCCACGCCATCAGGATAGCGTCCGCGCCGTTGCATCCATATTCATAGACGGCAATTTGGTCGTCATCAGCGGCGACGCCGTAACAGCGGTCGTTGTCAGCCTTTTCCACCTGGGCGGCGTAGTACGTCTTGGCATCGTCGAGGATTTTCCCGGTTGCGCCATTGGGCAGCTGACATTCCAGGTTGATATAGCTTCCTGGCAGAACGTTCAGGGATTGCAGCGACGTCAGCTCTGGAAGGCCAAGCTGGTGCAGGCGCTGCAATATCTTGGCGATGTCCGTCATAACTGGAACTCTCTGTTAAAGTCCACTTTCTACTGCTTTCCACTGATGTCCACCGTCCATCGTCTACTAACGTCCATTGTCCACTAACCCTGTCCATGACTCACGGTTTCAGTTCGCCGGTGGCGTCGGCTTCGTTACGCAGGTAGGTCTTTTGGCCAAAGCGTTCGAGGTCGTCCAGGAGGAGGAACATGTGCCCGCATCGCCAGCGGTGGCCTTGGTCCAGGTATTCGGCGATGCTGCGTTGGAGCGACGTCTCACGCGGCACCTTGTCCAACTCGAACGGGCCATTGTGAAGATAGATGAACCACAGGCCGTCATGCCTGCTGCTGGCGCAGGGGAACAGATACACTTCGCGTTGCAGTTGCACCAGGTTAGCTGTTGGCGGCAGGATGTCTTGCAGCTGATTGTTGAAAATCCAGGATGAGCAGACAATCGCCTTGGCCGGTCGGCTCGGGAAGTATTTCGCATAGAAATCGCGACCGCGATGGAAGGACTCCAGGCATTTTTCCGGGGTCATGCCGCCGCCGCGGGGGATGTGCATGGACAGGCATTCGTCACCGTCTTTGAGCACCAGTTCCCAGTCTGCTGCTGGCAGTTCGAGCACCGTGCGGGAGGCGAAACCACGCGGCGAGAAGGGATTGCCGCGGATGATGCGGTCGTTTATTTCCAGCACTGAGGTCCAGGCGTCCAGCCCGGCATAGTCGGCTGGGTCGGCATAACGATAACCGTCCGGCGTGAAAGTCAATCCGGCGTCAGGAAAGGCGATGACTTGGCCGGTTTGCCGATGCCTGAAGACGCGGACGGCTTTGCGTAGCGGCTCAAGGATATACTGCATGCGTCCGAGCCGGAATAGGCTGGTGCGTGTATAGAGATTGGACCAGCTAAGCTGATTTTGGTTGATGCCTGGGCGCCCGTCATGGCCTTCCTGATAAATTTTTAGGCAGCTGTCGGCAAATCCATGACCAGTGTCATAGCGGACTTGTTCTGGGATGCCTAAGCCATCCCAGTATTTTTGCGCCAGGGGCCACATAGCCAGGGTTAGGAGGACGTAGAACAGGCCTTTGTCCTGCTCGCCCAGTTCGGGCGGTTCGGGCCAGCCGCTGATGTTGATGTAAGTGGTGGGTCGGAAGAGCCGCCAGTAGCCGTGCCAGGCTAACTGGGACATAGCTGGTGAGTCAGCGATAGCAGCGGCAGTGCGGCGCAGTGGCTCCAGCCATTCTGGCCCCAGGCCCATTGGCGCCATCAGCGGCTGCCAGAAATCCTCCCGCAGGAAGAACAGCGGCTGTTCTTCCTGCGGGTACTGGGCCATGCTTTCATCCCAGAGTTTGGAGACGTTGTCTAGACCCGTCTGATCGCCGATTTGGCGCAGAACTTCCGCTGCACTCAACATGATGCTGCCTTTCCGAAGACATCGCCCAGTGTTTTTCAAGCACCGGTCAAGCCGGCCGAAGACGCCGACGCCGGGTTAGAGAAAAACGTAATAGCGGAATCGGAAGGCGCAAGTCGCCGCTGCGGAAAAGGCGTTGCAGCGATGTAATAGGGCACCGAATGATACGAGGTACATACTGCAAGCTGGAGCTTGAACTACGTACTGCAAGCTGAAGCTGAACTACATGCTCCTGCAAGCGAGGTACATACTGCAAGCTGAAGCTGAACTACATGCTCCTGCAAGCGAGGTACAATACTGCAAGCGCGGAGCGGCAGAAGCGCTGAAAAACATGCTGTCGGGAAGGCCGTTATCAATGTATGCCTGATCACGTTGCGGCGATGGCTGGTGTCCTCAGGAATTGCTGGCGAGGGAGATGCTTTTCAGATAGACAGACGTCACCTGGCGCCGGGCCCGGTTTCTGTAGCGGCTGGTGAGGCGGAAGCGAAGGTCGATTTCGCCCTGCTGGGTCAGCGCGGCCGGCACCGGCACAGTGATGGTCTTCAAGCCAGGGTCCTTGGAGGAATAATTGAAGGTGGCGAGAACCCGGTCGCCATGCATGATTTGCAGAGCCAGGTCATTGTGGCAGATGATCTGCGCCTGCAACTGGAGCTGCAACGCCGTTTTCGCCGGCTCTACAAAGATGGTCAGCACCGACAATTCGCCGACGCGCAGGCCGTTGGCGCTCTGCCGACAATCCGCCGAGAAGTCAATCTGCGGAATCGGCGTCATGGGGTGCATTTGGACTGCTTGGCCAGGGAGCAGCGGCGTCGGCACCAGGTCGGGATACTTCTCATGGAGCGTGATGACCCCGTCCGCGACTTTCAAAAAGCGCAGGAAGCAGGCGGTTTCATAGTTGACGAAACCGTAGCCGGGCGCGCTGGCGCCGTCGTCGCTGTCAGGCTCGCCGAAGCGTTCATCCAGGAAAAGCAGGAAAATGCCGTCTTTGAGGGGCGGGAAGTTGACCTGGTAGCGTTCGCCTTTTTTGGGCTTGACCAGGATTGTCTCTGGGGTCGCCAGCATGGTCTTGTCCGCCAGGTGATAAAGTCGGCAGCGGAAGGCTTGCGGGTCGTTTTCGTTGCGCTCTTTGCGAGTGATGAAAAGGACGCCCTGCCGGAATTGAAAGCTGGTTTCGTATGGAACAATCGACATTTCGACGGACGGCGGAGCTATCGGCTGCCATTCGCTCACCTGCCAGTGCCGGATTTCCGGCAGGTCGCGGACGCCTTGACTGGCGACGGGCGGTCGGCTGAACAGAGTGTCTTCCTGCGAGCGCAGGCCCAGGCAGGCCAGGACCGTCGGCGCGATGTCAATCAGCTGGCAGGGCACAGCGTTGAAGCGGATTTGGGCGGAGGTGTCGCCCGGGCGCTTAATCAGGGTGACGACTTCCGGCGTGTACAATTCGGAATGATCCCCAGTGACGACAATCAGGGACTTGTCATACAGACCGTATAGGTGCAGGCGATCAAGGATGGCCTCGACGATGCGGAGCGAACCGCGCAGTTGCCGGAGATTGGTGGTGTCGTAGGTAGCCTGGAGATTCTCGTCAGTGGCAACAGGCACATGGGCGCCTTGAAGATGAAGGTATTTGAAGACCTTGTCGTGCTCGCCGACTTTGGCCTCGACTAAAAGTCGCTGGTAGTTGTTGACGTCGTGGTTTTGGAACAGGTGGCCAAGGACTTCTTCGCCAGGGGCGACAAAGCGGTCGGTCAACGCCAAATAGGGACGCCCCAGCAGCGGCTGCAAGATGAGCGGGGTGATGTTGGACAGCCAAATGTCAATAAAGGTGTGCCACGACCGGGAATGCGATTGCCGGTCAATGGCGTTCTCAAGAAGGTCAGGGCTGTAGGCGATGGTCTGCAGCACGTAGGGATAGCCTTCGCGGACATAGCCGGCCCGGCCCAGCTCGGAGAACAGCGAATGCTGGTCATGGCAGGCGGTGTTGATGTAGTCGGCATGCTTGGCGCCGAGGTCGGGTGCGCTTTTTTCCGAATAGGCAATGCCGGTCAACATCGCAGGGACGGCAAAGGTGGTGTGCGGGATTGGACTGACCATGCGGTCAAAGCAGGTGAAGTCCTTGAAGGACTCGCGCAATTCCGGGAACTCGTTCAGGACTTCCTTGAACAGCGCCTCGCCCATGCTGTCAACGACGATCACCAGGACGTTGCTGTCCTTCCCAAAGACGTATTTGTTCTTTTCCGACACCGTGAAGTCATAGTGGGTGTAGTCGCCGCGCGGATTGGTGAGAAAATGGTATCCGAGCGGCACGATTTGAGTGATGATGGCGATGACGGACAACTTGACCGCGTTGGCGGAAAACCAGGCGTGCTTCCAAAGCGTCAGCGCGACCGGAATGAGGACAAGCAGCGCACCGAGCAGCATGATCGGCAAAATGTGCCCGCTGTATTCTGGAAGGATGTTGTTGGAAACCAGGATAATCTTGGTGTGGAACAGATATTGAATCCAAATTGTGAAAGCAAGGCCAATGACGCCGGCGTTGAGTACTGAAAAATAGCGTTTGTTTCGAAAAGGCCATTGCACAGCCGCAGTGACCAAAGTTAATGCCGCCCAGCCCAGAAGCACCCCAGGCAGGACATGGCTGAGCCGAAAGGTGAACTCAGAGGAATTCTGGCAGTAGAGTTCGAGGGTGGGAACAAAGACCGTGGTGGCCAGCAGAAGCGATGCCATGATAGCGGCAGCGGTGCGATTGGCAGCGGAATTCCGGGTGAAGAGCATGGGGCATCCTTGTCTCAAGTTGACAACAAGCCTGGCGGAACAATACAGGGGCGACTTAGGGTGGACGATAGCGTCCACAATCTAAGCCTCGTAGAGGCGACACCATGAGTAACCCCTGGTGAAGCGAAGCGGAACCTGGGGTGAAGTCCCCCCAAGCTTGAGCCTCGTAGAGGCGACACAAAAGCGTTGATTAGAAGATAATCTTTCCCAAAACACAAGAAGTTGGCGGATAGAAATATAGTACGTAAAAAAATAGCGATTATCTACAGAATCGCCGGCAGCGCATCCAGGGTCGTTATGGTCACGTGGTGTCACTTAGCGCTATAGCCGCCGTCGACCGGGATGTTGGCGCCGGTGATGTAGGCAGAAGCTTCCGAGGCCAGGAAGACGACAATGCCTTTGAGGTCAGTGTCGTTAGCCATCCGCCCCAGCATGGTGTTGGCGCTGTATTGCCGCACGAAAGCCTCGGGCTGATGGTTGAAAAAGCCGCCAGGATTGATGCAGTTCACGCGGATGCCGTATTCGCCGTAGTGGCTGGCCGCCCAGCGGGTGAAGTTGGCCATGCCGCCCTTTTCGTAAAAATAAATCGGCGAGCTGGTCTTCATATTTGTGCCGACGTAGTTGACCGGATTGGGCCCCAGCAGGCCCATGTAGGAGCCGATGTTGATGATCGAGCCGTTGCGGTTCTTCTTCATTTCCTCGGCAGCCAGACGAGTGAGGACAAACAGCGCCGAGGCATTGACATGCAGGCTTTCGTCAAACACGGCCATGCTGATAGCTTCGCCACTGCAAGCGCAGCGGGTGACGGCATTGTTGACGAGGATGTCAAGGCGCCCGGTCTGACGAATGATGGCGTTGACGACAGCGGTGATGGACGTCTCGCTGGCCAGATCAAGCTCCAGGGCCTTGGCGCCGTATTCGTTCGCGACGACAGTGAGCTGCTCAAGATTGCGGGACGCGATGAAGGTGGTGGCGCCGGCTTCGACCAAAGCCTGGGTCATCTGGCGACCGTACAAGCCAGCCCCGCCAGTCAAAAGCGCGGTCTTGCCCTGCAAAGAAAAACTGCTCAAGACGCTCATACCATGATTTCCTTTCCGTGTTGCTGGCGACTCTCAATGCCGCCGATGACGAGACGCATCAGCTCTTCAGTCTGGCTGAAGGGAAATGGCCGGACACCGCTGCGCAGGTAGTTGACAAAGGCGACCAGCTGCGCTCGGAACGTCGAATAGGTGTCTGCCAGGCGAATAGTGAGGCAGCCTTCAGTGCCGCAGATTTGAATGCCAGCCGAATGCAGCTGGTCGTAGATGTTGACAATGACGACGTCAACGCCAAGACGATGTTTGACATGGACGATGTTGCGGCGCTCGCTGCCAGTGTTGCGGATGCTTTCGAAGCCAGGCCCTAACAGCGGATACACGGTTTCCAGTGCGTGGATGCCGTAGGTCTCCCATTTTTTGGCGACGCTTAAAACGATGGAGAGTGGTTTGCCGATTTCATGGAAATTGCCGTTGCAGTAGGGCGCTAATTCCTTGGCGTAGCGCAAGGCGCTGGAGGAGAGCAGGCGTGCGCCAGCAGCGACGCGGGCGCTGAAGAAGGCGAGGTCGTCGCGATTGTCGCACAGGGGCTTGTCGATGAAGACGGGAATGTCGGCATCCAGGAAGGGTAGGGTGCGCTGGACGTGTTCGGCGCCGATGTCAGTAGCGATCAGGACAGCGTCAACTTGTCCGATCATGTCTTCGGGTCGGTCAACTACGGTGGGAATGCGCGACAGGCGCGCGACGTGCTCTGCATCCTGGCGGCGGTCGCAATAGACGCAGGTGACCTTGGCGCCGGGAATGCCGATGGTTTCCGGCGGAACCCGGTTGAGATAGGCGGGAATCACTGGGAACGGACATTCCGCAGTCATCGCTGCCCGGTCATAGTTGTTGAAGATAGCGCTCCACGAATAAGGGTGGCCATTGCCCTCGGTCATGCCGATGATGCCGAGCGAAAGAGGCTGCGGAGTGCGCATGATGTTCTCCTGGCAAAGGGATGGTAGCAGTGCAAAGGTGGCAAAGCGAGGACGCAGCGCGGTGTTGTATTGTTCGGGACAGTGTCTCGCCAACTGGCGCGGCTGCGATGGCGGCCGTCAAGGGGAGCTGGTCAGTTGGAGCAGAAGCTGCTGCACGGTCTGGCCGTCCGGAGGCACGGGCCAGTCCGGAGCAATTTGAGCCAGGGGCTCAAGGACAAATCGACGCGAACGGAGCCGCGGATGCGGAATGGTGAGGTTTGGGGAAACCAGGCTTAAAGTGTCGAAAAGGAGGAGGTCGAGGTCAATGATGCGACTTTCCCGGCTGCTGTGTTTGGCGGGTCGGCCCAGGCGCTGTTCAATCGTCTGGCAGAGTCGCAGCAGCTCTTCAGGCGAGCTGCCCCAGGATGCGGTGAGGGCGCTGTTGACAAAGTCCGGCGTGCCTGGCTCGCAATCGACCGGGGTAGTGATGAACAAAGGTGCTTGCCGGATGTTACGCACGCCGCCAGCCGCCAGCAAGACCATAGCGCGCTCAAAACAGGCCACAGTGTCGCCAAGATTGCCGCCTAAGGCAATCGCGACGCGGTGAGAAGAGGACGAAGAGGACGGCGTTTCATTCATGACGGCGACCTCGCACAGCAGAATTTAGGTGGTGACCCCCTCTTGGGTGGATAGGTTGAAGTCTGAACACGCTGAAAAAATAGCTTTCAGCAAGGGTTTTGCAAATAGGTTTGGCAGTATCATCTGAATTTTGTTCGTTGGGATGATTTTAGAGGCCAGTTGGAGGTGACGTGTTTGTTTGAGACGGTGTGCGTAGGGGAGGCCAAAGGTGGATATAGTGGACGGGAGTGGACATAGTGGACAGCATAGCCCAAACTCACCTCGCCCCTCGCCCCTAACGAATTATGAATTGTGAATTATGAATTATGAATTATGAATGGCAAATGCGTCTTCATCATTCATCATTCATCATTCAGCCTCTCGCCCCTAAAATTACTTCAGTCCGATGCGTCGTCTTAGCCACCAGAAGATCAGTGCGCTGCTGCAGAATAGTACGACGAGCAGCCAGGAGGAGGCCAGGGGTCGAGTTTCTTCCCGCATCGGCAGAAGCGGTGACAGCGGCAGGGAATGTCCTTGCGCCAGGAATTCTTCCGGAGTGTAATAGCGTCCGCCAGTGACTCTGGCCAGGTCACGCAGCAATTCTTCGTTGAAGGCAGTGTTTTCCGCTTCTACGCCGATTGGCCGCGCCACAAAGCTGGTGGTTCGCGTTAGGCGGCTGGCAGGCAGGCGGATGTCATAGTCAACCCGATGTTCTCCGGCCACGGTCGGGTAGTAGGCTGCTTCATAGCGTCCAATCACCTCATCGGCTGGCGCCAGGGCGATCTCGCGGGTCTGGCCGTCCGGCGTCTGGATGAGTGCTGTGATGCGTGCGTCAGGGGCGGGACGGAAGTCGTCTCCCAGCACGTCAAGGTCAAGGCGCATCTCTTCGCCGAGACCGGCCTTGGCGCCGCTGCCGTGCATTTTGACGCGCGGTTTGCTGGTTTCGCTGAGCCAGACCAGGATGAGATTCCAGAATGTCTCATGCGCCAGTTGGCCGCTGGTGGCACTCAAACGCCAGCGCCAGGTGCTTTCAAGGCCGAGATAGGCGCAGCGGCCAGCTCCAAAGCCCATGCCTGCCAGCAAGACGCCCTGGCCTTCCGGCAAGCCGGGAAGCGTCAGCGCTGGCCGCGCCGCGCGCTTGAGACCAATGGCCGGTCGGACGAGTGTGCCCGCCGGCAGAAAAATGCCCTGGGCAGAGCGCAGAGTGCCGGCCAGGTCGCGCGCAAAGATGAAGTCGCGGCTGACTATCGGACGCGTCTCGCGGGTTGCCCGGAGAGGTTGGACGTCCTGAACCGGCAGAATGTCCCGCAACGGCGCTGGCAGTGCGTCAACAGGGCCGCGCAGTAAAATGCCGCCGCCTTTGTTTTCGACAAAAGCGCGCAAGGATGCCACCGCCTCATCGTTGAACATCGCCGTTGCCCGGCTGTCCAGGATTACAGCGTCATAGTTGTCGTAGAATGCTGTGTCGGACGGGAATGCCTTGAGCGGCTGTCCCGGCTCTTCGGGAATGCCAGCGAGAAAAAATGACTCTGGGCCGGTTTTGATGATGGCCGCAATGTTGATTTGGTCATTGCTTTGAGCGTAGATATTGAGGAATCGCCATTCCCAGTCGAGTCCGCCGCCTAAATAGAGGATGTGGAAGGCAGGTGGCTCCTGCACGTTGACGCTGATGAAGTCCAGGTCATTGTCAGGCCGGCTGTCGTCAGCCGGCGGATCAATTCGGAACGCATACGTGTGGTGGCCTGCGACAGGTGTTTTATGGGTGAAAGTCACATTGGCCGACTGGCCTGGGGGGACGGTGATTTCCTGGGTGGATAAAATGACGCCGTGTTCCTGGAGGCTGACGGTCACAGTTTGCGGCGTCGTATAGGCGCTGGAAACTACGGCGCTGACCGTGAAATCGTCGTCGCGCTGGGCCAAAATGGCGTCGGCAGCGGCCTGCACTTTCAGGTCACGGGCGGCGCCGGCCTGGCCAATGCCGACGCATGACACTGGGATGCCGCTGGTGCGGTACAGCTTGGCCACTTCCATGGTCGGCTCGCCGGCATTGCTTCGTCCATCGGACATCATCAGAACCGCCCCCAGCGGTGCGGCGACATCCTGGTTCAGGAATTGGCGCAGGGTCGGACCCAGGGGCGTCCGTCCTGGCAGGGGTTCCAGCAAGGGCGTGTTGCCGTCGTAGATGACTGGCTGGCAGTCATCGGCAAAGCCGTGCACATCCAGCCGACCCTGGGCAGACAGGCGTTGCAGCGGCGTCACTTCGCGATTCAGTAGTCGGGTTAAGATTTGCCGACGGCTTTCGGTCTGGTTGCCGTCCTGGGTGTTCATGCTGAGCGACTGGTCAGCCAGAACTGCGATTCGGAATGAACCTGGCTCTGGGCGCTTGACGGTGCGGAGAGGCTGAGCCAGCAGGATCAGACCAAGCAGAATAAGGGCGACTTCCAAACCCAGCATAAGCAAGCGATAGGAGGTCTGGACATGCGCATGCAGACGTCTGTATGTCCAGGCGGCCAAGGCGAGCATGAGCAGCAGCCATAGGGCTATCAGCCACCAGGTGCAGGCTGGATCGAAACTGGATATCATGATATCGTCAATCAGGGAGAGATTTTGCGTTGTTGTGGGCGGGCGGCGAGAGAAGGCCTGGTTGAGGCTAACCTCGCGGCAGTCATAATATAGCCCGAACTTGCAGGAAAGTACTTGCAGGAGCTTGCCTCTCTTGCGCAAAATCTGTAATCGGTCATCGATTGATGCGAGGGGTTCCGAGAAGCTGCGGTCTCAGGAAAGGGGCGAGGGGCGGTGCGTCCGGCACTAAAGTGCCGACACTGGACGGAGGGGCGAGGGGCGAGGGGCGGTGCGTCCGGCACTAAAGTCCACTTCCGTCCACGTCCACTCACCACTAAAGTCCACTTCTGTCCACAGTCCATCGTCTACTGATGTCCATTAAAGTCCACTTGCGTCCACTGTCCACTAAAGCGCCTTACCCGGGGCACCCTAGCTCTGCAGCTTACCGGAACTCCGGGTGTCAATCGGTCACCGATTGCACCCATTACGCTTTTTTCTCTTTTCTGATTTGCCAAACACGATTCAAGGGGCATATTATTAAGGCTGTTCACCATCGGAGAGGTGGCTGAGTGGTCGAAAGTAGCGGTTTGCTAAACCGTCGTAGGTTTAAAAGCCTACCGGGGGTTCGAATCCCCCCCTCTCCGCCAATTTAAACAGGAAAAAGCCTCAAGTGGTGCCTCTTGGTACCGTTTGAGGCTTTGTTTTTCAGCCAAACTCAATAATTGAGTTTGGAATGTTCGGAATCAAAATGCTTCCGGACTTTTCTCTGGAGACTACACCGCATGTACTCGCGCCAGCGGAGTATATCCGCTTGCGGAACCTGCGGCTGTGTGGAAGGAAACTGGAGTTATTCGCTAATCGTCAGATGATTTCGGTGCGTTGCGATGGCAGAACCATGATGCGGCAGTCCTGGAGAAACGATCAAATTGTCGGCTCCAGAAAGGCGAAAAAAACTGTGACGCTCTGGTTCGGTTTCTCAATCATGCATTCTTAGAAGCCGAAGTAGTGGCCCGAGTAACCATCCTTCTTCTCTCCCTCCACGATTATGAAGTATAAGTCGGGCGGAAGGAGGATGGTATCCAGAACTATATCGAATGGTATGCTGATGAAAGCAACTGCCTTGTAACTCACCGTTTTTTCATAAGCAACCACGATCACGTCTATACCGACAGCATGATACGGGTATGCGCCGAATGGTTGATTTCCCGTGCGAGTCAGAAAGGTGCCACACCCTGTAAGCAATGCGGTGAGAAGCATGCAGACCACCACGAACGTTGTGGGCTTCTTCATCTCTTCTGCGCTCTCTTCATCAGTTGTGGGCTTTATTTACCTTTGCGGGTCTTTTTCTTTGTGGTTGAATTGGACTTATTTTCTTCGGCGTCCACTTCATCAGCAATGGCTGACAGATTAATGGCTGACTCCATGACAGACGGCGCTGCTGCGCGATAGTTGGTGGCAGCGCGTCCCAGGATGCGGCCGGTGCGCTGTACTTCTGCCGCAGAGTCAGTATTGATGTTCAGGCACATGCTGCTTGCGATTCCCATTTCTTGGCCGGTGGCAAAGGCGTCCTGGTTGGCGCCCAGGAAGACAAAGCCCCATTTATAGACGTCGGTCTGGTGTTGAATGCGCTTCTTGACATCTCTATTCGTGAAACTTCTTGATGCATTTTCCTCACCATCGGTCAGAATTACAAAAAGGACTTTTGACGGCCTTTCCTCTTCGCGCATGGATGCCAGCTTTTTGCCGGTTTCGTCAATAGCCTGGCAAACAGCGTCATTGAGCGCAGTGCGGCCGTCGCAGCGGTAATAGTCCATAAGGTTTTTCTGCAATTGGCTTAAATTTACGAAGTCGACAATTTTTTTCGATGTGTCAGCAAACTGGTATATATCCAACGTGGCCTCGCCGGGTACATTTTGCTGTTCTTTGATGAAAGTATTGAAGCTTCCTTTCGTGTCACTCTCGACAATTTCCATAGAGCCAGAGGCATCGAGAACAATGCAAATGTGGGTGTAATTGTCTTTCATGGCATACATTCCTTTGGGTGATTGACGTTTTTGGTTAAGGAATTGAAACTGCTGTTATCAGTTTCCGTAGTTATGAGCTTGAACTTCGACAGCCTTATCTGCATGACCCCGGAAAGATGGCTTCAATCCGTGTCTCGGCAGCCTCCTTAGTCTGGCGATTGGGCATGCTGTGCTGGCTGTTGTACGTTCTTGCCTTCTGTTTTTCAAAAGCCCTGCTCAGGGCTTGGCGACCGTAAAGTCGATGTAGGCGAGATTGGCGCCAGACTGTGGGATCAAGGTCAGGACATGACGGCCCGCAGTCAGGCGCAGATTAGCGAGCACAGAGTCGGTGGCAGTACGGTAATCGGGGAACTCGTGCGGCGGGATGGAGAATTCCCCGACGATGACGTCGTCGACCAGCAGCAGCAAGGGCCGGAGGTTGCGCCGAGGCGTGCCGTAGCGCAATGTCGCCTGGTAGACGCCGTCCGTTTCCACCTCGACCGTGTACTTCAGCCATTCCCAGGACGCGACGGCAACCACGCTTTTGGTGGCGTCAACTTGTTCGCCTGGGCGGAAAGTGCCGCTCTTGTCAGAGACGTTTTCCGGAGTGCTGTCAACGTAAGCTACTTGCGGGCCGCCCTCGTCGTAATGCGGGAGCAGCAGACGTCCTGGAATGATTTGGGGCTTGCCGAGGTAGGGCGTGCTGGCAGTCGTCGGCTTGATGAACTTCAGCACTGGGGTTGTGTGGGCGACTTGTCCGTTGGCATCCTGGACAAAGACGCTGTAAGCGTGCAGGGTTGGGCCGAATTCGAGGCGGCGACCAGCGCGCCCAGGTGCGACATAGCGGGTGGTGTCGTAATACTCCTTGGTCAGGAACACTTCAAAGTCAAACGGCGGCTTGGTTTTGTAGTCAAGGAGAAAGCCGCTGTCAAACAGGTAAGCGGCCTGGATGGGCGCCTGGCTTTGCGGGGAGGGTTCGGCCTGGGCGGAAAAGCGCAGCCTGGTTCCCGGCGGGAGCATGAAGTCTGATTCTGACACCGAGGTCATGGTCACCTTGGGGCTGTCCTGGTCGGGATACTCGTAGATGCGCACGTAGTCGATGCGGAAGTCTTCCGGGAAGTTGCCAAACGCCGGGTCACCGCCGGCTCTGCTGCAGCAGCCGCTCAGGATGGCGCGCAGCGGGGATGCGCCAGCCGCATGGTGGATGGCGTCGTAAGTGACCGAATCGTAGGGGCTGTGGTTGACAGTGGCGGAGCTGGTAATCAACTGCCCATCCAGGTAATAGGAAATTTCAAACGGCGTCCATTTGCAGGCGATGACGTAGTAGTCGTCAAGGCTGCCGGGCAGGGTTGAGCGGTAGTTCCAGCTTTTCAGCACGCTGCCGGCAAAGAGATGCAAGTTGTGGTCGAGAATCCGTCGTGGTTCGCCGCCTGGCTCCTTGGAGCGCAGGTAGTAGTCCTCGTAGATGTCAATTTCTAAGCCATCATGGAACGGGTTGGACGGCCCCCCGGCTGAACACAGCCAGAAGGCCGACCACCAGCCATGCTCGTGCCGGAAACGGATGCGCGCTTCAAAGTACCCGTACAGGAATTCCTGGTGGGTGTAGAGGCTGGCGCTGCGAACGTTCGTCTTCTTGTCATTCCAGTCGGCGGTGATGACCAGCTTGCCATCCTCGAAATGGATGCGATCCTCCTGGCCCGGCTCCACAAAGTACCACTTGTCGAGGTCCAGCTTGCCGTCGTTGAATTCGTCTGAAAACGCCAGTTTCCAGCCGGCTTGGACCGGATCAAAGGTCTTGGCTCGTTCGATCTGGAAGGGGACTTCCGGGAAGCCATCGCCGGCCGTAGCCTGTCCAATGATGAAGTTGTCGATGACGATTTGGGCGGGTTGAGCGCCCGTGGCTTTGAGGGTGAGACTGGCTTGCAGGCTTGCGGCGTCCAAGAGCATGGCGGCCTGGCTGCTGAGCACGGTTGAACTGCTGTCCACCAGGCTGTTGATTGAGAGGATGACTTCTCCGCGTTGGTTGACGCCGATAATGAAGTCAGCCGGCAGCAGCTGATAGAGCAATTCCTGCTCTGCTAAGATTTCCTGGTCTTGCGCTATGACGATTCGGAGCTGGTCGCTGGCGGCCTGGTGTTCCAGGCGCATGGCCAATTGTCGGCCGTTGTCAGCAGTCAGGTTCAGGGCGAAATTGGCGTTGGCTCGCGTTTCCGGGGTCTGTCCAAAGCCCTGGATGCGGATTGAGGCTGCCCAGAAGTCGTCGTTGTCTGGCCAGGCCCACGGCAACTCGGGCGGGGTGATGGTGACGGTGTCAGCAGTCGTATAGACGGCCTGGCCGGTGACGGTGAGGAGACCGGGGGTTGGATTGCCTTGGATGAACTCCGGCGGGGCGCTGCTGCGGCAGGCGGGCTTTGGGCCGTTGAAGTCTTCGATCCAGGCGATGCGGTTGATTTTGAGGCTGGAGCGGATGTTGCGCAAGTCATTGGGGCCGCCCAGCATGAAGATGGAGCTGGCAGCGCCGGTGACGACCCGTGCGGCCAGGATGTTCCGACCCTTCTGCAAGCGGGTGGTCACGACGTGGTTGTCAATGGCGTAAGGTGACTTGTCATTGCCTTTGTCCATGGTATCGATGATCTTTTTGCCGTTCAGATAGACCTCCATCCACCAGTCGGCAGCGGCACCCAGGGTGTAGTCGCACTCAATCGGGCTGGTGAGTTCGCCAAACAGCCAGGCGCTTTTCTCCTTGCCCGGTCCGCCAACCAGTGGCGCCAGGTCAATGGTGTGGTCGCGGAAGCTGACGGTCTGACCAGCTGCGCCGCCGAAGTTCGCAGGAATGGCGAGAAGCTCAGCTGCCGTCGGTTGCAAAAAGCGATCCACCGGCGCAAAGACAGTCCACTCTTCAGGCAGGTTGAGGTTGCCGCGGATAGCGCCGGACTCCTGCCAGATTTTGACCGAGGCCAATTCGAATTCCATGCCTCGCTTGATGGAAAAGCAGCAGTTGAAGGCGCCGGTTTCCCCGGTCGAGCCATTTCCTAACTCCATGGTGACGACGTGGCTTTGCCATCCCGGGCGCAGGGTGACCGGGTGAAACGCCGAGGTCTGATTCCATTCGCCGCGCTCGGTGTAATAGTACATTCCAACCCCAAGCTGGCCAACCCCGCGGGCGCGAAACTGAATGCGCAGGCGGTCGCCTGACTTGCCGGGAAATCGCTTGGCGGTGCGGACGCAGGCGCCAGAGGCAGCGGTTGCCTCGGATATCCTGATCGCATTGGCGCCCTGGTCGGCTTGCGGCACTACGGCCAGGGTTGCAAACGGCTGGAAGCCTTCCCATCCATGCAAGACCCATTCCGTAGGCTTGCCGTCCTCATTCAACTGCAAAAAATTGCCGTCAATCGCCAGTTCGTCGCCAGACAACATGCTGCTGGCAGTCAAAAGGCCTAGCCAGAGCCAAAAGCAGAGTCGCGTTTTCATCTTTGTTCCTTGCCGGTCGTCAGCATATCTGAGGCGATGTCAGTGGCAGTGAAGAGGTAGCGGCCATTTCCCAGGTTGGTGGTATGGCCGTATTTTGATTTCAGGTCTGGGCAGCCTGGTATGGTCAATTCCGCCTGGGCCTCTCCTGGCCCCTGGGCAGTGATCAGCACGCGGACTTCGTTGTCAGCGGCAAAGGCTCTGGCTTTGACAACAGAGTCTTTCTGGAGGGTGCAAGTCACTTCCGGTGCCTGTTCCAGGCTTAGCAGCCACGGTTCCAGTTCACGCAGCAGCCGCGCCACGGCGGTCACCCGCGGCCAGAACTTGACGGCAGAGCCAGGCGCCTTGAGCTCCGTGCGCTCGAAGATGGTCGTGTAGCTGTAGAAGCAGAAGCATCGGCAGCCGTAGATGGCGGCCAGCAGGGTCATGGAGCGAATCTGCTCCTCGGAAGGATAGACGTATTTGCTGAAATCGTCGGTTCTGTGTCCGCCCCAGTTGAAAGCCTGGGGCACATACATGAAGGGGATGTTATCCCGCGATAGATTGTCCATGAACTTCTGGGCGGCGGCCATGTCGCGCGACTTTTCCGTTGTCACGGGGTATGGGTCGACGCCGACCAGGTCTGCGGCTCGGGCGTATTGGCCGACATCGTCGGCTTCGCAGGTCAAGGCCACGACAGGAGAGAGCGGGAAAGTGCGGGCATAGTCGCTGCGGAGCTTTCGGAGGCGCGGGATTTCGGAGACTGGCCGTTCATCGGCGGTGTAGGCGGCCAGGGCGGTCGGATGTCGGAATTCGTCGCGGCAAGGAAACGACATCAGCTTCAAGCCATGTTGCTGCAAGAGGTCCAGCGAGCGGCGGACGTTCTCCGCCCATTCCGGCGTCCCCATTTTTGCGCCGCCGTGCATTTCCTGGGCAGGCAGACCATTGAACTCGTTTTCTTTCTTGATGTTCAGGTGGGCGGCGGTATAGGAATGGATGAAGTTGAAGCCGCCTTCAGCCACGCGCTTCACGTCGGTGAGCGTGCGTATCCAAGTCACATAGATTCCTACGGGCAGGAAGGGCTTGCCATCGACTAGGAAGCGTCCGTGTTCGTCCAGCGTCGCCTGGCCCGGTGCGGGTTTGAGGTCAGCGCGGCGGAACCAGGTGAAGGTGTCTTGGGTCAGGATGATTTTGTCGCGCTTGTCCAGCAGGTAGGCTTGGCAGGTGTATTCGCCGTCAGCCAGGGGGCCGAGGCGGATAGCGGCTTGGCCGCGGTCGTTCAGGGGTCTGGCGGTTTTCAGGCCAATTTCAGGGCATTCGAAGAACAGCTGGAAATCGCCGGGGCGCTGCTGCAGCTGCTCGTTGTCAGCGCATTGGAGCAGGACATCTCCTTCTGGGCCAAGGTGCTGCAACATGGGCTTAAGAGGGTAGATGGCAGCTTGTTCGGCAGTGGTGATCTCCAGGTCGTCAAACCAGACTTTGCCGGTCAGGTTGTAGAACAGGCGGAGGAGCAGGTTGCATTCAGCGGTGGCTGAGAAATAAAGACTGACCTGCTTCCATTCCCGGGAGGCTGGGGCCTGGAGGTTCTTCATCCATTTGTAGACGTTGTTTTCGCGGTATTCAATGCAAGGAGCCAAGATATTGGTCTTGTCGGGCAAGTCTTCGGTCCTGTACCAGGCGGTGCAGCGGTAGCGGCAGCCGGGAATCAATTGGAGCGGCAGAGAGGCCAGCGCTGATTGGTAGTTGCCAGGTTCGGTGCGTTCCATGAACAGGGCTGGCGTGCCGTCGCGACCTTCCGGAACGATATGGCAGTTTGAGCCGAGCTGCCAACGGTCGGCGCCGGCGTTGAAGTCCTCAAGGAAAACCTGTTTTTGAGAGACAGCAGTGAATTGAGTTAAATCCGGCAACGCATCGGCAAAAAGAACGCTCCCGAAAAAAAGCGTTAACATGCCAATACAGAAAAAACGAGTCATGGCGGAGTCCTTTCCAGGCAGAGCAAGTTATTGTTATGGCCATATATAATTTTAATGACAATCGGTCGCCGATTGATACTCGTGATTTCCACAAGCTGCGGAGCCAAACGCCTCGGGTAAGGCACGTTAGTGGACAGTGGACAATGGACGTTAGTGGACTTTAATGGACGTTAGTAGACGATGGACGTAGACGTTAGTGGACTTTAGTGGACGTTAGACAGTAAGGCACTTGTCTTCCATAAGTTTTATGAAAATTATCCATGTCCAGCACAATAAGTTGCATCAGAGCGTCTTGAGATGCTGTTAACGCTAATGTTCGGTGTGCAAATATAGACCACTTGTGGGTTGCCAAGCGGGCGTTTTCTGTTTTCGGGAGGCTCAGGAGCGTTCGGAGCTTCTGCGGCTGTTTTTCCGATGGGCTTATGCTCGCGGCTTTGCCAGCCTCGTGTTTTTCCGTGCCGCCTGCGCGTCTGGTTCACCTTTTGGTGAAGACCTTGTTTTGGTTCCAGACTGCTCCGGTCACGGTTTGGCCATTTGCCGTGTATTCTTTTTTCATTTCGTCAATGATTGCTCCTGGGGAGTTGTAGGATGCGACGTGTCCATCCCAGAAGGCGAAGTTGCCGCTGTTGCCGTGTGCGCCGAGAAAGGCGAAGCTGGAGTTGTCAAGATGGGCGCTGTCGGCGGCGGCCGTGGTGATTCTTATGTTGCCGTGCTGAAAGCCATCAGCATTGTTTTTCAGTTCAAGGTACTGGGAATAGGAGTCAGCGATCACCACGAACGAGGACGGCATTTTGATCTTGAGTCCGTAGAGGAAATAGTCCTGGTAGCCGGCGGCGTGGGTACTCGGGGTCAAGGAGGTGAGGTAGGTCTTGAAGCAGCTTGACGGACACTGGCTATGACGGTGGCCGTAGGTGAGATAGGCAGATTTGTATTTGAAGGGCTCGCGGCCTGGGCAGACGACTTCGTTGGGGGTAGTGCTGGACAGGTATCCGGTGTTGCCGTAGTCGCTGGTCAGGGCGCGATGCCAGTTGCAGGAGGAGGCGGCGCAGGTCATAAGCACCTCACCGTAGTCACCGCCATACATCAGAAAGGCCATGGTGCATTGCTTTAAGTTATTGACGCAACTGATGCTGCGGGCTTTATCCCGGGCTTTGCTCAAGGCTGGCAGCAGCATGGCAGCCAGGATGGCGATGATGGCGATGACGACGAGCAGTTCAATCAGGGTAAAGTAAAAATAACGTTTCATAAGACCCTCCTAGCGAATTGAGAATGTTATGGGATGACGCATCAGGAAAAATATTCTGTTTTATATAGATGGCATTTGAAAAGTGCAGTTGGGTTTCGCGAGGGGCTGCTGGGACTTTTCTTCTCCTCGGGCTGTCTCGGCGCTGTACTGGTTTTTTCGCAAAGGCCGGTCACGGGGTTGTCGGCGATTGAGTCATCGGCTGGTGAAGATTTTGTTTTTATCCCACGTTGAGATGGTGACAGCTTGGCCGTTGGCGACATATTCTTTTTTCATTTCGTCAGCGAAGAGTCCGGGGGAGTTGAAGGCTGCGACATGGCCATCCCAGAAGGCGAAGTTGCCGCTGTTGCCGTGTGCGCCGAGGAAGGGGCAGGTGGTTTGGTCGCGATTAGCGGTATTGGTGCTGGTGGCGGTCATCATCATGATCGCATGTTGGTAGCCGTCGGTCGCGTTATTCAGTTCAAGGTACTGGCAATAGGAGTCGCCGATCAGCATGAAAGAGGATGGCATTTTGATTTTGACGCCGTAGAGGACACAGTCGCGGTAGCCGAGGGCGGCAGCGGCGGTGCTGTAGGTCGTCAGAGGCCGGTAGGTGTAGCCGCTTGGACTCCAGGTCTGGCGATGGCCATAGGTGCAATACGTGGATTTGTATTTGAAGGGCTCTCGGCCTGGGCAGACAGCTTCGTCAGGCCTGGTGCTGGACAGGTAGCCGGTGTTGCCGTAGGCGATGGTCAGGGCGCCATGCCAGTTGGAGGTGGAGGCGTAGTTGGTCAGGAGGACGTCGTCGTATTCACTGGCATACGACAGGAAGGCGAGCGTGCATTGCTTCAAGTTGTTGACGCAGCTGATGGCGCGGGCCTTTTCCCGGGCCTTGCTCAAGGCTGGCAGCAGCATGGCGGCCAGAATGGCGATGATGGCGATGACGACGAGCAGTTCAATCAGGGTGAAGGCGAGGATTTTTTTCATGACGACCTCCATGTTCAGGCGTTGGAAAGCAGCAGGATCGGTTTGGGCGTAGCAAGGCCAGGGCGGCTATTGACATGAGCGGTTGATTGGACTTTCTGCGGTTTTTGGCCCTGGTCGACGGCGGGTGCGTTCATCTGCGGGTGAAGATTTTGTCTTTGTCCCACATTGAGAAGGTTGGGGCTGCTTGTCCGTTGGCGACATATTCTTTTTTCATTTCGTCAGCATAGAGTCCTGGTGAGTTGAAGGCTGCGGCATGGCCGTCCCAGAATGCGAAGTTGCCGCTGCTGCCGTGTGCGCCGAGGTAGGGGCAGGAAGAGAGGTCGTTCCAAGTGGAGCTAGGGTTGACGCTGGAGGCGGTCATCAACATGGTCGCAAACTGATAGCCATTCTCCGAGTTGTTTAATTCAAGGCGCTGGCAATAGGAGTCGCCGATCAGCATGAAGGAGGACGGCATTTTGATTTTGACGCCGTAGAGGACGCAGTCGGTGTAGCCGGCGGCGGTGGTGGCTGGGCTGTGGCCTGTCAGGGGGCGGTAGGTATAGCCGCTCGGGCACCCCGTCTGGCGGTGTCCGTAGGTGTAATAGGTTGACTTGAACTTGAAGGGTTCTCGGCCTGGGCAGACGGCTTCGTCAGGCCTGGTGCTGGACAGGTATCCGGTGTTGCCGTAGGCGGTGGTCAGTGCGCCATGCCAGTTGGAGGTGGCGGCGTAGTTGGTCAGGAGGACATCGCCGTATTCACTGGCATACGACATGAAGGCCAATGTGCATTGCTTCAAGTTGTTGATGCAGGTGATGCCGCGGGCCTTTTCCCGGGCCTTGCTTAGAGCTGGCAGCAGCATGGCGGCCAGAATAGCGATGATGGCGATGACGACGAGCAGTTCAATCAGGGTGAAGGCGAGGATTTTTTTCATGACGGGCTCCATGTTCAGGCGTTGGAAAGCAGCAGGATCGGTTTGGGCGTAGCAAGGCCAGGGCGGCTATTGACATGAGCGGTTGATTGAACTTTCTGCGGTTTTTGGCCCTGGTTGCGTCATCGGCTGGTGAAGATTTTGTTTTTATCCCACGTTGAGATGGTGACGGTTTGTCCATTGGCGACATATTCTTTTTTCATTTCATCGGCGAAGAGTCCTGGTGAGTTGAAGGCTGCGGCATGGCCGTCCCAGAAGGCGAAGTTGCCGCTGCTGCCGTGTGCGCCAAGGAAGGGGCAGGAGGATGTGTCATGCCTGGAGGAATCAATGCTGGCGGCGGTCATCAGCACGCTTCCATGCTGATAGCCGTCATCCGGGCTGCTCAGTTCATAGTACTGGCTATAGGAGTCGCCGATCAGCATGAAGGAGGACGGCATTTTGATTTTGACGCCGTAGAGGACGGTGTCTTGGTAGCCTTGGGAGACAGTGTAGGCGCTGTAGGTCGTCAGGTAGCTGTAGGTGTAGTTGCTCGGAGTCCTGGTCAGGCGGTGGCCGTAGGTGCGATAGGTAAGCTTGTATTTGAAGGGAGCGCGGCCTGGGCAGACGACTTCGTCAGGCGTGGTGTCGGACAGGTATCCGGTGTTGCCGTAGGCGGTGGTCAGTGCGCCATGCCAGTTGGAGGTCCAGGCGTAGTTGATCAGGAGGGTGTCGCCGTATTCGCCGGCATAGGACAGGAAGGCCAGTGTGCATTGCTTCAAGTTGTTGATGCAGCTGATGGCACGGGCTTTGTCCCGGGCCTTGCTTAGGGCCGGCAGCAGCATCGCGGCCAGAATAGCGATGATGGCGATGACGACCAAAAGCTCAATCAGAGTGAACGCAAGGATTTTTTTCATGACGGGCTTCATTGTGCAGGTTGAAAGCAACAGGGGTTGTCCAGGAGCAGCGAGGACAGGTCGGTTGTTGATGTGGACGGTTGACTCGATTTCTTGCGGTTCCCGGTCGTGGTCGGCGGCGGTGAAGTCGCTATGCTGATTCGGCAGGCGCGTCCGGTGCCAGTCAGGACTTAGCCTTACGATATTATTGATATAAAACTAACCATCTTGACAGTACCGAGTTTTTGCCCATTGTTCACTGGGGTCATGTGACCGTCTAAAAATAATGCGATTTTTTTAAG
>MWEG01000066.1 GCA_002070945.1 Lentisphaerae bacterium ADurb.Bin082
CTGGCCCGAGTCAATGCGGAAATTCTTGGCGTCGCCATAGCCGGGATTGTAGACCAGGACGGACAGTTCGGCCGGATAGCACGGCTCAATGGCCTCGGTCAGGGGGTCGTCGCCCAGAATGTCGCGCTGCAGGAAGTAGTGCATCTGCAAGCGCGGCCCTGGGGACACCTCGAGGGGCACGGCAGTCAGCTCAATCGTCGCCGTCTCGCCCGAGAAGGGGTTGGTATAGGACAGGATGCCGCCGAAGAAGTAGGTCTTGCTCGTCACCGGCGCGGCGGCGTTTTCGGGGATGAACCGCACCACTGCGCTGCCGGTCTTCTTGGGGCCGAGGACGCCGGCGCCGTCAATCGCCGTCAGCTCCACAAACCGATCATGCAGCTCGCTGATGTCAAACAGGTCGGTGCAGTCCTTGTCAAAGGCGTCGGTCACCACCAGCTGCAGGCGGACATTCGTCATGTCCTTGTTCTCATGGCCGTTGAACAACGTCAGCGTGCCTTCAAAGGCCTCCCGGGTCAGGGACACGGTCTGCGAAATCTTGATGGTCACCTGGGCGCAGACGGAGCTGGTGCCCTTGAGTTCTGTTTCCATGTACTTGGTGACCTTGCGGTACAGGTCCTCGACCGATTCATAGCCCATGGCCCTGGCATCGTCCTCGCAGCGAGCCATCTCCTGAGCCAGGTCGTACAGGGTCTTCAGGCTGATGTAGTCATCCGGGTTCGCGCCCGCCGGGTAGTCTGGGAAGGAGTCCATGCTGCAAGTCTCCCAGTAGGCCACGGAGCGGTTCCAGCGCGCCACGAAGACATCCAGGTCGGCCGGCTCGACGCCTTCCGGAAGCACGGTCAGCAGCGTAGACTTCTGCGCATCGCCCAGCAGGGTGGCGATGCCATCGGGCAGCCCCAGGGGCATGAAGGCGTCAAAGAACTCATTGACGGCTTCCGGAGCGGCGGCTTCCCAGCAGGGGTCCCCGTAGAATTCCTGGAAATAGAACATGCGCTGCCTCAACAGGTCGACGATGACCTTGAGCTTCTCCTGCGAGTCTGCCAGCCATTGCGGCTTGTTTTTGATATTATCCGCATCTTCACAGGCGGTTTGCCAGCCGAGTACACAGGAGGCTAAGACGCCGACGGGATGAAAGCATCCGACCACATTGAAGACGCAGCCGAGACCAGAGGTGGTCCAGGAATAGGCGGTGCCGCTTTCAGCCGCTTTCCACAGCCCCCACAGGCAGTCAGCGATACCGATCCCGCAGCCTATAATGGGGAGAGCACCGAGGGCGCACTTGGTTAGATTGATGCCCAGGCCATTGGTGCAGGGCCTGCATCCGGGTTCGGTCGAGGGCACGGTCGGCACAGGCGGCTCCTTGACATACGTCGCCTGGCCAGGACCGGTGGCGACCGGACCGCCCCCTATGCCGCTAAGAAAGCTGTAGCCGGTTCCGCCGCAGTATGTGCCTTGGACGGAGAAGAGCGTCGAGACCCGATGCCACTTGTGGTCATGGCCACATTCCCAGCGCCAGAGGGTCAGAGAATAGCTAAAGCAATCGTCGTCGGCGCGGGTCGGTGCCACTCCGGTGGCCACCACCGGGATGGTGACCGCCTGCTGCGGCAGCAGGCTGTAGGTTCCCTTGGGGTAATTGAAGGCGATGGCGCATTGCGGGCTGTTGAACACCTCCGGCAGCGTGAACTCGACGTCGTCGGCGCGGATCAGACCCTTATTGGTGAGAACCACGCTGAACATGTACGTCTCCCCCGGCAGCAGGAACGGCATCTTGGACGGCATGTTCGTCTCCACCACCGGCATCGGAACGTTCGTCTCGTAGGTAACGGTCAATTCGACTTCATAGCGATCCTCGATCTCCACCTGGACCACCTCCCAGGAATAGGTGATGGCCTGGTAGTCCAGGAACACCTGCAGGGTGGTTTCCCGACCAGGCTGGATCTCGACGTTGCTCACTTTTTCGGCGTGCTTCTCCTTGCTGACCACGACTTTGCAGAGGCCGACCGGCAGTTTTTCCAGGGTGACCTTGCCGTTGGCCTGGGTGAAGCCGCGGGCCAGCTCCTTGTTGGTGTAGGGATTGCGCACCACCACCAGGGCGCCCCCAAGGTGCGGCGCATGGGCTTCATAGTACGTATAGTCGTCAATGGCGTCCACGGTCAGGCTGCCGGTGCCTTCCGCTACCGCCGTCGCCCGGAACGGCAGCGTCGCGCCGGCAAAGGCGTTGGGCGCATTGATCGCCAACGTGCCGTTCAGCGGGGCGTTGAGGGGCGTATTTCCGTCCGCCGTCAAGGTGAGCAGGAACGAGGTCGTCTCGCCCGGCTGGATGCTGGGCAGGGTGTTGCCGCCGACCAGCTTCATCCAGGTCAGGCTGGGGACGGAAACCGTGATCGGCCCGGTCTCGTCTGCCCCATCGTTGGAAATGACCACTTCGATGTTGCGGGGTGTCCCGCGATTGCTCTGCGGGTCCATCTGCATGGTCACATCCAGCGCGGTCGGCTTCAGCGCCAGCCGGGCATAGCGCGGCTTGGCGTGGAAATAGGCGGGGATGTCAAGCGCGGCGCCTTCGTCCGTGGTGATCCTGACGGTGAAGTACCGATAGTTTCTGTCCTCGGTCGGCGCCGTGCCCTTGACCGTGAACATGACCGTGCGCATAGCGTCGCCCGGCAGCTCACCCAGGATCAGGTCGGTTCCGTCGTCGTTCCAGGCCACCTCGCAGTTGGCCGGTGCGCCGACGAGTTCGGCGCGCAGGTTGGACAACGGCACGGGACTGCGATTGCTCAGCTGCAACGAGCAGGCATTGACGTCGTTCATGGTGACGCCCCATTGGACATACTTGGTGGAGGTTTCCTGGCCACAGACACTCTTGACGAAGCGCAGCCCGAGGATGTCGAATTCGTCCTGCGCATCCGTGCTTCCCAGCCCGGGATAGCAGGCGCCGACGATGACATGGCCGGCTTCGCTGGGGAGCGGCGTGAAGTCAATCGCGAAACGCCCGTCGGCGTCACTGGTCACCGGCAGAATCCGGCGCACGCCGTTGACGATGACGTACACGTCTGCGTCGACCTGGCCGATCGGAACGTCCGAGTCGAGCCGCAGGGTGCGGCCGGCCAGCGCCACCGGCTGCCCCATCAGGGACGTGGCCTGGGCCGGATCAGCCAGCTCCACGGTCGCCCGGTACGACGCCTCCACAGTGAATTTCTCCGACCAGGTGGTGTTGTTGAGCAGGCTGACTTCACGCAGGGTGCTGCGCGGATTGACGACGACGGCGAAGCGCCAGTTGGCGCCAGGCGCCATCTCCAGCGGAATGTTGAGGCGCAGGCTGGCGCTCTGGCCGACCTCCAGGCCGCCGACGTAGTTCGTCTCCAGAATCCGGTTCTGGTCGTTGAGGATGTCATTGGCGCTGGCATGGACAGCCAGGGGGATGTTCCCGGTCATGGGCATCCGGCCCTGGTTCTTCAAGGTCACCTCCAGCTCATAGACGTCGCCGCCGGACAGCGGCTCAGCCGGCGTGGCCACCGAGGTGACCACGTAGTCCGGGAAGCTGAGGTCGCTGACCACGACCCAGCAGGAGCCTGGTGTGTACTTGACTCCTGGCTCGTCCGGCGGCATGGCGTCGGTGTCGGCATATACGGAAATGAGCTGGTTGCCGTCCTCCACGCCGTCATCCCAGGTGGCGATGTCCACGGTCACCTGGAGTTCGCCAGCCGGTATTTCGACTTGAGTCACAGGCAGGCCGTCCAGGCGGAACTCGAATTCGCTGTCGTCTTCCACGCCGTTCACGAACGCCCACAGCTTCACAGTGATGGCAGGGAGGCCGTCGCCAGTGCGGTCGTTGCGGCGGACGGTCAAGGCGTTCGGGTACAGCTTCTCGTTGTCCGGGGGCAAGGGTTCCTGCATGGTGGAGGGGTTGACCGTCACCTGCAAGGCCGGGCCGTCATTGTCATAAACCGCCAAGTCGGCGAAGATTTCCGCGCCCGAACTCGGGGTGCCGTCGCAATTGCAGCTTGAGGGGACGGAGACCCGGCCATTCAGGCGGACAATGCGGCCGCGCCCCAGCACGGTCTCGCCGTCCGCCGCCAATATCTCCGTATTTTCACGCACGTCATTGTCTATCACCCCAACCATGAACTGGACGCGCTCGCGCTCGGCCGGAATGGTGATCGAAGACGGGAAGATAAGCGCGCCAGCCTCGCTGGGGGAGAAGGCAACGGTGATGCTTTCACTGCGGTCGGTCTCCCCGCCAGGAATGCGCGGCAGGCGGCGCAGCGTCGCCACCGTCGCGGAGGGGCCGGCGCCTTCCGAAGCCTCGCCCGGCGAGAAGCTCAATTCCAGGTCTGGAATGTACTTGCGGTATTTGCCGGTGAAGTTGCGGCGCTGGTTGGCGGCGACGTTGACGGTCGCGCTCTCGCCCTGATCCAGGACCAGGACGCTCGGGCGGTACCAGCTCTCAAGGCCCTGCTCGTCCAGTATCTGAGAGAATTCAATTTCATACTCGCCCTGCTCCAGGACGACGGAAGCGCCGTTGCCCAACCACTCCCCGCCGCCCGGGTAGCCGGTCTGCGGATTGGCCTTGACGCGCCATTGCGCGCCGATATTGCTCGGATTGAGCCAGCCGACCAGGGTGCCGGTGGTAATCTTGCTGTACTGGAAGTCCCAGACCAGGTTCTGCTGCGGCAGCACCTTGACAGTCTGTCCTTGCTCCGGCGGCAGATGCCAACCAGGCTGCCCATAGAACAGCAAGAGGCAATCCTTGCCGGCGTCGTCCTCGACGTCGAAGACAACCTTCTGGCCGCTGGCCAGCCAGACTGTCCAGGGAAATCCCCAACGCATGAGCGAGGGTTCTTCGCCGGGAGTGTCGGACGTCAGGTTGACAGTGACGCTCGAGGTGCGCACGAATTCAGCCTCGTAAGTCTTTTCGCCCTCAGCTACTGGAAAATAGCGCACGTCCGAGAACGCCCCGTCGCTCCAGCGCACAAAGCGGGCATTCGGCTGGGGCGTCGCCGTGAGCTGAATCCACTTGCCGACATGGAAATTCGCCCCGGACTGGGCAGGCGCGCCCTCGTAGACCATGCTGACCGCGCCCCAGGCCTCCTGGCCAGGCTTGACGCGGCAGTTGATCGTGGCGCGCTGGGCGAACACGGCCGCGAAGGTGCGAGAATAGTCGATCTGCATGTCCATGACCATGGGATTTTTGGAGCCGTCCCAGGTCCAGCGCACAAAGTCGCAGCCGGGATTAGCAGTGGCCTGGTAGGAAATCCTGGCGCCGGCGTCTACCACGGCTGAATAGGCCCCGGTGTTGGGATCAAGGGTGAATTCGGTGCCGCCGTCATCCAGGATGGCGACCGTGCCGAGCTGATGCTGGCCTGTCTGCGGCTGCACGGTGACGTGGCAGACCCGCACGAACATGGCCTGCAAGCTGATGCGGCTGTCGACGATGTCGTCCACGGTGAGCAGGCGGGCAGCCGGGGCAGCCGGATCGTCGAGCCAGCGGACAAACCGGTAGCCGTTATTGGGAATCGCAGTGACCGTCAGCGGGAAGTCCGAAAGCAGCTTCTGGCCGGTGCCGGTGAAGGAGCCGCCGCCGGTCGGCGCCGAGGCCGACACGCTGACCACAGGCTGGTACAGGGCCGTGAATTCCAGGTTGTCGGCGCCGACGTTGTGGATGGTGCGGCTGGATTCCGTGCTGCCGGTGTCCTCCCATTTGACGAAGCTGTAGCCATAGTAGGGCGTGGCGGTGATAGTCAGGTCCGTGCCTAGATCGGGAGTGTAGACCTGGGCGACGCCGCCGCCGGGTTCGCCGGTGGTGATGACCTTGGCCTTCATGGTGACCGTGCCGGTTTTGGCGAATTGGGCGGTGTAAACGTTGTCCCCGGGTTCGATATAGACTGTACACCATGGGTAGACGCTGTCACTGCCCAGCCATTTGACGAAACGGTTGCCCGGGTCGGGGAAGGCCCGAATGGTGACTTGGGTGCCGATGTCATAGCGTCGACCCGGCTGGTAGTCCCGCCCATTGACTTGGAATTTGCCGGTGCCGTTGCCGTCCGGGTCGACGTGCAGGGTCAGGTCTGCCTGGGCGGCAAACGACGCCGTGAACTGGTAGGACGGATAGTCCCAGATGGTCTCGGTCATCTCGGTCGCGGAGCTGCTGTTGCTATAGCCGCCATATTGCCAGTCCCATCGCACGAAGCGGTTGATGCCCAGACCCGTACCCTTGAGCCAGACCACCGAACGAATGTCGACATACGCACCCCTGTCCTCGTCAAGGATGATCTCCTCGCCGGCGCCGTCGGTTTCCCGCACTTGCAGCAGGCCGCAGTTTTCCTGGCCGGCCGCAGTCTGAACCGTTATGCGCGTCTGCTTGTAGAACTTTGCTTTCGGCGCAAAGCGCTTGGTCTGGTTCCAGTCGAGGGTGACCGTCAAGTCGGAGCCGTTGACCTGGGAGGCAACGACCGTCCCCTGGTCAAACTCCCATCCGGCGAAACGGTACCACTCCGGATAGTCGACGCTAATGGTATAAGTGACGGTTCCGTCGGGATTGAGTTCGGTCAGGTCCCCCGTGCCGCAGGTGATCATGATTCCCCCGGCATCGTTGCTGTTGGCGACCTTGACGGTCGGCTCGGAACGGATGTACTTAGCGAAATTGGCTTGCAGGGCAATGTCCTGTTCGCAGACGACCGAGCGGTCAATATCCGTGACGCCGTCGTTCCAGCCAGTGAAGACACATCCGTCCTCAGCCTCGGGCCAGAATTTGAGCACGGTGCCCTTGGCGACCAGGCACGGCTCGGTGTACTCGCCCCGCGAATAACCGCTATATCCATATCGCACAGGCCACCAGCCACCTTGGCTGAGGGTGACCTGAACCCAGACGGCCGGCTCAAACACGGCCTTGAAGTCGTTTTCGGCCTGGTCGCCATCCTCGTCAGCGAAGATTTGGAACATCGTCTGCTGGTTGGTGCTATGCCGCACGTATTGGCCGGCGCCAAGGTCGTAGCGCTGCCATTCCGTGAACATATATCCTGGAGACGCCTCGGCTCGGAACTGCGCCTCCTTGCCGATTAGCATGCGTTCGGTTCCCAGGAATGGCCACCATTCGTTGGCCGCCGAGTAGCTGGCTGTGCCGGCGCCGGGCGGCTCAAATGTCACTTTGGGCGTGGCCTTGGGAGCGCCGTTCACAAAGCGATCCAGCTTCAAATGGCTGATGCCAGGCTGGGACGCCTTGTTGTCGCCAAACGTAAGCGTGCCGGACAGCCAGCCGCCTTTGGTCACATCAAATACCCAAGTCTGCCAGTCTGCTTGATGTTTGTTATACGACCAAGTGCCATACTCTTCCGCAAAAAAACGCCACTCGCCAGCGTCATCGGAACCAGGATTAGCCAAGGTCGAGACCAGGCGCCACTGGAGGCTGAACTTGTCCGGCACTTCATTTTTCGGATAATGGATATAGAATTCAAGAATCGCCTGTTGCCTGGCTTTCTCCGGGTATGGCCCGGCTTGCAGGTGGCGGTTGATGACTTGCCCCTGTTCGTCGGTCTCCTCGATGATCTGCCATCTGGCCGGATCGCGGAGCACGAAAATTGCGTCAAAGCAATCCATGACCTCGCTGAGTTCCTTGGCGTTGCGGAAAGTGACGCTGGTGACGCCGCTGCAAGGCGCCGCTCCCCGGAAGACGCGGGCTCTGACCGTTATATCGCCGGTAGCGTCATCAAGTTCAAGAACGTCCTCGTACAGCAAGCCGGGGCTGGCGGCTGTCGGCACGGCGCCGCCTACGGCATAGCGAATGGCCAGGTCCGGGCCGTTGTTGCCGGTCATGATGAGTTGGAAGGGCTTATTGAAGTACATGAACGCTGGCGATGGCGCCGGCATGTCGTCGCGAAGGAAAGTCGGCGCCTCGGTACGCTCGTCGCTGATGGTAACCGTCACCAGCCCTCGGTATGCGCCGCCGTCAATCCATCCAGGCTGCCCCTGGGTGAAGATGATGGCGGCCTGGCCGCCCAGGCTTCCGCCGTCAGCCGGCTGCGCCCCTTGGAACACGACATGGCGCAAGTCGCCATAATCGGCAAAAACGCCCTCGCCCAGCGTCGTCACCGACGCCGGCACAACGACCTCGTCGATTCCGGAGCAGCGGCTGAAAGCGTATTCACCGATGGCCGTGACTGTAGGCGGGATGGCCAGAGACTCGAGCGCCAGGCCGACGAAGGCGTAGTCGCCGATGCCGGTGACGGGCAACCCGCCCAGTGTGGCTGGGATTTCTAAGGCCACCGGGATCGGTTCCTCCCATGGTTCCCGGTCGTCGATTAAGGCCATGACCGTGACGCTGGCGCCGTCAGGATTGACCACATAGCCGAAATCACCATCCAGCTTCATGAACTGAACCTGATCGATGTACGCCGCCCCGCCGGCATATCCGCCCCCGAAGCTCCAGCCGACCTGGAAATCGCCTTCTGGAATGGCAACCGAGCACTTGACCCAAACCTTAGGATTATTAAAATAGGAAGCGAGTTGCCGTGAAACAATGAGACTATCTTCCTTGAAACCATTCCAGCCTGCGCCGGTCGGATCGACCTCGCCAAAGTCAATGCTGATGCCGTCCCGATCCGGATAGACCCAGAACGAGAACACTCCCGGGCCAGTGACTTGGGTCATCAGCATCGTGTGCATGGGTGGGTTGTCTTCACGGCTGCCAAGATCGACAAACACCGAACTGCCGCCGACCTTGGACTGGCTGGCGCTGACGCTCCAGTACTTCGGGTCTTCCACGTCGAACTCGAGGGTGTGGTTGTCCAGGGCGTCGGCATACTCGTTCCAGCGCAGATACCTCCTGGCCACCGCGCCGGAGCAGCGGCTATGGCCGGGGACGCCGCGCGTGCCATTGGCGGGGCGGACGGCGTGAACTTGGAAAATGGCGCTCGCGGTCAAGGTGTACGTCCATTGCGCGGCGCCGGCGGCGAGGAAGCCGCCGCTGCTTTCGCCGGGCGTCAAGACCGTCGGGGCGAAAGTTGCGCCGTTGTCTTCCGAACGCTCGACCAGCAATTTGTCGCCAGACAAAGGTGCCTGCAAGGTGAACGTCACCGCGACGCTGTCGCGGAACGTAGGCTTGTCTGTCGGAGTGGCAATTTCTGGCAGCGGGATGGGCTCTCCTGCGAGGGGTTCGGTCCGAAAGCCATGGAACAGACCCTCGCCGTCCAGGACGCCCCCCCAGGCGGCCTGGTGCGCACCCTGGTAGACGACCAGGGCATTGCCAAGGCGATCCGGCACGCTGGTCATTCCCGATTCGCCAACCGCCAGCGGCGGTCCCATGAAAAAGATGGTCACGTTGTTGCAGTAGTTAAAAGCCAGGCTGCCCAGCGATGTCACGCTGGCGGGAATGCGGATGGCCGGAAGATCGACGACTCCCTCTGCGTCCCCTGCCAGCATGTTTGCCGGCAGTGCCGTAATGCCCTCGGGGAGGATGCACTCGTACAGGCGATAATTGCCTGCAAAGCACGCTGCGCCTAGGGGGATGTCTTTTCCGCCGCGGTCAGCGAACACGATGCTGGTCAGACCGCACTTGTTGAACGCATTAGCGCCGATCTCCTGGACGGTCACGGGGATGAGGACCGAACGCAGCGACAGGCAGTACTGAAAGGCGGACACGGGGATGACCGACAACCCCGGTGGAAACGCAACCTGCTCCAGGTTGGTGCTACAAAAGGCAAACTTGCCGAGTTCTGTCAAGCCGGCCGGCAATGGCGCATGCTTCAAATTCCGACAATATAAGAACGCATTCTCCCCGATGTGTTGCAGAGTTGAAGGCAGAGTCACCGAAGCCAGGGAGCTGTATGCAAAGGCTCTCCCCTCAATGCGCAGCAGTCCTTCGGGCAAAACCGCAGTTATGAGTTTTTTATTATTAAAAAAGGCATCTTTGCCAATGACGGTGACCGGCTTTCCCGCAAACGTCGCCGGGATGTTCACTTCGGCAGCTTGGTCGATGCATTTCCAAACCGTATAGTTGGCACCGTCATCATTGAGCAGGAACATACACCCCTGCTCGTCGGGGGGCTGCCAGCACACCTCGTCAAGCAGGAAATAATTCTCGGTTTGACCGGGTTGACTGCCTGCATCCCCGTTTTTAAAGCGCCACTGCACGGTGAACTGATCGTTCCGCTGGAACGTCAGCTGATGGAAACGCCATTCCCCATTCTGCCCCGGGGTGTATTCAAAGGTTTGCGAATACTTGTTGTTGATGTAGAATTCAAGATCGCCTGTACCGACCTTCTTCATCCAGAAAGCCAGCACTCCAGGTCCGGTCAAGGTGGTGTTCAATATGCTAGTGCTGTAGCTGGTTGAATAATGGTAGCCGACAGCGCCGGACCGGGCAGCGGCCATGCCGTCATGCGTCGCTTCAGGCGCCGTCACCACCGTCCACGAGTAACGCGGACTGCCCGCCCCCGTACTGGAGGTGGTGAACACCAGCCCTCCCCCAGGCACGTTCAGGGCCTCATCCAACGTCGTCTGGGCCTGCATCAGACGACTGCCCAACATGACCAATGTTAAAAAGCACACGCCAGAAAGACGGAATCGACTTCTCATTTTGCTTCTCCCTTTTGCCTTGTGACAGCCACACACCAAAATTATATAAAATGCATATTTTATGGATTGTATGCCAATGGATGCCGCGCCAGCTGGTTGCGATAATGCCGACGCCTGCTTGAAAAGATTTCCTGGAAGCAAAACCTTGGTCGCCTGTCCTCGACGACCACACCTCTCTTTTTCAAAAAAACACCTAGGCAAAAGGCCATTCAAAAAACCAGCCTGGCGTCTTGCACTTCTTCAAGGGCATGGTGTCGACGCCCACTTTATTAAAGCACCATACATACCAAGGCAAGGAGATGCAAAAGATAAAAGAAATTAGCATGTATTAGGCGTTTTACAATTCGGCGAAGAAAATTTCTTGCTTTATATGTAAAAAGCTGTCTAATCCGAATAAAAAAAGTCCCCGGATACGACTGTGGCTTCCAGGGACCTGAGGTGCGATAAGGCGAGGGATAGCGTTTTGCTCTATAACTCAATGTTCAATGGAAATGCGATTGCGATGGACATAGCCAGAGGGCATCCGAAAAGTTGTCTACGCAGTGCTTGAGGCGGCATCAGGAGCCAAGAAGTCTTTGGCGCTCTTGGCGTCTTGAAGGTAACGCTTACGAGCTTCTGACGTGACGGGCATGGAGCTTTCAGCAATGCTGGGCGTCAAAACGACGGGAAGCGGCCACTGGGTTCCAGCCCGTGGCCGCTTCCGCCTGCGCCATTTTCTGCGAAGTGGCGCGGCAGCCCCATGAGCGGCGGCGACTGCCGCGCCTCCTTCTTACTGCCAGAACCAGGCCGCTTTGCCTGCCGGCAACTTCTCTCCAGGCCGGATCAAGACAAAGGCGCTTCCATTCCATGCCCAGACCACCTCGCCTTCTGACACGGTATAATCTTCTGCCGGCGGGCCAGCCATGACCCAGCCCTCGTCATTTGGCGTCGTCCAAGTCGGCTGGTCAAAGCGCTTCAGCCCTTGCAAGGCAACCGCTTTGTTGCGGTTGAAGACCCAGAAGCACTCGCCGTAGTCGGGCTGGCGTCCCCGCTGGATTTGCATGGTCGAAGCCTTGAACGCCATCACGCCCAGGTCCGCCCAGGCAGCGGCTGATTCAGCGGTCAGGTCGAGGCTCAGAACCGTCATGCTCCAGCCAACGGGGATGTGTTGGACATTATACAGGATTTCAGCCTCGACATCATCGGCAAAATTGAATACATAGTTGCCATCGTCATTGCCGGTGATGGTGAAGCCGTCGTCGATGGTCACGGGCCAGATGCCGACCTCGCTGCCTGCAAAGTGCGCTGTGGCAGTCACCTCCATAGCGTCGCCTGCGACGATGCCATCAAAGACGAAGTCATGAACCGTCGCAACGGCGGTGCTATCATACTCCTTGTCATCCGCTGTGAAGCCGATGGTGATCGCCTTAGGCGTGATGGAAGCCGTCACATTGTCGGCAAAGGCGATTGCATAGTTGCCATCGTCATTGCCGGTCACGGTGAAGTCGTCATCAATGGTCACGGCCCAGGCGCCGACCTTGCTTTCGGCGAAGCTGGCCGCGGCAGTCACCTCCAGGGCGTCGCCCTCGACGATGCCATCGAAGACGAAGTCCCGTACCGTAGCAACGGTTGTGCCGTCGTAGACCTTATCGTCCGCCGTGAACCCGACTGTAATCGCCTTGGCAGTGATGGAAGCCGTCACATTGTCGGCAAAGGCGATTGCGTAGTTGCCATCGTCATTGCCGACCACGGTATAGTCGTCGATGGTCACAAGCCATACGCCGACCTTGCTTTCAGCGAAATGCGCTGTGGCGGTCGCCATTTCCAGGGCGTCGCCGTCGAGGATGCCATCAAAGACGAAGTCGCGGACGGTCGCGGCAGCGTTGCCGTCGTACTCCTTGTCGTCTGCCGTGAACCCGACTGTAATTGCCTTGGCCGTGATGGAAGCCTGCACCGGCGCGAAGGCAATTGCGTAGTTGCCGTCGTCATTGCCGGTCACAACATAACCGTCATCGATGATTACGTCCCACACGCCGACCTTGCTTTCAGCGAAGCTGGCCGTGGCGGCCGCCATTTCCATAGCGTCACCAGCGACGAGGCCGGGGAAGACGAAGTCGCGAACCGTCGCGACAGCGTTGCCGTCATAGACCTTGTCCTCCGCCGTGAACTCGGCCATAGTCGCCTTGGGCGTGATGGAAGCCGTCACATTGTCGGCAAAGGCGATGACGTAGTTGCCCTCGTCATTGCCGGTCACGATGAAGTCGTCATCCATGGTCACGATCCACTCGCCAGCCTTGCGTTCGGCAAATTGCGCCGTGGCAGTCACCTCCAGGGCGTCGCCTGCGACAAGGCCATCGAAGACAAAATCCCGTACCGTCGCAACGGCGTTGCCGTCATAGACCTTGTCCTCCGCCGTGAACCCGACTGTAATCGCCTTGGGCATGATGGCGGCTGCCACATTGTCGACGAAGCCGATGAGGTAGTTGCCCTCGTCATTGCCGGTCACGGTATAGTCGTCGATGGTCACAAGCCAGGCGCCGACCTTGCTTTCAGCGAAGTTGGCCGTGGCAATCACCTCCATAGCGTCGCCTGCGACGAGGCCATCAAAGACGAAGTCACGGACCGTCGCGACGGCGCTGCCGTCATAGACCTTGTCATCCGCTGTGAAGCCGACCATAACCGCCTTGGGCCAGACATCGGCCTGGGCGGTCACCGCGCGGAGCTGGTACAAATCCGCGTCCGCCCCGGTCAGCTCCGCCCCGGTCAAGGTCACCGGCTTGCCCTGTCCCTGGTGCGGCGTTGCGAAGGTGTATGCGCCATTCGCGTCGGTGACTCCCACCTCATGTCCTGCCACCTGCCCCTGCCCGACCAATTCGCCGGTGCGTGCGGTTGCCGTGGTTCCGTCATAGACCCGGCTGGCGGCCGTGAACTTCACGTCATAGTATTTCCGGTAGGAAACCAGGTCAACCCAGCCGCAATTCTGGCCGACTGGCGCGACGTGGCCGCGGGAATACGTCCAGGTCAAAACCTGGTCGCCAATGCCAGCGATCGGGACTTCCACGACCTCCCAGTCGTCGCTCACGCCACTGATGGCCTGCTGTACCGTGCCGTTGACCGCAAAGGCGAGCATATCGCTGCCAGCGGCTGACGAGACCCTCCAGCTGAAGCTCAGGACGCCTGGGCCGGGCACGACCAGGCTCAGGACGCTGGTTTCGCCATTGCCGACCGCGCCCGAGCGCACGGACTGGCGCGGCTCGGCATCTGGTGCGTCTGCGCTGACCTGCTCATCCACTGTCCAATAGGCGTCGCCAGCGCTGTCAAAACCTGTCCAGCCGCTGTTGACTGCCTGGGCCAAGGCCAGCTTCTCTCCCGGAGTGAGCGGATACAGCATCTTCCAGGCGGCGCTGCATGTGCCTGCGCCAGGCAGGCCAGATGTCTTCTTCTTTAACACGCCCAGGTTAAGCCGCAGCAAATGCTCCCCGGAAACCCTGGTGCAGTCGCCCAAGCCCTCCAGGAGATATTCGCGGTCACGGCCCAGAACTGGAGTGATGACCAGGCCAGACAAGTCCACGCCCGCCGCGCTGCCGTTGACCGTCAAAGTCAAACCAGCCCGGATTTGCTCGGCATTCAGAATCGGGGCGCTGAACAGCAGGCGGGGCGCATCCGGCAAATCGACAAACTGCGCCGACAGCGGAATCGTATCAAGGAAGATGTCCAGGCTGTCGTCCGTGCTGTTGCCAGCCGCGTCCGTCATCCGCACGGTCAGGGTGATGGCGCCATCGACCGGCAAGGTGATGGGGATGTTCATCGCCGTCTCGCCAGCGGCGAATTGTCGGCTGGTCAGCAGGGCGCTGGCAGTAGCGCCGGTCATCCGGTAGAGGATTTCCACCTTCAGGCCGCCTTCGGGCAAGGCGCCCACAACGGTCTTGTTGCGACCCCAGGTCACGCCGTCGTCAGCAGAAATGCCGTCATCGACCTCGATGTGCAGTCCGTCGACGTGCCCGGGCGGGGTGGTGTCAACCGTCCAGGTGATTTCCCGGGTGGCGGCGCTGGCATTGCCGCCCTGGTCGACGACTCCGGAGGCAGCAGCGTCAAAGCGAAGACGGTAGACGCCGTCGCCCCGGGTGTAGGCGTCAATCCCGGAGAAGCTGAATTGATCGGGCCATTCGCCGGCACTGGCGACCACGTCCTCGCCAAGCGGGACGGCCTGGCCGTCACGGGTGAGGATCAGCCCATTCCGGTTCACGCTGGCTGTCGCGACCGCGCCGCTGAAGTCGATGTCCACCAGGTATTCGCCTTCCTGCATGCCGTCGAGGACGACTTTCTCCATGCGGGCGATGACGACGCCGTTGTATGCGGCCG
>MWEG01000067.1 GCA_002070945.1 Lentisphaerae bacterium ADurb.Bin082
TATTTTTGTCCACGGCTTGAAAAAACTCAAAAAATAGGAGAAGGCTCACGAACTAATTTTGATTCCGCATGGCTGGCGAAACTATGGTCGCGATTGTTTTCAGGGAGGCAAAGTCAGTGCGGAATATCTCGTTTTCAGTTGTGTGAAGGTGTCGTCAGAGGTTTGCTGTACAAGCTGGGTGCGGGGGCATTTTATGGGGTCATTCATGCTTATTCGAGGCGACGGAAAAATAGTCGGATGGTGGTTGAAGCAAGAGCCAGCAGAGCTGTCTGGCAGCCAACTAAAAAGTTTTTAGGATGGCACTAACTTACTGTACATCGAATGTAAAGTCAACATCGTGGAAGGCAGAGAAGAATTTTTTGGCATTATTGCCGTTTAAGATTCATTAATTCAGCGGTATCCAGATGATTTTGGGGCGGAGAGAAGATTCGAGGGTGACGGCGTCGTCGGAATGTCGCCAGGAGATGACGATGAGGCCGGGTGACATTCGTTCGATGACAAGCCGCAGGCCGAGACGCTCGTCGTGATACGATAGCAGGATGCCAAGCTGGCCTGCGGGTGCTGAGGTCGGTGCAAAACATGCGCGTGGGCCGTCGAGGTGTTGGAGCATCTGGCTGTCAGTTTCTTGCTCCGGGTTGCTGGCGGCGAGTGCGAAATGCGTGAGATTGGCGCCGTCGGCGTGGGCAGAATGGATCTGGCCGCGAAGGAACGCATTGCGGGTCGGGAGCTTGGGCGGCAAAACGAATGCGGCTGGCGAGAGACGCGATATGATGGTGGCGGCGCCGTGGGTGTCGCTGTTGGCGACCGGGAGGTAAAGCGTTCTGACGCGATGATGGCCGCGAGCAGCAAGGGCGGTGATGAGAGAGCGGGCCGAGGAGCGTCCGCCAGGGTAGAGGACCGTAGGCGCACGGCTGTCAGTGGTGAATAGGCAGACAGCAGGCGGAGCGCCGTCGTCGCCTTGGCAGATGAGCAGGGCAGGCGGTTTGGCGCGACAGTTGCCGGCGGTGGCAGCGACGAGGCAGGCGGCAAGCCCGAAAGCGGCAGCCCAGAGCATGAGGCGGGAACGCGCAGCCAGGAGGGCGAGGAGCAGGACGTGGAAGAGCAGCGCCCAGGTAAAGGACGGCGTGGGGAAGAGCGGGGCGAGGCCAGGTTGGCTGCCGAATTGGCCTAATCCGGTCAGGATGTCCATGAGGCATTCGATGACTTTGGCGAGAATATTGGAAAGTGGCGGATACACGGCGGCGGCAAGGCATTTGGGCGCAGCGAGCATGATGAGGCACCAGGCGACTGGGATGAGCAGGGTGTTGACCAGGACAGCGCCGAGGGTGAGAAGGCCGTTGCAATAGAGGTTCAAGCCAGCGCTGCCGATCCAGGCAAGGCAGGAGGTGCCGACAGCGCCTACGAGCCAGCGCCCAGGCCATTGCCGCCAGCGGCGCTGATAGTCATGCGGCAGCCAGAAGACTTTTTCATGGAGAGCGTCGTTGATGTGGCCGATGGGCTGCCAGCCATAGAGAAGGACGGCGACAAGCGTGAAAGAATAGACGAATCCGAGGTTGGTGAGAAAAAATGGATTGGCTAGGAGCAAGACAAGGCCGGAAAAGGCGAGGGCGTTGGCTGCCGCCGCCGGTCGAAAGCGGATGACGGCGAGGGACACGGCAAAGGCCATCCAAAAAGACCGCGCCGCCGAAGGAGCACCGCCAGTGAGGATGATGTATGCGCCAAGCAGAGGGATGAGAATGACCCAGCGCAGCCGAAATGGCACTAAGAAGGATTGCAGAAAGACAAGCGCAAAAGTGAGGATGGTGCCGACGTGCAGGCCAGAGATGGAAAAAATGTGTATGGTGGCGGAGCGGACAAAGGTGTCGCGCAGGTGGCGTGGCATGGCGCCCTGGCCGCCGAGAAGCATGGTCTGGTACATGCCGGCAGAGGCGGAATCGGTGAAGCCATGCGTGAGGAGGCCAGCCAAAATGCCGCGCTGCTCCAGGAACCAGCGCCAAGGACGACGCCAACCGGAAGCAGGAGTAGCAGCGAGGAACTTCTGGACGAGGAAGAGGCGATGGATGCCGAGGCTGCGGAGATGGCGTCCGTAGGAATGGCTGCTTAAATGCTCTTCCTGGGACGTTGGCAGTCGGAGGAAGACGCCTTCCATCAAGAGGTTGTCGCCATGACGCAAGGACGGGAGCTGGGGGACGGCCTGGGAACGAGAGGATGATTGTCCCCGAGGCAGGCGAAGCAGGACTTTCCCGCGACAGGGATGCCAGGAGTTGTCAATGCGGATGGCTTGAATGGCGATGATTTCATGGCTGGGCGCAATCGGCGGCAGGACGGAATCGGAAGCAGCGTCGGGCGCTGGGGAGGGGTTGCTGATGACGACGGCGCGGATGACAGCAGCACATTCGGCGCGCGGAAGGAGTCGCAGGTAAGTCTGCCAGGGCGCTGCCTGGCAGGCGGTGCCCCAGACGAGGCCAAAGCCGGGCAGCCAGAGGACGAGCAGAAAACGTCGGCCCTGCCAGGCAATGGCGAGAAGCAGTCCGGCAAGTAGAAAAAGCCAGCGGAGAGTAGTGGTGGCTTCGAGTACGGGGCCAGCCAGGCCGCTGGCATACAACAACAGCACCGGCAAGGCCGGAGTGATGGCGAAATGCTGACGCAAACGGAGAATGTGAGAGGAAATGGTTGACACGGACTGGCAAAGAAAAGCAGAACAGCGAGGAAAGAGCCGTCGCGGCAAGGCGCAGACAACGGAAATTAATGTTTGCCAGTGAAGTAATGTAAGGCGAGGGCATGGTGCTGTAAATGGCTGAAAAGAAGAATCTTATAATTTTGTGCGTGGTTAGGAATCTGGATGACTGGCGCGGGAGGTGCGGGGCGAGTTCCGGCACTAAAGTGCCGGCACTGGACGGAGGCACGTATACAGGCGGGCGCAGGATGATATGCGCTGGGGCGCCGTGACAGGTGCGCCGGAGGCGGTGGGCAGGGGGCGAGGGTCTGAATGCTGAATGCTGAATGTTGAATGTTGAATGTTGAGGCGCATTTCATAATTCATAATTCATCATTCGTAAGGTGCGAGGGGCGAGAGTCTGAATGCTGAATGCTGAGGCGCATTTCATCATTCATCATTCATCATTCATAATTCATCATTCGTAAGGTGCGAGGGGCGATTGGTTTAGACGAAGCGCATCCACTTGATGTCGACGTATGCCAGGGAGAGCGGCACGGGGTCGAACCAGAGTTCGTCAACCATGCCGCGCCAGTGCGGATTGGCGGTGAGGTCAAGGACGTAGTCGTGCCATTGGCCATCAGGGATGAGGGCGGTTTTAGCAGTGGGGTCTTCGGTGATGACGAAATCCTTGGAGAAGATCGGCAGTTCCGTCGTGCCCCAGTAGAGCTTGGTCTCCTCGCCGCCTTTGGGCGGGTTGTCGGCGCAAGGGGTGACGCGCATGCGGAACTGGAAAGACTTGAAATTCGCGGCGGCAAAAGGCGTGATGCGGGTGCGGATGGCAGGCACTTTCACGCCAGAACGGAAGAAACGCATCGCGCTGTCGACGGTCTTCATGTAGGCCGTGCCGTAGGGATGGCGGTACCAGCCCTGCATGTCGTTGCTGAAATCCCAGGCGGTCTGCGCCAAGTGCGGCATTTTGGGATAGTCGTAGGGGCCGAGGCCGATGTCTTCGGGAGTGATGTTCGGTGGCCAGCCTTGGGCAGGCTTGTCGCAGAAGACATCGCGCAGGGCGTCATACATGGCAAAGCCGAATTCCTGGTTGGGTTCGATGTAGCTGCCTTCCTGCCATTCGTTGAGCGGGGCAATGATGATGCGTTTGAAGCCCTTGGCCTCGCAGAATGAACGGCATGACTCGCAAATCCGGCGGAATTTTTCCGGAGTGCGGTCTTTGATGATGCGCGCATGCTGGAAGGAGCGCGGCACGTCGTTCCAGCCGGTGGGCACTAAAGGCCAGAGTGGGAACTCGGGATCGCGAGAGGTCATTTCCCACCATTTTGAGATGGCTTTGACCACGCAGTCGTAGGAGAAGTGAGTCGGAGTGTCGCCCGGCTTGGCGGCTTCTGGCGCCAAGCTGTAGCCCAGGGTGCTGAAGTTGTAGATCATCTGCGCTTCATAGCCGCATGATTTGGCAATGTCGATCTTTTTCTGGTCGAAGTCCCGGGCGCGGTACATGTCAATGAAATAAATATCGGGGAGGCCAGCTGCGCGGACGAGTTTATTGGAGATTTCGAGTGCGCGTTTGACGCCTTCGCCAGGTTGGAGGGTTTCGCCTTTTGCAGCGGCTTCGCGGATAAAGTCACGATCGAGGTTTTCGATGGCCCAGATGACGACGACGGGACGGTTGTCAATGCAGTAGTATTCCGGGGTTTTGAAATAGTTGTCGATCCAGAACTTGGTGACTGCGACTTGGTCTTCGGTGGAGTGGGCGCCGACCTCGTTATGGTTGGCCCACATCATGTACCACTTGAGATATTTGCGGTAGCGGGCGCGATAGTAGCCCTTGACCCAGTGGTCGAGGCGCTGTACGCCGCGGTTCCAGTACCAGTCGACGCAGAAGCTGGAAATGCCGTGTTCGACAGCCCACTTGATCTGCCAGTCAATGACCTCGGGATTGCCCTCGTCGTACCAGCCCAGGAGCGGTTTGATGTGGGGAAGGGTCTGCTCAACCTGATCCCACTCGGCCATCTGCTCTGTGCCGGGATAGTAGAAAGCGGAAATCTCGATTGGCCCAAACTGCGGCTGAGGCTCAGGGACGTATTTTTTGCTGGCGATGGACATGAAAAACCTTCCTTCCTGTGAGTGGTGGTGGGGGCTGTCGGGTATGATTCGCAAAAGCGGCACTGAAACCTAAGGTGAATATAAGGGTGCGATGTCGGGATGGAACTATGTGTCAGCATGTTTTATCGGCAGATTACGTTGATTATGGCGTTGTGTCTTGCCGCTGCGGGCATCATCCCATGCCTTGCCGGTAGCGTTGTGGGGCGACCCCGCAGTGTTTTTTGAACAGGCGGCTGAAATAGGCCGGATCGCCAAAGCCGAGCTGGTCGGCGATTTCCGCGATGCTGCGACGATCAAATTCGAGGAGCAGCTTAGCGCGTTCGAGTTTATTGGCGATGCGGAACGCTGTTGGCGCCATGCCGGCGTAGGCGTGGAAAAGCTGGCGGAATTTACTGACGCTGACATGGCACATTGCTGCGAGTTCGCGGACGGATTTGTCCTGGTTCAGCTCTTTTTCCAGGTGCTGTATGGCTGGGGCGATGTCGGCGAAGGGGCCGCTGGCCATGGCGTGGTGTCTTTCCTGGCTGCTGAGGACGGCGAAGAGCTGATAGAGGCAGGATTTGGTGCGGAGCAGGTCAGGGAGGGGATGATGCCAGATTTCCGCCAAGGCCAGGAAAAGCCGACGTGTTTCCTGGCTCGGGGGGAAGCGACGCAGCTCTTGGGATAGGCCGAAGGGCGTGCCGTCATCAAGGCGGAGGGTGAAATTGCAGACGATGGTCGTTGCCGGCTCTTTAGCACCTGGAAGGCCGGACGGGGCGAAATCTGTCTGGTATTCTGAACCCAGGGGCAGGTACACGACGTCGCCGGGGTCGCAGCGGAAGTTGCGTCCGTCTGACAATCGGTACTGGCCGTGGCAGTTGTGGTAGAAGAGCAGTCCGGCCAGTCGTCGCGGCGCTCCCAGGCCGCTGTGCATGCGGTGCGATGTCCATAGCTGGCGGACGACGCGCAGTTCCGTGAGCGCAAAGGACTCGCGGCTGAGTTGTTCTACAGGAATGATCCGCATGGCTGGCTGGCTCGCGGTTTTCAATGCGTTTTTGGCGAAAAGTCCAAGAAATATAACGAATAGGTCATGTCGCAAGTAGATAATGGCTCTTATATTAGTTGCCGTTTATCCAATTGTCAAGGGCCTTGGTGAATGACTAACCGCTGCAAGCTAAGGAGTGGCCATGTTGAACAGTGATGACATCAAGAAAATTGCCTTGAAGGCCGGCGCGGACGTGGTGGGCATTGCGCCCATGGAGCGTTTTGCGGGATTTCCGGCGGATCGGGACCCGCGTTTTGTCATGCCGGAAGCCAAGTCCATGATTGTGATTGGGCATCGGATCATGCGCGGCTCCCTGCGCGGCACGGAAGAGGGCACTTTTCTGAGCCACTATCCGGCCATGGGCGAGGGCTATCTCAACATGGACATCATCCCGCTGACGGCGCGCCAGGTCTCGCGGGCTATAGAGGACGAGGGCTACGAGGCGATGCCGATTGGCAATTCCTGCCGCTGGGCGGCGACGTCCACCAAGGGCTTGACTTTGGCTGAGAAGGCGGTCTGGCGCGCCAATGACTCCGTGCCAGCGCGGCCAGGACAGCCTGCGCCCGACGTTTATATCGACACGGTTCTGGCGGCTTACCTGGCCGGCTTGGGCGACATCGGCTACAGCGGTGTGCTGCTCAACCCCATTTACGGCCCGCGTCTGCGCTTTGGCTGTGTGCTGACCGAGATGGCGCTGACGGCTGATCCAGTGATGGCGCCCGGCACGCTCTGCAACCGCTGCATGGCCTGTGTGCGGGAATGCCCCGGCCAAGCCATCTCAGCGACAAAGACAACCAAGATGACTTTGGGCGGCAACCAGATTGCGTGCGGCGAGCGTGACGAGGAGGCGTGCAGCCTGGCCTCGGTTGGCGCGGAAAAGACCCGCGAGGGCGAAACAGGAAGCTATCTCGACAGCATCCCTGCCTATAAAGGCCGCTACAAGCCATCAGCCATATCGCCCTTCCGGCGAAAGCTTGGACCGATTTTCACGGACGGTGAGTCCATTTGCGCTGGCAAGGGCTGCATCCGCGCCTGCATGATTTCTCTGGAAGAACGCGGCGTCCTGGCGAACAAATTCGACGCGCCTTTCCGTCGGCGCGAGCAGTGGTCAGTGGATTGGGACGGCTATAATTCAGGCCGCCTGAAGAATGACGAGCTGCCGCCGAACGCCGTGAAGCCGCGCGAGAAGGACCGCACTACCATCAATATCGACGAATAAGGCGTGAAAGGAGGCTGACGGTCATGATAGATGCAAAAACCATCAAGCAGGTCGCGCTGGAAGCCGGCGCGGATGAAGTCGGCATTGCGCCGATGGCCTTGTGGGAAGGTGCGCCTAAGCCAATGGACCCGCGCTACGCCATGCCTCGCGCCAAGTCCATGATTGTCATGACCCACCGCATTATGCGCGGGTCGCTGCGCGGCATTGAAGAGGGCACTTACTTCAGCAGTTACTCTGCCATGGGCTATGGTTATATCAACCAGAAGGTCTTTCCGTGGACAGCGCGCGAGGTCGCTCGCGCCCTGGAAAACGAAGGCTATGAAAGCATGCCGTTGGCCTACCATTTCTACGGCGGCGCCATCAATACCAACGACGGCAAGACTTGGAAAGGAGCCGATGGCTTTTCGGTGCCGGTGCGCGAGGGTCTGCCCCGCGCCGATGTGTACATGAGCATACGCATTGCGGGCTTCCTTGCCGGCCTTGGCGAAATCGGCTACAGTAAGGTCTTCCTCAGCAAGAAGTTCGGGCCGCGTGTGCGCATTGCCTGCGTGCTGACGGACTTGGAGCTTGAACCCGATCCAATCATGCCGCCTGGCACGCTGTGCAATCGCTGCATGGCCTGCGTCAGGCAATGCCCCGGTCAGGTCATTTCCGCGACTAAGACGGTGAAAATCAACGTAGCCGGCTATGACCTTGAATGGGGCGAATTGAATGAGCCTGGCTGCAACAAGGCCTTTGTCGGCGCTCAGGCTATCAGCGGTGAGGACGATCCGGCTGATGGCGACTACCTTAGGACACCGGGCTTCAAGCCGTCGTTCATTTCACCTTTCAAACACAAGCCTGAGACCATCCACGTCACTGGCCAGGCCATTTGCGGCGGGCGCGGTTGTATGCGCGCCTGCATGATATCACTCGAAAATCGCGGCGTCCTCGAAAATAAGTTCAAGAATAAATTTCGCCGCCGTCCAGCCTGGACAGTCGATTGGGCAAAGGTCAATGAGCAGGAGGAGGCTTAGGCGAGGGGCTTTGTTTAGGGGCGAGGGGCGAGAATTTAATGGACAGTGGACAATGGACGTTAGTGGACTTTAATGGACATTAGTAGACGATGGACTGTGGACAATAGTGGACTTTAGTGGACGTTAGTGGACGGTGGAGCGAAACAAACGGCAAGTGCTGTCCGCTACGTGTTTTCGGATGCGCTTTTATTTTTGCTGTGGTGTATTGCGCAGGATTCTGGCAACGAGTGTAGCCAGGGGGATGAGGAGCAGGAAGTGGCATGCTCCGAACCAGAAGACGGCGCGGGTTGACCAGGCTCTGGCAATGATGCCGCCAAGGCAGGGGCCGACGGTCATGCCAATGGATTTGGCGGTGTGGTCAAGGCCGAACATGGCGCCTTTGCGGTTGCCTGGGGTGATTTGAGCTATCCAGGTGTTGTTAATCGGGTCAAAAGCTGCGGCGAAGAGCATCAGGGCAAAGCGCAAGGGGATGAGCGCGGGGAGAGTGGAACTCATGCCAATGGCGGTAAGGGCAATGGCGGCGCCGAGGGCGACGATGCGAATGAGGCTGTGGGGGCGCCAGCGGTCGAAAATCATGCCGCCGCAGACGCCGGCGATGATGGCGCCAAAGCCGCCAGCAGCGTTGATGACGCCAGACCAGCGCGAAGCGCCTTCCAGTCCGCCATGGAGTTCCTGGATATAGATGGGCAGGATGCCGCCGTCTAAGCGGCGGCCGATGCCTACCCAGATGACTAGGAGCAAGATCAGGGTGCCGGGGCCAAGGGCGCGCCAGCGTTCGCTCAAGGAGAGCTTACGCTCGCTGGATTTTTGGGGCGCCCGCTGGAAATTTTCCTTGACAAAGGCGGTGGCGAGCATTCCGGCGAATCCGAGGAGTATGCCGGAGATGATAAAGGTGTTTTTGTAGCCGTATGCATCGGCGAGGAAGCCGCCGATGAACATCCCGAACATATTTCCGGAGAAGATGGCGGAGCTGAAGCATCCGAGTGCGAAGCCGAGTCGCTGGTTTGGGGTGTTGCAGGCGACGAGGGTGATGGCAGCGGCGGAGACGCCGGAGAACATGCCTTGGCCGATGCGGAGGGCAACGAAGGTGGCCGCATTACGCGAGAAGGCCATGGCGGTCAGGATGACGGAAGCGCCGAAGGTCGCCCGCATCACCATGGGCTTACGTCCGTAGCGGTCGGCTAAAATGCCCCAGAGCGGGGAGACGATGGCCATGCTGAACGGTGCGCCAGCCGCGGCGGCCGTGGCCCAGAGCTTGACTTGGTTGAGGTCGGTGACGCCGAGTTCCTGGATGAAGTAGGGGGCAAATGGCGTTGACAGGGCAAAACCCATGGACGCGCAGAATTGCATTATCCAAAGGACGAGAAGATTGATTTGCCAAGGTGCCATCATGGAAAAGTGCCTATCCGAAAAGGCGTGCTATGAAGTCCAAGAGTTATCGCCTTGATATATTGACTGCCAAGAAGCGCACCGAGCGTGGGACGGTGTACCTCACGCTTTGGCTGTGGCCTGCATTTTGGGGAAATGGCAGGTCGGCGCAGCCGTGAAGGTAGCGTTTTCGGCCTTGACTTCGGAGGTCCAGCCAGCGCCGTTGTTTTCCCAATCGATGCGGACGCGCTCAAAGGCAATGTCCTGGGCGTGGCGGAGGTCGAAGGCCGCGTCAGTGGAGGCGCAGCCCCAGCGGCCGCGGGGGTGCCGGTCTGGGGCAGGGCCGACGCCGCCTTGGCAGAGGCGCATGTCAGCGAAAGTCACGTCGCGAATGACGCCCTGGCCATTGCCGTGGACAAAGGTCGACAATTCCACGCGGCCGGTGATTTGGGAGAAGACCAGCCGCTCCATAGTGGTCGGAGTCGGAAATTTCGGGGTGGGGATGTTGTCGAGCTTCAGGTTGAGGAAGCGGAAGACATCGACATGGAGGTTGCGGAACGCCAGGTCGGAGATGGTGGTGCCGTTGACGCCTTCCCGGTCAGAATACTTGGAGACGACGCAGATGGCGGTCCTGGTGTCATAAACGACGATGTTGTTGAAGACGCTGTGGCGGACGATGCCGGAGCCAACGCCGATGCGGATGGCGTTGGCGTAGCCGGAGCGGAGTACGCAGTTGGTGACGGTGATGTATTCGCAGGCGCGTTTTTGCTTGAGGGGTTCGCTGTTGCCGCGAAGGGTGATGCCGTCGTCGCCGGTGTCGATGATGCAGTCGCTGACCGTCACTTTGGAGCAGCAGTCGAGGTCAATGCCGTCGTCATTCATGACTCGGTCGTCGGAGTGGATGTGGAGTCCGGAGAGGGTGGCGTTTTCGCAGCCATGCAGGAAGCAGGACCAGTAGGCGGCATTGGCCAGTTCGACGTTTTGAATCCAGAGGTTTTTGCATTCGCAGAGGAAGATGGTCTGGGATGGCCGCCAGGGTGGGCGCTGGTAGACGATGGGAGAATGCGGGTTCATCGGCATTTCGGCGAACCAGGCCGGGCTGTTGGCGTCAATGCGGCCGCCGCCGCGGATGACGATGTTTTCCTGCTCGATGGCAGTGATCAGGTGGGCACCGCTCGCTATTTCGTTGACCGAGGCGCGGTTTTGCGGGCAGAAGTCAGCGGCGTTGTAGTCTTCGGGATCAGGACTGCCGAGGAGGACGGCGCCGGGCGCCAGGTCAAGGCCGCCGTTGCTGCGGAGATAGATGGTTCCAGACAAATAGACGCCGGGCGGGAAATAGGCGATGCCGCCGGCGTCAATGGCCTTCTGGATGGCGGCGGTGTCTTTCGAGATGCCGTTGCCGATTGCGCCGAAGTCTCTGACGTTGTTCATGTTGTGGTGTCCTGAAAAATGGAGTGTCCGTTCTGCTGGGAAACTCATAAATGATAAAAAGCAATATATTGTCGCACGGGGCATTTGCAAAGAGCCAGAGGTGTTGAATCGCATGTAGATGTAATGCCCCGGGCTAAAGCCCGGGCACTGAACGGAGGTAAAACAACAGCACTCAAGCAGCTACGGCTTGCCGCCCGTCCCTAATCTTGTAAGTTAGTTTGCTGAAAAAAGCTGGTTTCGTTCTGGGCGAAAAGTGCAAAAGGGTGTTATAGTAGTTTTTTCGCGGTTATCGGATGATTGCAGGTAGTTTTGGCAGTTACGCAACCAGAAGGTATTTGGTGCATGACGGTACAAGAGGAATGGCGAAAGCTTCGCAAGGCTGGCCCCGACATGGAGCGCGGGGTCTTAGCTGCGGCATTTTGCGAGTGGACCGAGCGGTTTACGGCTGAGGACGAGGGTGAAGACGGCGGCTGTTTTCGCCATTGGCGGCGGCTGCCGGAGGAGGTGCGCCAGGCAAAGCTGCGGCAGGCGGTGACTGGCGGCATTCCCGAGATGGGGCCAGGGCCGCAGATTGAACTGGCCTTGTTGACAGCGCTGTTTCATGTCCTGCGGAAGGGCCGCTGCATCATCAGCCTGGCAGCGATCAGCGACCGGGTGCTGATTCGGGCGGCAGTGCGGCGATTTCAGGATTTGGATTCGGTCGTTCTCAAGTCCGTCGGCATGTTAGGCGAACATACCAGCCTGAAGTTCAGCGATTGTCTTAAGGCGCAGATTGTCATCATCGACCATTACATTTTTGCGAGCCTTTTGCGCAGCAATCCAGAGCAGTTGCCAGGTGGCCTGCCGGTTTTTTTCGTTGAGATTGACAGCTGCCTGTATTGCAATCGCCTTATTTTCTATGAGCGTTCGGTGCCGCGCGCCAGCGGCCTGATTTACAAGAGCGAGCTGCCAGTGCCGGCCTGGGCCGGCAATCCGGCTATTTTTGATGCGGTCCAGGAGATGAAGAAATTAGGCCTGGAGCTATGCGGCAGCTATAGTTATACGGACAGTTTTACGGCTGGGGAGACGAGCAAGCTGCTGCGGGACCGGGTGATTGGCCGGGTGCGTGGCAGTCGCGCAATTGGCTTCAGCGCCTTCACGTACCGCACTTCGGCCTTGCGGCATGCAGCCGTGGTGCGGGACGTGCAGAAGTGCGAGGGCAATGCGATTATCGTCTGTTTGACGGAGACAAACGTCAAGGAGATGCAGGAGGCCTTGCGCAAGAGCGGGGTCGAATTCACGGTGACGACGGTGGCGGATGACGTGGGCACGGCGCTGGCCATGGCTAAGCCCGAGCGTCGGCGGGTGATCATTTATGCTGGCATGCCGACCAGCCAGACCGCGCCGCCGCCCGAGCGCATGCCCGGAGAGCTGTTCCTGGCAGAATGTTATTTGACGGACAATTATCAGGCCAAGATGATCGCGATGGCTCGTCGGCTGATGGATTGCCAGCAGTCGCCGCGGCTGTACTATTCGCTGGAGGACCGCCTGCTGGCGATCTATGCGCAGGAGGGCGGTTTTGGGCGGTTGTTTGACGTCATTGAGTTCACCGAGCGCTATGACCCGTGGCGCCAGATCCGGCGGGTGCTGGCCAAGGCGATGCTGCGGAAGCTCAATCGGCTGCGGGCGACGCTGTTGGATGACAACGCGCCGATTCCGTCCATGCCGCTGACCGGGCGCGGAGCGTCCCGCCCGGAGCGTCGTCCCCAGGCCTCGCGTGGGGCTCAGATCGAGGCGTTGTGTTTTTGCGGCAGCGGCAAGCCGTTCAAGGAGTGCCACGGCAAACGGAAGTGAGGCTGGCCAGCCGTGTTGGTTGCGGAGTTATTTCATTGTTGAAGCAGGGGCGTTGCCATGTTCATGAATGTCGGTTTAGGCGGTCTTGACACTCCAGACAAGATCGCCGAGTACATCCGCCTGGGGGCAGAGGAATTTTTCGCTGGTTTCATTCCCCGGGAATGGCTGGAGAAATACGGCTGGGAGGTCTGTCCCAACCGCCGGCCGATGGGCGCGCCGTACAACTATTCGCAGGAGTCGGTGTTGCGCGAGGTCGTGCAGACAGTCCACGAGCATGGCGGACGGATCAACTTGGCAATCAATGCACATGACAATGGCTCTGAACGGCTGACGATGCTGCACGACCAGTTCAACCTGTTTGAGACGATGGCGCCCGACGGCTACATCATCGCTGATCCGGCGCTGTTGTTTTCGATGAAGGCGTGGGGAATCAAGCGGCCGATTCACCTGAGTACGGGGGTCGGGTGCTTCAACAGCGAATCAGTGCGCTTTTTCTGCGACCATTTTTCAATACGGCGTCTGATCATTCCGCGGAAGTTGACGATTCGGGAGATGGGGCTGATGATGGACGGGTTGCGCGACTTGGACTTGGAATACGAGGTTATGATCATCGGCTACCGATGTTTTTTCAATGACGAGGACTGCCATTCAGTGCATAGCGCCGCACGGCGGAATCTATGCGGGGACATTGTCACGGCGCCGTTCAAGGTCACCAACCATCTGCCGAGGAACTGGAAGGAAATCGCGGAGCGTATGCGGGACAAGCGGACAGCCGAGCTGTATGAGGACAGCCCGTTGAATCGATTCCGCCAGGAATGGCTGCTGCCACCGCCCCCGCCGCCCCCGGATTTCAGCATTCCGTGCAGCACAGAGGGACTGGACGGCGAGCTGGCGCGGATTGTGTTTCAGACTTGCGGCCTGTGCGCGATCAAGGCGATGCGGGACATTGGCATCCAGGTTTTGAAGGTGCCGCTGCGGGGCGACGAGGGCATCAAGAGCCGGATCATCACCATCGTGAACACGATCATGCAGCATCCGAATCCGACCCGCGAGATGTGCATGGAGCTGATCAACAGCCCGGAATTCTGCCGTGTCAAGCACAACTGCTACTATGATGTCCCGGAGGCGTGAGGATGGAACTGGCCATATATTTTGCCAATTATGAGCGACTGAGCGAGATTGACCAGGCGCTGCATGCCGTTGACCTGACCGAGATTCCTGGCTACTTGAACGTGGCGCTATTTCAGTTGGACCCGAATTTGACTGACGACGTCGGCAATGTCACTGCGTTGAAGTGGATGAATCCGCTGATGGCTCGGCAGGGCTTGGATTTTACCCGCCTGTACTTCGGGCAGGAGTTCTGCCAGAATTTGACGCCGCCTCCGGAGGAGGTGGAGATGGCCTATTACTTCAGCCGCCAGCAGGGCTGGCAGTTCACCTACGTCACGGGGGGCTACTTGACGGAGCCGTCCTTGGAGGTGACACGGCGGAACCTGGAAAAACTGGCGGAGTTGGAGCCGACGGCCGAGGTGGTGTTCAACGACTGGGGCGTGTTTCGGATGATGCGCCGAGACTTTCCAGACTTCGTGCCGATCATGGGGCGGATTTTGAACAAGCAGGTTCGCCTTAACCTGTTCACCGAAACAGGGGATGAACTGCCGATTTCGCGGGACAGCATCAACTTGAGCTACGAAGAGTTGCGGAGCAATCAGATTGATGCGTATCGTGACGTTAACATCTCGAATCCCGATTATCTGCCGCACCTGCATGCCTGGGGAGTGCGGGGCATTGACATGGACATAACGCCGCAGGGCGTGGAGCGGCCTGAGGACGGGTGGAACATGCAGCTGGGATTCTATTATCCTTGGGGCTTCATTGCGACGGCGAGGAATTGTCCGACGGCTGGGACGCTGGATGTGACGCGGATGTTCATGATGAAGGACAAGCCGTGCGGGAAGCCTTGCCGGAAGTACAATTGCAGTCCTAACCTGCTGCAGTTTGACACGCCGCTCATCATGCGCGGGCCGACGTTGTTTGTGTTTCATGCCGATTACGCGGCGCCGTATTTCAATGGCCAGGTCAAGTACGAGCGGCTGATTTACCAGCCATACATTCCGCTGTGAGGATGACGGCGGAGCGGGGGCATCAAGGCGCGTATGGCCTACGAGTTTGTCTATACATCATCGCCGGCTGGGGTGCGGCCGGGCAGCTCCGGCTTTTGCGTTGTCGCCTGCACCCAGGGTCTGCCTGCCGCTTTGAGCAGCCAGATGGAGAAACTCTGCGCCTACAAACCGTATTTTCCGGAATACGCGGAGCAGGCGTCGGAGAATCCGGTGTCGTGTGCGCACTGCACCTTGGTTTGCGGCGGGAAGACGTACTACATCCTGAGCCGGATTTGCCATAATGGCCGCGATTACACGGGCCGCTCGAACAAGCTGGCCTCCCTGATAGCGTTGGAGCGGGCTGAACTCCAGGAGCATCCTGATGGGCCGGCCTCGTTGTTTCTGCTTCCTGGGTTGTTTCGCGAGGCTGACTGGGAGATTCGTCCCGAGGTTCTTCCTGGGCCGCTGACGCTGACGCCAGTGTCGGCGCCGGTCGGGGTGGCGACGGCGTGGCAGGCGGCGGGCGATGCTGGCTGGGCTGGGGTTCTGGCAGAGAGCTTTTTGGCTGATCCGAAGAGCGCGGCGTACTTGGTGTTCGACCCGCTGCGACCGGCACCAACGGTGGAGCTGGTGCATGAGGCGCTGTCGCTGCTGCCGGTTGAAAGGCGCTGGCAGGTGACTTTCAATACGTATTTCACCTCTTTGACAGCCGGGGTGAGCTGCCACTGGCGGTTTTGTCCGCCTGACAGCGAGGCTTTGCGGGAGGCGAGTCGTCGGCCTGGGACGATAGTGCTTGACTTGACCGCGCCGTTGCCAGAGGCGCAAGGCGGCGAGCTGGTGGACTTCGCCCGCAGCGGCGAGCGAGGCGCAGTCGCCAAACAGCCAGTGACGACGGTGACAATGCCAGGGGAGGCTGTGCCGAAACAGAAGCTGAAGCCTTTGCCGCCGCGGAGGCCGATGGCAGGGGCGGCGAGGCGGAAGAGTCAAAGCGCCGGAAACACGACAAGGGTGGAGAGAGAACAGCCCCGGGCCGGAAAGAACGAGGCGAACAGTCGAAGCCGAGCTAAATGGATGGCGCTGGCTATCGCGGCAGGAGCGGCAATTGCCCTGGTTGCAGCGCTGATAGTCTGGCTCTGGCTGAGGGGAGGGTAGGGGCTGAATGCTGAATTGTGAATGCTGAATGCGCATTTGTCATTCATAATTCATCATTCATCATTCATCATTCATCATTCGTTAGGGACTTGGGGCGGATAAACCAAGGAGAAGGCGTCATGTTGATTGATGTGCATGGTCATTGTGTTCGGACCCGGGAGATACCGTACTGCACGAGCGGAAAGCCGTTCGTTTGGCCGGAATTGCTGCTGGAGATGCACCGGGAGGCTGGCGTTGACCGCGGCGTGCTGATGCCGATCATCGGCCCGGAAAACGCCAGCGTCATCCAGTCGAATGAGGAAATCCTGGAGATTGCGGACGCATCCCAGGGGCATTTCATCCCCTTCTGCAACCTTGATCCGCGTATGCTCTTCAATCACCCGAATGCTGATTTTGGGTTTTTGCTGGAGCACTACAAGTCGAAAGGCTGCCGCGGAGTGGGCGAATTGACCGCGAATCTGTCGTTCACAGACCCGCGTGTGCTGAATTTCCTGGCTCACGTCGAACGCAGCGGTCTGCCGCTGACCTTCCATATCGCTACCCGCGAAGGCAAAACCTACGGCTTGATTGACGAGTTTGGGCTGCCGCGGCTGGAGACGGTGCTGCAGAGCTTTCCAGGACTGCGTTTTCTTGGTCATTCGCAGGCGTTTTGGTCGCACATCAGCGCAGATGTGACGCTAGAGACATGGGGCGGATATCCCCGCGGGCCGGTGCAGCCAGGGGGCCGGGTGGTGGAGCTGATGCGGCGGTATCCTAACCTGCACGGCGACTTGTCAGCCGGCAGTGGCTTTACCGCCGTCAGCCGCGACCCTGGCTTCGGATATGAGTTTTTCGATGAATTCCAAGACCGGCTGTTGTTTGGAACGGATGTGTGCCAGGAGCAGAACCGGACAAGCGTCCTGATCAATCTGCGTGATTTCCTGGCGGCTGGACTGGCCGAAAAACGGATAACGCGCACTGTGTATGACAAAATCACGCATCTTAATGCGATGCGTCTGTTGGAGCTGACATGAAGACATTAACTATGCCGCTGACAGAGGATTGCGTTCGTTCGCTGGCTTTGGGTGAGTCGGTTTCCCTGAACGGCACGATTCATACGGCGCGCGACGCAGTACACCATCGCCTGGCGACAGGCAGCGAGCCGTTGCCAGCAGGACTGGACTTGTGTTCAGCAGTGCTGTATCACTGCGGGCCGGTTGTTGTCAAGGCTAATGGCCGTTGGCGAGTGACAGCGGCAGGGCCGACTACGTCAATGCGCGAGGAGCCGTACATGGCCGATATCATTCGCGAATACGGCATCAAGGGCATTATCGGCAAAGGCGGCATGGGCGCAAAGACGGTGGCCGCCTGTCGTGAATACGGCTGCGTGTACCTGCATGCAGTCGGCGGCGCGGCACAAGTACTCGCTGATAGCATCGTCGAAGTGAAAGACGTCTTCTTCCTGGAGGAATTCGGCGCGCCGGAAGCTGTCTGGGTGATGCAAGTCAAAGATTTCCCTGCTATCGTCACTATGGACGCAGCTGGCCAGAGCCTGCACGCTAAGGTGCAAACCGAATCGCGCCAGAAACTGGAGGGGTTAGTGGGTAGGGGACAGTAGGCCAGGGGCGAGGGGCGCTGCGGGGATTAGATTGACAAAGCGCGAGTTGGAAAAATCAACGGAGTGAGGCGCGATGCGAGGATTAGGTTGGCGAAGCGTTGTCGTTGTCATGGCTTTGACTAGCCTGGCATCGCAAGGAGCGGTGGAGTTAGCGCGCGGCGGCGCAGCTGTGGCGGAAATCGTCGTTGCCGAGGGCGCGGCTCCGGCGGTGGCGTATGCTGCCGAGGAGATGCAACGTTGGGTCGAGGCTATTTCCGGAGCCAAGCTGCCGATTGTGAAGCAGCGCAGCCAGGCAGCGACTGCCGCTGTCGTGCTGGCGGTCAAGCCGGAAGACGCCAGTTTTGCGGATGACCTGGCTCGAATTGGCACCACAGACGGTTATGCCGCACGGACACGCGGAAATGAGGTACATATTGTTGCAACCTGCCCTAAGGGTGTGCTGAATGGGGTCTATCGGCTGCTCCGGCGCAACAGCGACATCATCTGGGCCAGGCCCAATGCCGATTTCGGAACGGTGTACACCCGGAAGCCGGATTTTTCCCTGGCTTCGACCGATTATGTCGACGTGCCGGTGTATACGCAGCGCGGCTGGCAGATGCATGCCGGGCGTAATTCCGAGCAGTACGAATGGCTGTTCCGGCAGTGTACAAATCGCAGCGCCGCGCATGGTCGGGTCAGCCCTGAGAACGCACGCTATGGCATGATCGCCTCATGTGTGCCTCATCATAATCTGACCGGAGTTTACATCACTGGCGACAAGTACTACGATGCACATCCGGAATTTTTTCCATTAGTCAAGGGCGAACGCCTTGATCCGCGAAAAAATCGTTTGCGGACGCAGCTGTGCTTTACCAACGAAAACCTTAAGGAGGTGTTCTGGCAAGAGCTGGACGCGCTGATTCAGGCTAACATTGAGTATGACTCGTATGGCGTTCACATTGAAGACGTGTGGCCGACCTGCGAGTGTCCGTCCTGCCTGGTGCCGATAACGCTCCCAAATGGCGATGTGCTGAAGCCCGAGGACGATAACTTTCGGTCAACGCAGTATTTTTCCTGGCTGAACGGCTTGGCGGCTAAGGTCGGCCAAAAGTATCCCGGCAAGATGCTGTCGTCTTTTGCGTATTTTTTCACGGAGACTGCGCCTGGCGTTGCCGTGGAGCCGAACATATCGATTTCATACGCGCCGATTCGGAAGGATTCACGCGGGTCGATTTTAGAGAGCCGGAATGCGGTCACCCGGGCGAACATGTCGTTGTGGCTGGCCAAGACTTCGGCAATTAGCTGGCGCGAGTACTATGGCCTGTATTGCGCCTATCCGCGACCGATTGACGCTGTGGCTATGGAAGACTGGCGCTACTTGTACGCGACAGGAGGCGTGGAGCGGACGTTCTCAGAGCTGTGGGCTGACATGGCTACGGCGCGGCATCCGGATGGGGCAGCATTCTGGGATTTCAACGCGCCGTATCTGTGGGTGACCGCCAATGGCGTCTGGAATCCGTATGAAAGCGTGGCTGCGCTGCGAGGAGAATTCTTTTCTCGCGTGTATGGCGCGGCAGCGTTGGAAGTGGCGGAGTTTTATCGTTTGACGGAACGGGCGTGGTTTGCCTTGAAGGGTGCTTCTTTATACAACGATGCGAGCTTGCCCCTGTGGCGGCGCGGAATCCTTGAGGGCGGCCTGGAAGAGGCATGCCGAGAGGCTTTAACGAGGGCGGCGGCATTGGTGCCAGAGGGAAATGGCGCGAAGATGCTGGCGGCGCTGCGCACGTCTTTTGAAACACAGGTTGAGCGGGCAAAAGTCAATATGGGCGGCGTTCTCAGGGCGGCGAAGGCAAAGGCGCCGTTGCCGATGGACCCTGATTTCAAAGACCCGGCCTGGCTTACTTATCCCGTGCGCGAATTCTTCCTCAAAAATGGCGACCGGCCCAAGGCATCAACGCAGGTGAAGATGCTGCATGACCAGAAAAATCTGTACCTCGGTGTCAAGAGCTTTGACGCCAGACCAGGCGAAGCCTTTGCAAAGCCGAGCGGACAGCCGCGTGACGTATGGCCGCCCGGAGAGAAAATCGAAATTTTCCTGACAGGCAAGGACAGCCAGAAAAATGACTGCTATTACCAGATCGTCTTTGATGTGAATGGCAATATTTATGACGCGCTGGGTCGCGATGCGTCCTGGAATGGTGATTTCAGCTTGGAGCAGAAAACGACGAATGACGGCCATAGCGCTGTGCTGACAGTACCGTTCAAGACTATCAATCTCCAAAGCGCAGCAGAAAAGGCAACCCTGGAAATCCTGGTGGTGAGATACGCTAGCCACGGCGAAGAAAATTCCGAGGTCAGCACCCTGTACAATGGTCGCCATCACAAGCCAGAGACATTCACGCGCATAGAACTGCGGTGAGATTAGGGGCGAGGGCTTGTGGCGTTTGTCGGCATACTGTTATGGGAGTGTTCATTATGGGCGAAATTGTTTCTGGACAGAATGTCGTGACCCTGGGAGAAGAGGAAGGGAAGAAAATCCTTGAGGAATACCATCTTCCTGCCGATAAAAAAGAGGCAGTCAAGGCCTTGGCGCGTTGGATTTGGGAAAATCCGGAGCTGGGCCTGGAAGAGCATCAAGCTTGTCAAAGGCAGGTTGATTTTCTTCGTGGGGAGGGCTTTTCGGTCACCAGCCCTTATTGCGGCCTGGAAACGGCTTACCGGGCGGAATTCACCAATGGCGGCGCTGTCTCGCCAACATTTGCGTTTTGCGCCGAATATGACGCGCTCCCAAAGCTTGGGCATGCCTGCGGGCATAACTTGATTGCGGGGAGTGCCGTAGGCGCCGCACTTTTGGCCAAGCAGCTGATGCTCCGTGAGAGCATACCCGGGAGAATCGTCGTCCTGGGATGCCCTGCTGAAGAGACGAGCGGAGGTAAAATCCGGATGGCTGACGAGGGCGCTTTGTCCGATATTGATGCGCTTATGATGGCCCATCCGGTCGGCGGGGACGTTGCCAGCCACGACAATGGCTATGCAGGGCTGCGTACCGCCAAAATCTATTATTACGGCAGCGGCGGCTCTGGCGTTGCCAGGTGCGGGAATCCAAACTACGTCAACCCGCTTGATGCGCAGACGCTGCTGTACCAGGCAGTGGCCTTCCGGCGGCATTATACGCCGAGTGACGTCGCGTTGATTGGATGCATCCCTGACGGCGGGGAGCGGGCGAACATGATTCCGGTTGAGACGCATTCCATTTATACTATTCGCAGCCAAAGCCGCAAAAATCTTGCGGAGACAGCCGAGATGCTCCGCACGATGGCTGACGGCGCAGCGCTTATGACCGGGACGAAAGTGAAGTTCGAACTGAGCGGGAGGTACCAGCCGACGCTGCCAGTCTACTCATTGGGCGATGTCTTTCTGGAGACCGCGAAGCTCCTGGGGATGGCAACCCGTCATGGGCGCGGCGGCTTGAACTTCGCCGCCACGGATTTTGGGAATTTTGCGCAGCTTCGCCCTGGTGTTCACGTCCATTTCCCGACCGGCGGCAAGGCAAGTCCCCATACCGAGGGCTTCACGGAATCCGCCAATGCCGATGTAGCCTACGAGAATATGCGCATTGCGTCGACGGCTATGGCAAGCACGGCGCTGAAATACTTGCGCGACTCGTCATTCCGTCGTCTTGTTGCGGAGCAGTTCAAGGCCGCAAAAGAAGCATGAAGCAAGGATATTGTTTGATAACCACCGAATACACGGAAATTTTTTATATAGGGTTATTTCTTGCTGGGTGAGATTGCACACGGAGTTGCGGTTTGGTCTGTTGGCAAGGCAGCGTGTCCGTCGCCAGATTATTCCGGCTGTTCTTTTTCCCCTGCTTGCGCCTCGGGATAGAGTTCGAGGACGTTTTGCGCGAATGGCCCGAAGGTGCCATTTTCCAGGTGCTGCCTGGCTTGGCGCATCAGTTCGAGGAAGAAATGCAGGTTGTGGATGGTCATCAGCCGGGCGCCAAGGATTTCATTGGCGTTGAGCAGGTGCCGGATGTAGGCGCGGGTGAAATGACGGCAAGCATAACACTGGCAGTCTTCCTGGATAGGCCTGAAGTCTTCCTTATAAATGGCCGCTTTGACCGGCATGGTTCCGGTCATGGTGAAGGCGCTGCCATTGCGACCCATGCGGGTAGGCAGGACGCAGTCGAACATGTCAATACCGTTCAGGACGCCAAGGATCAGCTGGCGCGGCGTGCCAACGCCCATGAGATAGTGGGGCAGGGCGGGCGGCAGCAGCGGTGCGCAGAATTTAAGCACCTTAACCATCTCGCGCTCTGGCTCGCCAACGCTGACGCCGCCTAAGGCGATGCCGTCAAAGTCGAGATCGATGATGGCGCGGGTGGCTTTTTCGCGCAAGTCAGGGAAGGTGCTTCCTTGGACGATGCCGAAGCGGAGTTGTCCTGGGGCGGCTGGCTGCTCGCGGCTGACAGCGGCCCAGCGCAAGGTCAGGTCGAGCGAGCGGTTGGCTTCGTCCCAGGTGGCTGGCCAGGCCGTGCATTCGTCAAAGACCATGGCGATATCTGAGCCGAGCTGGCGTTGGATGGCCATGGATTCGACTGGTCCCATGAACAGGCGGCTGCCGTCAAGATGAGACTGGAAGAAGACGCCGTCCTGGGTTTTCTTGCCCAAGCGGCTGAGGCTGAAGACCTGGAAGCCGCCGCTGTCCGTGAGGATGGCGCGGTTCCAGCCCATGAAGCGATGCAGGCCGCCGGCCGCAGTGACGATGTCCATGCCGGGCCGGAGGTTGAGATGATAGGTGTTGCCCAGGATGATTTCCGCGCCCATGTCAACCAATTCTTTGGGCGTCATGGCCTTGACGGTGGCCTGGGTGCCGACTGGCATGAAGACAGGCGTCTGAACCTGACCGTGAGCGGTCGTCAGCATGCCGCGGCGGGCTAGGCTGCCTGGGTCTTTTTGCAGAATGGTGAAAGCCATGCGGGTGGGTATCTCTTTCGCGGTCAGGGTGGCCGGTTCAGTCGCGCAGGTTGAATTCCAGCTGCCAGGTGCGCTTGCCTGGCGTTTCATCGCACCACACTTGCAGGGTGCCGATGTCAGTCAGCACGGTGCGGAGGGTGATTGGAACCAGCTGCCCGGCTGACTTTTCGTCGTCGTCTTCCAGGGGGAGGGTGACATTGAGGGCAGGCAGTTCGGTCAGTTGCGACAAATCCTCGTCTTGCAGGCGGTCGCCGATGCTGTCTTGCTGGCGATTGGTGCTGGTGAAGAAGCGGAAAGCGGTTGGTTCGCCGATGACGAGTGCCAGGCCGTGTTCGGGAATGTCAGCGGCGCTGCCTTCTTCCATGCCGAAATTGACTACGCAGAGGGCGTCCGTAGGCGGCGGGAAGCCGGGCACGGCCGGCATGGGCGATTCGACGCCGAGGTAGTAGGAGCGGGCGCTGCCAGCCTTGATGCGGACGCCGCCGGTGCGTTTTATGTGGGCGAGCCAGGCGGCACCTTGGGCGACGGCGAGTTCGGAATCGGGCTGTTCAAGGACGGTGACAGCTGCGTCGTCGGTTTTCCAGGATTGCAGGATGTCGAGCAGGCGCTCGCGGAAGAGGGGGGCCTTGGTGGCGCCGCCATTGAAGAGGATGAGGCTGGGGAGGATGGGTGCGCCATCGCCGTCTTTGAAACTATGGCGGTCGAGGAATTGGGCCAGGTGCCGGGTGAAGCCAGGGTCAGCGGCGTAGTCAAGGGCGAAGGTGCGCAGTCCGCCGCGCTGGGCTGCCTGCGTCTTGGCGGTGATCTTGCAGGCAGGGAAGAAGCCTTCGAGGAGAGCCTGGCGCAGCTCTTCGTCGCTAACCGTGGTGGAGATAGTGCCGCCGACCAGCCCAGAGCCGCGTCCGAGGATGGTCAGGGCCTGGGGGGCGGTTGCGCCGTTGCCAATGGCTTCCTTGGCTTGGCGGCAGGCGTGAGTCAGGCCGGTCAGCTGATGCGCGTTTAGGCGGATGCCTTGTTCGCGGCTGATTTTTTCGGCCATCGCATACGCCAGGGCGAGGTCCATGTTGTCGCCGCCGAGTAGGGTATGGTCGCCCACCGCGATGCGTTGCAGGCCTAGGTCGCCGTCAATGTCAGCAACAGCGATCAAGCTGAAGTCAGTCGTGCCGCCGCCGATGTCGCAGACAAGGACAACGTCGCCAGCTGTGACGCTTTGGCGCCAGGCGTCGCCCTGGTTGGAGAGCCAGGCGTAGAAGGCGGCCTGGGGTTCTTCCAGGAGGGTGAAGGTGAGGCCGGCGGCCTTGGCAGCCTCAACCGTGAGGTCCCGGGCGACGGCGTCAAAAGAGGCCGGCACGGTGATGACCAGGTCTTGTTCTTCCAGGCGAGCGGTTTTGTCTTTGCCGGCCATGGCGTTGTTCCAGGCGTCGCGGAGGTGTTCGAGGATCATCTGGACAGCGGTGACCGGCGAGACTTTGCGAGCTTGAGCAGGGGCGGTGGTTGGCAGGCAGGGGGCGTGGCGGTCGATGCGTTCGGAGCAGAGCCAGGATTTGGCCGAGGCCACGACTTTGTCCGGGGTTTTGGCGGCGAGGTCGCGGGCCATGACGCCGATGGCGCTGTCAGGGGTGTTAGTTTTAGAGTGCCAGGGCAGGCGCAGCTGCTCTGGGCTGACTTCGCCGTCCTCTGGGAGGTAGATGAACGAAGGCAGGGACGGCAAGGCCGCGACTTCGCCGGGGGCGATAAGTTGCGGGATAGCGAAAAGCTGCGGCGCTGGAGCAGCAGCCTGATGATCGACGTAGGACAGCACGCAGTTGGTGGTGCCCAGGTCAATGCCGATGGCATAGCGGGAGTTTGGTTCCATAGCGTAAGAAAAAAGGAGACAGGAGGGTGGAACGGGCTGGTCAATGCCGGAGAGGCGTAAAGTAATAAATATCATGCCAAGGCGGTGAAAATCAATTCACGAGGCAGCGATGCGAAATCAAATTTTGAATTTTCAGATTCGCTCCTCTTCTGGTTTGCCATCCGGGAATTTGGGCATAG
>MWEG01000068.1 GCA_002070945.1 Lentisphaerae bacterium ADurb.Bin082
GGCAAATTCGCCCTCTGTTTCAGGAAGAGTTTGGAATTTTAGTCAGGTCAAAGCCCTAAGGGGTTTCATAGGAGTTAAAGATTAATCGCCAAGACGCCAAGGACGCCAAGATTTTTTGAACATGCCGCGCAGCGGCAGAAACGCTCAAAGCGCGAAAATTATGGCAGCCTGAAGGCTCTACGGCGTACGGCACCCGCCGTCCACTATGTCCACCATGTCCACAGCGTCCACATCCATTTGCGCCGTAGGCGCTTAACCATGCTTAACCCCAGGCTTTAGCCTGGGGGGAGGCATACCCCAAAACTGGTGCCCAGTAGGGGCACTACCGGGACGTCTACCAGCACAATCACTGCGCCAAATCTCTCTTTCTGTCACAGGATTTCGTACAATAACGATATTTAAGGCGAAGACAGATGAAACAAAAAGTGAGGACATGTGTCTTTGCGCCTCAGTCCACTAACGTCCATTGTCCACTGTCCACTGAAGTGCCTTAGCCCGGGGGCCTGACGTCGCAGCTTGACGGGACTCCTAAGTATCAATGACTGCCCCATTGCTAACCAGTTTTTTTTATTCACAAAAAAATATTTTTTCTTGCATTGTAAAATGTAAAACACGTGATATTTTTTTTCTGTCTTTTGCATCTCCTTGCCTTGGTATGCTTAGACGCCTCAATAAAATGGACGTCGGCACCATGCCCATGAAGAAGCGCAAGATGTCAGGTTGGTTTTTTCGGATGCCCCCTTGACCAAGTCGTTTTTGCAGAAGTGAGGTGTGGTCGTCGGGGACTGACGGTCTGGTTTTGCTTTCAGCGAATCTTTTCAAGCCGTCGTCGGCATCATCACAACTTGTGCCGACTGGCGTCTATTGTTGTACAATTTGGCGTGTAGCAGTCACAAGGCAAAGGGAGAAGCAAGATGAGAACTCAATTCTGTCTTTCCGGCGTTTGTCTCCTGGTGTTGGTCATGTTGGGCGGTCGTCAGATGCAGGCTCAGACGACGTTGGATGAGGCCCTGAACGTGCCTGGGGGAACGCTGGAGTTCACCTCCTCCAGTACGTACGTGCCGCCTTATCCATGGACTGTGGTGACGGAACCTGAAGCGTCGCACGATGGCGCGGGCGCCGCCCGTTCCGGCGCCACCGGCTATTACGGTTCCCCCCACTACAACGCCAGCACGCTGAGCACCACCTTGACGGGTGGCGGGGTGTTGACTTTCTGGGTGAAGAAAGCAGGGGAAGGCGAACTCGGCCTCTTCATCAACGACAAATTTTCGCATACCGTTGAAAACCCCTGGAATTTGAGCGGGGAATGGCGTTTCCACCAGGTGAAGCTCGCGCAGAGCGAACAGACCACGGTGATGTGGCGCTTTGACAACAGGAAATCAGGCAGCCAGCCCGGCCAAACCGAGCATTATTTCCTGCTTGACGAGGTGCGCTGGCATCCTGCCGACGAGCAGGGATATGTGTTCCAGCTCAATGAAGACGGCGACAGCTATGCGGTTTGGGCATACTGCGGCCATGCCGCCGAAATAAGCGTCCCGGCGACGGTTGCAGGAAAGCCGGTCACCGTCATCGGCGCAAATGCCTTTATCTTCAAATTTAAATACACTAATAACCTCACGACCGTGGTTTTGCCCGAGGGGGTGCAGCGCATCGAGGCGGGTGCCTTTGCGTTCAGCATCGTGTCTTCGGTGACCCTGCCCTCGACTCTGCAATACATCGGGGCGAGTGCGTTTCTCGTGTGTCAGAATTTGAAGCAGGTGACCTTGCCGGCAGGCTTGACCGAACTCGGCGAAGCGGCCTTTTGGAAAACCGGCTTGGAGCAAATCGAGTTTCCGCCGGAGCTGCGGGCCATCCCCGGGGCCGCCTTTGAGTTCTGCGGGGCGCTGCAATCGGTCGTCATTCCCGCGACCGTCGAGGAAATCGGCAACGATGCGTTCCGATCATGCGGCTTGACCAGCATCGTGTTTGCTGAGCGCGACGAGAACGACATTTTGCTGGGCGATGCGTGCTTTGCAGACAATTACCGCCTGCGCGAGTGCATTCTCCCCGATGGCATTACGGCTCTGCCGAGAAACATGCTGGCAGGGTCCTCGAAGAACCCCGTCGACCTTCCGTCCATCCGCATCCCCGCCAGCGTGACATCGCTGGGCCGCCTGGTTTTTGACTTCTGCAACGACGCGGTCATTTTTTTCATGGGGCCGCCGCCAGCAGTTGAGGTGGGAATGACCAGCGCTCCAGGGAGCCTTGACAACGCCTGGGTCGTCTATCAAGACGAGTACCAGGCAGACTGGGCAGGTACTCTGGACGAGGCGGGGCGGTTCTACGGCTACCAGACCGAATCCCTTGCCGGCGAGCCGCTCCCGATGCCGGAAATTTCCACGCCGACAAATAAGCCTACGTTCCTCGACAGCGTGGTGGTGACGTTCACGCTGCATGAGCCTTTGCCGTGTGACGAATTACTGGTCGAGCGTTTGGATGACGATGGCGTAAGCGTCGACTGGATGATTTTGATGCCCGGCGAAAGCAACGGCGATTTCCTCGCTGTCGACGGCGCCGCGCAATGGACGTACACCTTGACCGAGAGCGCCGAATTCCGAATCCACGCCATCCGCTTCGACTGTGGCAGGCGCGCCGGTCCTGTCTTTAGCCGCTGCTCAGGCACGGTGGCCAGGAAATACATGCGCAGGAACGAGTATGCCGCCGCCATTGACAATTATACCCTGGATTTCACCTTGGAAGACCTGAAGTATTGGAGCGTCAGCGACACCCAGTCTGTAGTCGGCGGCACCTCGCTGCATGTCGACCGTGGCGGTCCTGATGGCAACCCAAAAAAGATCACAAAGCTGCTGGCCCAGGTCACTGGCCCGGGAGTACTCTCGTTCTGGTTTTATATGGATCGGGAAGGCGCCATTAACTTTGGCGAAATCGATCCGACCGGTTCTCTCTGGCATGGCTTCAAGCTAGAAGGTCCCATTCCTTTCCTAACCGTCGCTGAATATTACGAGTATCCTAAGACTTGGGTCAAGCGCGCGGTTGTCATCCCGGAAGGCGATTTCCAGGTCGGCTGGGGCTTCAGCGGCCCGGCTGCCACGGGCGTGTCGGTGTACATCGACCAGATTCAATTCATGAACCAGGATGGCGCTTTCGGCTATGTCGTCAACCCGGGCGGCGGCAGCGCCACGGTCATTGCTTTCACCGACGACCAGGTCCCGGCGGCCTTGGAAATCCCCGATGAGCTGGGCGGGCTTCCCGTCACCGGCATCGGCAGCCGCGCCTTCGTAGGACTCGAGCTTGAGTCCCTGTCCATCCCACCCACGGTCACGGACATCGGGAACTACGCCTTCAGCGGCTGCTTCGGGTTGGACGAAGTCGTCATTCCGGCGTCGGTGACGACGCTGGGCGAGGGCGTGTTTGCCGATTGTGACGATTTGCGCCATGTCGTGTTCCTGGGGCCGCAGCCCGCCGGCAGCGGCGACTTGGGAAGCCAGGCCGCCATCATCTTTGAGCAGGGACAGCTTGGATGGGTCGACGGCGGCACCTACCGCGGCCTGAGGACGTTTGCGATCAGCGGCGAGCAGGTCGAGCCGCCGACTTTCCACCGCGGCGACATGCCGGAGCCAGCGTTCATGTACTTCAACCAGGCCTTCCAGCTCACCATGGCCGCCAACGACGACCCATACCTGGACATCCGCTATGCCGTGGGCGGCGCCGTGCCGACGGCAGCTGACCCTGGCCTGCTGTACGAGGGCGTCCCCGTCGAACTTGATGACGCCGGCGGTGACATCATAGTCAGCGCCCGCGTCTTCCGGGACGACGAACCCTGCAGCGGCGTCGCTAGCGTCACCTTCCGCAACGCCAAGGAACTCAGCGAGGTACTGGATTGCTTTGACGCGATCTTCGTGCTCCGCGACCCGGCCAGGTGGCAGGTCATCGAGGAAGTCAATGGCAACCGCTACCTGCAGGCCGGGCCATATCCGGAACAATCTGACGAGCAGGCGGTTCTTGACGTCTATGTCCGTTATTCGGAAAATGATTTGCCGGACGCACTCCGCTTCCAATGGCGCCTGGTCTCAACCTTGGCCAACCCAGGCGGCAATGACGCTGGCGTGTTGGATTTCCACCTGAATGAGCAGCATGATGACTGGTCGGCTCGCGGGCCTCAAGAAGACTGGCAGACTGCGGAAATTGATGTGACCCTCGGCGGCTGGCTGTCTGGCACGCTTTCGTTTCGCGACAACGAGGCGTCCTGGCCCGGCATCAGCCTCCTGAAGCTGGATCGCTTCATAGTCTGGGTTCCCAAGGCCACGCCCAAAGTGACGGTCGAGCCGCCCGGCGCCGGCGCAGTCAGCTATCGACTGGCTCAACCCAACGAGTGGCGGCCCTTCCTCGGAACTGAGCGCATGCTGGTCGACAAGTGGGTGCAGTTCCAAGCCGAGCCATCGCCGAGCTATATATTCGTGGAATGGCAGCGCTATGACCTTGGCGTCGGCAAATACGTGCAGTGCAGCACTGCCCAGCAATCGAATTTCCAAATCTTTGCTGACGAGGATGGCGACCAGGCCGAAAATGACTTCAAGGCCGTGTTTGCGCCAGCGGTCCAGGTCCAGGTCACCCTCGGCGAAGGCGGCGTGTGGCCTCCGCGGCCTGGTTACGCGCAGGGTGCCTACACCGAGAGTCGCCAGGCCGCCAAGGACTCCGTGCTCAAATTCTGGCCAGCGGCTTTGGACGGGTATGTCTTCACCGGCTGGAGCGACGGTGTCACGGACATTGACCGCTCGGTCGTCTGCAGCCAGGACATCGCCCTGCAAGGCAATTTCACCCGGTGCATTGATTCCGCGCCGCAGGCCCATGTCGCCAACACCGGCGATGCCAGCGAAATCACGTTCACCAGCGGCAAGGGACTTCTGACCGAACTCAATGCCGACGGAACCATCACCTATACCATCAGCGTCGCGTATCCGGAATCGTACCGTTTCGCCGGATGGCAGTTTGACCAGGGGACGGTCGTTGCCTTCCAGGTCAATGGCTCTGACTTGACGGTCACTCTCGACTGGGATCAGGCCAAGCGCTTTGCTCCGCAGGCGACGTTCTACAAGCAGGCGCGCATAGTGGTACGGGCTGCCGTCGGCCAGGAAAACTACGGCCTGCTGCAAGTGCGGAAGAACGATGGCGCTGGCGAGGAGATCATCCTTGATGAGAACGGAAGCGCGTATATCGACATTGGTTCGAAGGTCTGGCTCAAGGCCACGCACGTGGGCGCCAACCGGTTCGAGCGATGGAGCTGGCAGTTTGGCGGCAATAGCAAAAACAGCTCTGCGCCCGAGATGACAGAGACCATCGGGGACTATCCGTCCTACCTGTTCACGGCGTCGTTTATCGCCCAGGCGCTCCTGACCCTGCACGTCGATCCGGACGGCAACGGCACTGGTAAGTTCCAAGTCAACGGGCAGGACTACCAGCCAGGCCAGCTCCATGACATCGGCGCACAAGTCGGCATCCAGGCCATCCCTGACCCAAGCAACCGTTTTGTCAAATGGCTGGACAATGACAGCGCCAGCCCGCACCGCACCGTCTCCATTAAGTCTGGGGACAACGCCTACATTGCCCGGTTCGTCAAAACCGGCACAGTCAACCTGAAAGCCAAGATCACCACCACCGGCGAACCTGGCGGCGGCGTCGCCAAGGTCTACACCCCTGATGTGGGCACAGACCTGACCATCACGGCCACAGCCCTTTATGGCTACAGATTCGTCAAATGGGAGGACAACGGCAGCACGGAGCCCAGCCGCACCATCCACAACGTCGGCGTCGACGACCTGGAGTTCACGGCCCTGTACCAGCCGGTGATCAGCGTATCGGCCTCGGCCCCGGTCGGCGGCGGCGCCTTCACCGGCACCGGGCAGAAGCTGTATTCGGAATTTCCGGTGACGGTCGCTGCGGTTCCCTACAACGGCTACCGGTTTGACCGCTGGCTTGACGACGAGGCCAAGCCGGCCGTCCGCGTCCTCACCGTGGGCGACATCGTCGACAACCGCATCAGCTTGCAGGCCATGTTCGTGCGCGTCTGCAACGTCGTCGTGCAGCCGCAGCCGGGCCAGCAGCAGCTCGGCACGGTCGCCATCACGAATGACGGCGGCGCCGAATTTACCCTCAACCCCGACACCGGCGCCTATTCAGCCGTGGTTGACGTCGGCGTCAAGATTTCCTATAAGGCTATCGCCAACGTCGGCTGCGATTTTGTGCGCTGGGCCTGGGACGGCTCTAAGAATCCTGTTGTCACAGACATGACGATTGACAATTCCCGTACCTTCACGGCCGTGTTTGCACAGCGCGCCACGATCCATTGCAGCGTCAAGCCCGGCCAGGAGGCCTGGGGCGAGGTCGCCATGGTCTACGAAGGCGCGCCTGCCCAGTCCGGGCCGAACTTCCATGCCGGCAAGTGGATTCAGATCACGGCGACGCCTAAGCCGAATGCCCGCTTTGTGCGCTGGAACGACGGCTCGACCTCGGCCGTGCGCAATCTACAAGTGGCCGAGGGCGCAGCGGAGTATGTGGCCGAATTCGTGCGCACCTCGAGCGTCACCGTCAATTTGACTTCCAGCACTCCCGGCGAACAGCCCCCGACCATGCTCTGGGGATTCCCCTGGACAGCCTGGCTGGCCAGCGGCCAGAAGGTTGTCTTCGACGTCGAGAGTGACGCTGGCAGGGACTGCCTCTTGCAGTTCTACGGGCAGTATGGCTGGCAGCTGCCGCCTGAGCACGGTCAGACCCGCACGGTGCTGCCGCAGCAGAACCTGGTTTGGGATTTCCAGTACAGTAAGATTACTACCGGCACCCTGGTCGGCTGGCTCAATCCCAATAATCTCGGCGCTAAGTGGCGCGTCAAGGCCAATCCGCAGACCGGCTACCCGGGCGGAGGAGAATGGCTGGGCAGCGGCGCCTCCGTCGTCCTGGAGCAGGGCGAGTATGAAATTGAATTCTCGCCGGTTGTGGACGAATCGGGCTTTGAGACTTGGCACCGCCCGAGCGTCCTGATCCTAGACCAGGGCGAAGGCGCGACCGTCACCGTCGCCGCCAATCAACGCCACAGCTTCACCGGCAAATACCGCAAGTACATTCCAGACCTGGAATTGAGCTTTTCGCCGGGCGAGGCCTCGGAAGGCGCCGGCCCCTCCGCGACCGTGGCGACGCTGCGCCGCCTGCCGCGCGTCCCCGGCGGGGAGACCGACCGCCGCGAAAGCGTCACCGTGGCCTTTACTTCCAGCGAGGCTGACGCGCTTATCTTCCCATCCTCGATCACCATTCCGACCGAGCGCGAAAGCGTCCAGTTCATGGTCGGGGTGATAGACAATGACTTGCGCGAGAATACGGAGATTCTGGCGGAAGACGGCGTGACGCTGGGCCGCGGCCGAGTGATCCGCCTGAATGGCCGGGTCTCCGTCCCCTCAAGCTGCAATTGCGATGGCACCCCGAGCTCGGGCGCGGAAATCTTCGCTGAACTGGCGGTTTACGACAATGACGGCCCGGCCTTGCAGGTGACGGTCAACCCCTCCACCATGCAGGAACCCTTGCCCCCGGACAACGAGAAGCTGTATCCGAACGCCTTGACCGTCCGCCGCAACGACCGCACTGGCGACGGCCTCCCGGCCATCGCTGTGAGGCTGTCAGCACTTGTGGACGGCGTGTCGGACAACAGCGAATTCCAGTTCCGCCAGAACGGCGAGTCCGTGATCGAAGTCGAGATACCGGCCGGCGAACTCCAAGTGACCGTGGACATCGCCACCCTGGATGACGGCGTGGAAGACGGCAACCAGCTCATCTCCGTCTATGCCGACACCAAGGCCGCGCCGCCGGACGAGCCAGGAGTCAAGTACACACCAGGCTCCTGCTGGGTCGTGGTCAGCGACCTCAGCTTCCCGGATTACGTGGTCACCTCGGTGGCCACGCCGGCCGAGCCGCTGTCCGCCGGCGACGTCTATGAACTGGAATTGACCTTGAAGAACCAGGGCCGGATGGCTATGGCCGGCAACATCCCGCTCGCCGTCCATGCCAGCGCCAACGACATGCTCAACGAGCGGAATCGAATCCTCGAGACCAACTACATCGGCGGCCTGGAGGTCGGCCAGAGCGCCAGTCTGCGCCTCAACATTCCGCTCGAGATGGCGCCTGGCGCCAACTGGCGCTTCGCCGTCGTCGTCAACCAGCACAGCACCCTGCGTGAAGTCAGCCAGCTCAATAATACTACCTGGTCGGAGAAGTTCACCGTGAATGCATCGTATCGGGCGACCGTGGAGCTGGCTGACCCGGCCCAGGTCACGTCCCTGATGGGGCAGCCGGTGGCATTGGCCGGCCGCACCTTGCGGCTTGATTCGGACGTTCCGATCGGCCAGGTCGGAGCGGACGTGTACGTCATCGTCAACGGCGTGCGACGGATTCTGCCGGCGACCAGCGATGCTGAAGGCCGTTTCGAGATTGACTTCACGCCGCTGCCCAGCGAAGCCGGCCATGTCATCGTCGGCGCCTGCTATCCCGGCCTGGGAAGCACGGCTGCGCAGGACGAATTCGACATCCTCGGGCTGCGCTTTGTCAAGAGCGTCTGCGGCGAGAACTCCTCCACCAAGTATGTCCAATGGGGCGTCACCATGAACGACGTCAATGCCAGCTTGTTGCAGCTGAGCAATTGCAGCCCCGCGCCGCTGTCCAATCTGCGCGCCCAGCTCGTGAACGCGCCGGCCAACTGCGAGGTGACTTGGAACGACGCCGGAACCGACCTGATTTTGGATGAACTGCCAGGCAACACCATGCGCACGGTCATGTTCACGGTCAAGGGCACGGCGCCGACCGAGGGCAGAAACTACCAGTACTTCACCGTCAGGGTCACCACGGACGAAGGCGCCGCGCTTGACATTCCCGCCTACTTCCACGCCAAGCCGCGCTACGCCAGGCTGGCGCTGGCGCCGACCGCGCTGGATGTGACCATGCAGCTGGACCCGCAGAACAACCGCGGGACGCCTCGCAACATCGAAGTGGTCATCCTCAACGAGGGGGCGGACGAGACCGGGCCGATCACGGTTTCCGTCCCCAGCCTGACCTGGATGAAGCTGGTCGGCAGCAACACCCTGGCCAGCATTCAACCAGGCCAGTCGACGTCGTTCCTGCTTACCTTGACTGCAGACGCCAACACACCGCTGAACGCCCCGCTGAGCGGCGCTGTGGCGATCAACGCGCCCAACGCCCTTGCCGGCGCGACGCTGCCGTTCCGGGCGACGGCAGTGGCGGAGGGAACCGGCCGCCTGACTGTGGACGCCATTGACGACTACACATATTATGAAGCCCATGCGCCGCATCTTGAGGGCGCCCTGGTGGTGGTGCGCAATCCCTACACCAACCAGGAGCTGGCCCGCGGCGTCACCCTGGCCAACGGCAAGGTCACCCTGGAAGGGCTGCCGGTCGGCCTATGCAAGGTCACAGTCAGCAAGGAAAAGCACGCCGAATACACGAACACAGTCGAGATTCAGCCGGGCCGGGAAACTACCCTGGAGGCGTTCCTGGACTACCAGGCCATCACCTATTCCTGGGACGTGGTCCGGGTGGAGATCGAAGACCGCTACGAAATCGAACTGAACATCGTCTATGAGACGAATGTCCCGATGCCGGTGGTGGAGACGATCATGCCGTCCAAGATGCCGTTCCTGCGGCCGGGCGAGACGCATGCCTTCAGCGTGATTCTTATCAACAAGGGACTAATCCGCGCCGACGACGTCGAGTTCACGCTGCCAGAGGTGTTCAACAGCCCGCAATGCGCCTTCGCCTTCAATTACCCCAAGGGGACCTACAGCCTGCTGCCGCAGCAGTCGATCACCATCCCAGTAGTGGCCACCGGGGTGGTGCCGACCCGCTCCGACGACGACGACTGCCTGGGCTATTCTTTTACTCTCTGGTCTTGGGAATGCGGCTTTGACCGCAAGTGGCATCGGGTCGGCAAGGTATTTTCCGTCGAAGGCACGAACTGCGGCAACCACGGCGGCGGGATCGTCTACGGCTTGCTTGGCGGCTTGGTACTTGACTGCGGGCCAGGCCCAGTTGGCGGCGGCTCCGACAAGTTGGCGCGTATCACGACGCCGCCCGTGCCGCCCGCGCCCGCGAGCGACTCCGACTGCATGCCCTGCACCAATGGCCTGACCATCGCCCTGGCCAAGTGCCTCATCGCTTTTGTCCCCGGTTTAGGTTGCGCCGCTGGCATCGCTGACTGCCTGGCGGGGATGAAAGCCGCCGTCGGCAGCAGCACCGCCTATTCCTGGACCACCGCCGGCCTTAATTGCGTCCTCAACGTGGCCGCATGCTTCCATCCCGGCGCCACCATAGCCGCTTGCCTACTCGGCTTGTCCACCGCCTGTGACGTCGCCCTCAATATTGGCGTCCGCTCTGATGAGAATATCCACAAGCCGCAATGGCTGGTCGACTCGCAGAACAAGCTCCAGGTTGTCGTTGATCTGGCTGAGCAGCACGTGGCGTATTTCCAGGAAATCTACGGTGCGCCCTGCTGGGGCAACGCCGACCCGGAAGCCACTACGACGTTCTTCAACGCCTTCCTGTTCTTGGCGCTGCCCAACGGCATCGCCGTCCAGGTCAGCGATGCGCAGAAGACCACGCTGCTGACCGTGCTGCCGGAGGGCATCGAGCCGGCCGACCTGGATGCTTTTGCAGCGCGCTGGAACCGCTCCGTGGCCTATTGGGAGACATGCAGCCTGGACGCCTTCCCGGACTATCCGGAGGGCGCGAACCCGGCTGACTACCTCAGCCTGAAGCGTCTCTACGACCTTTCCCGGGAAATGGCCCGCTGCGAGGATGAGGCCAGAGTCCTGGGCTATGCATCGGTCGAGGATCTGTACCTCAAGGTCACCAAGGACATGGAAGCGGAACTCAAGGGCACCAGCTCCGTCTGCGCCCAGGTGACCATCAAGATTTCGCAGACCGTGTCCCTGACTAGGGAGGCTTTCGAGGGCACGCTGACGCTGTTCAACGGCCATGAAAACAAGGACATGACGAATGTCCGACTGCAACTGGTGGTGACCGACGCCTTTGGCAAGGACTGCACCGACTTGTTTGACATCAGTGAGTTGCCGGAGCGGTTCGTCGAGTTGACGGCGATCGACGGCGGCGGCGTCCTCGGCCCCAAGAAGACCGGCAGCGCGACAGTGCGGTTCATCCCCGAAAACGCCGCCGCGCCGGTGACGAGCAAGACGTATTTCTTCGGCGGCATCCTGTCCTACACCAACCCCTTCTCGGACGAGACGGCGACGATCGAGCTGACCGCCGTGCCCCTTGAGGTGTTCCCCGGGCCGCGCTTGCAGATGCACTACTTCCTGCAGCGAGACATTCTGGGCGACGATCCCCTGACCGAGGCCATCGAGCCGTGCTACCCGGCTGAATTGTCCGTCCTGGTCTACAATCCCGGCTACGGCGACGCCAAGAATTTCCGCATTGACTCCGGCCAGCCGGAAATCACCGGCAATGACAAGGGCCTGCTGATTGACTTTGCCCTGTGGGACTACGATCTGACTGAGTCAACACTCAACGGCCAGCCGAATTCCGCGCCGCTGGGGCAGGTCAACCTCGGCACCATCAAGGCCGGCGAACATGGCCTGGCGCAATGGTGGATGACTGCGTCGCTGCAAGGGCACTTCGTCGGCATGAGCGCCACGTACACGCACCTGACCAGCAACGGCAATCCGGACCTCTGCCTGATTGACGGCGTCGACATCCATGAACTGCATCGTTCCGGGCAGGACCTTGAGGGCAACACCGCCTTCCTGGTCAACGATATCTCCGACCCAAAGGATGCGCCCGACACTCTCTGGATAGGCAGGAATTTCGCCAACGGCGCCGAGCCTGTGCCGGTTGATGTGTACGACGACTGCACGGTCAGCGGCCAGGTTTTTGCGGCCGGCTCGGAAGACCCGGCCGACCCGCCGACGTATTCGTTCACGGTGACGCCCCAGAGCGGCAGCGCCTGGTTCTATGTCAACATCCCGCATGAGGTTCTCGCCGGCTATGAGATCGTCAGCACCGCCCGCGGCGCCGAGGACATCCCATTCCGCAACTGCTGGCTGACTGACCGAACCCTGCCGGATGGCGCCGACCCGGTCTATGAGACGCGACTGCATTTGTTTGACTATTTTCCGGACGGCGACGCGCACGACTACGTGGTCACGCTGCGGAAAAAGGCTGAAGTCACCTTGGAGGTCGTCAGCTTCGGCGGCATTGACAGCTATGTCGTGCCCACGGCTTTACCGTACGTCGATGTGTTCTTCAGCGACGGCATCCGCCTCAGTACATTCACCGCTGCGGACGTGACTTTGCGCCGGGAGGGGCAGCTGACCAGCCAGCAAGCTCTGGGGAGCCTGACCTTTGAGAAAGTGGCCGAGGACGACGTCAACAAAATCTACCAGTACCGCATCGGCAACCTGGGCGCGTTGACCATGGAGGACGGCTTCTACGTCCTGACCGTCCAGGCCGCCGGCATCACCAACCGGCAGGGGGCCGCAGGGCAGGTTGGCAAGCAGGCGATGTGGGTGAAGAGCACGGCCGCGTATGGCGGCGTCGCCATCGCCCGCATGGCGAAAGTCGTTGTCGACGGCATGCAGGAAGGCGAATACCGAGTGGACATCGACTTCAACGGCGCGGTCGAGGCGGCCAGTGTGAACCGGAATGGGCTGACTCTCACCCGGGACGGCCAGGCCGTCCCGCTCGGCGAGAACGTCGTCGTCAGCATCGGCGAATGGCCTGGCCAATTCAGCTTTGCCGGAATCGACGCCTACACCCGGGGTGATGGCGTCTATCGGCTGCGCTTTGACGCCGCCGCCTCCGGAGTCCGCGACCTGGGCGGCAATGCCAGCGACGCCACTAAGGAAATCACTTGGACGGTTGACACCACCCCGCCTGGGCACGTCGACGGATTGCACATCAAGGTCGATGATGGCATTTCAGATAATGACGGCGTGACCTGGGGTCGCAACAAGACCGTTGTTGGCGTTTTGCCCGAAGGCGGCCTGAAGGTGGACATCCTCTATCGGATGACCGGCGCCACTGCCAGCGCCCTGTTGACCAGTCGGCAATTCGCTGCTGGCGTGACGGCGCTGAACATTCCGATCACCTTGCCGGTCGATGGCGCCATCACTCTGACTGTGCGGATGACGGACGCAGCCGGCAACAGCAGGGAAGACAGCCTGAATATCTTCATTGACGCGATTCCGCTGTCAGCGCAGTTCATTGATTTGCCGACCGTGTCTCCGGCCGTGACCCGCCTGCTGTTCAGCGCTCCGATCCTAAATGCCGCCCAAATCCGGGCTGGCTTGAGCCTGACGGTCAACGGCAGCGCGGCGGGCGTGGACTTGTCCGACCTGAACATCACACCGGCGCCGGGCAAGGACCGCGAATATCTGATTGAGGGTCTGAGCGACTGCACGAGGGTTTCCGGGATACATCTGCTGCGGCTTGACCTGAGTGTGTTGAAGAAGGAGACATCCGGCCTGCCTGGCGCCGGTGCGTGCAATGCTGCCTGGAAGATGCTGTATCCGCTCACCCCGGCCGAGAAGCTGGCTCTGGCCCTGGCAGCCAACAGCGGCTGGACAGACTTTGACAGCGCCGGCGACGCCTATTGGATAGTGGATGAGCAGGTCAGCGCCGACGCGCCGGACGCTGAGCCGCGCCAGTCCGTGCGTTCGGGCGTGATCGGCAATGGCGAAGCCAGCGTCCTGAGCCTGGTCGTGCCTGGCCCGGGCGTCCTGAGCTTCAGCTGGAAAGTGTCGTCAGCCGCTGGCAGCGATGTGCTCGCCTTTGCGATCAACGGCGCGGTGCAGCGGACTATCAGCGGCGTGAGTGACGACTGGGACGTCGTGGAAATGCCGATCACCGGCATTGGCGACCAGGTTCTGACCTGGACGTATTCCCGCGGCCATGTCGCTCCTGCCGGCCAGAATTGCGGCTGGGTTGACCTGGTGTCCTACCGGAAATACTATGACGTGAAGTTCACTGGCACCAGCCGGGTCTATGACGGAACTACGATAGCCGGTCGCACCGGCGACCTGGTCGGCCAGGGGCAGGTGGCGGGACATGAGATAGGAGTCACTGACGCGAATGGCGCATACACCTTCGCCACGCCGCACTGTGGACTGCACAAGCCGGTGACCTTGACCGGCGCGGAGCTGACCGGCGCGGACGTGGATCTGTACCTGCTCCGCATGGCGACCGGCCAGGCCGATGTCTGGCCCAAGGCGATTACAGTCGGCTTCACGGCGGATGACAAGGTCTACGACGGCAGCACCGCCGCGACGGTGCGGGACTTCGTCTTCCCTGGCGTCATCGAAGGCGACGCCCTGGGAATAGCGAACGTTACGGCGAGTTTCGCTGAAAGCAAGGTCGGCGCCTGGGTCGTGACCATCGACGACGGCTTCACCATTACCGGCAATGACCATGGCAACTACGAAATCGACTTCGCTGGAGATGTAACGGCCTCCATCACGCCCAAGGCGATTACGGTCGGTTTCACGGCGGACGACAAGGTCTACGATGGCACGACCGCAGCGACGGTCCATGACTTCGTCTTCCCCGGCGTCATCGAAGGCGACGCCCTGGCAATGGAGGCCGCTACGGCCAGCTTCGCCGAAAGCAAGGTCGGCGCCTGGGCAGTGACCATTGACGACGGATTCACCGTGACCGGCAATGACGAGGGCAACTATGCCTTGGCTTTCGCTGAAGTGACCGCACAAATCAAGGCGCGGACAACCGAAGTGACCTTTACGGCGGACGATAAGGTCTACGACGGCGCCCGCAATGCCACCGTGCATGGCTTCGCCTTCACAAACCTGGTCGACGGCGACGCCCTGGAAATGGCGGCCGCCACAGCGCACTTCGCTGAAAGCAAGGTCGGCAAATGGGCCGTGACCATTGACGACGGCTATGCCGTGACTGGCAATGACGATGGCAACTACACAATCGCTTTTGCCGGAGTGCAGGCTTCCATCACGCCCAAGGCGATTACGGTCGGGTTCACGGCAGACGACAAGGTCTACGATGGGAATACAGCCGCGACGGTGCGGGACTTCGTCTTCCCTGGCGTCATCGACGGCGACGCCATGGCGATGGCTGCCGCCACGGCCAGCTTCGCTGAAAGCAAGGTCGGCGCTTGGCTTGTGACCATCGACGACTTCACCGTGACCGGCAATGACGAGGACAACTACCAAATCAACTTCGCCGACAATGTGACGGCTTCCATCACGCCCAAGGCGATTACGGTCGGCTTCTCGGCGGACGATAAGGTCTACGACGGCACTGCGGTCACGACGGTACGAGACTTCGCCTTCCCCGGCCTCATCGATGGCGACGCCCTGGAAGTGGCTGCCACGGCGCGCTTCGCTGAAAGCAAGGTCGGCGTCTGGGGCGTAACCATTGATGACGACTTCACGGTGACCGGCAATGACGACGGCAACTATGCCATCGACTTCGCCGACAATGTGACGGCTTCCATTACGCCCAAGCCGATTACGGTTGGATTCACGGCGGAGGACAAGGAGTACGACGGTACAACGGCCGCCATCGTCACGCTGCTGGATTTCACGGCTGAATTAGTCCTCGCTGACCAGGGGACGATCACGGTGACGGAGCCGCAGGCGGCATTCGAGGCGCCCGAGCCTGGACTCCGACGGGTCGCCATCCTTGGCAGCACTATCACCGGCAATGACGATGGCAATTATGAATTCAACTTTGCCGATGATGTCGAGGCTGAAATCCGGCATAATGTCCAAGTCATCCCCATCGGCTGGAGCATGACGGTGATGAGCCTCGACCATCTGACCGACGAGTCACTCGCTGCCTGGGCTGGCTTGGGCGTGATGGCGTTCAAGGCTTCGACCATGCAAATCCAGCGGGGACGCCAGCCCGGCTACGGCGAGTCCTTCTGGGTCTTCAACCGAGACAGCGAAGTGGTTGTTGCCCTGAAAGGCCAGAAGCGCTTTGGCCAGCCAGGCTGGGCACCGCGACTCATTGACAATACCTGGGTTATGACTGGCCCGCCGACAGAGGATTATGTCGTGCCTGATGGCGTGCAGGTCTGGGCTTGGAATGGATGCGTATTCGTCCTGATCCAGCCCGGAGAGAAGCTGCCGGCAGGCAGCGCGGCCTGGTTCTGGCAATGAGAAGGCGGCGCGGCTGACGCCGTTCATGGCGCAGTCGTGCCAGTTCGCAGAAAATGGCGCGGGCGGAAGCGGTATATGGGCTTCCGCCCGCGCCTTTTGTGTGTTTGCCAGCGCGGGCAGAACGGCAAGAAGCGACCGCTTTGTCAGTCAGACGCTCGGCATTGATTTGACGAATCCTGTCGGCAGATCGCATGGCTCCCGCGCCCGACGCGACGGAGGCAAAAAAGATTTTGGCGTTATTCAGTGTATCTATATCGCCAAATGCCGAAAGTTGGGTTAATGTAATTACGCAAAGCACATCCGGGAATATGAGCTGGCCAAGCGCTTACGTTATCATCGGGAGAGATAGGTATGGCATTGGGATTTGAAGCGAAATTGGCGACGAAAAGAATACTGGGGATTTTTCCGCGCAAGCTGAATTTGGACGTTGTCATGAATGCGCTCCGGGAAATCCTAAATGAGGATTTCGGCATTCCTGATCTGGCCGTGCAAGCCGGTCTCCGGTCGCCTTCGCAGTCGACCTTTACCGCATTGGTCTTTATCGACGTAGGATTGATGCAAGTCAGCTTCGGCGGTGAAGCAGTGTTTTATTTCGCCTTGCAGAAAGATTGCCTTTGGGCTGATTCTGTAACGACGACCATATTCGGGCCGGGTTTTCACGTGATGGCGATTAATTTTTGCGAGCGCTTAGCAGAAAAAGCCGGATTGGAACTTACGATCAATGACGAAACAGGCTATTTCACTGACCGGGATTTCAGTAAATTGAAACGCTCTTTTGTGGAATGGTTCGGTCTGCTGCTTCAGACTGCTACGCAAACGCATCAGAGGAGCACTCAAAATCATCAGGAGAAATCCGAGCCTACTGATCATTATCTTTGTTGGGCAATGGACAAATACAAGCCGAAGGATTCACTTCCCGGTGTGGTTGCGCCAAGTGGATTTTATCGTTTAGAGCAGTTGCGGGAGATGGAGCAAAATGTTCCGCAGGCGGCGGACGACTTTTTTTTGCTGCTTCCCAATGCCTGTCGTGATGCGCTCCACTACCGGAATTTAGCCATGAATAAACTATGGTGCGACTTTCGTTTTACCACTGACGATGCCGACCGTAAATTAGGCAATGAAATTGCGGAAGAATTGGAGATTGCGGCCAAGCTTGACCCGACGTTGCCATTTCCCCAAAAAGCCTACCATGAACTTTGCGTTCTTTTGGAGCGTCCGGAAATAGAGCTGGTAAATGTAGCCAACGACGAGCGTTTCCCATCGGTTGGTTTTCGGAAGTTCCCGATCTGTTATCAAGTTGAACCGTGGGAGATCGTTATGCCTGGCTCTACGCCGTATGTTTTCGATCCATCCAGTGGATTCAAAATTGAGTTCCCTGGAATCCTCATGGAGTTTTCACCGCTTACATTTCAACTGAAAGAAGGAGGAGACGCCAATGCGTCACCGCTGTCGGTTAAAGATATAGGTTCGGGCGATGCAAAGACAATAAAGGAGTTGCAGAGTTATGATTTTCCCAAGGGCGACGGAGTGCTTCAACAATATGATGATCCGAATTTTCCGTTATTTCTGACCTGTATGCTCAAGGAGCAGGATAAAAAGAACTCCAGGCAATATCATGCGTTGATCATCACCGTTGCTGCCGCAAGCATGGAAATGGTCGATTGGGCGCGAACAACCATTGTGGAGCAAATTCAATATGCCGAGACTGAAGATGTAACCACAAAATAAACGTCGACTTGGCCAGCTCATTTCGAAAAACTTATCTTCGAAGCCTTCAGTGATTTGTTTTATCCGCAGATTTCACTGATGAACCCAGATTCTTAGGGTGTAACTAAAAGTAGGGGTTCATCTGCCTATATCTCGCGATGTCAATACTGCTTTAGAGAAGGAGGAAAACCTTGAACTCAAATGATGCTTCACCAGGAACTTTTAGAGAAAAATGTAAAAGTTACGTTTCTCCTCTGAGAAAAATGCAGATTGTCTCTCTGTTTACGATTGTCATTTCATGTTCGTTTTTTCTTATTTGCGCTGTCTTCGAACTAGTTGCGCTTCTCCCTATATTCTTACTATTTGCGCTTCTGGGCGTAATCGGAGAAGTGATTGCATTTTTGAAAATAAAAAAGCTGAAATGCTATCGCTGCAATGCTAATCTCTCCTATTTGTTTATAGACCCAAATTATTCAAAAACAGGCACCTCACTTATTTTTCCAAACGGACTTCCTGACAATGTAACCGAATGCCCATATTGCCATGCGGATTTTTGAGGAAGCAGGAAGTAATTTTAAGAGGACAAACATAACTGTTTAGCTTTCGTCATGAGCATGGTATTTTTTTGCAAAATCAGGAATAAGATAAAAGAGAGTAAGGAACACTATAAATGCACATAGTCAAAATACCATCTCCATCCTTTGTGTAGGTGGCAATGTCAGCCCATTCCCGATTCAGAACGTGATTGCGCCAACCCCCGCAACTTGTCAAAAAAGCTCCCCTGGAATATACAGCTTGCAAAAAATGCCACAGAATAATTCCTGCTCACCAACGATTTCGTCCATGAGCAGAATCCTAAAATAATGCCCTGGAGGTTCTAACATGAACAAATTCATTATTGGCATCGGTCGGATATCCTGTTTCTTGCTTTTATTGCTGGCAAGACAAGCATTTGCAGCTTCGCATAACCTGCTTCGCGGAGATGCGGATGTGGAAACCGAGTATCGCTCCATGACCTACGGCACCTGGAGCAGTTTTACACTGGGGAATTATGACAGAATGAATTTTGCCTGGAGCTCGGAACAGACTTTTTCCGGAAAACGCAGCCTGGCCATGAGCAAAAATGGCGAATTAAGCGCTCTGGAAATCAATGACCTGGCGCCGGGCGAATACACGTTTTCCTTCTGGGCGAAATGTGCCGATGCCCCGGTGCAGGCTTTTATCGGAGCCACTCAATTTTTGCGCTCCACCTGGACAACTCGTCTTAATAACCGGAAGATGATTGCCTTGAGCAAGGAATGGAAGCAGTACTATTATACCTTTACGGCAGATGGAACACATGCTTATGTCCCTACTTACGGAATTTATTCCGGAGAAGGCACGGCGTATTTCGATGCCTTTCAGCTGAATGCCGGTAATCAGCCGCTTCCCTATACACCGACTGCCGAATGCTCATTAGGACTTGAGCTGCCCCAAAGGCAAGGCAGTGTCTTTCTGCTGGATGAACCGATACGGCTCCAGGTCAGAGTGTTGAACAATCTCGACTCCAAGCCAAAATCGGTCTTGATTGAAGTTCAGGATTATACCGGTACAACCATAAAAACAATCAACCAGGAAGTGACCTTCCAGGAAAGCGAAAGCAGCCATTTCACGCTGGACTTGCCATCGGACCGCCGAGGCTGGTTCGGAATTACGGCACATTGTGCAGACAGCAGCGACTTCCTTTCCTATGTCGTGGTCAAGGAAGCAGAACCACTGGCAAAGGATTCCATGCCCTATGCAGGACTCTGCAGTGCACAATACTTTCCCGAAGCCGCCAAACGGATTGGCGTCCGCTGGCTGGAACAGGCCGTATTGTGGCACTATGCAGAATCAAGTCCCGGAAAATATGACTTCAACTATCTGCTCAATTATGATGAGGCCAAAGCACTGCGCGACCAGGGATTCGCCTTGAAAGCGTATTTTGCCCTGCAAGTACCAGCATTTCTGCAAAGTGCTGAGGAGAAAAAAGCGATGCAGGACTTCAACATTGCTGCAAGCCGCTTCCTGCCAGAAGAACAGCATGATCAGAAATGGCGCACATTTGTCCGCGAATTCCTGCAACGCTATCAGAATGATTTTGATATTTTTGAAATTGGCGGAGAACTCGATGCTGCCAATGGACTCAATAATTTCTATAAGAACAAATACCCCAATGACATCGTAGCCAATTTTGCAGCCGGGCCGGTCGCCGAGCGTGCCGCACGCTTGATAGACATCGCCGCCGAAGAAGTGCGCAAAGTCCGCCCGGATGTCCTGATCGCCGCTGTTCGACCCAGCGATGTTGACTCTCGTTATAACTATGCCTTTACCGAAGAAATCCTGAAACGCTGCCAGCAGAAAATCAACATAATGGGAGTCGACTGCTATCCGCAACCGCGCTGGATTGGCCCGAAACTCCCTAGCGTGGGATTGGAAACCCAACTGAAAAAAAATGAGGACAACATCGCCGCCGTCACTCGCCGGCATACGGGACATGACAACATCTTTGTCTCCGAATACGGTTACTTTATCGAATATCGTTTCATTAACGATCCGCAATATCAGATTATTCAGGCCAACCGCCTGGCACGATCCCTGGTTTACGGCAAAGCCATTGGCCTGCAATCCTTCTTTTATTTCTACGCATACTCTCCGGCCAATTCCCTCGAAGCGCAACGGTTTTCCATGAGCATCTGGGTGTTGGGAAATCCACTGAGCAGTGTCGCAGCGTTCAGCGCGGCCGGCGAAGTCGTCGAAAACGTCCGCGAAAGTGAAGTGATTCCGATCTCTGCAAAGATGAACTGCATGGTTTTCCGACATGCAGACCAGAACGCGGTTGCCGCAATCTGGAGCCTAGACAGCGAATACAAGCCGTTTATACGACTGGCTAACGACCAGCTCCAGGCTTGCGATATGATGGGGAACCCACTGCCACTGCCGAATGACGGCGAGAATCTCCGTTTCCAGCTCGGCGAGGAGCCAATCTACATCTGGCGCAAAAACAATGCCGATGACAACTACGCCGCACTACAGAAGACGCTGCGGGAACTTTTCATTGAAGAAGATATCCCGGTGAGTATTTTTTTCCGCCCTGCGTCCGCCACCCGGCTCAAGGCCTATCTGCAAAATCCCTCGACCAGCCGGGACCATTCCGGGTACTTTTCCTGCATTATTGACGGGCAGGAAAAGCAAATCCGCTTCATCATTCCCAAGCAGGAAACCGCCATTGTCGATCTGCCCATGGTCAAATCCGGTCAAACCCTGCCGCTGACTGTCTGTTTTGACGGAGATTACAAGCCTTTCCGCTGCGATTACCAGTGCCCGGAAATCATCACAATCCCGGAAACCCAGCCTTTCCCGTTGACGGAAAGCATGCACGAATTCGAACAGGCAAAACCTCTTGTCGTGCAGACACGAGACCATATCATGCCGGTGGATCATACTACCTGGAATGATGCCGATGACCTGAGCATGAAACTATTCTGGCTGCATGACAACAATTTCCTCTATTTCTGCGCCAAAGTGACAGACGATGTTCACTATAATCAATATGCTGGTAAAAACATCTGGAAAGGGGACTGCCTGCAAATCGGCATCTGCCCGAAAACAAACTTCATTGGCCCGGTCAACTCCGTCGGCCCCGATGATTTCATTCTCTCACTGGCTCTTAATAAAGACAACCAGGGCGAACTGGTGGTGCATGACCAACCGGAAAACTGCAATCTGGCTGCGCAAACGGAATTTCTCGTTCAGCGCAACGAGAATACCAAAGAGACGCTGTACCAGATCAAGATTCCCTTGAAAGCGCTTTCCCCGTCTTTGCAAACAGATCGCATTTTTGGGTTTACGGCGATTGTCATGGAGGATGATTCCGGTGCTGGAGCAGACCACTGGATGTTTCTCTCCCCTGGACTGGCCGGCGGGCGCAATCCAGCTCTCTTCCCCCTGTTCATCCTAGAATGAAGGGGTGGATTGTAAAATAATAGTTAGTGTGCGAAGTTTTGTGATAGAAAGAGAGATTTGGCACAGCGATTGTGCTGGTAGGTGCCCGGTAGTGCCCCTACTGGGCACCACTTTTGAGGGTACGCCTTCCCCCAGGCTGAAGCCTGGGGTTAAGCATGGTTAAGCGCCTGCGGCGCAAGGGGGTATGACTGCAAGAATGATGCAATTTTGCCGGCTGGAAGCCTGGGCAGGACAAGTGCCTTCGCTCCACTTGTCCATCACTGTCCACTTCCGTCCACGTCCACTGCCACTAACGTCCATTAAAGTCCACAGTCCATCGTCTACTAATGTCCACTAACGTCCATTGTCCATTGTCCACTAAAGTGCCTTACCCGGGAAGCCTAGCTCCGCAGCTTGTCGGAACTCCGTGTATCAATAATTGACCCATTACCCCTAACGATTCCAAACGGAGGTACAGATGAAAAAAAATATGATGATGCTTTTGTGCCTGTTGGTTTCATCGCTTATGGCAGGCACCAATGTCGTGCAGAATTCAGACTTTTCAGCCAGTGATGATCAAGGACGCCCAGCCAGCTGGCAATGCCATCTGGGCAATTGCAAAATTCTTCCTGGTGGAATCCGGGGACAGAAGATGCTCGAATTGACCACCTTCCAGTACAAGGAAGGTCAGTTTAAAGGTACCTTGGTGCAGTCTTTAAGTCAGTTGAAAGCCGGGGACTACATCCTTAGGAGTTGTAAAATAATAAAGTTTACAATCACAGGTGGTGTGCTATATTATCCTCGTTGACTTTTCAGATGAACTCATCTTGAAAAACCAGGAGGATAAACATGGC
>MWEG01000069.1 GCA_002070945.1 Lentisphaerae bacterium ADurb.Bin082
CGGCGATGATACTGCGTTTCAGAGCGCGGGAAAGTAGCGCGCTGCCAGTCAATTTCTTCAAAACCCCCGACGGGTTCAAACCCGCCGGGGGTTTTCTTTTTAGAATGGTGAATGCTGAATGCTGAGGCGCATTTCACAATTCATAATTCATAATTCATAATTCATTAGGGGTGGCGAGCCATTCGATGGTCATTGCCAGCGCCAGCAGGATAGCGGTGCCCAGCATGGCCCAAGGCGTCAGGCTGATATGTTGCCGGTGTCGTGTTCCTGTGACTGGCAGCGGTTGGTTGAGAAACGCGGTGATTTCATCAGACAGGGCAGCGTCTTTGGCGGCGAAATAGCGTCCTCCCGAAAGCTCGGCAATTTGTCGAAGCTGTTGTTCATCAAGCTGTTCGGCAATCGGCTCCCAGCGTATTTCGTCGGTGGGGGTGACGACAGGGTGGAGCCCATGCTGGCCGCCAATGCCGATGGTATAGATTGGAACGCCGAGTTTTTGGGCCATGCGGGCGGCTTGTTCCGGTGTTTGGGGTGAGTTGCCGTGGTCAGCGCCATCGGACAGCAGGATGATGGCGGCTTGCTGCCGGCGCTCGTCTGGCAAGGCGTGAAGGGCGCACAAGATAGCGTCGGCAATGGCGGTGCCATCTTCGAAGCTGTCGGTATTCAGATCCAGCAGGCGTTGTTGGAGAATGGTATGCTGCTGCATAAGCGGGCAGACCAGGTACGGGATGCGCGCAAAGGCGACTAGGGCGATAGGATTGTTTTGATGTTGTTTGAGCAGTTGTCGCACCATGCTTTTAGCTGTTTCAAGGCGATTGGGGGGCAGATTAGCGGCCTCGACGGCTTCAGGACGCGGGTGCTGTTCTGGCCAGTCGCAGGCAACCATGCTGTGGGAGACGTCTAGGCATAGGACGACGGCGGTCTGGCGTGTTTCTGGACGGGTGGTGGGGATGGTCAGGACGAGTCCGGCACTGGCCAGGGCGAGCAGGGTTAGGGCGGCGATGACCAGGTAGGCGGGCCATTTCGTCCAATGCCAGGGTGGCGCTGCGACGGTTGGCAGCAGGTCTGTGGATGGCGCCACCGCTTGGGCTGGCGGCCGCAGTCGCAGAGCCGCCAGAGCGGCTAGAGGCAGCAGCAGGGAGAACAGCCAAAATGGATGGAGGACATGCATTGTCTGTTTGATGACGATGGGATGAAGCAATAGCAAAGCGTGCGTCAGCGGTAATAGCGGATTATGAAAGACGCCAGTTTTTGACTGGAGGCGAGTTGTTCATTGAGCTGGGGCTGTTGTTGACTGAAGCGGAGGCGGTTCAGCGAATGCGTCAAGAACCGCAGGGATGGCGTCAGCAGGGCTTCACAGTTGCTGCCGCAGGCCAGGCTGTCGGCCAGGCGCAGCAAATCGCGGCTTGGCGGAGGGCGGCGGCGAGCTGTAAAAAACTCTACGAGGGTGTCGTAGATGGCATCGGCGGTAAGCGGTTGGCGCATGTCAGACAGACGCTTGAGGGCATTGCGTCTGGGCGCGTCGTTAAGCCAAGAGATGAATAGGCGCACTAAGGCAGCGGCCACGGCGACGACGGCGAGAGCGAGCAGTCCGGTTGCCACCCTGAGTTGAATTAGGGCAGGGGACGTCGAAGGGGCAAGGGGAGCGGCTGGCGGCGTCCAGACCGGCTGGACGAGTTCTGTGGGCAAGGCGACTGGCAGGCCCGGAAAAGAAATGGTTTTCCCGGTTGGCAGAAAAGTCAGGATGTCGCCTTGGCAATGGTTAGGTTCATGGGGCCAGACGGTCAGGGTCGTTTGCCACCTCATGCCGCGCCAGGAGAACCCTTTCCACGTCCATTGCAGGGGCCATTCGGCGTCGAGTCCATCGGGCAGTGATAGGCGGAAGTCGCTGGCTGCTGGCGGTTGCAGCGAATGCGCCAGGAGCGGCATGGTTGCAGGCGTTCCCAGGCCGGACTCGGTGGGCATTTGCCAGGCCAGCGGTTGAATCGCCGCCGGAGTGTTGGTCAGGAAGAGAGTCCAAGCCAAGAGCAGGACTGCGACGGCGGCGGAAATACCGCGTCGCTTGGTGGTGTTCACACCGCAACGGCGATGCTTATTACATCGTGTCGATGAGTTTGAACAGGTCATCAGCGGCGTCCTTGAGCGTACCGGGGAAGCGCGCTCCGCCGCCGAGGCTGAACCAGCCGGAGAAGTTATGGCAGCGGAGAATGGAAATCAATTCTTTGATTTCAGCGTTGCCGCAGGCCAGTCGGGTTGGCTCTTCGGTCCAGGTCATATCAGCGATATCGAGTTGTTCGATCGTCTTGATGAAGCGGCCGATGCGGTAGGACTGCAAGAAAGGCATTTCTCCGGCTTTGACGAAAGCGGTTGCTGAGAAGCAGAAGCTGCGGGTTGGCGTCATGTTAAGGGCGGCGAAGTCTCGGGCGGCGAGCAGGCTGGTTTGGCCGTGGTTGGCAAAGACGAGGCGAATGCCGTTCTGCTGCGCCAAGGCAACGGCGTCGGCACAGGATGGATATAACGGCATGATGACACGGTCGATGCCGGCGGCGACCGCAAGCTTGAGCAGCGGCTCGGTTGCCTCGGGGATATGTTGAAGTCGCAGGGCGCTGACGGCTATGCCAGCGACAGCCAGCTCTTGGACGGCTGCGGTCAACCTTTCTGCGCTCATGCGAGCGCAGGCTTTACCTTGCAGATAATCAAGTTCCACAGCATCGACGCCAGCGGCTTTCAGGTTATCGATGATTTCCGGGATGTATTTCCCGGCCAGGCGGGCGGATGCCGCGATGCGGAACGCTTCTTGTTGAAAGCGGTCGCGGCTGATGGCAGCACGTTGTTTGACGCAGGCCTCGCAGGCTGGATTGTCGCAGAGGGCAAAGGCGGGATTTTGGCGGCCAAGGCGCAGTCCGATGGTAAAGAGGTCCTTAGCTTTGAACAGCCGGACTTGAGCATTGCCGAGGCGGTGTACGGTGATGGCATTTTCGGCTCGCAGGAAGCGTTCGAAGCCGATGAAGTCGCGATGCGGCCCTGGGTAGTACTTCCAGGTTTTTTCCTCGGTGACGCCTTCGGGCGTTGTGTAGACTCCGGTAGTGTCGCTTAAATAGGGCAGTTCCAGCAGTGCTTCGAGAGAATGGAGGGTGGTGTTGCGATCCTGGTCTACCCCGAGCAGGCAGATGATTCCATCCAGTTCCGCCAGTTTGGTGTAGGGCGAGTAATCACCATGAACGCTTTTTCCGGCACCGTGTCCTTCGCAGAGGGCCTTGGCATTGGCGCCGATGGCAGCGACCGTCCCTTTGGAGCATGGACTGATGACGGCCTCAGGTCTTTTTCTGATGATTTCAGTCAGGATCCCCAAGGGGCCGAAGACCGGCACCATCAATGTCCCTTGTGGGCCGACGGTGTCCAGGAAGGCGTCGACGACGGCATCGGCGCCACCGTCGACGTTGCCGATGCTGAGCATGGAACTATGGAGCATGACGGTGTCGCCATTTTTCAAGCCCATGTCGCGCAAAGCGTTCGCAATGTCTTGTCGGTTCATGGAGATTGTCCTATCTTTAGAATATGAAGCAGATGGATCGTGTCTGAGTCTCTCTGTCAGAATTCAGCGATTAGTCGGCAAGGGATTTGGGTAATATTAGGCCAAAGCGTGAACAGGATAGTCACCAGGACTTCGTCAGCGGTCAGGAGGTGGAGGTTCTGCGGTTCGCACACGGTCGCGACGCCAGCGCTGAAGAGTTTCAGGAAGACTCCATGCAGGGCTGTGCTTTCATAGATATCAGAGATCAGCCATTGGCATTGGCGGCTGACAATCCAGTCGACGGCGGAGTCATCGAGGTAGATGCTTCTTTCCGGGACTTGGAAGGTATTTCGGTCGCCGAGTGCGTGGATGATGAGCATGTCCTGGCAACGTTGGTCGCCGAGTGCCGCTTGCAGGTGAGAAGCAGATACTGGACCAGGGACAAGCGGCCTGTCAAGATGGAGAACGGTGGCTGGTCGACGGTAGAGTTCGGAGGCCGGGATGGAGTCGCTTCGCCGACCGTCATCGGTTTCGACGATATGCCCAGGCAGATCGAGATAGGTTCCCTGCATGGAATCCGAGGCCAGGTGATAGACCAGGCCGGTATAGGCGGTGGCAGCGGAGCGCAGGGGGATTTTTTCTTCCGTGATCTTGGGCGATGAGCGCCGTCCCTGGTATGGCGCGGTTAAGTCGATGATAGTCATGGCGGAATGAGTCGTTTTGCAGGCGCTGGTAGGGCTTTCTCTTTTGCTCAATATACAACCTTGCTGCGGCGTCGCAACTGCGTTTCACCGTAAACCCGGCAGAAAAGGCTGGAGGTCAGCCTGGTGTTTGCTTGGTTGGAAGGGCTTATCTCGGTGATAGTCTCGCAGCTCAGCCGGTATTTTCGCCAGGAAGCGTGACCATTCCGGGTCAGCGGTTTTGCCGAAACAGGAGCGACGGGCGGCAGAGGTCAGGTAGAGGACGCGCTCGGCCCTGGTCATAGCTACGTACAGCAGGCGCCGTTCTTCATCCGGGTTTTGCGTTTTCCCTTCCAGGAATGGAAAGAAGCGGTCTTCTGCGGCAGCGACGAACACGACAGGGAATTCGAGGCCTTTGGCAGCATGGCACGTCATAATCGTCAGACGTTGGCCGCGTTTTGCGACGGCGTCGGCCGGATTGAACAGGGCATTGTGGTCGAGGAAGTCATTGAGACTGCCAGGGAATTGTTCCAGGTTTTGCAGCAGGGCAGCGGCCCACTCGGCTTCAGCGTCATTTTTGGTTTTGATGGCTTGGAGGATGGCGGCGGCCTCGGCAGCTGGCGCCTGGAGGCGTAATGGCGAAAGGGCTCGGGCCTGGCGGATAAAGGTTCTGGCGATGCGGTTTGGGTCGCGCAGTTCGGGGGTGAATACGGGCAGGCCGAGTCGGTTGATGGCATCGGCAATCGGTTTGACCAGGACTCTCAGGCGAACCAGGATGGCAATGTCGGTCAGACTGAGGGCGGCGAGGTCAGAGCTGGCGGCGCGTTGGCTGTCATGGGAAAAATGGGCTACGCCACCGAGCCAACGTTCGATTTCGTGGGTGATGTATTCCGCCTCCGCTGCTGGCGAGGCGGCCTGAAAGAAGCGGACTTTGTGAATGGCGCCGCGGGCAGGCAGAGGCGCTAAGCGCGATTGGCGCACCGCATCGTCAAACAGGCCGTTGGCAGCCCAGACGATATTGGCGTCTGAACGGAAGTTGTGGCGGAGAAAATGACGCTTGGCTGCCGGGAAATCGGTTTGCAGCTGTTGGAAGAATTGTTCAGAAGCGCCCCGGAACGAATAGATGCTTTGGTCAGGATCGCCGATGACGCAGAGGGAGCTGGCGTTGCTGGCCAGGATTTTGACTAAGTCATATTGGTCCTGGCTGACATCTTGCCATTCATCGACGTTGATGGATTGGACGTTCAGCGTACGGATGACGTCAGGGTGTGCCTTGAGGAGGCGTAGCGCTGCTGGGACGAGGAGTTGCAGGCAGAGGCAGTTGTTGGCGAGCAGTTCGTCGAGCAGTTCCTGGTTGGCCTCGTGGTTCTGGAGCATTTCGTTGATGTGTTCCAGGGGCAGGGTGCGGCGTCGGCTCAGCCATTGTTCGGCTTGTTCGTCGTCCCAGAGAGCGAAGTCGGCGCTGAGATTGAGGCCGTCATGGTGGCGGCGGATGACGTCCAGGCAGAAGCGGTGGAAGGTACTGACGCGCAGCTTGGCGGTTTGCGAGCCGAGCAGGTCTTGGAGCCGCTGGCGCATTTCCTGGGCAGCGCGATTGGTGAAGGTGACGGCGAGGACGTGTTCTGGAGGGACGGCCTTGGCTGCGACTTGCCAGGCGATGCGGCGGGTGAGGGTTCTGGTTTTGCCGGCGCCAGGGCCAGCGATGATGATGACAGCGCGGCCAGGGTCGCTGGCTGCGTTGCGCTGGGGGTCGGTCAAGCCTTCCAGCAGGTGTTCGGCCGGGTTTGGGAAAAGTTCGAGTTGCCGGGGCGGCGCGGCTGGCTGGTTGTCAGAAGCGTCCGCCATTGGCAGGGGCGGCAAATCGTAGCGGCCATAGCCAGGCTTAGCCTCCGCCTTTGGGTTCGTTTTTGCTTCAGGGTAACGGTTGTCGAGCCATTCCTGGACGCTGTCAGCGTCGTCTGTGTTCTCCGGCTCTGGCAGGCTGGTGATGAGCATGCCTTGGCGGAGGATGTCGTTGCGGTCGTCATCGTTGAAGACCGTGATGCGGCCATATTCGCCGTCATAGCCGCCTTGGCGGACGACTTTTCGCTGTCGGACTCGGTGGAGTGCTTCTGCGAGGAGCGGGTCGGTTCGGCGCAGCGGCGTCAAGTCTAAGGTGCGCAGAATATGGTCTTCGGGGCCATACTTAGCCAGCAGCGCCTCGTATTTCCGGGTGACGATTTTGGTAGTCGCGCCGCACTGGTTGATTTCGGCCAGCAGTTCTGGCAGGGGGATGATATAGGTGTAGGGAATCGGGTTGGGCGGCAGGGTGTCGTACGTCCGATCCGCCAATTCCACGACTCGGTGGAGGACGCCGAGGACGAGGGGTTTGCCGCAGACTGGGCAGAGGTTGTTAAGCTCTCGCGATTGCTGCGGTTCCAGACAGACATTGCAGGCGCGGTGACCGTCAAGGTGATATTTGCCTTCTTCCGGGAATAGGTCGAGAGTGCCGCCGAAGTCGGTCGGGGATTGCGTTTTCAGGGCTTGGCGTATAGCCAGGTAGTCCGGGTCGCCATGGAAGATGGTGGCGTTGCGGCCCAGGTTGGCAGGCGAATGGGCGTCGGAATTGGAGATCAAGGCCAGGCGGTCGAGGCTGCTGACCAGGCGATTCATGGGAATGTCAGAAGACAGGCCGGTTTCGGCGGCGAAGACTTCGCCAGCCAGGTCGCCGAAACATTCATTCACGGAGTCGAAGCCGGATTTGGAGCCGAGCATGGAGAACCACGGCGTCCAAATATGAGCAGGAACCAGCCAGGCGTTCGGTGAGGCATTCAGGACGATATCAAGCAGGTCCCGGCAGTCAAGCCCGAGAATAGGCCGCCCGTCGGCCTTGAGATTGCCGATTTTGGCGAGTGCGGCGTTGATGGCGTCAACAGCGTCGAAGTCAGGTGCGAAGACCAGGGCGTGGACTTTTCTGACTGCTCCATCGCGCTTGTAGATGCAGCTGATTTCGACATTGAGGATGAAGTCGATGTCTTGCCGGCAGGCGGTCGGGACGCGGGAGTCGACTTCGGTTTTCAGTTCTGGCCGCAGTTTCAGCAGGCCGTTGCCAGCGTCAGTCAACTTGTCCTTCAGCTCAGCGGCCCAGGCCGGGTGGGTGAAGTCGCCGGTGGCAACGACACGGATGCCCTTGCGCTGGGCCCAGGCGCAGAATCCTTCCAGGCTGCATTCCCGGCTGGTGGCTCGGGATAGATGCGAATGGACATGCAGGTCGGCAAGATAGGACATGGCGTTGCCAAGCGTTGTTTTACAGTTCCATGCTGTCGCCATCGTTGGTTATGAAGACGCGATCGCCGAGGAATTGTCGTGCCAAGGTGAGGGCGGCGTCTGGGTCACGGAGGATTTCCCGGCCGTGATGGATGAAACCGAGGCGCTGGACGCCTGGGGTCTGGCTGATGGTACGGCAGATAGGTTCGACTTTGTGGTGGCCTGTTTCCATGAGCAGCAGGTCGCAGTCATCGAACCATGGCTCCAGTTCCTCAAGAGCGTGGACGTCGCCGGAAAAGATGATGGTTTTGTTTTCCGCCCGAATGCGGTAGGACAGCGACTTTCCGGGTGGCAGGTGTTGGTTTTCAAGGGCTTCGACGACGACAGCGCCGTCATCGAAGACGAGTCCTGCCTGGGCATGGTGGGCGTTCAGGGGGAAGTTGATGGCAAAGCCGCCTTCGGTTTCGCCCAGGGTCATCATCGTGCCTTCCCAGGTGGCGAGGGAGGGCATGTAGACGTCAACCGGCCCAAAGTCTTGGCGTGGGCGGACCTTGTCGAGTTTACGGATGGTCCAGAGCAGGTTGGAGAGTCCGCCGACGTGGTCTTGATGGCAGTGGGTGATGAAGACAGCCCGGATGTTTTGCAGGTTCAGTCCGAGCACGTGAGCCGTATGCGAGCAACATTCGCCAGCATCAAACCAATACAGTTTTTCATGCAGTTGCAGGACCCAGGCGACGTGATGTCTGCCAGGCATGGGTTCGGTGCCAGAGCAAGTGCCTAAGAAAAAGAGTTTCATGTAGGGTGTTTCCTGATGGGTTTGCGCGAGGAGAAGCCGACTGGATTATGGATTGTCAGCGGCGGTTGTTTCCTCTTCTTCGATGAATTCTTCTTCATCATCTGCCATGGCAGCATGGGGCAAGGCTGCGCGGCTGGGCAGGCGCTCCATGACTCTCGTCCTGATTTTTTCTGCCAGTTCAGGGTCGGCTTCAATAGCTTTTTTAGTCTGTTCCCGTCCTTGGCCGATTTGGACGTCATCAATGGAGAACCAGGAGCCGCGCTTGTCGATGATTTTCATTTCCAGGGCTACATCGAGGAGCGAGCCAGCCCGGGAGATGCCTTCCGAGTACATGATGTCGAACTCGCATTCCTGGAATGGCGCGGCAAGCTTGTTTTTGACGACTTTGACTTTGACGCGGCTGCCCTGGGCTTGTCCATCCGGGGCTTTGATCGTGGCGATGCGGCGGATTTCGAGTCGGATGGAGGAGTAGAATTTGAGGGCTCTGCCGCCGGTGGTGGTTTCTGGGCTGCCGAACATGACGCCGATTTTTTCCCGGATTTGGTTGGTGAAGACGACGCAGGTGTTGCTTTTGCCGATGATGGCGGTCAGTTTGCGGAGGGCTTGGGACATCAGCCGTGCTTGCAGTCCGACGTGGGTGTCGCCCATTTGGCCTTCGATTTCAGCGCGTGGGACGAGGGCGGCGACCGAGTCGATGATAAGGACATCGAGGGCGTTGCTGCGCACGAGAGTTTCAGCGATGTTGAGGGCGTCTTCACCGCAGTCTGGCTGTGAGATGAGGAGGTCGTCGGTATTGACGCCGATGACTCGGGCGTAGCGTGGGTCGAGGGCGTGTTCGGTGTCGATGAAAGCGCAGATGCCGCCATTTCTTTGGGCATTGGCAACGACGTGCAGGCAGACGGTGGTTTTGCCGGAGGATTCTGGCCCGTAGATTTCGAGGATGCGTCCTCTGGGGAAGCCGCCGACGCCCATGGCGATGTCAAGGGAGAGGGCGCCGGAGCTGATGACCGGGATGGCCTCATGCGATTTGTCGCCGAGGCGCATAATCGACCCTTTGCCGAATTCTTTTTCGATTTGTCCGAGCGCGAGTTTAAGGTTTCGCTCGCGTGCGTCAGCTGAGCTTTGGGCAGGTTCTTTTGCCATGAGGATGTTCTTTCTGGGCTGTGATTATGTGGAAGGGATGGAATTTGGACTGCGGTTTGGCGGCGTCATGATGTCCATTAACGTATTGCCCCGCTGGCGTTCTTGCAAACGGCCTGGGCAAGTTGCATGTAAAATCATCGTTATTCTTGCTGGTTCAGGAGGTTGGCGAGCAATAGGTTGATGGCGGTGGAGGCGGTTCGGGCACGGATGCTGTCGCGGAGGCCGTTGAAGTGGAAGGTCTTGACTTCGCGCCAGGCTTTGTTGGCGGCGACGCCGACGACGACGGTGCCGACCGGCTTGGCCGGGGTTCCGCCGCTGGGGCCGGCGATGCCGCTAGTGGCGATGCCCAGGTCAGTGTGATAGGTGCTGAGCAGGCCATCCAGCATGGCATGGACGGTTTGTTCGCTGACCGCGCCGTGGGTGTCCATAGTCTGCTTAGGGACGCCGAGCAGCTGTGTTTTCCATTCATTGGCGTAGGTCACCAGGGCGCCAGGGAACCAGGCCGAGGCGCCAGGCACATCGGTGAGGGCAGCTGCGATGCCGCCGCCAGTGCAGGATTCCGCAGTGGCGACGGTCAGGCCGCGCTCAGCTAAGATAGCGCCGAGGTATTCGGCGGCAGTTTGGTGTGGCGGCGGTATCAGGTGGTAGCCAAAGGCGTTGCGGAGAGCTTTGACGGCTTGTTCGAGGTTTTCGTGTCGGCAGGAGCAGAGCTGGCTCAGGCGAACCATGATATTGTCGTTTTTGATGCAGAAGGCGAGATGGATGCCGTTGGCGTCGCCGAGCGTGCTTCGCACCAGTTTTTCGACGGCTGATTCAGGCATGCCGCAAATATGGAGGGTGACGGCTTCCCAGTCAGCCCTGGCCAGAGGGAGGATAACCGGCAGGAATTCCTGGTTGAACATGGGGATAAGCTCGCGCGGCGGTCCAGGCAGGAGGACCCAGAGGGTGTTGCCGCGGCGCAGGATGAGGCCAGGGGCAGTGCCGTTGCGGTTGGGCATGACTTGGGCGCCATCCGGTACCTGGGACTGGATGTCAAGGGCGTCAGACGGTAGAGTGGCGGCGCGGGCACCTAAATAGGCACGGATGTTGTCCCGGACTGTCGGATCAAGGCGGAGGGGGCGGTCGAGGAATTTGGCAACGGTTGGCCTGGTCAAGTCGTCAACGGTCGGCCCCAGCCCGCCGACGATGATGACGACATCGGCGTACGCGCAGAAGTCGAGGGCGTCGATGATGCAGCATTCGTCATCCGGGACGCAGATTTCGCTTTGCAGGGACAGACCCAGCTGGGCGAGGCGATCGCCGATGAATGCCAGGTTGGTGTTGACGGTATCGCCGGTGAGCAATTCATCGCCAACGCAGATGACGCGGATGTCCATGATGGTGTGCTTTGAAAGCCGGTAAAGGTGGTGGGCGGGTGAGGGGTTGGAGTTACTTTGCAGCGCAGCAGAGAAAAGCGCCGGACACGTACAAATATCATGTCGTTCTCGGCGATTGCAAATTCATAATAGCATATTTTTCTTAGTGTTTATTTGCAGTTGGTAATGGGTCAGTACACACCCCGGCGCTCCGCTGGGACAATTTGCAGGAAACCCGCGTCTAGCAGCACACCTGCCCAACCA
>MWEG01000070.1 GCA_002070945.1 Lentisphaerae bacterium ADurb.Bin082
ACACGGTCACCGCTAACTCGATCGCGATCACCGGCCTGGTGAACGTCGAGAACGGCAGCTACGTGGCCAGGGTCGGCAGCCTGACGGTTGATGCCTCTGGCGACATCGAGGGTGCGACCTTCACGGCCGAGGCGGCCGACGTCGTCCTCGACGCCGATGGTGCCATCCTCGGCTCGACGGTGACCGCGGCTAATGACGCCACCCTGACGGCTGCCCAGATCGGCGGCGTGACGGTTGATGCGCTCGGCGCCGCTGAGCTGACCGCAACGACCGGATTCATCGCCAACGCGGCGGTGCAGGCTGGCGGTGCTGCTAAGCTGGTGGCTGGCACGGATGTGTCGGGTTCAGACGTGACTGCGGGCGGCGACATCACCATCACCGCGACCCTCGGCTCCATCCAGGGCACCACCGCTCTGGGCGACGGCATCATGACGCTGAAGGCTGGCGAAGAGATCGACGGCAGCGACTTCACGGCTGCCGACGACATCACGGTCAATGCTAAGGATATTGCCGCGAGCAGCTTCATCAGCGAAACCGGCGACATCCACATCGGCACGGTCGACAATATCATTGGCAGCACGATCTGGGCTAAGGAAGGCGCGGTCATCATCGATGATGTGATCGAAGAGCTGGATGGCATGACGATCACTGCGAAGGAGCTGACCGTGAACGCTAACTGGGTCGTCGGCTCGACCCTGGTCGCCGAGGATGGCCTGCTGAAGCTCACGGCGACGACGATCGACGGCAGCGAACTGCTTGCCAAGAAGGGCAATGTCGAAGTTGACACGGTCAGCATCATCAGCAGCTCGGTCACGGCGTTTGGCGCGAACAATGATCCCAACCTGGGCAATGTCGACATCAAGGCCACCGGCAGCATCGTCAGCACGATGGTCACTGCCGACACGGACATCACCACCAGCGGCTCGGTGTTCAACAGCAGCCTGAAGGCAAAGGATGACATTGTGCTCAAGAATGCCGCTGTCATTGACAACCTCAACGCAGTCGCCGCGAAGATTACGGCGGTCGACACCATCGGTGTTATCACCGACGGCAGCCTGATTTCGGCTGGTGCGACCACCGTGTCGGCGGCCTCGATCCGCGGCACGGCGTTTGACGCCGGGACGGTGGACTTGACTGGCGCCAGTGACATCCAGGGTATTGACGTTCGCGTCAACAGCGACGCCAAGCTCAGCTCGGCGAAGGTTCTTGATTCCGACGTGATTGTCAATGACGCTTATGGCACCATCACGGTCAAGGCCACTGAAATTGACGGTGGCAGCCTGCGCGCGGACGAGGTCAGCTTTGACGAGTTCGTGGCTGGTTCCGACACCCAGATCGGCGCGGCCTCCGCCGTCAGGATCCTGGGCGCTGAGGAGATCACGGTTGCCAACGGCGGCCTGGTCAACATCGTCAGCGAAAATGATCGGGACACCATGTTCACGGTTACTGCCAGCGACGATGTGTTCCTGACCCAGGGCAATGGCGACATGAAGGTTGACATCATGGCTGACGGCCAGACGGTCACGCTGACCGCAGCGGCCGACATCGGGCCCGTTGCCAGCGGCCGGGTCGTAGTCACGGCGAAGGACCTGATCATCACCACGGCTCAGAACGTCGACCTGCAAACGACGATTGAGCAAGTCAAGGCCGACGTGGCCTACGACTTCAAGCTGGTGGAAACCAACGACCTGAAGATCGACTTGGTCAGCGCCGGTCGCAAGGCGTATATCCAGACTTACAACGGCGGCAGCATCCTGGATTCGGCCAACGACACGATCCTCGACATTGTGACGCCGCAGCTCACCCTCCTGGCCTCCGGCTCCATCGGCACGGCTACCAATGCGCTGGACATCTCGACGCAGAAGCTGACGGCTAGCGCCACTAGCGGCCTGATCAACCTGCTCAACGTGAGCAATCAGGATGTGACGGTCGACGGCTTGACGGCTGGCACCTCGGTCACCCTCAAGACCCAGGGCAGCGGCGCCCATATCTTCGACGGCTCGGTGTCCGCCTACAACGGCGATGTCATCATCGACTCTGCCGCCGGCGACGTGGCCTTCACCGCCTTGAGCACGGTGCTCGCGAGCAACAATGCGTCGATTACGGCATACGGCGACATCAGCACCGAAGGGATGGTCATGCTGGAGGCTACTGCTGGCGACCTGAGCCTTGAATCCAAGCACGGCTCGGTTGACTTGAGCAGGGGCACTATGGCGAAAGCCGGACGCGACCTCACCGTCGCCGCCTTGGAAAACGACGTTACACTCGTCGGCGGCAACTACGAGGCCGGACGGAACATCGGAATCGGCGCGGGTGGCAATGTGTATTCCAAGGCCGTACTCTGGGCGGAAGAAAATGTCATCATCACTGCCTACGAAGAGGTTGACCTGAATGGCCCAGTGACGGCTAACACCGGCGAGGTGGTTGTCTTTGCTGAGACCGGCGACCTGACCGTCAATGCCCCGATTAAGGCCGAAACCAAGATCAGCCTGGAGACGATGGATGATGTGATCCGGATCAATGATGCGTTGACGGCTGCTGCTGTCACGCTCACCAGCGAGAAGGGTGACATCCTGTCCAGCGCTACTGGCGTCGTCGAGGCCGCGACTATCAAGGCTAACACTGGCGGCAAGGTTGACTTGGACGGCAAGCTGCTGGCTTCCAGCTGGGTTGACATTGAGGCCATCGGCTCGGTCACTGCCGCTGACATCGAGTCTGGCGTAGTGAAGGTGAAGACGACTGGCTCCAACGCCGACATCGATATCAACCTGACCGCAGGCTCGACCGACCTGGTCGCCAGGGCTGAAGACATTGACTCCGACATCTTTGTCCAGGGCGGCAACCTGGTTCTGCGTGATGTCTACGCCTTCGACGGCGACGTCAACGTGACTGCCACGGGCGCGGTTGATGTCTTCAGGGCCCATGCCTTGGATGAGGGCGAGGTCAATGGTCTCGAAGATGACGCTCACTCGGTCTTCATCGAGGCTAAGAGCGTGAACGTCCGTCCCGACGGCATCGTCGCGGACTACAATGCCCAGCTTGACCTGGTCATCGACGGCAACTTTGCGTCGAACGCGGTTCTGGCTGGCCATGACATCATCATCTCCGCTGGTGGCGACATCCAGGATTCGTCGGACGACAATGCCTACAACCTGATTGCCAACCGCGACATCACGTTGCGCGTTGGTGGTCGGATTGGCGATCCTGCCGGACACAATCCGTTTGACGTCAGCGCTGGCGGCAAGGTGAAAGTCGGCGCTATCGGCGGCTCGCCGGGCTACGAGGGCGGCAAGGCCAACATCTGGGTATTCATGATGGGCAAGTCCGGCGACGGCAGCATCCACTACATCGGCGACACCAGCACTCCTCCTGGGCTGATCTGGTGGAACGGGATGATCTGGGGTGGTGCTGAAGGCGCTCTGCTTGACATTGACCGCTCCGAAGGTGGCTTCAGCCGCGAGGTGCGTGACCTGGCTGATCGCTACATCGCCCCGAGCTGGCACTCCAACTTCCTCTACTTCCCGCACGTCCGGGCCTACTTTGATGATGAACCCGGTAACATGAGCATTGAGCACATCCTGGATGGCGAGGGAGTGATCGAAGGCCTGCCCGAAGGCGTCACCCCGACCGAGTTCAACCTGAACGACCTGGATGACTCCTACACCTGGTACGACGGCAGCAAATAAAACCTGCCTGATACCATAACCCTAACCCAAGGGCCGCTGCAAGCGTAAAAAACTTGCAGCGGCCCTTGATTTTTGAATGGTGAATGGTGAGGGGTGCTTTGTCCGCAGATTACGCAGATGGGCGCAGATTTTTTTGGCGAGGGGCGAGTTCCGGCACTGAAGTGCCGGCACTGGACGGAGGCGCGCATACCGGCGGGCGCAGGATGATATGCGCTGGAGGTACCCAGGGCGGCGCTTCGCTTGCCCTGGGCTGTGTTCTGGCGGCCCCGCTGGGGCCTTCGCTAAAGACTTTGCCTGCTTTCTCGGAAACTTTTCCAGACGGTTTCGAACCAGCCGTCAGGGCAGGGGACAGGGCGGCAGTCCTGCCAGGCGATGACAGGGTTGCCGTCAGGGTCGGATTGGCAGAGCATGACTTTTTGCCTCCAGGCGGCATTTTCCGGTTTCAGGCGCCAATGCGGGGGCAAGGCAGGGTGGATGTGGTTGCCATTTTTGGGGTCAAGGACGATGGCTCCGCCGCGAGAACCCATGTTTTCGATTTGCTCAATGATGGCGGTCAGGTAGTAGACTTGCGCCAGGCAGAATTGGCGGTTGCGGATGGTTTCGGCGATGTCGACTGCGTTAGCTAAGGTAGTAAGATTGCAGTTGCTGACGGCGCTGAATTGCTTTCTAGCTTCGTCACGGGCCTGGATTGCGGTTTCCCTGGTTCTGACAAAGGCACCAGCGCGGCTCATGCGCTGTTGCAGAATTAGCCGATCCTGCGTCCAGTCTGGCGAGGCAGGGGTCGCCATCAGCTCGGGCTGGGAGAGGCGCTGGTGGGATTCCTTGGCCTGGGCGAGGAAGTCTGCGTCGTTGATCGTTTTTCCTTGGTATTTCAAGGCGATGGCCTGGGCGGCTCTCCAAGCGCCGACTTGTCCGGAATTCAGGGCGCTGCCGCCGGGTCTGGTGACGCCGTGGGTGCCGCAGACTTCGCCGATGGGGAAGAAGTGCTTGAGGTTGGGGGATTCCCAGTTGAGGTCAGCGGCAAGCCCGCCATTGTTGTGTTGGGCGCAGACAGCGATGGGAAGGGGTTCGGTGGCCAGATCGATGCCGTGGTCGCGGTAAAGGCTGATCGCCGGCGCATTGAGGGCCACAAGCCGTTGCAGGGGCGTTTTGCCGAGGTGTGCGCCGCTTTTGGTCAGATAGTCGCGGGTTTCCTGGTTCAGGGCGTTAAAGTCGAAATCCGGCGGGTCTGAGCGGTAGTCAAGGAAGACTTGGCGTCCGCGTTCCATGGATTCGACATAGACGAAGATGTCGATGAGGGACGAGCCAGGCACGTGCCCGGCAGCGAATGGCCATTGATAGCCTTTGAGGAAGACGGCGTTGAGTAGGTCAGGCAGGGATGGGAAGTAGTCGCGGAGGAATTCGCGGGTGACGCCTTGGTCGTCAACCGAGATGAAGCGGGGAAGCACCTGCATGTAGCTGCCAGAGACATTCCAGCGGAAGTTGGTGGAGGCCAGGCCAAACTGCGATTCGGCGAGATTGGCGGCCTGGGCGCCAACTTCGAGAGCCAAGCCGATGCTTCCAGTATGCTGGACAGGATAGACGCTGTCAGCGTACATGCCCCCCGGACCGCCAGTGGCGAAGATGATGTTTTCAGCCTGGACGGTTTCGAAACACTGGCCAGCCAGAGCAGATTTGGCGGTGTTGACAAAGATGGCGCCAATGGCGCGGCAGCGGTTTCTATCGGTGAGCAGTTCGATAGCGATGCGGTTTTCCCGGATGGGGATGTTGAGTCGTTTGGCTTCAGCGGTAAGAGCGAGGCACATTTCGCGGGAGGTGTAGGGGCCGCAGCTGGTGGCGCGACGCTTGGGGTCATGGTCGGTTTTGTAGCCGATGTATTGCCCGAATTCGTCGTGCGGGAAGGGCACGCCAAGGTGAACCAGGTTGGCAAAGGTGAGCGGCGAGGCAGCAGCTTCGATAAGGGCGATGTCGCCGTGCATGGCGCCGCCGGCAGATAGGTCGTTGGCCATCAGGACGGGCGCGTCAGGTTCAGCGCCGTAGAGGCCGAGCTTGTAGTAGGTCTGCTTGTCACTGCCAGCATTGAGGCTGGTGCCGTGCTGCAAGCCTTCCGTGTAAATGGCGATGTCTTTGACGCCAAGACGGTGCAAGAAGACGGCGGCGGCAAGGCCAGAAGCGCCGCTGCCAATGATCAGGGTGTTGAGATGAGGGTGTGTGGTCATGGCTTTTTTAATGCTGAATGCTGAATGTTGAATGGCGAGGGTCGAGTTTTTTTAGGGGTGAGGGGCGAGCTGTTTTATCCGCAGATTACGCTGATGACGCAGATTTTTTTGGGGGGCAAGGCGAGGGGAACTACTGCCGTCCACAATGTCCACTGCGAGCGTTCTCCAGGGCTGCCATGCATGGCAGCCTTGATCATACATCTCAATATAGCGTCATTCGTGGTAAGTGTCATTTGCGGCAAGTGCCATTCGCGGTAAGTATGCAATGGCGCAGAGCCGATAACGGGTTATATTGTAACTATAGGTTAGACCGAAGCCCGGGTTTCAAAAAAGACGGCGCGCAAAAGGAGGCCGATAGAGTCGTCGAAAACATCGTTTTTCCAGAGATAGTCAACATAAAACAGAAGAAGGGAACTAAAGCCATGTTGGGTTGTGATTTGATTGCCTTGCTGGAACAGGCCGGTCGCCGGTATCACGTGGTGGGAGATGAGCGTAATGGCGTCCTCGCAGCACTTGATGTGGAGGGGCGATTGTTCGCGATTCAGGATGGCAAAGTGCGCAATCGCGTCAACGTAGAGGCGCTGTGCGGCATCAGCACTCGTGAGGGATATCTTAATCCTGGCGGCGATGGTTTTTGGCCAGCGCCGGAAGGGTCGCGGCTGGGCTATGAATACTCGACCGACGGCTGGCGAGTCCCGCCTGGATTGACGAATGCGCGGTGGCAGGTGAAGAAGTGCTCGGAGACGTCAGCGCTGATGTCGGCGGAAGTTGATCTCATCAATGCGCTGGGGATAGGCCTGCCGTGCCTGTTTTCGCGTGGGGTGTTGGTGTCAACCTCGGGCCGCACCATGACGGTGAAGGTTGTTGAGTCAATCGCCTACCTGGGTACACGGGAGTATGATTCGACGCAGTGTCTGCTGGCGCCGTGGACGCTCTGCCAGTTCGACTGCGGGCCAGGCTGCGAACTGAGAATTACACCGGTGACAGCCGACGATATCTGGGATTTGTATGACCGGGACAGCAGTAGTCTTAGGCGCCAAGAGGGGGAAACGACGATAGTGTCGATGCAGACGGATTTTCGCTTTCAGCTGGGTTTGTCGCCGCAAGTGAAGGAGCTTGTGTTTGTCGATCGCGGTCGTGGTTTTCAGGCTCGGCGGACAGCGTTGCCGCTGACGCCAGGGCTGGAATATATTGACATTGCCGATCGCGATCCTGGAGTTGCGCCGACCGGTCGTCCAGTCAGCCTGAGCGCTTATTGCGACCCGTCTGGCTTTATGGAAATTGAGGCTGCGGGCGGTGCGCCGTCAGCGCTGCTGCCGGGTGCGGTCACGTCGTTGACAGTGATCACGGAATACCAGGCCGGGTTCTGAGGCGAAGCCGGGGCTGGCTGAAGATGAGTTCACGCATGTTGCTGTTGGGATGCTGTTGGTTGCCATGAGAAAACCTGAATATCGCAAGATTACTGAATTTAAGACTGTTGCCGAGTTTCGGCAATTTCTGGCTGAGCAAGGCTATGACATCGGCTTGGTCGAGCAGCTAGCGTCGGACGGCACAGCTGCCTTGGCGCAGCCAGCGCGTTGCTGCGGGCGTGAGATTGGCAATCGCTGGGCGATTTTGCCGATGGAAGGCTGGGATTGCCAAAATGACGGCACACCAAGCGAAATGACACGGCGGCGCTGGCTGCGTTTTGCCAGCAGCGGTGCGAAACTGCTCTATGGGACGGAAGCGGCAGCCGTGATGCATTCCGGGCGCAGCAGCCCGAAGCAGCTGTGGGTGGCGGAGCATACGTTCTCAGCCCTGAAAGAGCTTTGCAGCGAAATGCGCCGAGTCCACGCGGAGAAATTCGGCCGGGCGGATGACTTCTGCATAGGCCTCCAATTGACGCATTCTGGGCGCTATTCGTATCCTAATGACGCGCATCGCCGGGAATCGCGGACAGCGTATGCGCATCCGCTTCTCGACATTAAATTCGGGAATACGGCGGCGAATGTGGTGAGCGATAACGAAGTCAGCGATATTGTCGAGCATTTTATCGAGGCGGCTGTTCTGGCGCGCGCGGCCGGGTTTGACTTTGTTGACATCAAGCAGGCGCATGGATACCTGGCGCATGAGTTTTTGACGGCGCATGACCGTCCAGGTCCGTATGGCGGTTCATTTGAGAACAGGACGCGGTTTTTCCGGGAGATAGCCGACGGCATAGCGCGGGCTTGTCCTGGTTATCCGATCTCGTCGCGCATCAGCATTTTTGATCTTTTACCGTATCAGAAGGGGGCGGATGGGGTCGGCGAGCCGATGGGGTGGGAGGGGCCTTATCCGTATGCTTTTGGCGGAGATGGCACGGGGAGGGGCATGGACCCGGATTTGCGCGAGCCAGTGGCGCTGGTGCGGCTGATGCAGAAATATGGGGTTGACCTGATTTGTGCGACGGTTGGCAGTCCATACTACAACCCACACGTGCAGCGCCCGGCGTATTATCCTGTGCTTGACGGCTATGAGATGCCGGAGCATCCGCTGTACAATGTCGCACGTCACCTGGCGTCGGTTCGGCGGTTTAAGGAGCTTTGTCCAGGCGTCAAGGTCGTTGGTTCGGGCTATACGTGTCTGCAAGATTATTTGCCGAACGCGGCGGAACATGCGGTGGCGAAGGGCTGGACGGACTTTGTCGGGATAGGCCGTATGGTGTTGTCGTATCCGGAGATATGCGCGGACTCGCTGTCGGGGCGGCCGCTAGACCGGCGGCGGATATGCCGCACGCTTGGCGACTGCACGAACGCGCCCAGGAGCGGACTGATCTCGGGATGCTATCCGCTGGATGATTTTTACAGGCAACTGCCGCAAGCAGCGGTGCTGAGGGACAAAAAGCGGGGAGGATGAATTCCGGCACTAAAGTGCCGGCACTGGACGGAGGGGGGCTGAATGCTGAATGCTGAATGCTGAATGCTGAATGCTGAGGCGCATTTCATAATTCATAATTCATAATTCATAATTCATAATTCGTTAGGGGCGATGGTTTTCTTTGGTGCAGAATAACTTGGAACCGTGAATTGAATGAGCGCTATGCTTCCTATCTACGCGATCAAAGATGAGTTCATTGCGCAGCTGCGGGAGGTCGGCCGGATAGTGGTCACGGCGCCAACGGGTTCGGGTAAGTCAACGCAGATACCACGCTTTATTGAAGAAGGGCTGTCGCTGCCAGAAGGGCAACGAATACTGGTCTTGCAACCACGACGGCTGGCAGCACGGATGCTGGCAGAACGGGTGGCTGCGGAGTGCGGCGGCGAGCCAGGCGAACTGGTGGGCTTCCAAACGCGGTATGAACGCGCAGTGTCAGGGCAGACGAAGATCCTTTTTATCACCGAGGGAATCCTGACACGTCTGCTGATCAGCGATCCGAGCCTGAAAGGCGTGGGGGCGATTGTCTTTGATGAATTTCACGAGCGCAGCCTAAATATCGACCTTGGCTTGGCCATGGCGTGGCATTGCGTGCAGACGCGGCGGCCGGATTTGCGCTTGATAGTGATGTCGGCGACGCTGGCTGCTGCGCCGTTGCAGGCTTACCTGGGCGATTGTCCGCACGTGCATGCTGAAGGTCGCTCCTATCCGGTGTCGATTATGTATTCGCCGTTGCCAGCGAACCAAGGAGCGCCTATAACGGCAGCGCAGGCTTTGCGGCGGTTGCTGCAAGCTGGTGTGCCCGGCGATGTGCTGATATTCATGCCCGGAGGCTATGAGATTCGGGCGACGGCCGAGGAATGCAGGCGTCTGCCCATGGCGTCGGAATTGTCGATACACCTTCTGTATGGCGATTTGCCGCCTTCTGAGCAGCGTCAGGTGATGGCGCCTTCGGATCGCCGCAAGGTCATCATAGCTACGAATATCGCGGAGACGTCGTTGACGATTCCAGGGGTTCGTCATGTGATTGACAGCGGGTTGGCGCGGATAGCGCGTCATGATTCCGGCCGTGGCGTGAACCTGCTGGAGACGCGGCCGATTGCGCGTGATTCGGCGGATCAGCGCGCTGGTCGGGCAGGTCGCGAGGCGGCTGGCACTTGCATTCGTTTATGGTCTGAGATAGTGCATTCGGCTAAGCCGTCGCAGTCGGTTCCTGAGATTCAGCGGCTTGATTTGGCCGAGGCTGTGCTGGCAGTCATGGCATACGGATTTTCCGACCCGGGGAGTTTTCCGTGGTTTGAAGCGCCGCCAGAGCGGGCGTTGTCAGCGGCGCGACAGCTGTTGGGCCAGCTTGGCCTGGTGGATGCTTCCGGAAACCTGACAGCGCTGGGAGAGGATTTGCGCCATGCACCGGCGCATCCGCGTTTGGCGCTGTTGCTTTGGCTTGGGGTTCAGGAGGGGTGCATAGAGGAAGCGTCGCTGGCAGCGGCGATTTTGAGTGAGCGTCCGGTACGGGTGTCTTCGTCGGCGACGCCGCGTTCGCAGGGCACTCGTCGTCGCCAGGAAGCCAAGCGGCGGGCGCGTCAGGCGTCGTTGCCAGAGTCTGATTTTCTGGAGACGTTTCACCTGCTGCGGGTGGCCCAGGAGGTTCGGTTTGAGCAGCAGCAGTGCGTTGGCCTTGGTTTGAACGCCGGGGCGGCGCGTGATGTCATGCGGGCGGCGCAGGATTTTCTGTCTGAAAGTCGCCGTCTTTGGGGCGACAGCGGTTCAAGCCAGGATTCGGAGCTGTCTTTCTTGCAGTGTTTGCTGCGGGTTTTTCCGGATCGCCTGGCTCGCCGTCGTGATCAGGGCACGTTGGTCTGCGAGTTGTCGGGTCGCCGTTTGGCTGAGTTGTCGCGGGAGAGCGTTGTTCGGGGCGAGGCGTTGTTTTTGGCTTGCGAGGCCCGCGAGACTGGCCAGGCGTCCCAGCCGGGGACAAAGACGATTTTGTCTTTGGCGAGCGGGGTTCGCGAGCAGTGGCTGTGGGATTTTTTCCCGGATGCCTGGGAAGAGACGGATATCGCTGTCTGGGACGACAGTCAGCAGCAAGTGGTTCGGCGGCAGTCCTTGTCGTGCCTGGGGATAGTGCTGGAGGAGAAGTTGCGGCAAGACCCGGACCCGGAGGCGGCAGCGGAGATTTTGGCGTGTTTGCTGGACGACGGCAAGCTGGCCTTGCCAGGATGGGATGACGATGTCGAGCGTTGGATAGCGCGCGTGCGTTGGCTGGCCGAGATGTTTCCAGAGCAAGGTTTGCCGTCGTATGATGAGAGCGACCGTGCGAAAGTGCATCGGCTTTTGTGCGCCGGGGAGACGAGCTACCGGGCGGTGAAGAACAAGGAATGCCTGGCTGCGGTTCGGCAGCTATTGCCGCGGTCGCAAGTGCAGTTCGTGGAGGCGATGGCGCCGGCCCAGGTCATGCTGCCGAACGGCCGCCGGATGCGCCTGGAGTACACGCCGGGTCAAGCGCCTAAGGGACGGTCGAGAATCCAGGATTTTTATGATATGGTGGAGACGCCGAGGGTGGCTGGGGGGGCGGTTCCTGTACTCCTGGACATCCTGGCGCCGAATTATCGAACCGTGCAAATCACGGATGATCTGAAGCGTTTTTGGGATGTGCATTACCCTCGCATAAAGCCTGAGTTAGCCCGTCGCTATCCCAGGCATGTCTGGCGCTGAAGCTATGTGTAGTTCATTGCAGGAGGACCAACAGCCATGTTTATTGACATCCATGCGCATGCGTATCGTCGGCCAGTTCCATTTGTGTGCCGGTTTTGCTCGGCGGAGGAGCTGCTGAAGTTGTATGACAAAGCCGATATCAAGTGCGGCTTCATTCTGCCGATTGTCAGCCCGGAGATTTATTTTCCACAGGCGAACGAGGACATCCTGGATATGTGCGCGGACTATCCGGGGCGTTTTCTGCCTTTCTGCAACCTTGATCCGCGGTTGTTGACAAATGCGTGCGACGCTCCCCTGGACACGGTTCTGCGGTATTATAAAGACAAGGGCTGCCTGGGAGTGGGCGAAATCATGCCGAACATACCGATGCGCGATCCGATGGTGCAGAATTTGTTCAAGCATGCGCAGGCAGTAGGGATGCCGGTGACGTTTGACGGTTCAGACCAGCACGGCGGCGATTTTGGCTTGTATGATGAACCCGGGATGCCGCAGCTGGAGCATAGCTTGCAGCGGTTTCCCAAGCTCAATTTCATTGCGCATGGGCCAGTGTTCTGGCATGAACTTGGGCGGTTGGAGTCGCCAGCCCAGCGCAAGCCGCCATTTTATCCGGACGGCGGCCAGGCGCGGATGCGGCCATTGACTGGCCCGATCCAGGAAGAAGGCGTCGTGCCGAAGTTCTTCCGCTACTATGGGAATTTGTACGGCGAACTCTCTGACGCCTATACGCCGTTGGCGTGCGACGAGGATTATGGCCCGAAGTTTTTGACGGAGTTCCAGGATCGGCTGTTTTTCGGGACTGACACGTGCGGGCCGAATCATCGCTACAAGATGCGCGAGCTGCTGCTGCGCTGGCGCGACGAGAAGCGCATCAGCCAGTCGGTGTTCACTAAGATCGCGCATGACAATGCGGTCAAGTTCTTCAAATTGTCGATACCGCTGGCAGGGAGCGGCGAATAAGCCGGGCGTTGGGACGGCGCGGACAGGGGGCGGCAGGCTCGTCCCGGGCTAAAGCCCGGGCACTGAACGGAGAACCGCTCGGCTCTGTTCTCAGATTTCCCATCCTTTGCGGTATGGTTCGCCGTTGATGATGGCATCTGCTTCTGGGCAATCGACTGCTCGCATGTTTTTGGTGTCCCAGTTGATGCGTTTGCCGGTGCGGAGGGCGAGGACGCCGAGCAAAGCCAGTTCAGTGAGGCGGGCTGAGTAGCCGAATTCAGTGCCGCCCGGTTTTCCGCCTTTGCAGGCGTCAATCCATTCGCGGTGATGGCCTGGCGAGCGCGGGATGCTTGGCGCTGGCGGGGTGTAGGTTTTAGCCAGCTTGGCAGGGACAAGGAACGGGGTGGCGCCAAGGCCAGGGCAGACCAAGAGGCCTTTTTCGCCGACGAACATGCAGCCGCGCTTGGGCCATTCCACGTCGGCCGGCCAGTTGTCAGGGGTGGGCGGTCGGAGTCCACCGTCATACCAGCAGACTTTGACGGCGGGGCGGCGGCTGCGGCTTTTGAACCAATAGTGGCAGATGCTGCCGTGCGGGATGAGGTCAGGGTGGGTTTTGTCAGCCGCGAAGGCTTCGACGAGGTGGGGGGAGTGGAGGTCGAGAGCCCAGCAGATCACATCCATGTCATGGCAGACGAAATCGCCGATGGCGCCAAGGCCGAAGGACCAATAGTCGCGCCAGCGCACCGGGGTGAGGGTGGGGTGGTAGGGGCGGCTGGGCCGCGGCCCGAGCCAGAGGTCCCAGTTGCAGCCTTCAGGGACGGGCGGGGTGTCTTCGGGCGGGGTGACCATCCACTTGCTCCAACGTCCGGCGCCGACCCAGGCATGGGCTTCAAGGACAGGGCCAATCGCGCCGTCCTTGAGCCATTCGACGGCTTCGCGCATGCCGTCGCGCGCATGGCCAATGTTGCCCATTTGGGTGGCGACGCCGGTTTCTGCAGCGACCTGGGCCATCTTGCGGACTTCGCGGATGTTGTGGCCTAAGGGCTTTTCGCAGTAGACGTGCTTGCCTTTGCGCATGGCGTAGATGGACACGTAGGCATGCAGGTGGTCAGGGGTGGCGCAGACGATGGCGTCAATGGAGGGTTCGCGGTCAAGCATTTCCCGGAAATCCTCATAGCCGGGGCAGGAATAGCCAGGCTCGGTGGCTCGGTAGTGCTGTTCCAAGCGTTCAATGACGGGAAGCCGACCCAAGGGGCGTTTGTAGAAAAAATCGTCCTGGTAGCTGGCAATGGGATCGGCGACGGCGACGATGCGGACGTCAGGCAAGGTGAGCAGGTTTTTGATGACGCCCTCGCCCATGCCCCCAGCGCCGACCAGGGCGACGTTGACGGTGTCATGCTTGACCGGACAGGTGGTGCGCCGGGGAATAGCTCTTTTAAAACTCATTTCTTGGTCTCCTTAAAATAAGTTCAAATTATTATGGAAGGGGAGTAATTAAGTATATTGTTTGACCCATGGTTATGCAAGTGCAGGGGTGAAGAATTTTAGCGGATAGGTAGAATAGGGGCGAGGGGCGAGTTCCGGCACTAAAGTGCCGGCACAGGACAGAGACACGTATATAGGCGGGCGCAGGATGACATGAGCTGGAGCACCGTGACAGGCGCGGGGCTGAATGCTGAATGCTGAATGCTGAATGCTGCTGGCTGCTGAGGCGCATTTGTCATTCATCATTCATCATTCATCATTCATCATTCGTTAGGGGCGAGGAGAAAAAAAGCCCCTGGTCGGCGGGTGCCGTCTAGGGGCTGGGAGGGTAGGCTGGCATTGGTGCGCCAGTCGTGCTGTATGGGAAGCTTACTTCACGATGGCCTGGCAGGCGGTGATGGCTGCGACGCCGGCGATGTCTTCGACTGAACAGCCGCGTGACAAGTCGTTGATGGGCTTGGCAACGCCCTGCATGATGGGGCCGTAGGCGTCTGCTCCAGCCAGGCGCTGGGTTATCTTATAGCAGATGTTGCCGCAGTTCAGGTCTGGGAAGATGAGGATGTTGGCCTTGCCCTGGAGTGAGCTGCCAGGCGCCTTGGAGGTGGCGACTGCCGGAACCAGGGCGGCGTCAGCTTGCAGTTCGCCGTCGACTAAGGCGTCCAGGCCGAGTTCGGCGACGCGGGCCTTGGTCAATTCAGCGGCGGTCGCCATTTTGTCGACCAGGTCGCCTTTGGCGCTGCCTTTGGTGGAGTAGCTGAGGAATGCGAGGCGGGGCTTGTCGCCGATCAGTGCCTTGTAGGTGCTGATGGTGGCGATGGCGATGTCGACTAATTCTTCGGCGGACGGGTTTGGGTTGACGCCGCAGTCTGCGAAGATGAGGGTTTCGTCTCCGGCTGGCGCTGGCGTTTTCAGGTCCATGACAAAGCAGCTGCTGGCCAGCTTGATGCCTTTGGCGGTTCCGACGCAGTGGAAGGCACTGCGGAGCATGTCTGGCGTGGAGGCGATGGAGCCGGCGACCAGTCCATCGACTAGGCCTTGGTTGAGCATCAGGTTGGCGAAATAGAGTCGGTTAGCGGTCATGTCGCGGGCTTGGGCTTCGGTCAAGCCTTTGCTTTTGCGGCGTTCGAAGAGGGTGTTGGCGAGGCGATCGAAGAGCGGCGACTTGGTCCAGTCAATGATTTCGACATCGAGTCCCTGGAAGCAGACGCCCTTGGCGGCTTGTTCTGCTTCAGCGGGGGTGGCGAGGATTTTGACTTTGGCGGTTTTGCGTTCGGCGACCAATTTGGCAGCCTGCATGACCCGCGGGTCTTGTCCTTCGGGGAGGATCAGGGTCAATCCGGCAGCGGCGGCTTTCGGGAATAGTTTCTGCATGAGGCCAGCCATGAATCATTCTCCTTTTTGCGTGATGGTCCTAAGTGCTGTCAATGAGGTTAGGGCAATGGTGTGCCTGTCTTGTCCAGTTAGGCGGCTGCTTACGCGCAAGCCGGTTATTTTGTCAGGGCGACGGTTTCCATGGCGATCATCAGTTCTTCGTTGGTCGGGGTGACCAGCGCGGTGATCTTGGAGCCTGGCTTGCTGATGATGATTTGTTCGCCGCGGCTATTGTTGGCTTGCTCGTCCAGCTCGCAGCCCAGGACAGCCATGCGGTTGACGACGATGCGGCGGGTGGTGATGCCGTTTTCACCGATGCCGCCGGTGAAGACGATAGCGTCGGCACCGCCGAGCAGGAGGTGGTAGCCGCCGACGTAGTGGACGAGGCGGTGGATGAAGGCGCTATAGGCCTCTTTGGCCCGGGGGTTGCCTTGGTCGCGGGCGGCCTCGATGTCGCGCATGTCGCTGGACAGGCCGGACATTCCGAGCAGGCCGCTTTTCTTATTGAGGATATCGTCGATTTCGGAAGTGGAGTATCCTGTCTGGGACATGAGGAAGGGGATGACGGCTGGGTCGAGGTCGCCGCAGCGGGTTCCCATCACCAGTCCCATGAGGGGGGTCAGGCCCATGCTGGTGTCAACGACTTTGCCGCCGTTGACAGCTGCCAGGCTGCTGCCATTGCCCAGGTGGCAGGTTATGATTTTGGCTTTGGCTGGGTCGAGGCCGAGGAATTCGCAGCTGTTGAAGTAGACGAATTTGTGGCTGGTGCCGTGGAAGCCGTATTTGCGCACGTCGTATTTTTCGTAGAATTCGCGTGGGATGGCGTACAGGTAGGCTTCGGGTCCCATGCTCTGGTGGAAGGCGGTGTCGAAGACGGCTACGTTGGGGACGCCGGGGAAGACGTGTTCGCAGGCTTCGATGCCGCCGAGATTAGCGGGGTTATGGAGCGGACCAAGGACGATGCACTCGCGAATGCCTTCCTTGACAGATTCGTCAACTAGGATGGGCTGAGTGTAGGTTTTGCCGCCATGCAGGACGCGGTGGCCGATGGCTTCGACTTCAGCGAGCGATTTCAGCACACCGTAGGTCGGATCGACCAGTTTTTCGCAGATGGAGCGCAGGGCTTCGCTGTGGTTCGTGATAGTCAGGTCTTCTTCGAATTTGCCATTTTTACTGGAATGGTAGGTAAGGTGGGGATTGGTTATCCCGATTCGTTCCACCAGGCCTTTGGCCAAGACAATTTTGTCCGTCATGCTGAATAGCGTGAATTTCAATGACGAACTGCCGGAATTGATCACCAGGACTTTCACAAAATACCTCCAAGCCCGAACATGTTTTCAATGCTCCTGCCATCCGGGCGGCAGGGAAAATCAAGGGAAAACAATAATATAAAGCAGAAAATTGCAATATCAATCAAAAACAAGCAGAACCGCGCAAAAAGGGCGTGTTTTGGGCGGGTGGCTCGGAGTTGCCAGCTGCCAGTGGGTGGACTGGGTGGACGGCGTGGGCAGGGTGGACAGGGTGGGCGTTGTGGACAGGGTGGGCGTTGGGCGGTTCAGGCTGTCTGGTTGTCGTCGCTGTCGTCGTCATCGTTGTCATTGTTGTCGTCGTTGGCTTTGAATTTTGGGTTATTTCCGGCGATGACGATGACTGCTTCTCCTTTTATTTTGGCATTTTGGAAGGTTTCCGCCAGTTTTGCGAGGCTTCCTCGGTGTATTCTTTCGAAGCGTTTGGTCAGTTCGATGCAGACTGCAGCCTGGCGGTCTCCGAGTATGGCGAGCGCTTCTGCGAGGAGCTTACCGACTCGGAAGGGCGATTCGTAGATGACGAGGGTATGGGGCAGGTCGCGTTCCATTTCGAGGAAGGCGCGGCGGCTCCCTGGTTTTCGTGGTGGGAAGCCCTTGAAGGTATAGCTGGAAGTCGGCAGCCCGGAGCAGAGCAAGGCGATGGGGACGGCGCTGGCGCCAGGGATGACTTCGATGTTGTGGCCGGCCGCGATGGCTGCGACAATGGCCGGGTAGCCGGGGTCGCTGATGCCAGGGTAGCCGGCGTCGCTGCAAAGGCCGACTTTTTTGCCGGCGTCAAGCAGTTCGACGATTTTTTCGGCCATGCGTCGTTCGTTGTGTTCATGGTTGGAGACGACGATGGGCGGCTTGGGGATGTCCAGCAGTTTGAGGAGGTTACCAGTGTGCCTGGTGTCTTCGCAGGCAAGGGCGTCGAGGCTGCCGAGGGCTTCGCGGGCGCGAGAGGATATGTCTTGCAAATTGCCGATTGGGGTTGCAATCAGAGTGAGTGTTCCCATGAGAGATGCCTGCTGGAGAGAATGGGTGAAAGGGAAGTCTGAAAAAATATAATGTCAGGCGCAGCTTTTGGCAAAGGAACGCCTGGGAAATGGTGTTTTGGGGACGTTGTGGACGCGGTGGCTGCCGCACATAGTGTAAAAATGTTTTTTGCTTTCCTTTTTGGTGATAGTAAATTAATTGATAGCAGATATCCGCCGGAAGATGATGCCAGACTGGAAAAAATCTATGAGCGGAAGGCTCTGAACATGGAGTTCAATTGTCCGCATTGCTGTCATAAGATTGAAGCCGATGATTCCTTTGCCGGGGGAAGCGCCAGGTGTCCTATCTGCAATGGCGAAATTACGGTTCCGGTTGCTGAGTCGTCGGCGTTCGGCGTTTGCCCGAAATGCGGCCAGGCTTTGACCATGCCTGATCCGGTGATCTGCATCAACTGCGGACATCGATTCCGCGAAACGCCGGTTGATCCAGAGAAAAAGGCACGGCAGCGAAAGATGCGTCTGCAGATGTTGCCGTCGCATATTTTGGGCACTTTGGTGTATTTGGCTACCGTATTCATTATGTTTGTTATGCCTTTATTTCCTCTCAGAATTGTTTTTCTATCGATAATGCTCGCTGCCGTTCTTGGGATGATTGCTGCAGAATGGGCGAAATTCATTATGCTTCGTGCGGATTGGCGTACTGGTTTACTGGCCATTGGGATTGTGTTTTTGGCGGCTCTGACGATCGTTTCTTATTATATATGGAATAGTGTCTTCAGATTGGAACGCTATACCATGATCGAAAGCATTATCAATGATCCGGAGTGCGTCAGCCAATACCCTCCGGAACCTGCTCGTGATGAAATTCATCGGGCTGCCCTTGGATTGTATAGCCAGACGTATCCTGAAGTAATCATGTCGAGGTTAAAGAAAGGTTTGCGGACTGATCTTTGCAAAAAATATGGGAAGCAAAGTTTTCCCTTTGATTATCAGTTGAAAAGAACAATACAATGCATACGTGAACAATTTAGCTATTATTTATTAGTGTTTTTGCGGTCGCTATTCGGTCTTAGTGTATTCAACATGTTGCTGGCCTATGTTTTTTCCTTAAAGGCGCACTCGTTCTTCGGCCCCGTTATGGGCTTTAGAGCTTCATGGGATACCGAGCTTCCCAGCCATTGGGACGATTTGAGTGAAGATGAAGCGGGCAGCGCGGCGGGTGACCCAATGTTTGTTCTTGCGCTTGTGGCTGTAACGATCAATGCCTTGATCGTCGGCGTTGCGAACGTCATCATTTGGGTGATTATGGACGGTATGGGAGGCAGAGCGCTGGCGATGCTCCTGGTTTCCTCGTCTATGTCTGCCCCCGCCATTTTTTGTTTTTCTAAATGCGAAGACCGTCGCTGGATACTGTCCTTGCCGGTCTTGGTCATTGCGCTGATTGTCGCGGTGATTATTTGGAGATTATGAGAACATTCGTAATCTATAGGCGGTTATGTGACGTCCCTATTAGGGCTGTGGATGTATAGCCCTGGGCGGCGCGAAAAATCATGCTGGTGTGGTTCCTGCGCGTTATTCCGGTGTTATATTGGGTCAGGTTCATTGTTGGCTGATCAGCCGAGAATCATTAATATGTTGACGCAGGGCGCTATTGCAGGAGGACATTTACGATGTTGAAAGCAGGATTTGCGGAGAAGGACATCACGCCGGTCGAGGGCATGGAAATGCCGGGCATGTTCAGCAAGCGATTTTCCGGGCCGGTGCACGATCCGCTCTGGGTCAATGGCGCGGTTTTTGAAGATGCCCATGGCGCGGTCGCCGTGGTTGGCGTGGATGCCTTGTCAGTCAAAGGCTCGACTGTCCGCAAGGCCCGGGCGAAGATTGCCGAGGCGACCGGCATTGCTGGCGGGCGGGTGATGGTGGCGGCCAGCCATACGCACAACGGCGGCCCTACTTGCGAGGTGTTTTTGAGCGAATCTGATCCGGCGTATTGCGACTTGGTGGCCGAGGCGATTGCGGAGGTTGTCATCCAGGCTTGGGAGAAGCGCCAGGAGGTCGTGTTCAAGGCTGGTTCTGGCAAGGCCGAGCGGGTGGCTTTCAACCGTCGTTTCCGGATGGTCGGGGGCACGGAGCGTACGCATCCCGGGCGCTGCAATCCTGATGTCATTGAGCCGGCTGGGCCGGTGGACCCGCTGGTAGGGGCGCTGGGAGTCTACGCCAAGGACAGCGGCGCCCTCTTAGGCTGCCTGGTCAATTTCACCTGCCACTGCACGGTCGGCGTCGGCGGCGGGTCGTATTCGGCTGACTATCCGTATTATTTGCGGGAAGCGGTCAAGGCGGCGGCTGGTACGCCGGAGACCGTCGTCGTGTTCACTAACGGCGCTTGCGGCGACATCACGCAAGTCGATAATCTCAAGCCGAAAGATGCGCTCCGCGATGGCGGCGAACCCTGCGGACGCCTGATTGGCTGGACAGTCGCGGCGGAAGTGCTGAAAGTCCTGGCGCGGATGGAGACGGCGTCCTGCGCACCCTTGGCAGCAGCCCAGGACGTGCTTATGATTGATGCGCGGCCAGTGTCGCCATCGGTTGAGGCAGCGGCTCGCGAGCGCCTGGCAGCGCGCGCTGATGGAGCTGCCTGGGAGCGGGACGACATCCTGGCCCGGGAGGAAGTCCTGCTGGCCGAGATGAACCGCGTCGAGCCGAAGGTGCCGGTCGAAGTCCAGGCAGTGCGCATTGGCCCAGTGGCTCTGGTCTCGAATCCGGCGGAGTATTTTTGCGCTTTGGGCTTGGAGATCAAGCGTCGTTCGCCGCATCCGTTCACTTGGGTGGTGGAGCTGGCGAATGGCTGCGTCGGCTATGTGCCAGGCTTTGAGCAGGTCATCAAGAGCGAGGGCTATGAGCCGCGCCTGTGTCGCTCCAGCAAGCTGGCGCCCGAAGCCGGTACACGGATTGTGGAGGCCAGCGTCAAGCTGTTGCAGGCGACGCACGGGGCAGAATAGGTGTGTGCGAGGGGCGAGGGGCTGAATGCTGAATGCTGAATGTTGAATGTTGAATGTTGAATGCTGAATGCTGAGGCGCATTTCATAATTCATAATTCATAATTCGTTAGGGGCGAGTTCCGGCACTAAAGTGCCGGCACTGGACGGAGGGGCTGGGCTTTACGTACGTCGGCTATTTTGGGGATTAAAACAGGACGCCCCCGGCGCTGCCGTGACTAAGGCAGCGCCGGGGGCGTTTTTTGTGCAGTCGTTTGTCTTATTTGAAGAAGTGATGGACGGCGATCAGGGGGGCGAACAGACTGGCGACCAGGCTCATGACCGTGATGAGGGTATTGAGCGAGGGGCCTGCTGTGTCTTTGAAGGGATCGCCGACCGTGTCGCCGACCACGGCTGCCTTGTGGGCTTCCGAGCCGGAACCGCCGAAGTTTCCAGCCTCGATGTATTTTTTACCGTTGTCCCACAGGCCACCGGAATTGGACATCAGGAGGGCGAAGACGACGCCGGTGAAGATGGCGCCGCCGAGGAATCCGCCGAGTGCTCCGGGGCCGAGGATGAAGCCGACTATGAGGGGGCAGATGACGGCGAGGAACGCCGGGCCGATCAGGGCTTTGAGTGCGCCGGCGCTGGCGATGCGTACGCATTGCGTGTAGTCAGGCAGGACAGTTCCTTTGAGGATGCCCGGCTCGGCCTTGAACTGGCGGCGGATTTCTTCGATCATGGTGAAGGCGTTTTTCGTGACTGCCAGCATCAGCTCAGCGCTGAACAGCGCCGGGATGATGCAGCCAAGCAGCACGCCGGACAGGACGAGCGGGTCCATCAGGTCAAGTTTGAGGTCTTGCTTGGAATAAGTAGTTATGCTTTCGCAGTAGGCAGCGAACATGGCGAGGACGGTGAGGGCAGCGGCGCTGATGGAGAAGCCCTTGGTGATGGCCTTGGCAGTGTTGCCGGCCGAGTCGAGGGTGTCAGCGCGGTCCACGACGTCATGCGGCATGCCGGACATTTCCGCGATGCCCTTGGCATTGTCAACAATCGGCCCGTAGGCGTCGTTGGAGACGATGACGCCGGTGAGGGAGAGCATGCCCACGGCGGCGACGCCGATGCCGTAGATGCCAGGCATGCCAAAAGCCTGGGAGGTGAAGTAGGAGGCAATCGTGGCGGCGACGATGCCGAGGATGGCCGGGGCAATGGAGATGAGGCCATAGCTGAAGCCGGTGATGATGGTCAGGCCAGTGCCAGAACCGGAAATTTGGGCGGTGCGGCGAACGGGTGCGTGTTCGTCGTTAGTGAAATAATCCGTGGTGAAGCCGATGATGACGCCGATGAGCAGGCCAGTGATGGTTGAAATCAGGGCGCCCCAGTTGAGGCCTTGCATCGGATCATTGCCGCTCATGCTGCCACTCACAGCGTTGACGATGATGAAAAAGGCGGTTGCCAGCACGGAGAAGACGATGCAGGTGAAGACAGTGCTGAAGTTAAGGGCGCGGCCAGGCTTGCCGTCTTTGCCGACTCGGACAAGGGGCAGTCCGACAAAGGTGGAGATGATGCCGATGATGCAGAGAACCAGGGGCAGGATGACATACTGTGCGCCGAGGAGTTCTTGTTTGTGGAAAGAGAATCCCAGCAGCATGGAGGCTACTACGGCGGCCACATAGCTGTCAAAGATATCAGCGCCCATGCCAGCCACGTCGCCGACGTTGTCGCCGACGTTGTCAGCGATGACGGCCGGGTTGCGCGGGTCGTCTTCCGGGATGCCCACCTCGACTTTGCCGACTAGGTCAGCGGCGATGTCAGCAGTCTTGGTATAGATGCCGCCGCCGGCTTTGGCGAGCAGCGCGAGGAGGGAGGCGCCAAAGCTGAATCCGAGGATGATTTCGACGTCCTCCCAGATGAGGTAGAGCAGCGACATGCCGAATACGGCGACGCCGACCATGGCCAGCCCCATGACCGAGCCGGCCTTGAAGGCCACGCTGAAGCCCTCGGGAACGCCTTCTTTGCAGGCGACGGCGGTGCGCACGTTGGCTTCGACAGCCACTTTCATGCCGAGCCAGCCGGCCAAGGCCGAGCAGAGGGCGCCAAAGGCAAAGGCACCGGCGGTCAGGAGGCCGTGATTTTGTTTTTCGACGCCGGAGAATACGATGGCGAGGATAATGCCGAGGATGATGGCGAGAGCGATCAGGGTTTTATAAAGGAGCTTGAGGTAGGTCGATGCTCCGGCTCGAATCCAGCCGGCGATTTCTTGGGCGCGGGCGCTGCCGGCGTCGTATTTGAGGACGTTTTTGTAGGCGGCGAGAGCAGCCAAGATTGACAGGGCGCCGCCTATCAGTCCTGCATAGAGCCAGATGTTCATGTTCACTACTTTTCTCCTTGACCTTGTTTGCGTTGGGGGGGGCGGTGTTTTTACTCTTACATGTTGGCAGAGCGCCACCATGGATAGTGGTTGGCTTTCAATTCATCGACGCTTGGCAGCTGGTAGATCACCAGGCCCTCGCGGGTGCCGTAGTAAACGCCGTTTTTGATGGTGCGGTACGCGAAGGAGGCCGGGTTGAGGCGGTCGACGAGTTTGGTGACTACGTGCTTGGTGCGGAGCTGGATAAGGCAGGAGCGGAGGTGGTCGATGTTGTCGTAGGGCAGGTCGCCGACGTCGCCGAATTCAGGGTCTTCGGCCAGGTTGCCGAGGGTGCATTCCACCCAGCAGAGGGCAGGCAGGCTGATCTTGGAATTCGGGTCCAGCATCATGAATTTGTGGAAAGCCTTGGGTGCGAGGCTGCTGGCGACCAAGGGGTTGATCGGCGCGATTTCGTTGTAGAGATGGAGGCTGTTGACGTCTTCGGGCAGGTTGGTGGACTTGCTCAGTCCGAGGATGCGGCCGTCCTTAGTGACGAGATAGAGGGTGCCGAGAGCCGCCAGGGGAACGTGTTCGATGACTCGGTAGACGGAGATGTAGACGGAGTTTTTGGGGCGTCCGTCTTCATGCTCATGGCATTGTTGCAGTGCGCGTTCAATCGGGAAATAGTCGCTTCGGAAGGCCGGGTCGATTTCGAAGAAGGCGGCCTGGCCTTGGGTTTTGCCTTCGGTGCCGACGGCGTAGTAGGCTCCAAATGCCTTGGGGTCGAGTTGACTGGCGATCAGCGCTTCCGGCATCAAGGAAAGATACAGATGCTTTTCCATACTGAGCCTCCTTGTTTTAGGTGACTTAGGTACACGCATCCCCACCGTGGGTTGGCGGGGTCCGGTGACGTGATGGTCAGCGGCCAGTCAGGCTTTGGCTGGATGCGAGGGTGAACTGGATTGGCTTGGATTCCAGGAGGAGATGGCCTTCCGGTTTGCCGTCGTCGTTCGGTTTGCGCTGGGTAAAGTCAGGGTGGACGTTTGCGCCTGGACCACGCCCGGGTCTTCTTGTGGTTGCCGCGTTTTTTGCCTGCCGATGGTGAATGAAAAGATTATACAGACTTAAATAATATATATCTACAGGGTTAAAAACGCTATGGCTGGCGGTAAAAAAGTTTTGGCTTGGGTAATCGGGCAGTCATGGGGCAGTCTTCTGCAGTGCCTTTACAAGGCACCAGTTTTGGGGCACGTCTATCCCCAGGCTGAAGCCTGGGGATAAGCATGGTTAAGCGCCTACGGCGCAAGGGGGCATGACTGTAAGCATGATACATTTTTGCCGGCTGAAGGCCTGTGGGGGACTCGTGTCTTTGCGCCTCAGTCCACTAACATCCATTAACGTCCACGTCCACTCACCACTAATGTCCACTTCTGTCCACAGTCCATCGTCGACTAATGTCCACTTCAGTCCATTGTCCACTGTCCACTAAAGTGCCTTACCCGAGAAGCCTGGCTCTGAAGCTCACCGGAACTCCGAGTATCCATGACTCCTCCTATGAAACCCCTTAGGGCTTTGACCTGACTAAAATTCCAAACTCTTCCTGAAACAGAGGGCGAATTTGCCG
>MWEG01000071.1 GCA_002070945.1 Lentisphaerae bacterium ADurb.Bin082
ATGCCCAAATTCCCGGATGGCAAACCAGAAGAGGAGCGAATCTGAAAATTCAAAATTTGATTTCGCATCGCTGTATACCCGCCTTGCGCTTTGCACAGCCGCGAATGTTGAGTTACGTTATTGCTGGTGCTTGTCGTTGTTTTGTTTCTTTGCACATTTGTCAATCTTTCACCCCCTGGAGGACTACTCGTGAAAAAAGTCTATTCTGCCTCGGTGACGCCGTTGCTTGCGGATGGCTCTCTGGATGTCGTCGGCCTTCGCAATATCTTGCAGCGCAACGTCAAACATGGCCTGGATGGTGTTTTTATCCTCGGCTCCATGGGTGAATGGGGCAGTTTTTCCGATGACTTCAAGGAGAATTTGGTTCGGGAAAGCGCCGCTATTCTGTCCGGCAGCAGCGCCGAATTGCTGGTCGGCATCAATGCGACCAGTCTAGCCCTTTCCCTGCAGAATCTCAAGCGGTATCGTCGTTATGCATTTGACAGCTATGTCTTCATGCTCCCTGCCCGGACCTCGGCCTTGGACCCGCTGAAATCTATTCTGACGGTTCTGGACGCGGCCGACCGGCCGGTGTTTTATTACCATTGCCCGCCTAACAACGGCATCGATCTCAACCTGGACCAGTTCGATGCTATCATGGCTCACCCGAACCTGAAAGGCATCAAGAACTCCGCCTCCAATATGTGGCTGCGCCGCGAGTTGATCCTGCTCCGCAAAGACCGAGGCTATAATACCCTCCTCCTTGAAGGACAGGAATGGGCCACTGACGAAGCCATGCTCGCTGGCTATGACGGCATGCTCTGCGGACTCGGCGCCCTGGCGTCTAAAGTCATGGTCGCCATCGCCCGCGCCGTCGACCAGAAGAGCTTCCCCGAAGCCGTCAACTTGCAGAACTCTTTCATTAGGCTTTTCCATGGTGTCTATGGCAAAAAACTCCAAACAGTCTGGGTCGGGCAGAAATACGCCCTGGTCAAGCTCGGACTGATTGAGACCCCCCTGACCCTCGCCCAGGAAATGAGCACGCTCACCGCGTCACGCCAGGCCGAAATCGAACAATGCCTGGCTGAATACAAAGATATCCTTGACTGAACCACCCCGGCGCGTACCTGACCTTTTATGTGTCGCCCCGCTCCGCAGCTGTGGACGCGGTGGACGTTCTGGACAGCGCCTGCCGCATCTAGACAAACACACCTCGCCTCTGTCCAGTGTCGGCACTTTAGTGCCGGAACTCGCCCCTCGCCCCTATTACGATTTAATGCCGGAAGCGCCAAAGAGGACTGGTCGCTGACTTGCGCGCAGTCTTAACTTGGGTTATTGTATTTAACGCACAAAAAGCCGCTTTTGCAGTCAAATCGCAACGTCAACATGAGGATGATTTACGTATGGCCAGCATTCCCAGACCTGAGTACCCGCGCCCGCAGTTTGTCCGCAAGGACTGGCTGAACCTCAATGGCGAATGGCAATTTGAGATTGACACCGGCGATTCCGGGCTTGCCCGCGGCCTGCGCGAACGCGAGCTGAACAGCCGCATCAAGGTGCCGTTTTGCCCTGAGTCGAAATTGTCCGGCGTTGAATATCTTGATTTCATGGAAGCGGTCTGGTACCGGCGTGAAGTGAAGATTCCCGAAGACTGGCAGGATCGCCACGTTCTTCTGCATTTTCAAGCCGTAGATTACGAAGCGACCGTCTGGGTGAATGGCCGCGAGGTCGGTCGTCACCGCGGCGGCTACACTCCTTTCACCTGCGACCTCGGGCTGGCCAGCGAATTGGGCGACACGGCCGTCATCGTCGTCCGCGCCCGCGATCCGCGCGATTGGCACAAGCCCGGTGGCAAGCAGTCCGTCATCTATCAAAATGCAGGGTGCCATTATCCGCGCACCACCGGCATCTGGCAGACGGTTTGGATGGAGCCTGCGCCGCCAACGCGCCTGCAACGGCCTCGCATCACACCATGCCTGGAAAGCCGCCTGTTCCGACTGGAGCAAGCCCTGGCCAACCCCCGCGCCGGCTGGACTATTACAGCGGTGCTGAACGACGCCCAAGGCGAAATCTCGCGGGCGACCGCCGTCACCGGAACAGACTTTGCAGCCGTCCTGCAACTGCCTGTCCCCGAAAACCGCCTGCGCCTCTGGCAGCCTGGCGATGGCCAGCTCTATGATATCGACATCATTCTTACTGACCCGTCCGGCGCCGTCGTCGACCGCGCCGGAAGCTACGCCGGCATGCGCAGCGTGGCTATCGACGGCTATAAAATCCTGATCAACGGCGTAAGCGTGTTCCAACGGCTCGTCCTCGACCAGGGCTACTATCCCGACGGATTGCTGACCGCGCCGTCAGACGAAAGCCTGATGCGGGACATTTCCAAGGCGATGCAGGCCGGCTTCAACGGCGCCCGCCTGCACCAGAAAGTGTTTGAAGAGCGCTTCCTGTATCATGCCGACATCCTCGGATACCTGGTCTGGGGCGAATACGGTGACTGGGGATTCCGCGACCGCTCTGGCCGAGTGCCTACCACGGTCGTCGATGGCTACCGGCATCAGCCAGGTGCAGCGCTCCTGGCCCAATGGATGGAAGTACTCGGGCGCGACTACTCGCACCCGTCCATCATCGGTTGGTGCCCCCTGAATGAGACATCGCAGCCGATTGAGGACTACATGACAGCCCTGGACGATGTCACCCGCGGACTTTTCCTGGCTACCAAGAATGCAGACACGACCCGGCCGGTTCTCGACACCTCGGGCTATTCACACCGGGTGGCAGAAGCTGACGTCTATGACAGCCATGACTACACCCAGGACCCGGCTAAATTCACGATTCAACATGCCGGCCTGGCGAACGACAACCCATTTGTCAACGGCGAGGGCAAGATCAGCCTGCCGTATCGCGGCCAGCCGTATTTTGTCAGCGAATTCGGCGGAACCTGGTGGAATCCCAAGACCGCAGCTGATGAGCCGTCCTGGGGATACGGAGAAAGACCCAAGAATCTTGACGAATTTTACGCTCGCTTCCAAGGACTCTGCGACGTGCTCCTGGACAATCCCAAGATGTTCGGCTATTGCTATACGCAGCTGACCGACGTGTTCCAGGAACAGAACGGCATTCTCACCTTCGACCGTCGCACTAAATTCAACATGGCGAAACTGCACGCTATCCAGACGCGAAAAGCTGCTATTGAAACGATGTGAGCAGCAGGTGGCTGGAGTTTGCTTTGATGGTTGCTGAAATGCGTTGATAGGGAAGAAGAAGTCGCATGGCGAACATACCTATACCAGCCGGGCTGGACACAAAATTATGCGTGCTCGGCGATCAGGTTCTGGCTGAAATCCCGTCCGTGCTGAAACAAGTCTGGCCAGACGGAAGACCAATTGTGATTGCGGACGGGAATACCTGGGCAGCAGCTGGCCGCGAAGTGCAAGAATTGCTGGAAATGGCCGACTTGCAACCAGCGCCCCCGCATATCTTCCCGGCTCAGCCGATGCTGCACGCTGACTATGTCCATGTCGGCGAATTGGTTCCGGTTTTGACCGGCAGGACTCCTGTCGCCGTCGGCGCTGGAACCATCAACGACTTGGTTAAGCGAGCTAGTGTTGAGGCCAAAACGCCGGGCTACCTCTGCGTGGCTACAGCGCCGTCGGTGGACGGCTATACCTCGTACGGCGCAGCCCTGACTGTCAATGGCGTCAAAAAGACAGTCCCTTGTCCTGCGCCAATGGCGATTTTAGCGGATAATCGGGTCATTGGCTCAGCCCCCCTGCCGATGATCGCGGGCGGCTACGCAGATTTGGCAGCGAAAATCGTGGCTGGTGCTGATTGGCACATCGCCGCGACGCTTGGGATTACCCCGTATGAGCCGGTGGCCTGGGATTTAGTGCAAAAGGATTTGCGAAGCTGGCTGGCTGATCCCGAGGAACTTCGCGACCGCCAGCCTGCGGCCTTGGCTGCCCTGTTCAACGGCCTGGCAGCCACAGGCTTCGCCATGCAGCGCATGCGCGATTCGCGGCCAGCCTCCGGTGCCGAGCATCTGTTCAGCCATGTCTGGGAAATGGAAGGATTGACCCACCAGGGCGAAGCTCCCTCGCACGGCTTTAAAGTCGCCATCGGCTCACTGATTTCCACTGCCATGATGACTGCGATGTTCGCATGGACGCCGGAAGAGGTGCAGCGACGCCTGGCAACAGCACACGCCACAACCACCGAGGAGCGACAAGCCCAAGTCGATGCCTTCTTGCAAAATTCGCCATTCGCCGCTGAAGTGACCCAGACAGCCATGGGAAAACTGCTGACCGGCGAAGCCTTAGCCGAACGCCGACAGGCCATCCTGAAAGCCTGGCCGGAACTCCAGGCCAAAGTCAGTGCGCAATTGATCCCGCTGGACGAATTGAGACGACGTTTCCAAATTCTCGGATGCCCAGTCAAACTGGCTGACATCGGCCTGGATAAGGCTATGCTGCGCCACAGCATCATAGTCGCGGGCATGATCAGAAACCGCTATACTTTTCTTGATCTGCTCTTTGAAATGGGGCAACTGGAGGAACAAATCGACAATTGTCGGATATGACGCACAGCCGGCCAAGGCCCCGAAGGGGGACGTACGTAGTTCAAGCTTCAGCTTGCCGTACGTAGTTCAAGCTTCAGCTTGCCGTATGTCGCGTGCTTTCAACGCCTTTAGCGCTCTACGGCTCCGTCCAGTGCCGGCACTCGCTCCTCGCCCCTAAAAAATGCCCCTAATTCCCTGGAACCCAATATGACCTCTTGCGCTTACGCCGATTACGATTTGCACTTGCACTCGCAGTGGAGTTATGATGCGACTGCTGACATCCGCGATTATTTTCGCCTTGGGCGTGAAAGAGGCGTACGCGCCCTGGCTCTGACTGACCATCATCTCATGGATGGCTATGAAGAACTGGTCAAGGTCGCTGCTGATTTCCCTGACGTCGGCTACATCGCTGGCGCCGAATTGACTGTGCATACGCCGACCGGCACCTTCGACATGGTCTGCCTCGGACTTCCACGCCAGCCGACCCCTGAGCTGGCCAGCGTGTTTGACGCCTACAGGGCCTGGCAGTGCGCGTACGGTGCCGCCATCTCCGCCAATCTCGTCCGCCTCGGACATGATTTCACTGATGCGGAACGCATGGCGGTCTTGCAAAGCTATCGCCCCCCGCACATCATTGCCCGCCAGGGATGCACCCACGTTAAAAATGCCGTGCTTCGACAAACGCTGGTAGCACGCGGAGTCGCCCCTGACCTCGAAGCCTTGACAGAAGTTTTCCGGCAATTCCGTGACATGCCCAAGTATCCGGAATACGACTTTGTCCTGCCAGCCGTCCGCCAAGCTGGCGGAGTTATCCTGATCGCGCATCCGTATGGCTATTTCCGGCAATTGGAACGCCGACGCATGGATGAATTGCGGGAGCTGCTCGCCTTTGACGGCATTGAATGCGCACACCCCAGCCTGATGCCCGAGGCTACAGAGACCCTCCGCGCCTACTGCCTGGAACACCGCCTGCTCAGTTCCGGTGGGTCTGACTGCCATGCCGCAGAAGGCGACTTCAGCAGACCAGACCATGTCGTCGATTTCGCCAACCACTGCGGCAAGCCAGAATGGTTGGACGAAATCCTCGAGCGCGTGACGCTGTACCACGGTGCCTGAGCTGACGCGACGCACACTGCAAGCGCAGGAAAACACAGCGAAAACACACTGCCGATAGACCACCGCTGCACAGAGCTTCTCTCCCAGCCAAACAGCAGCATTCCTTTGTGTTCCTCCGCCTGCTGCGCCATTCACTTCTAAAAGCCATCAGCCCTTCCTCTCCGATTGGAAAGGAAGGGCTGATGGTTTTTTAGGTTGATTTACTCTTACGGCAGCGGCACGGGCGACGTAAAGCTGAGCCGGAATCCGTAGTCATAGTTACGCTTATCCGGGCCAGCGCTTTGACGGTAGCCGATGCGGCAGTGATAGGCGCTGTAATACCAGCTGCCACCGCGACGAGCGCGATCCGTTCCCAGTGTGCTGTACAAGTCAAAGCACCATTCGTACACGTTGCCTGCCATGTCGTAGAGTTCATAAGAGTTTTTCTCAAACGACCCGACCGGGCTGGTGTAGGGATCGGCGCCGACAGCATACGTCGGATGGAAGTTACGTGTGGCACTGGTGTCGTACAGGTAGTTCGCGTTGCTTTCGTAATTTGCGTTCACGTGCTTGATTTCTTGATTGTTGTAAGCAACGTTGTTCCAGCTGTAGCGTGTGCTGATCGCATTGCCACGAGCTGCGTATTCCCACTCATCTTCCCAGGGCAGGCGGTAGCTGATTGCCGCAGTGTCGCAGTAGATGTTGTTAACCTCTCCGTTGCGATAGACTGGGCCGCTAGCGTCGCCAATCCTGTAGCTGGGAATACGGCCTTCCATTTCGCTGCGGGCGTTGCACCACTTGACGCAGTCATACCAGTTAAGGGAGTGGACCGGGTGATTCGGGCCTTTGCTCAAGCCTACCTGCAGGTCGTAGCCGAGGGTTTTGCCATAAGGATCATTCACGGTCCAGTTCCGAACCACGTCCCACCTTTCCTTGGTGACTTCATACCTACCCATGTAATAGTCTTTGCCTGTAAGATCCAAGTAGTATGTCGGCGGATAGTAGGAAGTGCCGTGGTTCTCACCGGCTGCCAGCGGATTGATGCCCTCCTTGACTCCGCCCTTGATTGGGGCAAACTCGTCCAACGGCGGAGGCGTGGTGTTGATGACCGTGATTGTCACCGTTGCCACGTTCGAGTCGCCATGCCCGTCGTTGGCCTTGTAGGTGAACGTGTCGATGCCGTGGAAGTTGAGGTTCGGCGTGTAGGTGAACGAGCCGTCAGCGTTCAGCATCACCGTGCCGTTGGCCGGGTTCGTCACCAGGATGGCGGTCAGCGGGTCGCTTTCCGGATCCGTGTCATTGAACAACACGCCAGGAGCTGCCACTGTCTTGGGCGTATTTGCATTGGTGGTATAGGCGTCGTCAACCGCTGTGGGCTTGGCGTTGTACTGGGCGGTGTAGTTTCCGTCCGCCGTGATCGGCAGGTTAAAGCCGGGCGGCGTCCAGGTGACAAAGGAATACCCAGCCGGAGCCGTGAAGTCTACCCCAACGACCGGGACGGTCGCCAGCTGGTTGTGGACGACGACCTGGCTGGCCAGGCCCTCATGCCCAGGCACCCAGGCACCCGGGAGCGGGTTGAACGTCACCACGTATGTCGGCACCACCGTGATGGTCACGGTCGCCACGTTCGAGTCTCCCTTGCCGTCGTTGGCCTTGTAGGTGAAGGTGTCGACGCCGGTGAAGTTCAGGCTCGGCGTGTAGGTGAACGAGCCATTTGCGTTCAGGGCCACGGTGCCGTTGACCGGGTTCGCCACCAGGACGGCGGTCAGCGGGTCGCTTTCCGGGTCGGTGTCGTTGGCCAGGACGCCCGGTGCGGCGATGTTCAGCGCCGTGTTTTTGTTCGTGCTGTAGGCGTCGTTATTCGCCACCGGCAGGCCGTTCACGGTGATGGTCACGGTGGCGACGTTCGAGTCTCCCTTGCCGTCGTTGGCCTTGTAGGTGAAGGAG
>MWEG01000072.1 GCA_002070945.1 Lentisphaerae bacterium ADurb.Bin082
CTGGGCACCAGTTTTGGGATATGCCTCCCCCCAGGCTAAAGCCTGGGGTTAAGCATGGTTAAGCGCCTACGGCGCAAGGTGGTATGACTGTAATCATGATACAATTCTGCTGGCTGGGAGCCTGGGGACGATACGTGTCGAAAGCTCCAACGTCCACTAACGTCCACTAACGTCCACGTCCACTCGCCACTAATGTCCACTTCAGTCCACAGTCCATTGTCCACTGTCCACTAAAGCGCCTTACCCGGGGTGCCTAGCGCCACAGATTGCCGGAATTCCGAGTATCGATCGGTGACCAATACTACTACAAGTATTCGTCATAAGATTCCGCACATTAGCAAAAATAAAACACCGCTGGTCAACGATACTTGCATCGTTGGCCAGCGGCGTTGATTTATGCCGACGGATTAGGGTATTTCGACGGCGACTTCCTGGTCTTTTTCGCTGGATTTGTAGATGGCGTCAAGCAGGCTCATGACAATGACACCCTCTTCGCCAGTAGCCGGGACTTCGCCCTTGCCTTGGATAGCGGCGACGAATTTGGCCATTTCAGCGGCGAACGCGTCGCGTTTGTTGTCATAGATCAGCTTCACATCGGCCTGGTAGCCGTCCATCTCAGTCATCAGGATGGGGTCGCCGGCACCGAGCCTGATGCCGCCCTTGTCGCCGAGGAATTCGATGTAGTTCACGGGTTCGGAGTTGCAGGCCCAGGCCACTTCGAGGGACATGGTGGCCTGCTTGCCAAAGCGCACAATGCCGGCGACGTAGTCGTCAACATCGAATTTGCCCTTGTAATTCGGCGGGCCGGCCCACATGCTGACGTAGCGATAGTCGCGCATGGGCGATCCGAACTTGGAATACGTCTTGGCGCTGACGCGGGTGGGGTTCCAGAGCCCGGTCACCCACATGGCCAAGTCAATGGAGTGGACAGCGATGTCGATGAGGGCGCCGCCGCCGGACTGGGATTTAGTGGTGAACCAGCCGCCCAGGCCAGGGATGCCCCGTCGGCGAATCTGCTTGATGTTGATCTGATAGATGCCCCCGAGGCGGCCCTTGGCGATGGCCTGCTGAATGACTTCCGCTTCCGGCGATTGGCGACGTACCATGCCCATTTGCAGGAGTTTTCCAGCGGCGTCGCGGGCTTTGCAGATGTCTCGGCCCAGCTTGGCGTTCATGGTCATGGGCTTTTCCAACAGGACGTGCTTGCCGGCCTTGAACGCATCAATCGCGATTGGGGCGTGCGCGCAGTTGGGGACGCAGACGCTGACTGCGTCAATGCTGGGATCGGCCAGCAGCAATTGGTGGGTGGCGTACGTCTTCGCAATCTGATGGCGCGCGGCCTTTTCTTTCAGGCGATCCGGCAGGATGTCACAGAGGGCGACGACTTCCGCGTCAGCGACTTTCGCATACGCGTCGGCATGGACCGACCCAATCGTTCCGGCGCCGATGATACCGATTTTGACTTTTTTGCTCATCGATTTCTTCCTTGGCTTGGTGTCTTGCTGGTGGTGGTGAAAATGGTCAGCGGAATGTCCAATGACCGAATAGATCGTGTTCGAGGAAACCGCCGGCCATAGGTGTCCAGGCAGAGAGCTCATAAATGCCTGCACGCCGCTGGCGGCACAGATTGACCCGGAGCACTGTTCCGGGGGGCGGGGCTTTCATCTTAAGCGCTTCCCACGGGAATGCTGCTTCGACAGTCCAATCCTTGTCGCCTTTGGCGACAGTGCGCTGCCAGGTGGGGTTGTAGCTGGTGTCGGTATCGGGCGTGTGCAAAGCATCCCAGGCGACGTTGGCCGGGTTGACGATGAAATGCGTAAAGGGCAGGGTCTTGCCGTCGACGCCGAAAAAGAATTCAACGGAATCTCCCATCCAGATGCCGGTGTCATCATGCTTAGCGCCGCCTGCAACTATTTTTTTCATATCGGGTTCTTGGCAGCGCACCGCGATGTAGAGCGCCTTGTCATCATAGCTGACTTTGGCGGTGGTCTCGGCGGTCAGTTCCTTGTTGGTCTCGGCCAGTGGTCCGAAGGGGACCAGGTCGGTGGCTGTTTTCCAGAATTCGTCATCCAGCTTGCCGTCGATAACCGGCGGGGCGGTCGTGGCGCGGGCAATGTCAGCCTTTTTGATTTTCAGCAGTTTGGCGATTTCGGCCCTTTGGGTCTCAGTCGCTTTTTGGATGATGGGCGCCAAGTCGAAACCAAGCGGCTTGCCCTCGGCGACCTTTTGCTTGGCAGAACGGATCGCGTCAGCGCAGCCGACCGGGACGTCCTTGTCCTTCCACCAGTTCATTTTTTCGCTGTAGCACCAGACGTATTCGTCGGTAGTGGTCAGGGCATAGTAGACGTTGTGTTCAAACCATTTCTGCTGGTCTTCCAGTTCGAGGTAGTGTCCCGGCACTTTGCGGGCGCGGAGACCGAAGTACTGGTCAATGTAGAGGGCTTGGCCGACTTGCATCTGATTGCGGTAGCGGCTCCAGAGCTGCGGGTCGATGAGCAGCTTGGCGCGCTGGGTGATGCGGTGGAAGACTTCGTAGTAGGGGTGTTTGTCCGTGTAGTAGTAGGCGCTCTCGTTGCCGTCGATGATTTTGACGCCTGGGCTGGCGGCCTCAAGCATGCCGTTTAAGAAGGCAGGCAGCAGGCCATAGCTCAGGGTGGAGAGCTGATCTTGGCGCTTGGCCGGGTCCATGGGGATGAGCAGCTGGGAGAAATAGCTCAGCTGGAAAAAGGTCAGGACGGTCAGGCCCGGGTATTCGCTTTCAACGGCGCGCATGAATTGGCTGCCGCGTTGGCGCACCATCTTTTCGTATTCCGGGAACGTCTTGGTGTCTTTGTGCTGGGTGATGGTGTAATTCCAGGGATTGAAGCCGTACGGTTCATGGTCAAAGCAGATGCCGACCGAACGGGAGAGCTTGGCCACCCGGGTGATCAGCTTGGCATTGTGCAGAATCGCCTCCCAGTGCTCGTCGTTGAACCAGTCCTGGTCAGAGGCCGCCCACATCATGACGAAGTTGTCCGTGAACTTGTCCCATTTAATTTCGGGGGCAGCGGCGAAGTCGGTAGCGAACTTTTCTTCAGGGATGGGTCTTTGAACCATGACTTGGCCGCCGGCGTGCAGCTTGAAGATCAAGCCGTCAAACGGCAGCTGCTCCATGGCTCTGATGTTGTCACGGACATAGCTGGTGAAGGGAACGTCCCAGCCGTACTCGATGATCTTCTTGGGATTGGACGGTCGGGTGGCAGCCGTGTCCTGAGCCTGAACCAGGGCAGGAACCGTCGCCAGGACAAGGACGCTCAACAGTGCAAAGATTCGACGCCGTGACATAAAGTCTCCTTAGATTGGAAATGAATCGTTTGTTGCGGGGAAAATCGCCTATAACACAATGTATCTCAGTACGCTGGAAGTGCAAGGATGACAACAAAAAATCGCCGTGAATCAATTCACCGCAGGCGGCGGTCGTAATTGAACAGGAAGGGCGTTGCTGTGACTGACGGCGTCAGCTCAAGCGGGGACTCGGCGCCGCAGAGGTCGACGACAAAATGAGCGGCTTTGACGCGGGCGTTGCGCAGGTTGCGCCAGTCAAAGGGCTGGGTTGGCCGTAGGGCAATGACAGCACCCTCGCGAGTTGGTCGCAGTGACACGTCGCGACTATCGGTCAGAATGGCTGCTTCGGTTTCGGAAAAGCCGGTGGGCAATTCGGCTCGGGTGAGCATCAGAGCCGGGTGGCTGAACACAGTGATGTTGAGCGGCGTGTCAGCGGCAGCGCTGAGGTTTTCCAGCTGATTCTGGTCAATTTCATTGCTGACAGCCACGCTCAGGCAGCCCAGCTGGCGCAGGTGACGGGCAGCGGCGGCATTGAGGATTGCCAGGCCAGGGCCGGCTTCAAAGGACAAGTCGGTCAACCGGACGAGCTGCCAGGCGTCCCAGGAATTGATCTCGACGGTCTTGCCGCCTGCTTGCAGACGTTGCAGGAAGACGTTGATAGCCGGGAGATGCTCTTCATAGAAGACGGCGGGCAGGGCGGCAATCGTATCAAACTCCTGCCGTGCGAGCAGAGCCGCAGCCTGAGCTTCGGCTTCGGCGATTGTCAACGGCTGGCATTCTACGATCCATTGCTGGTATGGCGACGGGGCCGGGCGACCAATGGCGAGGAATTGGCGCATGGTGAGACGACAGCGGTTGGGACGCTGGCCGAGCGTCCGGCAATTGGCCGGACATGGTTTGTCAGCCGGGGCAATGATGACTGCGATTTCCGGCGGCAAAGCCATTCCGCGGACTATGCCGTCGGATTCTTTTTGGGAGTGCCGCAGGAAGGATGCCAGGGCGTCAACTGCGGCATTGCCTGCCTGGCGTGGGAGCAGCTTTTCGGCGAGCTCCACCGGTGTCATGGTTATGGTCGCTTCTTCTGATGACGGCAACAGGCCGCGCATATTGTCAGCCACTGTCGCCAGGTTGATGGCGCGCTTGGGATTAGCGATGTGCTGTCGCGGCGTTCGGTGGGTGACAGCGTCGTTGCCGCGGGCGAAAGTCCATAAGGTCGCTCCCTGGCCGTCTTCAGTCACCGTAATGGTTAGACCAGAGTCAGAATTTTGGCTGGGCATTTCCGGTTCTGGAGGGCGCGGCTTGTCAGTGGTTGGTCGTGCTGAGGGCGCAGTTAAATCATGTCGGTTAGCAGTGAAATAGCCGTTGGTCATCATTCGGCCGGTGTATTCTCCCAGGCTGTCGGCCTCGTCTCGCAGAGTCGCGGGCGACTCAGTCTTGTCAGCAGCGTGGCGATACAGGCTGACGGCTTGGGCGACCCAGGCTGGCGACTTGAGGCGTCCTTCAATCTTCAGTGAGGCTACGCCAGCGGCGCGGAGGTCGTCAAGGTGGCTGATCAGGCAGAGGTCGTGCATGGAAAGCGGATTTGCAGTTTGGCCGTCAGCATTGGTCCAGGGTACGCGGCAGGGGCTGGCGCAAGCGCCGCGGTTGCCGCTGCGGCCGCCGCACCAGCTGGAGATAAGGCAGCGTCCAGAGCAGGAAAAACAAAGTGCACCCTGGATAAAGACTTCGGTCTCAATGCCTGGCGTGGCGGCTGCCGCTGCGATTTCGGCCTGGCTCAGTTCGCGGGCCAGAACGACTCGGGATAGTCCCAGGACCTTGGCTGCTTCCATGCCGGCTGAGGTGGTGACAGCAGCCTGGGTGCTGAAGTGAAAGGCCAGCTGAGGAAAATGCGGGCGCAGGGCCAGCAGCGCGGGGTCGCGGACTAAGACAGCGTCAACGCCGACTTCGGCCGCAAGGGCGAGGGTGCGGGCAGCCAGGCCGAGCTCGCGCTGGTGAATGTCGATGTTAAGCGTCAAATGAGCCTTGGCGCCGGCGTCGTGTATGCGCTGGACGACTTCAGGGAGTTCTTCCGGGGAGAAATTGGCGGCGCCGCGGCGGGCATTGAGGTGCTTGAGGCCGAAATAGACGGCGTCTGCACCGGCTTGCAAGGCTGCTTCCAAGGCGTCGCGGCTGCCGGCAGGCGCTAAAATTTCCAAGGCTGGGGAGGTAGGCGTCATGAGAATGTTTGGTGTTATACGTGTCTGGCAAGGTTGCGTGAGGCAGGCGGTCTGGAGCTCTATTCAGATTATTGTGAAGCCGAGTCCCTGGAGCCATTTTCGGCAGAGCTCTTTCCATTGGCCGACAACTGGGTCGTCGTTAGCGAGCGCCAGGCCATGTCGTCCATGCGGGAAGACGTGCAGTTCGAAGGGAATTTGGTGCTGGCGGAGCGCTGTTGCGAAATACAGGCTGTTTTCAACGGGGACGGCTTGGTCATCGGCAGTGTGCCAGAGAAAGGTGGGCGGAGTTTCCGGAGTGACCCGGTTTTCCAGGCTGAGGTATTGCTGCAAGTTGGGATCAACCTGGCCTTGGGCGTCTGCCAGCAGATTGAGCATGGAGCCGTGGTGGCGTTTGGACGATAAGGTGACCACTGGATAGCACGCAATCAAAGCGTCGGGGCGCGAGCTTTGGCGCTCGACTGGGTCATGGTCGTCAGCCCGGCCCGCATCAAAGATCGTCGCTGCGGTCATAGCGCAATGGCCGCCAGCGCTAAAGCCAAGCACGCCGATTTGCTCAGGGTTGATATTCCAGGCTTTGGCGTTGGCGCGAATCAGCCGGATGGCGCGGCGGACGTCATTGGCAGGGATCGGATAGCGGTACGGAGAAACACGGTACTGAACCACGGCCGCTGCCAGGCCCAGGCTGTTCAGCCAAAGCGCGATTGGCGTTGCCTCGTGCGCGGCTTTGCAGCTGTAGCCGCCGCCTGGACAGACAACGACGCAGGACCAAGCCCCGCTGGGGCGAAGCGCGGGAAACGTCAAGGTCAGGTCAGGACAATCAGCCGGCGAATCACCGAGAGCGCCAGGCGCTCCCTCCGGCCAGAGAAGAACGCGGAGATGTTCAGTCATTGGGCAATACCAAGAGCATGGGTGGATGTTAGACGTCCGGTAGTACCCATACTGGGCACCACTTTTGGGGACATGCCTCCCCAGGCTGAAGCCTGGGGTTAAGCATGGTTAAGTGCCTACGGCGCAAGTTGATATGACTGCAAGCACGATGCATTTTTGTCGGCTGGAGGCTTGTGGAGGACACGTGTCTTCGCACCGTTGTCCCTAGGACGTTGCTATGGACTGATAAGCCATATCGGCGCTTTTTGTGGACGTGGTGGACATGGTGGACATGGTGGACATGGTGGACATAGTGGACAGCGTAGTCCAAGCCCCTAACGAATTATGAATTATGAATTATGAATTATGAATTATGAAATGCGCCTCAGCATTCAGCATTCAACATTCAACATTCAACATTCAACATTCAGTCCCTCGCCCCTAACGAATTATGAATTATGAATTATGAAATGCGCCTCAGCATTCAGCATTCAGCATTCAGCATTCAACATTCAGCATTCAGCATTCAGCATTCAGCATTCAGCCCTTCGCCCCTAATTTGTCATGGTTCGCGATAGATGTAGTAGACGTGGCCTGGGCGCATGGTCTGGGCGAGGACATATTTTCCTGCCTGCCATTCCCAGGCCAGGGTTCCATCCGGCAAATCCATGTCGTTTTGAGAACCGAAGCCGATGAAGGACCATTTGTTGGGAGGAAGTTTATTCAAGTCTGGAGGGTCTTCGTCTATTCTGTTTCCGCGCAAGGCTGGTGCCTTAGTGCGGTCGTGGCAGAAGACCCACATTTCGGTTTTCAGAGGCGTCGTCGCCATGATGTAGCTATTGCTGGCGAGCAAGAGCGAAAAGCGGGGCAGGGCAGCAAGTGCGGCTTCCGTTTCTGGGATTATGCTTTCAAAAGGCAGGTAAAGCGTGTTCCAACCGTTCTGCCAGTTGTAGTCCAAGGCCGTATTGTCGATGATGACGGTCCGCTGGCTCTCGATGCTGTTGCCGGCCAGGTCGGTGATGGTGATGGTCAGTTCGTGGTCGCCTTCGGCGAGCGGGAAGGCGAGAGCGAAGGCTTGGTCGTCGCCGTCGCATATTTTTTGACCCAAGACGTTTTCGCCTTCGGCAACGGTGACGGTCAGGAGTTTTTCCGGCAGTGTACCGCTGAAGGTGAGTTTCTCTCCATCAGCGAGGTGGGTGATGAAGTCGCCTGGGACTCCGGTGTCTGGCGCGATGGCCAGGTTGGCGGCTGCGGCTGGCGGCGTGTTGTCGATGACGACGGTCAGCTGGGCTGCGACGCTGTTGCCAGCCTGGTCGGTGACGGCGATGGTCAGTTCGTGGGCACCTTCGGCGAGCGGGAAAGCGAGGTCGAAGGCTTGGGTGTCGCCGTCGCATATTTTCTGGGCCAGGACGTTCTCGCCTTCAGCGACCGTGACGGTCAGCAGCGCCTCGGGCAGGTTGCCGCTTAACGTGAGTTTCTCCCCATCGGCGAGATGGGTGATGAAGTCGCCTGGGACTCCGGTGTCTGGCGCGATGGCCAGGTTGGTTGCTGCGGCTGGCGGCGTGTTGTCGATGACGATGGTTTGAACAGCTACGCTGCTGTTGTCGGCCTGGTCGGTGATGGTGATGGTCAGTTCGTGGGTTCCTTCGATGAGCGGGAAAGCGAAGGCGAAAGCATGGTCGTCGCCGACGCATATTTTCTGGCCTAAGACGATTTCGCCCTTGGCGACCGCGACGGTCAGCAGCGCCTCTTGCAGGGTGCCGCTTAACGTAAGTTTTTCCCCATCGGCGAGCTGGGTGATGAAATCTCCTAAGGCTCCGGTGTCTGGCGCGATGGCCAGGTTGGCTGCTGCGGCTGGCGGTGTGTTGTCGATGATGACGGTCAGCTGGTCTGCGACACTGTTGCCAGCCTGGTCGGCGACAGTGATGGCCAGGTCGTGAGTTCCTTCGGCAAGCGGAAAGGCGAGGTCAAAGGCCTGGTCGTCGCCGCATATTTTCTGGGCCAGGACGGTTTCGCCTTCGGCGACCGTAACGGTCAGCAGCGCTTCGGGCAGGGTGCCGCTGATGGTGAGGTCTTGGCCCATATCAAGGCGGGTGATGAAGTCTCCCAAAGCTCCGGTATCAGGCGCAATGGCCAGGTTGGCGGCTGCGGTCGCTGGCGGTGTGTTGTCAATGACGACGGTTTGTTCAATGACGTTGCTGTTGCTGGCCTGGTCGGCGATGGTGATGGCCAGGTTATGGGTTCCTTCGGCAAGCGGGAAGGAGAAGGCGAAGCCCTGGTCATCGCCAGCGCATATTTTCTGGCCTAAGACGGTTTCGCCCTTGGCGACGGTAACGGTCAACAGTGTTTCGTGCAGGGCGCCGCTCAAGGTGAGTTTCTCCCCATCGGCAAGGTGAGTGATGAAGTCTCCTGGGGTGCCGGTGTCAGGCGCGATGGCCAGGTCGGCGGTCGGCGGCGTGTTGTCGATGACGACGGTTTGTTCAACGACGCTGCTGTTGCCAGCCACGTCGGCGACGGTGATGGTCAAGAGGTATGTTCCTTCGGCAAGCGGGAAGGCGAGAGCAAAGGCCTGGTCGTCACCCACGCATATTTTTTGGGCCAGGACGTTTTCGTCCTTGGCGATCGTGACGGTCAGCAATGCCTCTTGCAGAATCCCGCTCAAGGTGAGATTTTCGCCGTCGGCGAGCTGGGTGATGAAGTCGTCCAGGGTGCCGGTGTCAGGCGCAATGGCCAGGTTGGCCGCGGCCGGCGGCGGCGTATTGTCGATGACGACGGTCTGCTCTGCTGCGTTGTTGTTGCCGGCTCGGTCGGTGACGGTGATGGTCAGATCATGTATTCCTTCGGTGAGCGGGAAGGAGAGGTCGAAAGCCAAGTTGTCGTCGCCGTCGTATATTTTTTGGCCTAAGACGGTTTCGCCCTTGGCGACCATGACGCTCAGCAGCGCCTCTTGCAGGATGTCGCTGATGGTGAGATTTTCGCCATCAGCGAGATGGGTGATGAAATCCCCCAGGACGCCGGTGTCAGGCGCAATGGCCAGGTTCATGGCTAATTGCGGCGGCGTGTTGTCGATGACGACGGCCTGTACTACGACGTTGCTGTTGCCTGTCTGGTCGGTAATGGTGATGGTCAGGTCATGGCTTCCTTCGGCGAGCGGGAAGGTGAAGGAGAAAGCCTGGTCGTCGCCTTCGCATACTTTCTGACCTAAGACGTTCTCGCCCTCGGCGACGGTGACGGTCAGCAATGTTTCGTGCATGGCGCCGCTCAAGGTGAGATTTTCGCCATCAGCGAGCTGGGTGATGAAGTCTTCCAAGGCGCCGGTGTCGGGCGTCATGGCCAGGTCGGCGGCAGTCGGCGGCGTGTTGTCGATGACGATGGTTTGTGCTGTGGCGCTGCTGTTGCCGTCCTCGTCGGTGACGATGATGGTCAGGTCGTGGACCCCTTCGGGGAGCGGGAAGACAAGAGCGAAGGCCTGGTCGTCACCAGCACACGTTGTTTGGGCCAGGATAGTTTCGCCGTCGGCGACGGCGAGGGTCAGCTGCGCCTCGGACAGGATGCCGCTTAACGTGAGGTCTTGGCCCACGTCGAGGCGAGTGACGAAGTCTCCCAAGACGCCGGTGTCCGGCGAGATGGCCAAGTCGGTGAAGATGGATATTTCATACGCCCCCATGTCGACGATTTCATGCCTGATGCGCGGGGCGCCAACCAGGTCGGTGTCGCCGATGTCGTCTGCGTTTATGCCTTTGTTGAGACAGGGCGAGCTGGCGCGCAGGCGGTAATCGCCGTTGTTGGCATCGATGAACGCGGGATTGGCGCTGATGTTTCCCTCGCCGTCCGGCAACGGTTCGCTGCACGAAAAGGAGAAGACGCAATTAGAGTAGTTGGCGTCGGTAGGGGCTGAGTTTGCCCAGACAATGCTGTTTTTCAGAGTGGACCGCGATGTCACGCCGCCACCGCCGATGTGAGCCGAATTTCCGGTTACTGTGCAGTTGATGAGGATGCCGCCGTAGGTTCCGCCGCCGCCCTTGGCAGCGTCATTTCCTGCTATCAGGCAGTTGGTGAGGTTGCTGTCGTAGGCTCCGCCGCCGTTTTCACTGGTGGAATTGTTGGTCAGGGTGCAGATGCCCAATCTGCAGCTGAAGGCGCCTCCGCCGTCGTATGCCTCGTTGTCGGTCAAGGCGCAGGCGGTCATGGTACAGTTGAAGGCGCCTCCGCCGCTGACGGCTTTATTTTCGGCGATTGTGCAGTTAGTCAGGATGCTGTGGACAGCGCCTCCGCCCATTCCTAAGTGCGAGATGTCATGCACTTTATACCCTTTGGCCTCATTTTTCGTCAAGGTGCAGTGCGACAAATTGCTTTGGCAGGCGCCTCCGCCGATATCGGCGCTGTTCTCGGTCAGTGTGCAGTGTTCGAGTACACACTCGTAGGCTCCTCCTCCCCGTCCGAAGAACTCATCTTCCTCAGGCCGTTTGGCTTCATTCTTCGTCAATGTGCATTGTTCGAGTGTACATTGGTTGGCTCCGCCGCCGTTATGCTCGGCGACATTGTTTTCCAAGATGCAGTTAGTCAAGGTGCAGCCGTAGGCTCCGCCGCCATATTCGGCCGCATTGTCAATCAGTCGGCAGTTGGTCAGGATGCCGTAGGCGGCGCCTCCGCCCTTTTCGGCATGGCCGTTTTTCAGGGTGAAGCCATCCAGGACGGTGTCGCTGGGAACGAGGTCAGTTCCTAAGACAGCGCAGCATGTCGTGTCGCCGCCGTCGATGACGGCCTGTCCGGCGCCATTGACGCTGCTGATGGTGATGGCTGCGGCGCCGGCGATGAACGGCGCGTAGTCGCCATCGGCGACCAGGACGAGGTCGCCCTCAGCGGCGGCAATCACGGCGGCTTGGATGCTTTTTTTGGCAGTGTCCCAGCTCGAGCCGTCGCCGCTGTCATCGGGCCGGCCGGCGTCGACATACCACGTCGTCGCGGCATGGACGGCTCCGGAAAATAGCAGGACTAAAAAGAGAGTCAGGAAACATTGTGAAGCGCGGTTTGATGGCGTTCTCGTTGTTGGCAGGTTCATATTATTGTCGCTTTCTTCATGCAGACTATAAGTTTATTGTGGATGAAAACATGGCTGGCGCTGTCGCCAGAGCAAAACACGAATTGGGCAAAACAAAAAAGTAACGGTTATCTCTCAGCAAAGCAAGTCTTGAGATTGGAAATTCCATGCTTTCGGTAAAAATCCCCCGGGCAGGCCATGCGTTCACGCTCCCGACTGGGTAAAATCGAAATATTATGCTAAAGTATGACGAAAGCAGTCGGCATAGCTGAACCGATAACCTAACCAGAATGAGGAAGTCACGAATGACTAAAAAGTGTCTCACCGCCCTTGAACCGCCTATTTCCAAGCTTGGCTTTGGGTGCATGCGCTTGCCGATGTTGCCTGATGGCAAGGGAATAGATACCGTTGCCGCGACCAAGATGCTAGACTATGCGTATGCGCACGGAGTCAATTATTTCGATACGGCAAGGAACTACTTAGGTGGCGAGTCCGAGCCCTTTGTCGGCTCCGTCCTGAAAAAGTATCCGCGTGACAGTTTTTACCTGACCACTAAAATGCCGGCGTGGCTGGTGCAAAACTTGTCCGAGGCCAAGAAGCTGTTTGAGCACCAGCTGGAGCTTTGCCAAGTCGATTACTTTGACGTCTACCTCCTGCACTCGCTGGGCAACCGCGATACCTTTGAGCGCATTTACCTCAAGGAGAAAGTCCTGGAGGAGCTGCAACGGGAGAAGCGAGCCGGCCGCATCCGCTATCTTGGCTTTTCGTTTCACGGGTCGCTGGACTTTTTGCGATACTTGCTGGATGACTTCGGCTGGGACCTTGTCCAACTCCAGCTTAACTACATGGATTGGGACATTCAGAATGCACGGGTGCAGTATGAAATGGTTCGAGCCAAGGGACTCCCTTGCGCTGTTATGGAGCCGATTCGGGGCGGGGCTCTGGCGACCTTGAATGACCAGGCCGCAGCCATCTTGCGGCAAGCGGCGCCAGACCGCAGCCTGGCTTCCTGGGCCCTGCGCTATGTGGGTTCGCTGCCAGGCATCTTGACGGTTCTCAGCGGCATGAGCACCCAAGAGCAGGTTTTAGACAACCTGGCCACCATGACTGACTTCCAGCCCATCACGGAAGCCGAGCGCGCCATCTTGCAGCAAGCCTTGGCAGCCTATTTGCAGGCGTCGCCCATTCCGTGTACAACTTGTGCTTACTGCATGCCGTGCCCCTTTGGCGTTGACATTCCCGGCAACTTTGCGCTGTATAACCAAGGCATGGGCAAGCGGCTGCTGTCCGACATGGAGCAGGCCGATGCCGCAGCAGCGGCGCAAAAGTGCGCAGAATGGGCAAAGCTGTGGGAAGCAATGCCAGAGAAAGCCGAGGCCGGAAAATGCCGTTCCTGCGGCAAATGCGTGCCCAAGTGCCCGCAGCATATCGCCATCCCCGAACGGCTCAAAGAGCTGCAAGCCGTGCTGACCAAAGCGCGGAAAGGGTAACCAGAAACGCTGCGAAATCTGTCGTTGCCACGCCAGTCGCAGTTGTCCCGGCTGTGCTTGAACCGGGGAAAGCCATCAACCAAGAAAGCGTCTTCTAACATGAAAACATTTTTTTCTTTGTTCCTGGCCGTATGTGGGATTTGCGCAGCGCAGGGGACGGTCGCGAAAGCAGTCAAGACTACAGCGCCGATCAAATTGGACGGCCAGCTGACAGAGGAGGCCTGGAAAACGGCCCTGAAGTTCGACCGGTTTTACATCAACAACAGCGAAGAGCCCGGCTTCCCGACTGAGGCGCTGGTGCTCTATGACGACGACGCCTTGTACATAGGCGGCCGGGCGCAGCTCCCGGCTGGCGGCCAGCTGGTCGCCAGGGAAACCCGGCGGGATGGCAGGGTATATGGCGACGACTGCTTTGAAATCATGCTGGACCCCAACCTGACGCGCGACCGCTATTTTCATATCCTGGTGAACGCCCTTGGCACAATCATGGATCGCTATTGCGACCAGGGCGGCCACGTCGGCGACGACAAGTGGGACGGCGACATCAGCGCCGCTGCCTTCCGCGGTGAGGGATTCTGGAGCGTGGAGGTGCGCGTGCCCTTCTACTCGCTTGACATCAATCCAGAGGGAAGCCGGACTTGGGGCATCAACATCTGCCGTGACAGCCGCAAGCCGAACCAGGAAGCGTCGATCGCCCCAAACGGCGCTTTCAACGTGGCTGGCAGTTTTATCCCGATAGAAGGCATTGACATCGACATGGCCGCCTACGGCTGGGAGACGTCGCCCACGGCGGTCACGTGCACCCGCAACGGCGAAAAGCTGGCGGTGACGCTCGCTACGCCCATCACTAACTTAGCCCGGACGGCTCAGAAGGTCAAAATCGACTATACTCTGTTAGGCGAGGGCACGGTCACCGCCGCAGAGCAAACCTGGACCTTCCAGCCTGGCGAAGCCGTGACTATCACCGCCGTTGACATACCGGTCGAACGCCCTGGCGACTATCGCTGCATCGTCAGCGTCTTGCATCCAATTGACCGACGTATTTTGAAACGACGCACCTATCCGGTCGTCGTCGCCTTCTCGCCGTTTGAAATCATCCTCACCAAGCCGCACTACCGGGATGCGATTTTTGCCTCCCAGAAGCTTGCTCAGGTGGTCTATACGGTGAAAAGCCATCTTGGCGACCAGGCTGCGAAACAGGCCATCACTACTGGCATCCGACGGCTGGATGGAACCGTCCTCTGCTCCCAGACTTTGGCTGCTCCCGGCGAAGTCCAGTTCCCAGTGGCACCCTTGCCGGAAGAGCGAATGGAGATTTTCGTGGCAGCCGGCCCGGCTGGCGAACCCGGCAACGACATGGCCACCCACCCATTGCGAAAGCTCCCCTACCAGAAAGGCGAAGTCTGGCTGGATGAAGAACGCTTCTGGCGCGTTGACGGCGAGCGCTTCTTCTTCCTCGGAGGCTGGAATGACGTGCATGTGCCAGGTCTGAACGTGGTCGTCGGAGAGGCCGCAGCCGAGCCAGGCGGCAAGTTCATCACTGGGAGATTGATGTGGTCGAACTTCCCAGCTCGAAAAAGCTACAAGCTGCCGAATGTCCTGCCCGAGGATGAGCAGATAATCCGCGAAACCGTGCGGGGCTACCGGAGCAATCCCGACTTGTTTGGCTATTATCTGTCAGATGAACCGGAGATCACCGGCATCTCTGTCGTCGGCCTTACTCATGCCGCCCGGATCATTCGTGACGAAGACCCGTATCACCCGATCATAGTCTCCAATGACACCATCAACGGCAGCAAGGATTTTGCCAACGCCGCCGAAATCAACGGCCTGCATCCCTATCCGAATCCGGCCAAGAATGTCCTGAAAAGCAATTTCTCCAGGGTCGTTGCCTTCATGGATCAGGTGGTGGCCTTCAACCGCGAGCGGCGCCATCCGCAGACTATTACTTTTTTGCAGCAGGGATTCAACTATGGCGACCACGGCGCCCTGAATAGCCGCATTCCGACCTATGACGAAATCCGCACCCAGTATCTGATGTCAATCATCCTGGGCGGACGCGGCATCCTGACCTACAACCGTACAACCCACCACTACCCGGAATTGTACCTGGGCATGCCGGAATTCGTGCGCGAAATCAGTTTCCTGGCGCCAATTCTGCTGTCCGAAGATGTGATCGACCCGAGTCACAACGTGGACAATCCGAACATCCGCTGGATGGTCAAGCGCTACCAGGGGCAGCTCTGGGTGCTGGCAGTGTCGACGACGCATGGCCGCGAACAGGCCACGTTGACGATTCCAGAACTGGGCGACCAGACCCTGCAAGTGCTCAGCGAAGAGCGCGAAGTGAACTCTGTCAAGGGAGTTTTCAGAGATGTCTTTGACAATTTCCAGGTGCATATCTACACCACCGAGAGAAAGCGCCCAGACCTGAAAAGCCTCGCCGCTATTGAACAGCTTATTGCGGACGCTAATCGCGCCCGCCGCAAACCCGGCAACCTGGCTTTCCAAGCCTTTGAACACGACTCGCTGAAGATCACCGCCTCCAGCAATGCGGCCACTTCCCGGCGTGATGATTGCGGATTGTGGCATGTGACCGACGGCGTGATCATCGACTATCCTCTCCCACCCCGTAGGAAGCATGCCGTGATTTGGACTGACGCCACCGACAATGTCGCCCCGGATTGGCTGGAACTGGAGTTCAAACAGCCGCAGCGCTTTGGCCGGGTCGTCCTCTATCCCTACGAAAACACGTTGCGCGACTATGAATTGCAGGCGTGGATCAACGGCGCCTGGCAGACGCTTGCCAAGAACGAGGCGGCGGAGGCAAAACGGCTCGAACACGCTTTTGCCCCTGTCGTCAGCAATCGCCTGCGCCTGGTGGTGACCGCCACTAACGGCCCGAATGTCAAGCTTGATGAAATCGAAGTTTATGCAGAATGACGCTCGCCTGCTGTCTTCAAGCCGGTCAAGACAGGCAGGTGAAGTGCATTAAAAGGCCGGCGACAAATTAGGGACAATGTTTCCATGATCACACGCAGAACTGTTTTTTTAACCGCCTTTTTGGTTCTGTCAACCGCTTTTGCCGAGGCGCCCGCGCCTTTGGCGCATTGGAAGCTTGCTGAAGGCGAAGGCCAGGTCATCGCTGACCAAGGGCCAGAAAGCTGGGGAGGGAAAATCGTCCATTCCGAGAATACGTCCTGGGGCCAAGGCCGCGGCAGCGCCAAGGCGCTGTTTTTTCTTAACCATCCCCAGCGCAAGGCAGGGGCGGTGGTCATCACTCCTGGTGAGAGCTTTGAATACGGCAAAGGTTTTTCCGTCAGCTGCTGGATTCAGGCCTCGACCGAAACGCAACGGGAGAAAACGTATGAGATTATCAGCCTGGCAGACGTGGACAAGGGGCCAGGCTTCCGCTTGGTGTACGCCTGGAATAGCCTGATGTTCTATGGCGGCGACGGCAAGCAAGCCCACCGCGTCAAAAGCACTCCGTCCAAACACCCGATTGAACGCGGCGTCTGGAACCACGTAGCTGCGACGTTTGATGGCCAACAGGCGAAAATCTACCTCAATGGGCAGTTAGTCGGCGCCAGCCCAGAAGGAAAGCTGTTTGTCCTGCTTCCTGCCGCTACCAAAGAGCTGTCCATCGGCAGCTATCACGCAGGCTATGCGTATGGCTTCCTGGGCGCGATTGCGGACGTCAAGCTCTTTGGGCGCGCCTTGACCCCAGTGGAAATGATGGCTGAAGCCAAATCACTCCAGCTGGGCGAGTGACCAGGGCAACAGGCCAAGGCGACGATTCTTTGGTTTCACACGCGCCTTGGCCGGTATTTTTTTCTTGCAGACCTGACCTCTACCAGACCTCTTTTTGTCATTAGTTCCTGGCAGCTCAGGAAGCAAATATCGCGGAAGCAGCAGGAAAAGTTGTGCGCTGGCGGTTATAGTATTTCCTGGCAGACTCATGATGCCCTTTCGGTGATTGGCAGGCGTATTTTGGCTGCGTAAATCCGATTGAATTCGTCAGCGCCAAGAATATCGCCGCCAGCAGGAAGGCAGTGCGCAAGTGCTATCTGTGGGTCTGCTTAGTGTTTTTCAGCATGTTCCGGCAACGGATGGAAGTGTTCACAAGGAGACATAGATGACAGAGAAATTGTTGAAGGCGACGTGGTTCAAGGGCCGCCGCGGTCCAGTTGTGCTGGTGATTATGGATGGCGTTGGCTTTGGAAAATATCCCGAGGGCGACGCCGTGGCCTCGGCGACGAAGCCGACCTTGGATTGGCTGCTGGCGACGTGCCCAAATACGCGCCTGAAGGCGCACGGACAGGCGGTCGGCCTGCCGAGCGATGCGGACATGGGCAATTCTGAAGTCGGGCACAACGTGATCGGCTGCGGGCGCGTCTTTGACCAGGGCGCGAAGCTGGTAAGCGCGTCAATCGCCAGCGGCAAGATGTTCGAAGGCCAGGCCTGGAAGGACGTGTCCGGCAACGTAGTGGCCAAAAACAGCACGCTGCATTTTCTCGGCTTGTTCTCCGATGGCAATGTCCATTCGCATCTCGACCATCTGCGTGCCATGATCAAGCGCGCAGCCCAGGACGGCGTCAAGAAAATCCGCGTCCACATTTTGCTGGACGGTCGCGACGTCGGCGAGACCTCGGCACTGGAGTACGTCGATCCGTTTGAGGAATTTTTGGCAGGTATCCGGGACGGCGGGTGCGACGCCCGGATAGCGTCGGGCGGCGGTCGGATGCATATCACTATGGACCGCTATGGCGCGAACTGGAGCATGGTGGAGCGCGGCTGGAAAACGCATGTACATGGCGAAGGCCGCCAGTTCGCCAGCGCTCGCGAGGCGATCGTCACTTTGCGGAAGGAGACCAAGGCTATTGACCAGGACCTGGGCGCCTTTGTCATTGCCGACCAAGGCAAGCCGGTTGGGACGATTCAGGATGGCGACAGCGTCGTTTTCTTCAATTTCCGCGGCGACCGCGCCTTGGAGATCACAGCGGCCTTTGAAGAGGACGACTTCACGAAGTTTGACCGCGGTCGGCGGCCGCAAGTAGTCTATGCCGGCATGATGGAGTATGACGGCGACCTGAATGTGCCGAAACGCTTCCTTACCAGCCCGCCCGCGATCGACCGCATCAGTGGCGAGTTCCTCTGCGCTATGGGCGTGCGGACCTTGGCTTGCTCGGAAACGCAGAAATACGGCCATGTGACTTATTTCTACAACGGCAACCGCTCTGGAAAAATAAATGCTGCCCTGGAAGACTATGTCGAAGTGCCTTCAGACATCGTTCCCTTTGAACAGCGTCCGTGGATGAAAGGCGCGGAGATCACCGACGTGGTCGTCGAGGGCATCCTGAGCGGCAAGTACGATTTTATTCGCTGTAATTTCCCCAATGGCGACATGGTCGGCCATACCGGCGTCTACCAGGCGGCTGAGATCGGGGTCGAATGCGTCGATCTTTGCTTGGGGCGCATTTGCCGCGCTGTGGAGAAAACCGGCGGCGTACTCGTAGTCACCGCCGACCATGGCAATGCCGACGATATGTATGAGCACAAGAAGGATGGCAGCGTCGTCATTGAGGACGGCGTCAAGAAGGTCAAGACAGCGCATTCGCTGAATCCGGTGCCCTGCATCATCTACGACCCAGAGAGCCAGGGCGAATACAAGCCGCAGCTGCGTTCCGGCCTTGGCATCAGCGCCATCGCGGCGACCTGCATGAACCTGCTGGGCTATGAGGCGCCAGCAGATTACGACCCGGGCGTGCTGGAACATTGAGGGGCGCATATCTGGGAAACATGGAACCGCCAAGACGGGAGGCGAGGGATGCCTGAACTCCGCACCCCGCCGTCCACATCCGCCTACAGCCGCAGCGCAGTATAGACAACCTTTCAGGTGGACTCTAACCAATATGGAGCTTGAAGAACCATGTCTACTGGCAGCTTTCGGTCGCACCCATATTGCTTTTTGCTTGTCCTGCTGTTGTTTTGCTTTTGCGGCTGCGCCAACGGCCCGGCCAGAATGCATCTGAATGGCAAATTTCGTTATATAACGGTCGAGACAGTCCGGCAATGCTCCTGGGAGAAATGCCTCTATGGCGTGCCGGCAGCCGCCGTAACTGACGTAGGCATTTTTGCCGCCGACACGCTGCTGGTGCCTGTGGATGCGCTTTGGAAGATTTGCAGCTACGCTTCGCCTCCATTCTGGGTGTTTTGGCTGCCCCTATATCCCTGGGGATGCTTCGTGATGCCTTTTGCCTACGAGGAAGAGCCGGATGATCATGGTGCGCTGCTATACCGTCGCTATTGGGGTCTCAGATATTTTGACAGCATCAACGGCGACGTGCAGCTGTACGATTTGAATGACCAGCTTGGCCGGAGCACCAGGATTGTCTGCAACAAGCAGGTGGTTGGCACAGTCTTCGGTCAAGTCGAGCGCCTGGCTTCCAGTCAGGGCCATCTGGCGGTTTTGACCCGAGACCGCCTGCTGTACTGGTGGTGCCATGATGACACAGCCTGGATGCCGCAACATCATAACTATGTTTTAAGCAACGATGATCTGCTTGAGTATGGCAGAAGGGAACTGGCTCCGCGTGAGTATGAGCGCGACAAGTGGAAGATGTTGCAGACATTGACGGAGCAGGCGCCGGATGAATGCAAATTGGGGAGTACGCTGTATTTCCGCAAAGGAAGCGAGTTGTATTATCATCTGAATTTAACCTATCAGTCCTACGAAATTTCTGTTGAGTGCAGCATCCAGCCGACCGACGAAAAGCCGCGGGTCGTCTTCCTGAGCATATTATAAAATCATCGGTAGTGTGCAAAGTGTTGTGGTGAACACTTGCCAGCCTTCAGGCGGCAGTATGTGGTTCGGTCGGTGTCCGTATCATCGCAACCCGCTGGCGCGGCGTTGATTGTTATACAATCCATAATACAATACGGCGGCACGGCTATTGACGTCGTTTGTGACGCAACTGTGCCAATTCGCGAAAAATGGCGCGGGCGGAAGCGGCATGACTGGAAGCCCATGGCCGCTTTCCGTGGTTCCGACGCCCGGTGTTGCCGAAAGCACCATGCGCAAAATGAGGTGACGAATGCTTGCAGGCCAGGCTTCAAGCTGCTGTAGGCGGGATTGGCCTCCTGGCGTGGCTATGATTCCGGTGCGCGTTGTCAAATGTCGTCTTCTATCGTCAGATGTCGCACATTGACCTGTTTTTTGCATGTCCGGGAAAAACCGAAATTTCGCATGGCACCGAGGGAAAGAACCAGATTAGATTTGCTTTGCCAACACTTTTGTATCGTTTTTCACACAATTATTTATTCATTGATATTCGTTATTTCTGCAAATTGTGTGCCAGGCACCCTTGGCTGCTCGAGTCTCATGGAGCTGTGGACGGCGTCCGTGCCTTGCATAGGCTTTCAGCCGACGCATGATTCTGATAGGCTTATCCCTTTTCAAATTAGGAGCTTAGCTATGATTGAACCCGAGCTTCTGCCTGAGGCTGCAAGCTCCCCCAAAGAGCAGTGCCTTGCTGAGACGCGACAGTCGCTGGAACCACAAGCCAAGCGCCAGCTGTAGGCTATCCCAAGGGCGTGCCTTTGAGAGTGAAGACACATGCTGTCAAGATGGCTGTTATCAATGGCAGACCGATTAGTTTTTATGAAAGAAATCTTTTTCACAGAATTGTAAAACATCAAATACATGTTAGTTTATCTTTAGTGTACCTCCTTGAGAACCTTGGCATGCCAGGGTTCCTTAACAAAGTAGATGTCGACGCCAAGCCCTCGAAGAAGCACAAGGTGCCAGGCTGGATTTTTCGGATGCCCTCTTGCTTAGTTGTCTTTTTGAATAGAGAGAGGTGTGGTTGTCGTGGACTGACGATCAGGTTCTGTTTCCGTGGAATTTTTTTCAAGCCTTCGTCGGCATTATCGCAGCGATGTTGACGTGGCGTCTTTTGTTGATGTTGACGTGGCGTCTTTTGTTGTATAATTTGGCGTGTGGCAATTACAAGGCTATGAGGGAAGCAAGATGAGCAACCGATTCTATCTTTCGCGTGCGTGTCTTCTAGTGTTGGTCATGTTGGGCGGTCGTCTGATGCAGGCTCAGACGACGTTGGATGAGGCTCTGAACGTGCCTGGGGGGACGCTGGAGTTCACCTCCTACAGCACGGCAGACCCGCCTTACCCGTGGACCGTGGTGACGGCGCCTGAAGCAACCCATGATGGCGTGGCCGCCGCCCGTTCCGGCGCCACCGGCTGCTATAATTCAGCCGACACCTACATCCACAGCATGTTAGGCACCACCTTGACCGGGCCTGGGGTGTTGACTTTCTGGACGAAGAAAACCGGGCAAACCCAACTCGACTTCTACATTAACGGCGAGCTTTGGACAACCCTTGAAGGCAACTGGACTCAAGGCGGCGAATGGCGTTTCCACCAGTTGAAGCTCGCGTTGGTCGAGCAGAACACGGTGCAGTGGTGCTTTGAAAACCATCAGCAAGGCAGTCAACCAGGCCAAACCGAGCATTATTTCCTGCTTGACGAGGTGTGCTGGCATCCTGCTGACGACGAGCAGGGGTTTATGTACCAGCTCAATGAAGACGGCAGCAGCTATGCAGTTTCGGCATACCTCGGCCTGGCTACCGAAGTGAACGTCCCAGCAACGTTTGCGGATAAGCCGGTCACTGTCATTGGCGCAAACGCCTTTATCGACAATAACAACCTCACGACCGTGGTTTTGCCTGAAGGGCTGCGGCGCATTGAGGACGGCGCCTTTTCATACAGCTCCCTGTCATCGGTGACCCTGCCCTCGACTCTGCAATACATCGGCGTGCGTGCGTTCTACGATTGTTGGAATTTGAAGCAGGTGACCTTGCCAGCAGGCTCGACAGAGCTAGAACTCGGCAACTCGGCCTTTGAACGCTCGAGCCTGGAGCAAATCGTGTTTTCGCAGAGGCTGTCAGTCATCCCTGAGGCTGCCTTTCAGTTCTGCCAGTCCCTGCGTTCGGTCGTCATTCCCGCGACCGTCCAGGAAGTCAGGGTTCGTGCGTTCGCAGGGTGCGGCCTGACCAGCATCGCGTTCGCTGACCGCGGCGGGAATGACATTGCCTTGGGCAACGAGTGCTTTGCGGGCAACTATCGCCTGCGCGAGTGCATTCTCCCCGAGGGCATTACCACCCTGCCGCCAAACATGCTGGCCGGGGATTGGATGAGCAACGTCGACCTTCCGGCCATCCGCATTCCCGCCAGCGTGAGAACGCTGGGCAGCCTGGCTTTTGACTACTGCAACAACGTGACTATCTTCTTCATGGGGACGCCGCCAGCGGTTGAGGAACCAGGGATGGCCAGTGTTCTGGACTTCCTTGACAACGCCTGGGTCGTCTATCAAGAAGAACAACAGGCGGAATGGGAGGAAATTCTGGACGACGAAGGGCGCTTCCACGGATTTCAAGCCGGATCCCTCGCCGGCGAACCGATCCCGACGCCAGAAATTGCCACGCCGACAGGCAAGCCTGCATTCTTCGATAGCGTCGTGGTGACGTTCACGTTGCATGAGCCTTTGCCGGGCGACAAATTGCTGGTCGAGCGTTCAGAAGACTATGGCGCAACTTTCGTCCCAACGGTTTTGACGCCTGGCGAAAGCAACGGCGGTTTCCTCTCGGTCGACGGCGCAGCGCAGTGGACGTACACCTCGACCGCGAGCGCCGCGTTTCGGGTCTGCGCCGTCCGCCTCGCCAATGGTACGCGCGCCATTCCCGCCTATAGCCGCTGCTCCGGTACGGTGGTCAGGAGCTATCTGCGCTGGAACGAGTATGCCGACGCGCTTGACAATCATACCCTGGAATTCTCCTTGGAAGACCCGAAATACTGGAGCGTCAGCACCGACCAGTTCAAGGTCGGCGGCAGTTCGGTGCTGGTCGACTTGGGCGGCCCGGCTGACAACCCACCCTGGATGACGAAGCTGCTGGCTCAGGTCACTGGCCCAGGCGTGCTCATGTTCTGGATTTATCCGGAACGGGAAAATATCGCTGTCTACTTTGGCGAAAACGACCCGACCGGCGCAGGCTGGAATGGCTTCAAGGAAGATAGCCCCATTCAATGGCAGCAGCTCGCTTACTTTGGCGACACCCCAAAGACTTGGGTCAGGTGCACGGTTGCCATCCCAGAAGGCGATTTCCAGGTCGCTTGGGCCTTCGGGGGCTGGGGTGACGGCGGGGCGGCGTACATTGACCAGGTTCAGTTCATGAAGCTGGAGGGCAATTTCGGCTATGTGGTCAATCCCGACGGCGCCAGCGCCACGGTCATGGCCTTAATCGACGACCGGGAACCATGGGAGGACCCAGTCCCAGCGGACTTGGAAATCCCTGCTGTGCTAGGCGGATTGCCCGTCACCGCTATCGGCGATTATGCCTTTGCTGGCCTGATGCTTGAGTCTCTGGTCATCCCGCCCTCGGTCACGACCATCAGTGACTACGCCTTCAGCGGCTGCTCCGGACTCGATGAAATCGTCATTCCGGCGTCGGTGACGACGCTGGGCGAAGGCGTGTTTGACGGTTATGACGATTTGCGCCATGTCGTGTTCCTGGGGGCGCAGCCCGCCGGCAGCGGCAACTTGGGAAGCCAGGCCGCCATCATCTTTACCCAGGGGCAACCAGGATGGGTTGACGGCGGCACCTACCACGGCATGACGACGATCACCATCAGCGGCGAGCGGGTCGAAGAGCCGACTTTTCACCGCGGCGACATGCCGATGCCAGCGTTCATGTACTTCAACCAAGCCTTCCAACTCACCATGGACGCCAACGCCGGCCCGGGGCTGACCATCCGCTATGCTGTAGGCGACGCTGTGCCGACGGCTGCCAGCCCCGGCCTGCTGTACCAAGGTGCTATCGATCTTGATGACACCGCCGGCGACATTACCGTCAGCGCCCGTGTCTTCCGGGGAGCGGCGCCTTGCAGCGGCATCACCCGTGTCACTTTCCGCAACGCCAAGGAACTCAGCGAGATTCTGGATTGCTTTGACGCGATCTTTGTGCTCCGCGACCCGGCCAGATGGCAGACCATCGAGGAGACCGACGAACAGGGGCAAGTCATCAACCGCTACCTGCAAGCCGGGCCATACCCGGAAAAAGCCGACCAGCAGGCGCTTCTTGACGTCTACGTCCATTACCCGGAAAATGAATTGCCGGACAAGCTCAGCTTCCGGTGGCGCCTGGTCTCAACCATGGCCAGCCCGGGCTACTTTGACGCTGGCGAGTGGAAATTCTGGCTGGAAAAGCATACCACCTGGTCGAATTACGGACATCAAGCAGACTGGCGGACTGCGGAATTTAATGTGACCAAAGGCGGCTGGCTGTCCGGCACGCTTTGGTTTGGCGACTATTGGGCGACCCAGCCAGGCATCAGCCACCTGAAGCTGGACCGCTTTGTGATTGGCGCCCCCAGGGCCGTGCCTAAAATGACGGTTGAACCGCCCGGCACCGGCACAGTCAGCTATCGGCTGACAGAGGCCGATGAATGGCAGCCCTTCCTGGGAACAGAACGCATGCTAGTCGGCAAGTGGGTGCAGTTCCAGGCCGAGCCGTCGCCGGGCTATGTATTCGTGGAATGGCAGCGCTATAACCTTGACACCGGCCAATACGTGCGGTATAGCACCGACCAGCAGCGGTATTTTCAATTCTACGCAGATGAGGATGGCGACCAGGCCGAAAATGACATCAGAGCCGTGTTTGCGCCGGCGGTCTGGGTCCAGGTCACCCTCGGCGAAGGCGGCGTGTGGTATTGGCGAACAGGTTACGCGCAGGGCAACTATACCGAACCCCGCCCAGCCGTCAAGGACTCCGTGCTCAAATTCTATCCGAGCATTTTGTATGGATATGTCTTCACCGGCTGGAGCGACGGCGTCACGGACATTGACCGCACGGTCGTCTGCAGCCAGGACATCACCCTGCAAGCCAATTTTGCCAGGCGCATTGAATCCGCGCCGACCATCGAGGTCGTCAACGCCAACGATGCCGGGGAAATCACCTTCACCAGCGGCACGGGGCTTTTGACCAGACTCAGTCCCGACGGAACCATCACCTATACCATTAGCGTCGACTATCCGGAGTGGTACCGTTTCGCCGGATGGGAGTTTGACCAGGGGACGGTCGTTGCCTCCCAGGTCAACGGCTCCGACTTGACGGTCACCCTCGACTGGAACCAGACCAAGCGCTTTGCGCCGAAAGCAAAGTTCTACAAGCAGAGGCGCATAACGGTTCGGACTGCGGCCGGCCAGGAAAACCGCGGCCAGCTGCAAGTGCGGAAGGACAATGGCTCCGGCGAGGAGATCGCCCTTGATGAGGACGGGAGCGCGTATGTCGATATTAATTCGAAAGTCTGGCTCAAGGCCACGCCCGTAGGCGTCAGCCGGTTCGAGCGATGGAACTGGCAATATGGCGGCTATAGCAACAGCAGCACCGCGACCGAGATAACCGAGACCATCTGGGACTATCCGTCCTACCAGTTCACGGCGTCGTTCGTCGCCCAGGCACCCCTGACCCTGCACGTCGACCCGGGCGGCAATGGCGCCGGCAGGTTCCAGGTCAATGGGCTGGATTACCAGCCGGAGCAGCGCTATGACATCGGCGCCCAAGTCACCATCCAGGCCATCCCTGACCAGAACAACCGTTTCGTCAAATGGCTGGACAATGACAGTGCCTACCCGTACCGCACCGTCTACATCGAGCCTGGGGACAACGCCTACACCGCCCGGTTCGTCAAAACCGGCACGGTTACCATGAAGGCCAAGATTAGCACCACCGGCGAACCCGGCGGCGGCGTCACCAATGTCTACACCCCCGACTTGGGCACGGACCTGACCATCACCGCCACGCCCTATTATGGCTACAGCTTCGTCAAATGGGAGGAGGACGGCAGCACGGAACCCAGCCGCACCATCACCAACGTCGGCGTCGACGACTTGGTATTCACGGCTCTGTACCAGCCAGTGATCAGCGTGTCGGCCTCGGCCCCGGTCGGCGGCGGCACCTTCACCGGCACCGGCCAGAAGCTGTATTCGGAATTCCCGCTGACGGTCACTGCAGCTCCCTATAACGGCTACCGGTTTGACCGCTGGCTCGACGACCCGGCTGCCCCGGCTGCCCGCCTGCTCACCGTGGACGACATCGTCGACAGCCGCATCAGCTTGCAGGCCATGTTCGTGCGCGTCTACAACGTCGTCGTGCAGCCGCAGTGGGGACAGCAGCAGCTCGGCACGGTCGCCATCACCAATGCCGGCGGCGCCAACTTCATCCTCAATCCCGACACCGGCGCCTATTCGGCCTTGGTTGACGCCGGCACCAGGATTTCCTACCAGGCCACCGCCGAAGAAGGTTGTGACTTTGTGCGCTGGACCTGGGACGGCTCCAAAAATCCCGTTGTCACGGACATGGTGATTGACAACTCCCGTGCCTTTACGGCTGCATTTGCGCGGCGCGCCACGATCCATTGCAGCGTCAAGCCTGGCCAGGAAGCCTGGGGCGCGGTCAGCATGGTCTACGAGGGCGCGCCTGCCCAGCCCGGGCCGAACTTCCATGTCGGCAAGTGGATTCAGATTACGGCGACGCCTAAGCCGAATGCCCGCTTCGTGCGCTGGAGCGACGGGTCAACCTCGGCCGTGCGCAGCTTGCAGGTGGCTGAGGGCGAAAAAACGTATGTGGCCGAATTCGTACGCACCTCGAGCGTCATTGTCAATCTGACCTCCGACACCCCCGGCGAACAGCCGCCGAACATGCTCTGGGGATTTCCCTGGACAGCCTGGCTGGCCAGCGGCCAGAAGGTTGTCTTCGACGTTGAGAGCGACGCAGGCAGGGACTGCCTCTTGCAGTTCTATGGGCAGTATGGCTGGAATCTGCCGCCCGAGCAAGGCAATACCCTAAAAGTGTTGCCGCAGCAGAACCTGGTCTTGGATTACCAGTACAGCAAGATTACCACCGGCACCCTGGTCGGCTGGCTCAATCCCAGCAATCTCGGCGCTAAGTGGCGCGTCAAGGCCAACCCGCAGACCGGCTATCCAGGCGGTGAATGGCTGGGCAACGGAGCCTCCGTCGTCCTGGAACAGGGCGAGTATGAAATTGAATTCTCGCCGGTTGTGGACGAGCTGGGCCTTGAGAGTTGGCACCGCCCGGGCGTGTTGCTCCTGGATCAGGGCGAAGGCGCGACCGTCGCGGTCGCCGCCAACCAGCGCTGCAACTTCACCGGCAAATACCGCAAGTACATTCCGGATCTGGAATTGAGCTTTTCGCCGGGCGAGGCCTCGGAAGGCGCTGGCCCCTCCGCGACCGTGGCGACGCTGCGCCGTCTGCCGCGCGTCCCCGGCGGAGAGACCGACCGCCGCGAAAGCATCACCGTTGCCTTCACCCCCAGCGAGGCTGGCGCGCTTATCTTCCCGTCCTCAATCACCATTCCCGCCGAGCGCGAACGCATCCAGTTCACGGTCGGGGTGATCGACAATAACTTGCGTGAAACTACGGAAATCCTGGCGGCGGACGGCGAGACCGTGCTGGGCCGCGGCCGCATTGTCCGCTTGAATGGCCGGGTGTCCGTCCCCTCAAGCTGCAATTGCGACGGCACCCCGAGTTCGGGCGCGGAAATCTTCGCTGACCTGGCTGTCTACGACAATGACGGCCCGGCCTTGCAGGTGACGGTCAACCCTTCCACCATGCAGGAACCCTTGCCCCCGGACAACGAGAAGCTGTATCCGAACGCCTTGACTGTCCGCCGCAACGACCGCACTGGCGACGGACTCCCAGCCATCACCGTGGCGCTCTCAGCGCTCGTGAATGGCGTGCCGGACGACAGCGAATTCGAGTTCCGCCAGAACGGCCTGCGCGTGGACGAAGTCGTGATACCGGCCGGCGAACTCCAGGTGACCCTGGACATCGCCACCCTGGATGACGGCGTGGAGGACGGCAACCAGCTCATCTCCGTCTATGCCGACACCGCTGCCGCGCCGCCGGACGAGCCAGGAGTCAAGTACACGCCTGGCTCCTGCTGGGTCGTGGTCAGTGACCTCAGCTTTCCGGACTATGTGGTCACTGCGGTGGCCACGCCGGCTGAGCCGCTGTCCGGCGGCGACGTCTATGAGCTGGAAGTGACCTTGAAGAACCAAGGCCGGATGGCCATGGCCGGGAACATCCCCCTGGCCGTCCATGCCAGCGCCAATGACATGCTCAACGACCAGAACCGGATTCTGGAGACGAACTACGTCGGCGGCCTGGAGGTCGGCCAGAGCGCCAGCCTGCGCCTCAACGTTCCGCTGGAGATGGCGCCTGGCGCCAACTGGCGCTTCGCCGTCGTCGTCAACCCGCGCAGCACCCTGCGCGAAGTCAGCCTGCTCAACAATACCGCCTGGTCAGAGAAGTTCACCGTGGAAGCCTCGTACCGGGCGACCGTGGAGCTGGCTGACCCGGCCCAGGCCACGTCCCTGATGGGGCAGCCGGTGGCATTGGCGGGCCGCACCTTGCGGCTCAATTCGGATGTCCCGATCGGCCAGGTCGACGCGGACGTGTACGTCATCGTCAACGGCGTGCGCCGGATTCTGCCGGTGACCAGCGACGCTGACGGCCGCTTCACGGTTGACTTCGCGCCGCTCCCCAGCGAAGCCGGCCATGTCATCGTCGGCGCCTGCTATCCCGGCCTGGGAAGCACCGAGGCGCAGGACGAATTCGACATCCTCGGGATGCGCTTCGTCAAGAGCGTCTGCGGCCCGGACGCCTCCACCAAGTATGTCCAATGGGGCGTCACCATGAACGACGTCAATGTCTGTACGCTCCAGCTGAGCAACCGCAGCCCAGCGCCGCTGTCCAACCTGCGCGCCCAGCTGGTGGATGCGCCGGCCAATTGCGAGGTGGCCTGGAACGAGGCCGGAACCGACCTGATCCTGGGTGAACTGCCGGGCAACTCTACGCGCACAGTCATGTTCACGGTCAAGGGCACGGCGCCGACCCAGGGCAGGAACTACCAGTACTTCACTGTCAGGGTTACCGCGGCCGAAGGCGCCGCGCTTGACATCCCCGCCTATTTCCACGCCAAGCCGCGCTACGCCCGGCTGGCGCTGGCGCCGACCGCGCTGGATGTGACCATGCAGCTGGACCCGCAGAACAACCGCGGGACGCCCCGCAACATCGAAGTGGTCATCTCCAACGAGGGGGCGGACGAGACCGGCCCGATTACGGTTTCCGTCCCCAGCCTGACCTGGATGAGGCTGGTCGGCGGCAACACCCTGGCCAGCATCCAGCCGGGAGAGTCAACCTCGTTCCTGCTCACCTTGACGGCGGACGGCAACACGCCCCTCAACGCCCCGCTGAGCGGCACGTTGGCGATCAATGCGCCCAAGGCCTTTGCCGGCGTGACATTGCCGTTCCGGGCGACGGCGGTGGCCGAGGGAACTGGCCGCCTGACCGTGGACGCCATTGACGATTATACGTACTATGAAGCCCATGCGCCGCATCTTGAGGGCGCCCTGGTGATAGTGCGCAATCCCTACACCAACAAGGAGCTGGCTCGCGGCGTCACCCTGGCCAACGGCAAGGTCACCCTGGAAAACCTGCCGGTCGGCCTCTGCAAAGTCGTGGTTAGCAAGGAGAAGCACGCCGAATACACGAACAACGTCGAGATCCAGCCGGGTCGGGAAACTGCCCTGGAGGCATTCCTGGACTACCAGGCCATCACCTATTCCTGGGACGTGGTGCGGGTGGAGATCGAAGACCGCTATGAAGTCGAACTAACCGTTGTCTATGAGACGAACGTCCCGATGCCGGTGGTGGAGACGATCATGCCGTCCAAGCTGCCGTTCCTGCGGCCAGGAGAGACGTACATGTTCAGCGCGATTCTCACCAACAAGGGCCTGATCCGCGCCGACGATGTCGAGTTCACGCTGCCGGAGGTGTTCAACAGCCCGCAATGCGCCATCGCCTTCAATTATCCCAAGGGAACCTACAGCCTGCTGCCGCAGCAGGCGGTCACCATCCCGGTGGTGGCCACTGGGGTGGCGCCGACCCGCTCCGACGACTGCATTGGCTATTCTTTTACCCTCTGGTCCTGGGAATGCGGCTTTGACCGCAAGTGGCATCGGGTCGGCAAGGTTTTCTCCGTCGGAGGCACGTTCTGCGGTGGCGGAGCCGGCTACGGCTTCTTTGGCGGCATGGGCAGCGGGCCGGCCGCCGCTGGCCCCGGCATGTCGGCGTATGTCATGACGCCACCCATACCGACCGCGCCCTCGACCGACTACGGATGTGCGCCCTGCACCAATGGCATAGGGCTTGCCCTGACTAAGTGCGCCATCGGCTTTGCCCCTGGCATAGGCACTGCGGTCGGCGCCATTGACTGCCTGTGGGGACTGTGGAGCGCGGCTCAAAAAGGCACCGCCTATGCCTGGACCACCGCTGGCCTTGGCTGTGCCTTCAACATGGTTAGAAGCACCCCCCTCGGCAATGTTGCCTCCTGCATACTCGAATTGAGCACCGCTTGCGACGATGCGCTCGGGCAGCGCAGGGGCGGGAACGACCACAAGCCGCAGTGGCTGGCCGAGGCGCAGGAAAAGCTCGATATCGTCGTCGACCAGGCGGAACAGCGGGTGGCGTATTTCCGGGAAATCTACGGGGCACCCTGCTGGAACGACGCCGACCCGGAAGCCACTAAGGAGTTCTTAAACGCCTTCCTGTTCTTTGGGCTGCCCAACGGCGTCGCCGTCCAGGTGAGCGATGCACAGAAAGCCACCTTGCTGACCGTGCTTCCGGAAGGCGTTGAGCCGGCCGACCTGGATGCCTTTGTGGCGCGCTGGAACCGCTCCGTGGCCTATTGGGAGACCTGCGGCATGGATGCGTTCCCAGACTACCCGGCAGGCGCGAATCCGGCTGACTACCTCAGCTTGAAGCGCCTGTACGACCTGTCCCGGGAAATGGCCCGCTGCGAGGACGAGGCCAAGGCGTTGGGCTATGCATCGGTCGAGGACCTGTACCTCAAGGTTGCCAAGGACATGGAAACGGAACTCAAGGGCACCAGCTCCGTCTGCGCCCAAGTGACTATCAAGATTTCGCAGACCGTGTCCCTGACCCGGGAGGCCTTCGAGGGTACGTTGACGCTGTTCAACGGCCATGAGAACAAGGACATGACGAATGTCCGCTTGCAGCTGGTGGTGACCGACGCCCTTGGCAAGGACTGCACTGACCTGTTTGACATCAGCGAGCTGCCGGGGCGGTTTGTGGAGTTGACGGCTATCAACGGCACCGGCGTCCTCGGCCCCAAGAAGACCGGCAGCGCAGTGGTGCGGTTCATCCCCGAAAACGCTGCCGCACCAATGACAAGCAAGACGTATTTCTTCGGTGGCATCCTGTCCTACACCAATCCCTTCTCGGACGAGACGGCGACGATCGAGCTGACCGCCGTGCCTCTTGAGGTGTTCCCCGGACCGCGCTTGCAGATGCACTACTTCCTGCAGCGCGACATTTTGGGCGACGACCCCCTGACCGAGGCCATTGAGCCGTGCTACCCGGCCGAACTGTCCGTCCTGGTCTACAATCCCGGCTATGGCGACGCCAAGAATTTCCGCATTGACTCGGGCCAG
>MWEG01000073.1 GCA_002070945.1 Lentisphaerae bacterium ADurb.Bin082
TCGAATCGATTGTATCCGCAACCGCCATGCCGCTTTGCGCGATTTCTTCCAAAACATCCTGAAGGCGCCATACCAGGAAGCTGACGCTGCGGCCTGCCGGGTCGAGCATGCCCTGAATGATGAGATGATGTCGAAACTCGTGCTTCTGGCAGAGGCCATCAGCACGCGGGACGACTGCCGGCAGCTGCGGGCCTACCTGTCCCGGGTCATGCCGGAACTGCGCACTGAAAGCACCACGGGCGCCCCCTTGGTCGCCCTCAGCGAACTCCAGGAAGGCCAGCGCGGCATCGTCGTCAAGGTTGACGACAACCTGCGCGGCATCAAGAAATTCGCAGACCTCGGCCTTGTCCGCGGCAGTCTTCTGCAAATGGAAGGCCATGCTCCCTTTGGCGATCTTTTGCGCATCAAGGTGATGAGCAGCAGCCTGTCTCTGCGTCGCCAGGACGCCGCCCATATCTGGGTACGGCTGACTGACAATCCCGCCGACAGCATGAACACCTCACCCCAAGGCAGCCGATGACGACCATGACCTCCTATCGCGTTGCCCTGGCCGGCAATCCAAATAGCGGGAAGACCACTATTTTCAATGCCTTGACCGGCACTCGCCAGCACGTCGGCAACTATCCTGGCGTCACTGTCGAGCGCAAATCCGGCGTCTGCCGCCTTGACGGCCTGAACATCGAGCTGGTTGACCTGCCCGGCATCTACAGCTTGTCGGCCTCCTCCATTGAGGAGAAGATCGTTTTCCAGGAGCTGCTGTCTACGCGGCTGGACCTGATCGTCAACGTCATTGATGCGGGCAATGTGCAGCGCAACCTGTATCTGACCACCCAGTTGGCAGAACTGGGCATCCCCATGCTCCTGACCTTCAACATGGCTGACGACGCCCGCCGCAATGGCCTCCAATTCAACCTGCCGATGCTGGAAAAGTACTTTGGCGCACCCATCGTCGAAACCGTCGGCTCCCGCGAGGAAGGCATTGACGAGCTGAAAGCCGCCATCGCCAAGGCCCTGCGCCAGCTCGCCGCCCCGCCGACGCCGATGCGCTATGACCAGGAGACTGACGACGCCATCCAGGACATCACCGCCGCCATCAGCCAGCTGCCGCCCCCGCCAGGACAGCCGATTCCGCCGCGCTACTTCGCCATCAAGCTGCTCGAAAACGACCCCGAAGTGAGCGCCCTGCCCACTTTTGCCGAGGTCTTGCCGCTGGCCGCCTCCTGGCGGGACCGCCTCGCCCTTCGACACGGCCTCAATAGCAACACGCTCATGGCCGACTGCCGCTACGGCATGATTGCCGGCGCCTGCCGCGAAGCCATCTCCTACAGCCATGAACATCGCCAGCAGCTGTCAGACGCGCTGGACAAGGTGCTGACCAACCGTTTTCTTGGCCTGCCCATCTTCCTGCTCATCATGCTGGCGGTCTTCACCTTCACGTTCACTTGCGGAGAGCCGTTCGTCAAGCTCATCGACTTTTTCTTCACGCGACTGGCAGCTGGCCTAGGCGCACTCTGGCCCGACTCTACTTTGCCGCTGCTCAAGGCCCTGGTGCTGGAGGGCGTCATCGGCGGCGTTGGCGGCGTACTTATGTTCCTGCCTAACATCCTGCTGCTGTTTCTGGCAATTGCCTTCCTGGAGGGCACTGGCTACATGTCCAGGGCTGCCTTTGTCATGGACGGCTTCATGCACAAGTTCGGCCTGCACGGCAAGAGTTTCATTCCCATGCTGCTGGGCTTCGGCTGCACTGTCCCGGCGGTCATGGCCACCCGCACCATCGAATCAGAACGCGACCGCATCACCACCATCCTGATTCTTCCCCTTATGAGCTGCAGCGCTCGCCTGACCATCTACCTGCTGTTCATCCCCACCTTCTTTGTCGAACGCTGGCAGCCCATCGTATTATGGATCGTCTATCTGCTCGGTGCTGCCATCGCCCTCGGCGGCGCGGTACTGCTGAAGTCAACTCTTTTCAAGGGCGACGACGAAGTCTTTGTCATGGAACTGCCCCCCTACCGCCTGCCGACACTCAAGAGCCTGCTCATCCATACGGGCGAACGCGCCATCATGTATCTGCACAAGGCCGGCACCATCATCCTTGCCGCCTCCATCATCCTCTTCTTCATCAACACGTTCCCGCGCCCGCAAACCTACACCGTGGATTACGAGGCCGAGGCTGCCGACATCGTCGCCAGCAACCTGCCCTGGGATGAGACCAAAGAGGCTCTCTGCACCCTCAACTCCCAACGCCGCGCCGAAGAGCTGGAATACTCCATCGCCGGCCGGATAGGAAAGAAAATCAACCTGGTCATGCGACATGCCGGCTTTGACTGGAAAGCCAGCTCAGCCCTAGTCGGCGCCTTTGCCGCCAAGGAGCTCTTCGTCTCCCAGTTGGCCATCCTCAACACGGTCAGTGACAGCGATTGCGACGATGCCAACGAAATGCTCCGCGACCGCCTGCGCGCCTCCTACACGCCGCTGCAAGCATTCAGCATCATTCTGTTCTGCCTGATTTCCATGCCCTGCGTCGCCACGGTCGCCGTGGTCAAGCGCGAAGCCAACTCCTGGCGCCTCGCCATCGCCCAGCTCGCTGCCCTGACTGCCATGGCTTTCGTCGTTTCGTTCCTGGTCTACCAGGGCGGACTCCTCCTCGGCTTCAGCGGCGGCGTCTGAGCAAGGCCACGTCTTTGAGCCATGCCGTGCGAGCGCAGCGCTGTTCGCCTGCCACCATTTATCCACCACCACGTCAGCCTCAGCTCATGTCCGCCTGGCAACCCTATCTCCCCTATAACGCCCTTCTCTGTCGCTATAACGAAATCGCGACTAAGGGACGCAACCGACGCCTTTTCGAGGAGCATCTGGCCGAGGGCCTGCAACGCGCCCTGGGAGGCGTCGGCCAGCTGGACTTCCGCTTTCCGCATGGCCGCATCTTCGCGCTCCCCAAGGTGCCCAAGTCTGTCTTTACGCCGGCTGATCTCGACTTGCTCAGGCAGAAAGCGCACCTGGTTCCCGGCCTGGTCTCGGTCTCGCCCGGCTTCCTACTCAATCCGGACATGGAGGAAATCGAAGACGCCGTATTGCAGCACTTTCCGACTGTCTACGCGGCCTTTCGCGCTTGTATGCCGCCGTTAGCGCTGACCTACGCCATGCGTGCCCGGCGTTCGGACAAGTCGTTCCCGCTGACCAGCGAACAGATTGAACGCCACTTTGCGGAACTCCTCCTCCCTGAGCGTCCGGAACTGCGCCTGGATCTGCGCCATGCCAACCTGGTCATGGAGCTGGAAGTCCGCAGCCGCCAGGCCTTCCTGTCCTTTGAACGCATTGCCGGCGCGGGCGGACTGCCCCCCGGCACTGGCGGCCGCGTCCTGGCCCTGCTTTCCGGCGGCTTTGACTCGCCAGTCGCTTGTCATCAGATGATGCGCCGCGGTTGCATGGTGGACTTCATCACCTTCCACAGTTCGCCTTATACCCCACCGGCGTATCTGACCAAGGTCTGCACCTTAGTGCGCAAGCTGAACGAATGTCAACGCCGCGGCCGCCTGGTCGCCGTCAACCTTCTTCCTGCTCAGCTGGCCATCCGCGACCATTGCCGAAGCCGCCATCGCACCGTGCTCTATCGGCGCTTTATGGTTCGCATCGCCGCCCTGGTCGCCAAGGACTTCAATGCCATGGCCTTAGTGACCGGCGACAACCTCGGTCAAGTCGCCAGCCAGACTCTGCCAAACATGGCGGCCATCAATGACGCTGCGCCAATCATGGTTCTGCGACCGCTGCTGACGTATGACAAGCTCGACACTCTGGCTATTGCCGAACGCATCGGCACCTACGCCATTTCCGTCGAACCAATTCCAGACAGCTGCACCGTATTCGCTCCAGACGACCCGGCCACCGCCGTCGAACTCAAAGCCATCCTGGACGATGAAGCCAGTCTTGACATCCCCAGCCTGCTCAAGGCCTGCCTGTCTGGCGCCTGCATCATCAACGTCGACTCCATGCGCCAACATGACTACTTGAAAATCCACCCGCACGCAGACGACCTGCCAGAAACGCCAGCATCTCAAAATGACCACGTGCAGCCAACAACGGGGGAGCATGACGAAATGGCTTGAGACACCGTGAACGGACAGGCACGGACAGAGCACAACGGAACCCTACATTCCCGCTCACCGTCCACTAACGTCCATTAACGTCCACGTCCACTCTCCACTAATGTCCACTTTTGTCCACAGTCCATCGTCTACTAACGTCCACTAAAGTCCACTAACGTCCATTGTCCACTGTCCATTAAAGCGCCTTACCCTGGACGCTTTGCTCCTCAACTTGCCGGAACCCCGAATATCAATGAGTGTTCGGTTACGCTGATTTTCAGCATTTTTGCATTTTCGCGCTTGAAACTTCCTTGCCAGCAGGCTATAATTATAAACGACGGCGATTTTGACGTTACGAGCAGGCCACCTTGTTGGTAGCTGGCGTCAGAAATCGCCGTTGTTTTTTTAGTACACAGCAGTACGTTTCGCGCTTGAAACTTCCTTGCCAGCAGGCTATAATTATAAACGACGGCGATTTTGACGTTACGAGCTTGGCCACATGTTGGCTGCTGGCGTCAGGAGTCGCCGTCGTTTTTTTAGTACACAGCAGTACGTAGTTCAAGCTTCAGCTTGCCGTACGTTGCCGCCTTGGGGAATGATCACAGTGGACATGGTGGACGTTGTGGACAGCGTAATCCAGGCTCTCTCTCGCCCCTCGCCCCTAACGAATTATGAATTATGAATTATGAAATGCGCCTCAGCATTCAACATTCAGCATTCAGCATTCAGTCCCTCGCCCCTCCAAAAGCCCCGCCGTCGTATTGCTTATTTAGTCCGATACCATGCTTTGCCATGTGCTTCCAGTCCTGCGCCGGTCAGGTACATATCCTGCGGCAAGGCAGTCGGCGTCGTCACTCCGGCAACGTGTCCGTCGGCCCAGAGAATATTGCATGTTTTCCGTCCATGCCTGGCCCAGGCGGCGCCTTCCGCCGTAGAGCGAGCAAGATTCAGCATGGAATTATGCGGAACCTCAGCCAAATCGGTGTTATAGTTGCCAATCCCGGAATCGCCGGCATAGACTTTCTCCGAGGGATTGCGGTACTCGGAAAATCGGACCAGCTTCTTGTTTCCACTCACCATGGCCGACCAGCTGGCAAAGCAATGGCCCAGGGAGACGCCGTACATCTGCCCCCAGTACCAACAGCTGTAGTAGGCTCTGGTGACGCCAAGCCGTTCCGGGCAGAAGAATTGATTGTTGCCCATGCCCGCGCTATAGGTTACGTCAGTGTACTTCAGCCAGGACAAAATAGCCCCATACGAAGCAGAATTGTGGTTCGAGGACAACCTCGTCAATCCCATGGCATACAGACCCTCCACGTAGGCATCGCCGCAGACATATCTCATCGTATGCGGCAAAGTCGAATCCTCGTTGTCATCAGCATACAGAAGCACAGAGATACCTACCTGCTTCAAGTTGCTGACACAGCTGATGGTGCGGGCTTTATCCCTGGCCTTGGACAAGGCCGGCAGCAGCATCGACGCCAGAATCGCGATGATGGCAATCACCACTAGAAGTTCAATCAACGTAAAGAACACCACTTGCTTCAACGTCTTCATTTTGCCTCCTTTTCGGCGCCTGCCGAACACTGTGCTCTTTCACCTCAACTTTCGAGACTCATTTACCCGGAACCGTTTCGCAGCCATTCCATTAGGGCTATGTTCAGGATCAAGTAACATGCCTATGATAAAGCAAGCGAGCCAACACTACCACAGGATGGGCTGCCAAACCCAAAAGAGGCGGCATGAACTTGCTGAAGCGTACTCTAATCGCTTTCTAACAATTATTCAAATTCATTCCGGAACATTTACTCACCAAGCTTGACCTGGAAGCATCCAGCTTACTTGGAAAAGTTGATCAACTTATGCCCGACCAAGTCATGCTGTTGCTCTGATGCATGCTCTGCGCGCCCACTCCATCAGCCTAAATCACGTTATGATTTCCGGAGCAAAAGCAGCGGGCCACCTGGTCATGAAAACCAGGCGGCCCGTAATTTTTTTGGAATACTCAGGCGGCTGTGGACGTTGCGGACATAGTGGACGGCGGCGTCCAGGCTACCTCTCGCCCCTCGCCCCTAACGAATTATGAATTATGAATTATGAATTATGAAATGCGCCTCAGCATTCAACATTCAGCATTCAACATTCAGCATTCAGTCCCTCGCCCCTAGACAAAGCCCCTCCGTCGTATTACCATTTAGTCCGGTACCATGCTTTGCCGTGTGCTTCCAGCCCTGCGCCGGTCAAGTACATATCCTGCGGCAAGGCAGTCGGCGTCGTCACTCCGGCGACGTGTCCGTCAGCCCAGAGGATATTGCAGGTTTTCCGTCCATGCCTGGCCCAAGCGACGCCCTCAGCCGCAGTGCGACCAAGTTGCAGCATGGAATTCTGCGGAACCTCAGCTAAATCGGTGGTATTGGCGCCCAGCCCGGAATCGCCGGCATAAACTTTCCCGGAGGGATCACGGTAATCAAGAAGTCGCGCCAGCTTCTTCCTGCCGATCGACAGTTCCGTCCAGCTGGCGAAGCTATGCGCCAGGGAGACGCCGTACATCTGCCCCCAGTACCAGCAGCTGTAGTAGGCCCTGGTGACGCCGAGCCGTTCCGGGCAGAAGAATTGATTGTTGCCCATGCTGACGCCATAGGTCACGTCAGAGTACTTCAGCCAGGACAGAATAGCCCCATACGAAGTGGAAGCATACTCACTGGACAACTTCGGCAATCCCAGGGCATACAGGCCTTGCACATAGTCTGAACTGGTGACATATCTCAGGTAATGCGGCAAGGTCGAATCTTCGTTGTCATCAGCATACAGAAGTAAGGAGATGCCTACCTGCTTCAAGTTGCTGACGCAGCTGATGGTGCGGGCTTTGTCCCTGGCCTTAGACAAGGCCGGCAGCAGCATCGCCGCCAGAATGGCGATGATGGCAATCACTACTAAAAGTTCAATCAACGTAAAAAACACCACTCGCTTCAACGTCTTCATCTTGCCTCCTTTTCGGCGCTTGCCGAACGCTTACCCACCTTCACTTCAACCCGTTGCGACTGATTTAAACGAGACTGTTTAACACTTCTTTCTTGCTTGGTACACCCCCCGGCAAAACCGACGCGACCGGGTCATTGCGCTTTGCGTTTCAAGACCAGCGCCAGGTCGATCAGCTCCTGCTGCAAGGCGGCCAGCCCGTCGATGTCCGCCTGCAAGCCACACTGCTTAACCTCCTTCAACTTCTCAGCTTCGGCGGCGACGTCATGGCCTTTGGCCTGCGCCTGAGCCAGATAGCGCTCGCATAGCCGCGCCAGCTTAAAGTCAATCGCTCCCTGGAACCATGCCTCGCAACGCCGCGAGGTGATAATCTGGTCTGAAGCCTCGTCAGAGTAGATGACGCCATAGTCAGCGGTGTTCTTGCCGCCGTCAAATGAATTGAAGCCATCATAGCCTGCGTGCGAATCAAAATGCCAGTAGGCGCAGACTGCGGTAAAATCGTCAACCCAGTTCTGCCAGTACAGACGGCGGTAGCTCAGTGGTGCGCCGCCCTTGCTCAAAATATGGTAAATCCAAAACTCGAAGTTCCCGGCCTTCCGCGCCAAGGCCGCCAATTCCGGCTTTCTCTCCAGATGAGGACGATAGAATTCGATGATGTCCGTATGCTCGGCCAAGCGCCGAAGCAACCCGGACGGGTCGCCGGTCAATTTTGCTCCAAAGTGCGGATTAAGCATAGTCCGCACCTGCGGGTCAGCCTGCTTAATCGCTTTGACTGCTGCCAGAGCCAGGTGCATGGCACTCTTTGGGTCGTCGGGTTCGCCCTCTGATTCATCTTCCGGGTTGAAGACGACGCGGTCCAGGCTTATCTGGTACTTGTTTTGGAGATGCGCTTTGAGCTGGGCTACCCATGCGGTGAAACCTTTTTGCCAGGCTGGCGTGCCGAATTCGAGCTGGCGCTTGCCGTTGTGCATCAGCGATCGCCAGTAGGTGTAGTCAAAGGCAAGGAAGAAGAACAGCTTCAGCGTCGCCGGATTCATGCCAGCGGCAAGAGCCTCGTCAATCTGCTGATCCAGGTGGGTGAAGTCAGCACCCCTGATTACGTTGCCGTCCTGATCAAATTGCGGGTAGATGTCAAGATTTCTCTGACCCGGCGTACCGCAGTACAGGTAGGTGAAGCCGTAGTCGCGGAAGACCTTGTAGGCTGCGCGATTCTTGACGTAGCAGTAGTTGAAGGTATCGACCTCCATTTCACCCAAATCGAGGTCGACGATTTCCAGTTCCAGGCGGAAATGCTGCGGTTCGGCCTGGCAGCAGGTCGGCCGAACCTGCACCAGGGCCCGATAGACGCCGGTAGTCAGCCCGCTTGTGTCGATTTCCATCCACAGCGGCACAGTGCAGCCAGGCTGGCACCGGAACAGCGCGTTGAGGATCAGCGGCGCCAGCGGGTCCGGAATAGTTTGGGCCGACTGATCCTGCATCGGCAGGCCTTCCTTGAAGGTCACGTGCGGCGCCAATAGCCCGGCGTCGGTATCAGCAGCCGGGGCGCGGTTATATCTAATCGGCTTTTCCGGCAGCGGGTCAGGGATTAGCTTGATGCGCGGCAACATGGCGCGGTCGGTCAGGTTGGAAAACGCGAAGCCGTAGACGACTTTGCCGTTGCGTGCCATCCGCAGGCGGACGGTTTCCAGTGCCTTGACAGTCAACGGCACTGGCAGGTTCGGCGGCGTGTTGGCCCAGGGTTTTCCAGACCACAGCAGAAATGGCTTTCCGGCCAAGGCAATCTTGGTCAGCGAGTTGCGCAGATTCTGCAAGCCGGCATTGAGGCTGTCCCAGCTGGCTGGATCATCGCCGCGCTGTTCCAGCTGTTCCTTGAAAGCGGCAAAACGCGGCACCGCCTCGGCCTTCAAGGTCGGCGCGACCGCCATGCCCACCAAATCCGCCTCCACCTCCGCAAACTGCTGCGCTAAAAACGCTGCCCGGCCAGCTGGCAGAAGCTTGCCAAAACGCGGCGGGTTCGCGAACACCTGCCCGACCGGCGCCCAGGTCGACAACCCGCCCGCAGTCGGCCCGCAGCGCGTCACATTAAAGGTGATGCCTGGACTCGCCTTCAGGTCAAGCCCCAGCTCTGCCAGAGGAATGGCCAGCTCAATGCTGAACTGCGTCGGCGTGCGCAGTGAACGCGCCTGCGCCTGGGACGCGATATTCATGTCGGTCAAACCAATGTCGCGATGCCGCAAGACCTGCTTCCAGCCATCGGCGTTGACCAGGTACTGGAAGAACAGCGGTTGGCTAATATCTGGCCGCAGGAAAAATTCAATGCAGTCGTCACTCCAGATGTTGTCATTGTCCTTGGCAGCGGTCAATTTATACTCGACGCCTGGCGGCACCGGGCATTTCACCGCTAGGAACAAGGTCTGGCCATCGGTCGCCATGGCGGCCTTGGCAGCGTGGGTGACGAACTTGTCCTCAACCTTCTCAAAAGCACCGAGGGCTGCTGCTGCCTTGTCCAGGACTGTGAACGGCGCAGTCCATTCCGCCTCGTTCCAGACCGGCTCGTCGAGATTGCCGTCCACCTTGGGGCCGTTGGCAGCTGTCTTGAGCACGAGATTCGGGTCACTGATGGAGATGCCCGACGCTGCTGCGGCCGGGATCACGGCGGTCGCGGTCGGGTCGACGACCTGGTCCCAGAGCCGCACGTCGTCCATCAAGCCGGTGAACTGCCGTTCATTCTTATCTCCTGGGAAAGCGCCGCCCAGGATCATCAAGGGGTAGGCCTCCGGATACGTCCCGGCCAGGTCGGCCAGCGCCAGGGCGCCTGCTGCCTCCTGATAGAGGACGCTATCAACCCACAGCTGGCACTTGCCGCCAGATTGCGCAGCCAGGCGCACCGTGTACCACACGCCAGGTCGAAAGTCACGCGGTTCGCCCTCAAGACGGAAATTTTTCAGTTGGGTCTTGGCATCATCAGTCCTGACGTTGATTTCCACGCCCAGCCGTCCTTCCGGGGTGACATACAGGTCCAGGTACCGCCGACGCCAGCTGTGGGCCATATAATAGACCAGGCTGGTCGGCTTGGCAGAGGCCTTGAATTCGACGTCTGTGCGGAACCGCAATTCGAGGGTGAAGGCTGGCCACTCCATCTCCATCCGGACGACTTGTCGGCGATGCTCGCCAGGCTGGCATTGCAAGGCCGAGCCGCCGCCGTAGCCGCCTTCAACCACAAAGCTGGCAGGCAGGGTGCGACCGCCGCCGCCCGGCGCGACTGACCGTCCATTGACCGTCTTGAAGCCGGAAGGCTCAAAATCCCAGTGATACACCGGCGCTGGTGCTGCCACGGCAACGGCCAGACCCGCCAACGCCAGCACAATCGTCAACTGATTTTTCAACATGATGCCTGCTCTCCTGGTTGGGTTTGAAGCAACCTCCCCCAGGATGAAGCCTGGGGATAAGAATGGTTAAGTACCTAAGACGCAGAGGAATGTGGACTTGGTGGACGTGGTGGACGGTGGTTGCCTTAATTTCGCGCTTTCAGCGTTTCAGCCGCTGCTTGGCTAATTTTCCCCGTACAACACATCCCCAAAAAATCTGCGCTATCTGCGTAATCTGCGGATAAAACAACAGCCCCTCGCCCCTAAAAAATCCTACTTCCAAGTCACGCGCACTTCTTCGCACGTCTTCCAAGGGCTGACGGTCACCGTCAAGGCGCCTACGGCCTCATCCCAGGTCCACTCGCGAACGTCTTTGTCATTGACCAGGACAGCCTGCGACCGCGCTCCAGTCCTGATGACCAACTTGGCGACGCGCACCTCAGGCCGACCAGGGAAATCGCCCTGGCTCGGATGAATGACCACTGCGTCGGCGCGACATTCCAGCCGGGTGACAGCCCATTCACCATCGCGATATTTAAGTGACTGCCCGTCATCCTCATAGAGCAGAAATTCCGTGTTCATTGAGCCCGGGTAGGCCAGGAAGGTCACTTCCTCGGCAAAACCGCGGTCAACATGCGGCTGAACCGCCCAGGTAGGGATGATGGCGCCCTCTTTGACCAGCAGGCAGCCGCCTCGGTCGACCGGGTATTCGGCCTTGGTGACCAGCGAGCCAGTCAGCGTTCGCCCAGTCCAGAAGTCGATCCAGTTTCCAGCTGGCAGGCGCAATTCATCTGTATAAGCGGTCACCAGCAGGAAATCACCGAGCATATACTGGGTGCGCACCTCGTCCCAGGCCGGGTCGTCCGGATAGACCAAGGACATGGCCCGCATCACCGGCATTCCGGAGCGGGTTGCCTGAGCCGCGGTCGAATAGAGATACGGCAGCAGCCGATAGCGCAGATGGGCATAATCACGGAACATCTTCAAGCCTGCTGGCGTCAGCAGCCACGGCTGGCGCCAATAGGCCCAGTTGTTCAGCTGCGCCCAGGTTTGCAAGAAACCAAAATGGATGCCGCCGGGGCAGAACACGTCCATGTCACAGGAATGATTGGAATGGCCAGAAAAGCCGTGGTTGAGCATGGATGCCAGCGGCTTGGGACCGCCGCCAGTGTCGCCGGCCCAGGTAGCCACATACTGTTGAATGCCGGTATAGCCGCCAGCTGAATAGACCATGGCGCGCCGGCCAGTATGCTCCTCAAAGCCCTTCGCCATCTGCTTCCCGTAAATCAGCGGATAAAGATTGTGCATCTGCTCGTCGTTCATGCCGTTGCCCCAGGCGCGGTCAGGATGCTCAATCACCTGGTTTGCACCATCCAGCTTGAAAGCACGGGCACCCTGGTCGACAAATTTCTTCAGGTGGTCAAACCACGGCTCCGGCAAGTCAGAGGGCGGCTCAGCCTGGGGCGCTGCTGGCGGCTCCGACGGCCTTTTCGCCGCTGGACGGAAGTGCTCATCCTTCTCAAAATCGTCATCATCGTCATCCTCGACTGCCGCCGACAGAGCTGCGTCCTTTGTGGCTGCGCTTTCCAGCTGCTGTTCTTCCAGCACGCTCAAATCGTGATCGCAGCAAAGCCAGAGACTGAGCTTATATCCCAAGCGTTCCAGCGCCCCGATGAATGTGTGCGACCCAACTGGCGACCAACGCGGAATAAAGAAACGCTCGGGATGCCAGGCTTTCTCCGTGCTGTAGTCATAGTTCTTCGACATCCAGCCAGGCTCCAGGCCGATGGCGTCACAGGGGATGTCCTCCCGGCGGAATGTGAGAGCCTCATTGATCATGTTAAAGGCATCGACCTGCTGGTTGCAGACATACGTCAAGGCGTACGCCCAGATTGGCAGCAGCGCTGGCCGACCGGTGAACGCGGTGTACTCATCCAGCAGCCCGGCATAGCCATCGCCGGTGAAAACGTAGAAGTCAGCATCCGACTGCGCAGCCGAGCAGACCAGCTGGCCTGGGTCGGTCTTGCCGACATCGATCTGGTGACGCCAGGTGGTGTTAACCAGCAAGCCCCAGTTGCGGCTGCTGAGCAACATGGGAATTGGAATGTAGCTCTTGACGTTGCGCACCCAGATTTCGTAGGACTCTCCGCGGCGCATGATATTCTCGCGGCTGACGTCGCCCAGACCGTACAAACGTTCACCCGGCGCCAGTTGCCAGGCCAGGCGAAAACCGCTGCCAATCAGCGACGTTTCCGCCTGGTGCGCCAGGCTTTCGCCAGCTGCGTTGAACAGGCCAAACCGGCCATCGGCTCGACTGATTTCCAGCTGGGCGTCCGCCGTGACAATGCGCACGGCCTGGTCGGATTCGGAAACCGTGAAAGCAGATTTCGCCGACTGCGGAAGGTAAATGCGATAGCGATTGAGAGCAGACTCTGTCCACGCCCCGCTGGCGCTGAAACGGAGGCGAAACAGCCGCATTGTCAAAACGTCGACCCGGAGACGAAGTTGGTTGCGGAGGTCAAACACCAGGTTGTGACGCTCCAGGGGAGCTGCGTCAGGGAGAGAATTGAAGCTCATGCCATGCCTTTCTTGGTCAATAGACGCTCTGTGCCGTCATCCAAATCAGAAGTCCCTGGCAGGTCGATCCACAGGAACGCCATCCATGCCAGCGCCGTCCGCCCGCCGATTTTCCGTCAACCCACCCAAAAAAGTCAGTTTATTATACCTGTGTTCTCTTGATTTGCAACGCAATCCGGCTATGATAAACGTGTTAGCTTTTGCGGTCATGCCCCTCAACCCTGCTTTAAACGTCCCCTACCCCCAACCCCAGGCTTATTGCATGAACACCTTGCGCAACATCGTCTTCTTGATTTCCTTTCTAGCCGCAGCCGCCTTTTGCCAGCCAGTCTCCGAACTGAAGGTGCTGGCCATTGGCAACAGTTTTTCCCGCAATGCGTTCCTTTACTTACAGGACATCATTGACGCGCACGGCAAGGCCAAGGCGACCCTGGGCAATGCGACCATTGGCGGCTGTTCCCTCGAACGGCACTGGAACGAACACCTGAAATCCCAGCAGAATCCCGAGCACAAGCCCTATTCCTACAAAGGCAAGAAAATCGCTCTCCAGGATTTTCTGGCGGCGGAAAAATGGGATGTGGTGACGCTCCAGCAGAACAGCGCCAACAGTTTCAAGCCGGAGACCTTCCAGCCCTGGGCAGACCATCTCGCCGCTCTGATTCGGCAACATGCCCCCCAGGCCAAAATCCATATCCACCGCACCTGGGCCTATCGGCCTGACCACCGCCTTTTCCGCCCCGGCTCCAAAATCACCCCGGAGGATATGCACAAACAGAGCGGCGAGGCGTATCGTCAACTCGCTGAACATCTGCAAGCGCCCCTGATCCCGGCTGGCGACGCTATGTGGCTGGCCTACCACACTCAAGCCGTCAAACCAGTCCTACACGACCCTGATTTCGACTATAAAAACCCAACTTACCCCCAGTTGCCGAAAGAGGACGGCGCCTTGCACGTCGGCTACACCTGGCGCAAAAACGCCAAAACCGGCGCCAGGGAGCTGAAGCTTGACGGCATTCATGCCAACAAGCGCGGCTGCTATCTGCTCGGCTGCGTCTGGTATGCCTTCCTCTTCCAGCAAGACCTCGCCGACCTCAAGTACGCCCCTGCTGAAATCACGCCCGAAGACGCCCAGTTCCTGCGTGACGTCGCCCAGAAAACAGTCCAAGCCAATCGCTGAACGCCATAAGGTGGAATAACCGTCAACAACCTATTATTTTAACCGCCAAGACGCCAAGAACGCCAAGGAGAGCACAAAGATTTTTGTTAATGTGCGAAGTTTTGTAATGAATGCTTGTAAACCTTCAGATAGGCGGTGGGATTGAACACTTGCGATGGCTACGATTCCTGCGTGTGCTGTCAAGTATCGCTTCTGAAGCCACATATTGCCGATTTCATAGTGAGTTGATTATCAGTCAATTCGCGCATGTATTCTGCGCCGTAGGCGCTTAACCATGCTTAACCCCAGGCTTCAGCCTGGGGGTAGGCGTACCCCAAAAGTGGTGCCCAGTAGGGGCACTACCGGACGTCTAACAAACAGAACCACTGCGCCAAACCTCCCTTTCTGTCACAAGTTCTCGCACATTACCAGATTTTTAGGTTTTACCGTGCAGCAAGGACAGCCTCGGAGAGGCGCAACCATAAGTAACCCCAGGTGAAGCGAAGCGGAACCTGGGGTAAAGTCCCCCCCCAAGCTTGAGCCTCGGAGAGGCGACACATAAGCGCTGCTTTGAAGAAAATCTTTCCCGAAAAACGAGAAGTCGACGGATAGTAGTATAACCATCCAACCCCAGGAGCGCAGGCATGAGACCCTTGAAAATCGCCATTGTCGGCACTGGCAACGTCGCTGCCAACAACTACCTTCCTTTTCTCTCGCGGCAGGAACACGTCTCCCTCTCCTATTTGTCCCGCACCAAGTCCAAGGCCATAGCCTGCCAGCAGAAATTTGGCGGCAAGGTCTGCGATTCCCCGGCTGAATTGATGGCTGACGAGCCGGACACGGTACTGATTCTGACTAACGAAGACCAGCGCTATGACGTCGCCTGCCAGCTGCTGGAGTTCAAGCCTAAGCGCTTATTCATGGAAAAACCGCTGCACGCCCGCCTCGGCCAGGCGCAGGTCACGGAAAATGACTTCTTTGAAGCCCGTGAATTGATGCGCAAGGCCGAGCAGCAAGGCGTTGAGACGGCGATGATGTTCAACTACCGCTTCTTTGAGGTCAGCGCCAAGCTCCGCGAGGTGCTCGCCGGGCGCAATACCGGCCCCTTGCGCCAAGCGACGCTTTATGTCAATTATGCCTGCTGGAGCCATTGCCTTGACCTTCTCCAGCATTTTGGCGGTGACGTGACCACTGTCCAGGCTCTCAACGGCACTGTCAGCTACGGCAGCGGTCGCCAGCAGGGGACAGACCTGGCTGCCGCCTTCCTGATGGCCAACGGCGCCACCGGCACCGTGCTCGGCACTTCCGGCTCAGCCTTCAAATTGTCCCTCTATCACCTTATCCTGAATTTCGAACACGCCATGATCGTCATTGACGACCTTGATTCTCGCCTAGAGGTGAACTTCGACAACACCAACTACCGCGAATCATATAGCTTGCAGCCAAACTTCTCCCGCTGGAACCAGTACGCTTCCTCCTTTGAAAAGGCTCTCGCGGCCTATTTGCAAAGCCTGGAGCAGAACGCACCGCCCCCGGTACCCGGCCGGGCTGGCCTGGCTGAGCTGCAGCTTGAAGCAGCGCTGCGCCGCTCAGCCCGCCTGCAAGCCGCCGTCAATGTCCAACAAGACTTCCCAATGCCATGAGCATGGCCAGGCAACCGCAGCAATGACCTAAATCCGACCGACGCCATATCAACCCAAGGAAACCCAAGCATGAAGTCTGTAAAACTCTGCGGCAATAGTGTTGCCGCCATTGCCGAAGTCCCAGAGCCGACGCCGCAGCCCCACGAAGTCGTCATCCAGACGGCTGTTTCCGCACTTTGCGGCAGTGAACTGAATGGATACCGCAACGCTGGTTCTGCCAAGGGCAATTCCGGCCACGAGGCTGCTGGCGTTGTGTTGCGCGTCGGCAGTGCGGTCTCCACTCTCCAGCCGGGGCAGCGAGTCGGCGTCAGCGCCATCTCTGGCTGCGGCGCCTGCGGCTATTGTGCGCGTGGCCAGTACACCTGGTGCCCGAAGCGCCGGTTTTACGGCAGCATGCACGCCGAACAATTCGTCACTGCCGCCAACGCCTGCCATGTCCTGCCCGATGACGTGGATTGGAAAACCGGCGTACTCATTTCGGGCGACGGCATGGGCGTTCCCTTCCATACCTCCACGAAAATCATTCGCCCTGACACTACCACCATTGCCGTATTCGGCACTGGCCCCATCGGCCTGGGCAGCATTCTGCTGCAAGCCTTTCTTGGGAAAAAGGTCATTGCCGTCGACGTCTCAGCTCCGCGCCTGGAGCTGGCCACTCGCCTAGGCGCAGCAGCGACCTTCAATCCCAACAACACCGATGTCGTTGCCGCTATCCGCGATTATACCGGCGGATTCGGCGCTGACCTCTGCATCGAAGCTGCTGGCAGGCCGGAAACAGCCTTGAACTGCTTTGCAGCGGTCAAAACCGGCGGCCAGGTGATTTTCAATGGCGAGCAGGGAACCGCCAACCTGTCCATCAGCGAGCAATTCATCCGCCGCGACATCACTGCCACCGGCTCATGGTTCTATCACTTCGCTGAATTTCACGATATGCTCCGGCTGTTCCGGAGCGGACTGCCAGTCTCGTCATTGATTACAGACGTCTATCCCCTGGACGACGTCAACACCGCCTTTGCTGACTTCGCCGCCGGCAAGACCGGCAAAGCCGTCATCAGCTACGGGTTAGCATGAAGTCGCCCGAAAAGCCAATGCCTATTATTCCTATTTTTTCTTCTCACAGGTCGTTTTTTCGCCCCGGGCATGATGATAGGCTTTACAGGCTTTGCAGTCTCCGTGTCGCGGGCACCCCGGCCAAGTGCAGGGGCAATCAGCCTTGATCTTCTTCTCGCTCATTTCAGGTCTCCTCTTCTAAGTTAAGTTCGCTGCACAGCCAAAACCCCAAGGAGGCAGCGCGAACCAACAGCAAAAGTACTCTAACTGTCATTAATCTGCTTTTCAAGTTCATGCCAAGATATTACACGGAAATAATCTGCCAAGCGGCGGTTCGCCGTCTCAATGCGTCACTGGCAGTCTGCTCGTGTCTATCCAAGGAGAAATTCTGATGAAACATTCCAGCCACTACCTCGGCCTGTTAGCCTTGAGTACCCTGTCACTCTATGCTCAACCCGCAAAACCGACCGCAACTGCGCCAGCAATCCCGCCACGCCTGTTGATCAGCGCGGAAAAAGCTGAGCAATGGCAAGGCGGCAACCAGGACCGCGAAATCGTCGCGGAGGGCGAAACAGCGTCCATCCGCTGGGCTCATGGCGATAGCAACACCTTAGAGTACAGGGACTGCCCGAGCGACTGGACAGGCGAGCAGAACGTACTGGACTTCTGGTTGCACAGCGAAAAGGCCACTGACAGCAGATTCATCATCTACATCGGCTCAGAGAATCCCGAATTGCCAGGCATGGACTACTACAGCACCAGCATTAGGCTGAATTTCACTGGTTGGCGCCATTATCAGCTGCCATTAAAGGAGTTGAGTGTATCCCGCACTCCCCTGGGCTTTGACAAGATCACCAGCTTCCGCATGCACGCTTCTGGCTGGAACAACACGCCCCACCCTGAGGCCGTGGTCCGCGTCGGCGACATCCGGCTCGTGTACATGCCGCCGGTCAAGGGACCGCGCCTGAGTGACGAGGACTTCTTCGCAGCGCTGGACCTGGACCGTCCTGGCCTGGAAACGGTCAAGACGGCTGTCGCCGCCGCCGACTTCGCGGCCGCACGCGGTGCGCTGCTGCGCTACTACGTGGAGCGACAAAACCCGCGCTACTACCGCAGCTGGGCCGACCGACCGCCCGAAGAGCAGCGCCCAGCCTCCTACGACACCCGCGCCGCTGACAGGGTCGTCGCCCACTTGCTCCGCAGCTGCGGCGTGGACCATCAATTTGGCGAGCGCATTGACTGGTCCATCAATCCGACCAAAATCCAGTACAAGGAATGGACCTGGCAGCTCAGCCGCCATCCCTTCTGGCGCACGCTGGTGGATGCGTACTGGCAGACCGGCAAGGAAATTTACGGCAAGGAATTCGTCGACCAGATGACGGCATGGGTCGAAGACAATCCAGTGCCTCTGAACAGCTCAGGGAACACTGCCGGTTCACGCTGGCGGACGATTGAGGCCGGCATCCGCACCGGCGGCGTCTGGCAGGACTGCTTCTTCCGCATGTTGGGTTCGCCGGTCTTCACTGCCGATGCGGTCACCACCATGCTCAAATCCTTCTGCGAACACGCACGACACCTCCGCGCCCACCCGACCAGCAACAACTGGCTGGCCATGGAAATGAACGGCCTCTTCCACATCAGCGCACTCTTCCCCGAATTCCGCGAAGCCGCCGAATGGCAGAGTTATTCGGCAGGGCGACTCTACGAGGAAATGGAAGTGCAAGTCTATCCCGACGGCGCACAAGTCGAGCTGGCAACCGGCTACCACGGCGTCAGCCTCATCAACTTCCTGGGCGCCTATAACATCGCCAAGCACAACAACATCGAGCTGCCAGGCGACTACATGCAGCGCATGGAACGCCAGTACGCCTACTACATGTACATCATGATGCCGGACGGCCGCATGCCAGCTCTCAACGACGCAGGCTGGGGCAATGTCCGGAGGTCCCTGGCCACTGGCTTCACTCACTTCCCTGAACGCACGGACTTCCAGTACCTGGCCACTAATGGCAGCGAAGGCACCAAGCCGACTTTCACCTCATACTGGATGCCCTACGCCGGCTGGGCTATCATGCGCAGCGGCTGGGAAGCCGAGGACCTCTACATGATCTTTGAAGTCGGCCCCTTTGGCGCCGGCCACCAGCACGAGGACAAGTTGTCCATGATTGTCTCCGCCTACGGTCGGCGGCTCCTTACCGAGGCCGGTATCTACGCCTACGACAGCTCGGCCTGGCGGCGCTATGTTCTCTCCGCCCGCGCCCATAATCTTGTCATGGTTGACGGCATGGAGCAGCACCGCCGCGGCAAGCCTGAATACAACCTGAGCAGCGAACCCATGAACAACCGCTGGCTCACCAACGACCTCTTTGATTTCGCCGAAGGCTGGTACAACGAGGGTTTCGGCTCGGAACGCGACCAGACCGTCACCCACTACCGCGCCGTACTCTTCCTCAAGCCCGAGTGCTGGCTGGTCTGGGACCTCTTCAGCCCAGCCGATGACAGCGAACACCGCTATGACACGGTCTTCCACCTCAATAATCAGGACGCCGCTCTCGACGAAAAGTCCCTCACCGTTGTTGGCGCTGATCCCGACGTGGCCAATTTGGCCATCGTGCCCCTGCGCCGCGAAGGTCTTACGGTCGACATCATCAAGGGGCAGACTGAACCCGAGGTGCAAGGATGGGTAGCCAATTCCACCCGCGATGAAGACGTGTCACCCGTGCCTACGCCCATCTACCACCGCCAGGCCGTCGGCCAGTGGCTCGAACCGTGGCTGCTCTACCCCTTGCGGGCCAACGAAAAGTCACCGGTCAGCGCCATCGAATTTGATCGGCAGGCGAACTCTTGCAGCATCACTCTCGTGGATGGGCGCAGAATCGTCGCCGCCGTCACTATTGGCAAGGACGCTATCGGCGAAGTCAGCCTCAAGACTTTCGACGCCAACGGCGCCCTCGTCAAAACCGCGGTTGCGAAGTAAGCGACCGCTGAGCTGTCCTCTGCCGCCTGCAAGCTCAGAAGAATGGCGCTGTTCCTGTGCTCACTGCCAGCACTGCGCCGATCCAGGAGCTGGCTGCCAGGATTGCCCCCAGGGGCACCCGAGCCACTTCGGCGCGGCTTTTCCCGATGCTCTGAATCCAAACCCACAATCCGGCTATCAGCATCACGACCGGGAGCATGGGAGCGCCAGTCAAATTCCCTGCTGCAAACATCATTTTCACACTGCCGGCGCCGCACCAGCCGCGCCAATAGAACGGCAGCAGCCAAAGCGCGCCAAGCACGCCTCCAAGCAGAGCCTCGAAAAAACCCTGCCAGCCGCCAGAAACCAGACTACAGGCCATCAACACTGCGGCGCCGCCCATAGTCAGGCTGTTAGGCAGCCGCCGATAGTGATAATCAAACCAGCCAAGCGCCAAAAGCCAAACCGTGGCGCCGGCAAGCAAGGGTATCCCAGAATGGTTGACAGGCATGACAAAGGTTCCTTATTTGCCTCGGCGCAACGAAGCGAATCACCGAAACAATCGACAGCACCATGAGAAAAGCTCCCAGCCAGACAGGCACAGTTGCGGACATTCCCCCCTGTGGATCAGCCGCCTGTATATATGCCGGCAGACGAAAGCCTGTGACATGGATGCAATGATTGAAAGGGGCTGAAGTGCCCAGCCGGGTACCACAAACCCGCGCTATCACACCCTGTTTTCCAGACGCCTGAAGCTGACCCGGTTCCAGTCTGGCCCGAGACGTCGGCAAGAGCTATGAAAAAGGCAAAAAAAAAGCCGGACGCACTCTGACAATACGCTCAGAGGTCCGACCAAGAACCTGCCACACATATGCCCGAAGTGCGTCCAGCAAGATGTGTGTAAACACCATCTTACCGGATACATTCCGGCTTCATGTGCGGCAAAGTGAAGACAGAGTTTGGTCGGTTCTGAGCGTAATTGCCGAAAAATATGCGGTTTAAAAGAGCAAAGACGCTGTCCAAAGAACTGGCATCGCTTTACTCTATCACAGCTGGCCAAGCTTTGCAAACAGATGACCGAACAATCGTGCGGCAATCAGGCAGTCGGTCACCGATAGATACTCGGGGTTCCGACGAGTAGCGGTCTCCGGAAAGGGGCGAGGGACGAGAGTGAGCTTGGACTACGCTGTCCGCCATTGTCCATCGCGTTTGTCGACGCGCCGCGGCAGAAACGCTAAAAGCGCGAAACATACTGCAAGCTGAAGCTTGAACTACATACGATGCCGCCGCCGTCCACCATGTCCACAACGTCCACATCTCTTTGTGCCGCAGGCGTTTAACCATGCTTAACCCCTGGCTTCAGCCTGGGGGAAGGCATATCCCAAAACTGGTTCCTTGTAGAGGCACTACGGTTAGCGCTGAAAACATACTGCAGAAATGCCGTTATCAACGGCGGAGCGATTGCCTGCCGCCGGTGATTTTCCATGCATCCAGTGGAAATTCGACTCAAGCGATGTTATTTTTACGCTTGCCACTGCCTCGTAACTGCCCAACGCACGGCGGCAGGCAGACAGGCTTGCCCCTGCCGCTGCGCCGAATGTTTCTCCACAGCCTTGAGACGACTCTATTCACCTCGCGACGAAGGATTCCCATGCGCAACCACGTTTTTCTTCTTGGGCTTATTCTGCTCTGCCTGTCCTTGCCAGCACAAGATGCCGGCCTTCCGGATGAGCCATGGTTTGACCACGTCACCACGCCCAGCGTTGTCCCCGTGTCCAAAATACAGGACTTCTGCCTTGAAGCCCATCGCCTTCTGGCGGCCAAGGCCTCGGCTGCCACGCTGGGTCAGCTTGCCCCTGTCGACCAAACGCCGCGCGTGCTCTTCCTGAGCATCGGCGGCGAGGAATGGCCGGCACGTACCTACTTCGGCGCCGGCTTCTCCTTCCGCGCTGCCTGGGAGAGCGTCGTCGACATCATGCTGGCCAATGAACCGCTCTACGGCGAAAAGACCGCCGCCCAGGCCAAAGGCATGATTGAAACAGCCATCAAGGAAAAGCGGCCCGTTCCGGCAGCCCTGACCGCCCGCCAGCAGAATCCACTGGCCTGGAAATGGCTGCGGCTTGACATCGTCCAAGCAGCCCTGCCAATCGCGAATTTTTCCGTGGAGCATTCCCGGCTTGCCCTGACCAGCCTCGTCGGCCTGGCCTTCGTCCCTCAGCTTGGTTTTGCCTTCACCCCGGAGCAGCTGACCGGCCGCTGCCTGCTGGAGTCGACCCGCCATTTGGACAAACAGCAGGTCGGCAACTTGATTTCCGAAACCTTCAATTGGAATGCCTTGAAAGCCTGGCAGCAGATCAGCGGCATTGATTCAGGCCACCGAGTCTGCCTTTTCGAAACCGACAGCTACTATTGCGATGGCAAAAGCGTCGTGCGACTGTTCCGGGGGCATCCCATCGCCAAGACGATGACCGCAGCGGATTGCCTGGAAGCCGCCGCCAGCGCCGGCGCTAAAATCGCCGCTGCATTGCATCCGCGAACTGGCGTCATGCAAGCGCCTTTCCCAGAATGGGTGAGCAGCGCCGCCCAGGACGCCGAAGCCCTGGACGCGCAGGCGGAAATTGCATTCGCCCTGGCCCGCCTGGCGCACGTGGCCAACAACCCACAAATGGCCGCAGCCGCCAAGCTGGCCATGCAGCCCGTGCTGGCGGCCGGACTGCGCTTCGGCCCCCAAAGAGCCTACGGCGCCATCGTGGAAGCCGAAGAATTACCCCCTGAAAGCCCCCTGGCGCCCCGTCGCGTCGCTCACCTGCGCACCAATGCCATGGCCTGCCTGGCGCTGGCTGAACTAGAGCAGGCGACCGGCGACCGACGCCAGCGAGGAACGCTCATCGCCCTGGCTGACCAGTTGAAACGCCAGGCTCTGCCCGGCGGAGGATTCATCTTCACGGTCATGCCGCAATCAGGACAGCTGGTCGACAGCAGCAGCCTCAGCCTGCATGGCAAGGCCGAAGCAGAAGCCTTGGCGACCCTGGCCCTGCTGCGGGCAGGCACCCTGGCCACCAGGAGCGACTTGCTGAACCTTGCTGACCAGAACTTAGAGTATCTGCTGGCACGGGTCAGCAAAATGCCCTTGGAAAGCCTCCCTAATACGCCCTGGCTAGTCGAGGTGCTGAGCCTGCACGTTCTTCGTAACCAGGAATTCGCCAGCCAGATGGACCGTCTGGGCTTTGCCGCCAGCGTCGATGTCGAGACAAAGCCGCTGTATCCGGACATGTATGGCTCTGTGCGACTCTGGCCCAGCGCTACTGTCTCTGCTGAGCGCGCCTGGCTGCTGGCCAGTCTGTCGAAATGGTTCCGCACCGGCGGCGAGACCAAGAAGGCCTCTGATTTCATGGCAGCAGCAGCGCCGCCGCTAGTCTTCCAGATGCAGGCCCGCATGGTTCCAGCCAGCTGTTCCGGACTGCCGCGGCCAGGACACTACGTCGATTTTTTCCGCGACCATCTTGAAGACTTTGGCTTTGACCTCTCCGGCCAGGCGACCCAGATCATCAGCCTGACCACCCTATTCCAGGAACTCCAGGACGGCTATGACGGCGCCTTCCCTGGCCTTGACAAGGTCACGGAGCAGCTGGCCGCCGCCCAGGAAAGCCTTGGCAAGCATCCGCTGGTTCTCTCCCCGGAACTGGTTCGCACCCAAGTCGACGCCACCCGCGTTTCCCGCGATTTGACTGGCGACATCACCGGCGGCGCCACCAAAACCGTCATCAAGACCCCAAAGCCTGCTAAGTCGCGCTCTGGCGGCGTCATGCCCAAAAAGCGCCGTCAATAAGCGCCGCCGGCTCACGGGGTCAGCCTTGGCAGCACGTCTAAGACTTCCCTAGGACCGAGTTCAAAGAGGATGAAGCCGGGTGCCTGTGCCTGCCGGGCAACGGCGATCTGCCGAGCCAACTCCTCGGCGGATAGCCGCTGCGATGACGCCCCGATTCCGGGGACCAGCCGATTGACGCCGCCAAGCTGCTGGCTCTGACGCTGTAAGTCGCCGGCAAAAAGGGCGCTGGACGGGCGGTAGTTCATCGGACAAACAAAGTCGATGATGCCATTCCGGCACCATGGAACCCAGTCCTGCCCAACAGCCGTGCGGGCGTTCTGCCAATCAGGGTACACGGCCGCAGACACCGCGATGCCGGGACGGGCCGCGCGCACTGCCGACGCGGTCTCCGCTGTCAACGAGGAAATCTGCTGACGCCGAAATTGCTCCCAGCGCAGCCGGTCCGGCCCGGGACGCAGCACGGCGTCCGGCCAGGCGCTGAGCAAATGTCCGTCAGCGGCAAAGGCTTTTCGGCAATTCGGGCAGAAGCAGGAATCTGATTGCGGAAAGCGGATAAGGTCGAGATGGACGCCGTCCAACGCATAGAGCCTGGCTATTTCTGCGGTCATGCGCGTCACTAGGGCGCGGTTTTCCGGATGACTTGGGCACAGCCATCCCAGCGGCTCCTGTCGGGCATTGACTTGCAGTCGGCCTTGCTGTCGCCAGGTTCTGAGCTGGATTGCCGGTGCGTCCTCCACTCCCAGGCATGACACCCAGGCGTGCAGCTGGATGCCATAGCGTCGGCAAGCTGTCAGGCACGGCGCTACCCAGTCCGTCCCGCCGGATGGCACCAGGCGGCTGGGATAGGTGGCAACAGCCGGCGACAGGAAATTCGGGAAGATGGCGTTGATGCCGGATTGGGCGAGAATGGACACGGTTTCCTCCCAGGATTTCCCTGGCAGGCCCTGCGGTCGCCGCATCCACCCGGCCCGGAATTCCCCGGGGCGTGCGGCAGTGGCTGGAGTCTCCGCGCCCAGTAGGATTTCCTGGCAGTTGCGGGCGTCATCGCCGACAGCCGTGAAATTGGCGCTGGCCAGCGCCTGTCTCGCCCTGGCCAGCGCCAAGGCGGCGGCATGCGGGCGTTGACTGGCCGGGGCAAAGGCATACGCGATTTCGGCCCGTCGCAGCAATGCGGCTGCGCCCTGGCGGTCGGCTTCAGGCACAATACGGTCAGCCAGGGCAGCCATGACGCGACTTCCGGCTCTCGGATCCTGGTGCAAGTAAACGTGCGTCATCCAAAAGCCCTGGGCTGACTCCACGATGGCCGGCCAGCCGGTCGCGGCCCCGGAGCTGTCCAACCACCAGGCGGCCACGGCCAGTGAAGAAGGAAAAGCAGCCGGATTGACGGCGACAAAGGCCGTCGACTGCTGTCGGAAAGGCGCTGCGCCCGGCAGGCGGCCCTGGTCGGGCTGCACAGCTGCCAGGCCTCCCGGCGTCTGCGCCGCTCGGGCGAATTTGCCACTGGGGAAGCCCATCTGCACGGTCAGCGGCGGCGGCAAAGTGTAAAACACTGCGGCTTTACCACCGCGCCTAAGATAGCTGACCACGGTGCTGACTTGCGGCGAGCCGGCCGCCTCCGGCGTTGGAAAAAACAGCATGCGGTATGGCAGCAGCAGGGACAGCGTACTGTCGGCCTCCTCAAACACGGCTGGATATATCCCCTGTTCATACAGCGCTTCGCCGAGATGACGGGCATACGAATAGGACTCGGCGGCAGCCGCCTTGTCGCTGCCGCTGCGCAAAACCGCGATGCTGAGATTGGGCCGCATGAATTCAATTTCAGCGGCATAGATGGCCAGGTTGCCGCTGCCGCCCCGCCACGCTGCCAGTCGCAGCATCGTGCTTAGCTGCCAGGAGCCAGGAGCGCCTTCCGGCATGAAGCGCGTCTTGGGAAGGATGATTTCCTCCCAGCGGCCTGATGCCGACGGCGCGAACTCGGCGGCGTACCAGGTGTTGCCAGCCCGGATGTAGGCATTGTATTGGCTGGCCAGGCCGGGATTGAGGACATACAGTCGCAGCCTGAGAGCCGCCATCTGGGAAAGGTCGAGATGGAGTGGAATGTCCCAGAATGCGCGCGGTGAACCATCCGGCGTAAAGGCGGCCGGGAATTCAAGCCCGGCGACTCGCATCGTGGCCATGCTGGCAGCACCGCTGGGACGACAACTGCCGACAGCACGCGACAAGTCAATCGTCTGCCCCTGGCTGTTCAGGCAGAAAGCTGTCATGGCTGACGCCAGGCAGAGGGCGTAAAACATACGGGCGGCATGCTTGCTCGAAGGATGTCTGGACACGGGTTGTTCCTATTTGATTATAGTTGATGGTGATGAAGAGGAAAGACGGCTGGCTGGCGCAGTTAGGCTTCTTTCGCCTATCCGCCCCGGGCAGCCGTCTGCCGGAGGAGCGGCAGGGCCGTTTCCGCCCAGCGCCGCCAGGTATACTGCCGGGCGTGCGCCTGTCCTTGCTCGCGAAGTTCGCTTTGGCGGGAGGGCGACGCCATCACCTGGCGCATGGCTGTTGCCAAGGCGTCGGCATCACCGACTGGCGCAGATACTCCGGCGCCGCCGGCCGCTTCGGCAACGGCCGGGTGATCGCTATGAATGACCACAGTCCCGGCCGCCATCGCTTCCAGCACCGGCAAGCCAAATCCCTCGCACAACGACGGAAAGACGAAAGCGACGGCATGCTGATAGAGCGCTGGCAGAACCTCTGCCGCGACCGACCCCAGCCAGACCACCTGGTTCGACGGCATCCAATTTCTGATCCGGTCAACGACCGCGCCGCACTTCCAGGCGGCGCGACCGGCAATGACCAGCCGCGCCGCTGGCGTCCCTGGCTGCCGCGCAAAAGCGTCAAGCAGGATGTCAATGCCTTTTTTCGGCTCCAGGTTGCCCACGAAAAGCCAATACGGCTCTCCTTCCGAGAAAGGAAGGAAGGCAGGCCATGAACTCGGCGCCGAAAAGCGCTCGCTGTCAACGCCAAGCGGCGACACCACAATCCGGGCGGAGGGAATGCCCCACAGCGCCCGCAGGCGGTCAGCGCCGTGGTGGGTGGACACCAGGTTGACGGCGGCATTTTTAATGCTGTGCGGCAGCAGCAGGCGTATATGCGCGGCATTGCGCCAAGAACATAGCCGGGGATGGTCTATGGCAATGACATCATGGACATTGAGCAGGTAAGGCACAGGACAGCGCCAAGGCGCGGTGTACGCCCCGGCATGCAGTGCCGAAATCCGACGCTGCCGCAGCAGGCGGGGCAAGCAGAGTTGCTGCCAAGCGATCCGAAGGGTTCTCCCAGCCTTGAACGGCGGACAAGCAAACACCGGCGCCTGCCGTTCCGCCGCCAGGCGGGCAAGGCCGTCGTCCCCGGTGATGATCGCCGCTTCTCCCGGGCGCCATAGTTCCAGCAGCGCAGCGGCCTGCTCCCGCACAGCGTTCTGTACCCCCGTAAAAGGCGGCTGGACTACGGAGGCGTCAAAGGCGATGGCTGGTGATTCACAGGACATGCAATGTTTCCCGTTCCGGCATGAGCGTCATCGTGTCGATGTCTCCTGGGGCTGGCTCGCCGCCCGGCGTCAAGGCAACGCCGGGGACGGCAACGGCGGATTAATCGCCCAGTACTCATACGCTGGCGTCTCGTAGGGATGAGCCCGGAGCAGCGCCTGCAACACAGCGGCCAGGCAGGCTTCCTCGCACACCATTTCAACCCGCAACTCTTCCAGGATTTCCAGGCGATTCAGCTCGCCCTTGGCTGGCCGGCTGCCGGCTAAAGGCCGGAACTGGCCGCAGCCGGAAACCTGCCAGCAGCAATGGTCGTAAGACCCAATCCGGCCGGCGCCAGCCGAGAACATGGCCGCCTTGACGCGCTCCGCATCCTCCGGCGGAACAAAAAATGCAATTTTATACATCCTCTGCGGTTGCCTTTCCTCTGCTCTACCTGGTCAAGCTGCCTCTGTCAAGTCGGCTTTTCACGGGGCAACGGGTTGTTAAGACGTCATACATGAATTATTTTATTAGTTTTATACAAAATTACCAACCATCAACACGAAATAAGATGCTGAGGTCTTGGCATGATACTGCGAATTCAGACTTACGGCCGGGCTGGTCTGCTGGGCAATCCGTCGGACGGATACTATGGCAAGACGATCGCCCTGGCTCTGAAGGCGTTTCCGGTCACGGTGACCATCTATGAAAGTCCGGAAATCCACATCGCCCCGAACGTGGAGGACAACAGCGACTACCCCAGCTTAGAGGCGATGGTCCAGGAAATCGACCGTTTTGGCTACTATGGCGGAATCCGCCTGGTGAAGGCCACCTGCCGGCAATTCTTCAAGCACTGCCAGGAACACGGCATCGCCATTCCGGAGCGCAATTTCACCCTGCGCTACCAGTCTACGGTGCCGCAGCTGGTCGGCTTGGGCGGCTCCAGCGCCATCTGCACAGCGGCCTTCAAAGCCTTGCTCTCCTTCTACGAAATCAAATCCATTCCCCTGGAAATCATGCCGACTTTATGCTGGCAGGCGGAAGACGAACTCGGCATCAACTGCGGCATGCAAGACCGGGTCATCCAAATTTACAACGGCCTGGTCTACATGAATTTCGAAGAAAAATTCTTCACTGCACACCGACACGGCCGCTATGAACGCCTGGACCCTGCCCTGCTGCCGCCGCTGTATTTGGCCTACGACCCCAACCGAGCCGAATTCTCTGGCAACTATCACAAAAAGCTGCGAGTCCTATATGATGCCAAAAAGCAGGACTTATCAGCTGCCATGCGGGAATTCGCTGATATCGCCGAGCAGGGCCGGCAAGCCCTGCTTGACCGCAACCACGCCTTGCTGGCAACCCTGATCAATGCCAATTTTGACCTGCGCTGCCGCGTTTTACCTGTATCGGAGATGAACGCCCGGATGGTTTACCAGGCGCGCAAATCCGGCGCCTCGGCCAAATTCACTGGCAGCGGCGGCGCCATCATCGGCACCTACGATTCCGAGGAAATGTACGACAATCTGCAGCGCGACCTGGAAGAGATCGGCTGCGCCGTGGTGAAAGTCACCGTGGCGACTGATTAAACCAGAACGAAAAGGGCTGCGGCGGCCAAAAACAAGAATATGCCGAGACGACGAACTGCTCGAAGGACTTCATGACTGACTCGACGGAACAAGCAAACCAGACCTTGGCGGCAGGAACGCTGGTCAACGGCTATCGCATTGAGCGGGAGCTTGGCCGCGGCGCCATGTCGGTCGTCTATCTGGCTCAACAGCTTGATCTGCAACGCCCGGTGGCGCTGAAGGTGCTGGCCGCAGACTTGGCGGCGGACAAGGAATACGTGACCCGCTTCTTCAATGAGGCCCGAGCTGCGGCGGCCTTGTCTCACCCGAACATCATCCAAGCCTATGACGCTGGCGTGGCCGAAGGCGACCTCTACTATTTCTGCATGGAATTCGTGGAAGGTGAAACGCTGCTCGAACGCATTGAGCGGGAGGAGCGCCTGCCTTTAGACGAAAGCCTGAAAATTGCCAGGGAAATAGCCGACGCCCTGAACTTCGGATACCAGCGCTACAAATTCACTCATGGCGACATCAAGCCAGACAATATCATGATCAACCTCCAAGGGCAGGCCAAGCTGGCTGACTTCGGTTTGGCCAAGGTCGAAGGACACGACTATGACGGTTCGGAGGTCATGCTGACTCCCCTTTACGCTCCGCCGGAGCTGATCCGGGGCGAGCGCCGTCCTGGCGATTGCCGGGGGGACATCTATGCCTTTGGCGCGACGCTGTATCACATCATCGCCGGGTCGCCGCCGTTTCCGGGAACCCATGCCCATAGCGTCATGGATCGTCATTTGCATGAAAACCCCGAACCGCTGCGCCTGCGTTATCCGAAAGCGCCCCTGGGCCTGTCTGACCTGGTCAGCCGCATGTTAGCCAAGGATCCGGAACGCCGACCACAGGACTGGGAGGAGGTGCTGGCCGGTCTCCGGCAATGCCAGCAATATCTGGCCAACCTGGCTTCCTCCAATGGCGGCGGCCACGTCAAAAAGCCTTTCCTCATCAAGCCGAGCGCAGCAGCCGAGGGTTCAGCCGCCATTCCACCCCGGCCGATTTCCCTGGCCGGCAGCGTCGGCAAAATGCGGTCTTTGACCTGGATGCTGATTCTGATCGGCCTGGTCTGCTGCCTGGCTTTGGCCGCCCTGGCGGCAGTCATAACCAAAAACAAGCGGAAAGCAGCGCCGCCCCCGGTGGTGATTCAACTGGTCCCGCCGCCTGAACAGCCTGCGAACGGAACGTTGACAGCAAATGCTGCCCAGCCTGACGACACAGTCGAGTCGGTCGATGACAACGTCCCGACCTACAACGCAACACCGGAAACCGCAGCTGAGCCGCCCCCAAAGCTGCCGACAGCAGACCATCAGGCCGAACCGACCGCACCGCCTGAACCTGCCAACGCCGCTGCATCGGCCGACACGGCCGACGTAACCGACAGACAGCCAGCCACGCCGGCGCCCCCGGCGTTCCAGCTGCGTCCGCCGATGACGGCAATCGCCCTGCCCCGCCATCAACACCAGCGCGACCAGGAAGTCTGGATTGATGCCGCCCAATGCCTGGGCCGCCTGCAGTACGACCTCAGCCAAAACACCCCGGTCGAACCGATGATGCAAGCTGTCCAGGAATGGCTTTCCAGCCACCAACAGGGCAATGAGGCCGTCGTTTTCATGCGCTTCATCCACGATGTCGCCTTGCCCGCCCTAGAGGAATTGAAGGCCAAACTCGTCCAGAACAAGGACACCCTCATTGGCTCTTCCATGCAGACGCGCCGGAAACAGACGGTCGTCATCCACGACATCACCTTTGTCAGCATCGAGGTTGACGCCATGCTTGCTGGCGACCGGGGCAGATACCGTCAGTCTCTGCGTTGGAATCAGGCCAGGCACGAAGGCATTGTCGAAGACTTGTGTCGACTTTTGTACCTGCGTCCTGGTGCTTCTCTGGCCGACTTGCGGCCTCTGCTTGCCTACATGGCTTTCACTGGCCGTCCTCAGGAAATCAGCCGGCTCCTGCAAGCGCATCCAGAGTCCCCGGAACGCCGGCATTGGGAAATGCTTCCCAAAATGGAAGCCTGGGCCGGCAAAACTGAGGCGGATGGGCTCAGGGCCTGGCAACGCCTGCAACAAGCCTGCCTTGATGGCAACCCCACGGCTGCCTATTCCCTGGCGCTCCGGCTGCGCAAGGGCAGCACGACTATCGCTGGCTTATACCGTGAACAGCTCGACGACCTGCTCAATCGCTGTCGGCCTTTTGTTCCCGAGCAGCAAGGCGGCGAGCTGCTTCGCCAGGCGCAGGCGGCTATCCAGATGGATCAATATACCGATGCCTTGGCGCCCCTGCTTCTGGCCCAAGCCCGCTTTGGACTGGCCGACTTTCCCGAGAAAAGCGGTTTGTCCCAGCGGCTGCGCTCGCTCCTGGCGAAGCTGCCAGCCGAGTCCTGGCTAGGCGAAGCGGAGCTTACGCAGATGAGCTTGGTGCCCTTTGTTTTTCAGCGCCGTCCCGCGCCCTGGCCAGCCTGGGCCGCCATCGCCTGCCGGGAAGCAGCGAATAGCGAACGACGCGGCCTCCGCGAAAATCCTGGCCTGGCTCAAATGGCGGAATGGTCACAGCTGGAAATGGGCGAATGGACAGGTCCCCTGGCCAAACTGGAAAAGAAGCAGCTGTCTATCAGCGGCTTAGAGGATCCAATCCAGAGACTGGCGGCCATCTTCGGCGCCGGGCTGCTACAGGAAAGATTCGGCGCCAACTTGCGCCAAGCGGAAAACACCCTTGGCCAGCTGGCGACCGCCGCCAAACAGATTGACAATGCGCGTTCCCTGGAAGCGATGACCCTGCCTGTCCGATACGCCCTGCTCACGCGAGTGAATGGCCGCCGCCAGCCGCAAGACCACGTACTCCAGACGCCCGGCCCGCTCCCAGCTGGCAACGCCAACGCCCTCCGAACATTCCTTCTGCTGACCGTGACTACTTTCCTGGAAGCCGACGACCAAGACGCCATCAAGGCCTTCCGGCAGGCGCTGAAAACCGAAGCGGCGGCTCACGGCGACCAGAATCCCTGGCCGTTCCAGCAGCTGTCCACAGCCTTGCAGAAGCTTGACAAGCCGAGCCAGGAAGTCGATATCATGTCCTCCCCGCCTGGTAGCGAATTGTCCATCGCCTGGCTGCGTTTGCGTCTGGCCAGTTCTGGCCAGGCTCGCCTGTCCAGTTCCAGCGACCAGCCCTTCATGGAGCTGGTCGAAGCGGACGCTGCTGGCTGGCCGCTGGATGGCGGCGAGCTGGTCTATACCTGGCTGCTGCGGCGCTGCGCTGACTTGATTGCCGTCGGCGATCTCGAAGGCGCCTGCCAAAAAGTGGAATGGTGCCTGTCCCTGCCCTACAGCTGCCTATTCCCATATTACGCCCGGCTCCATTTTCTGAAAGCCGGAATCTGCCTTCTGGGCGGCAGTCGAGGCGCCCTGGAAACAGCGGCCGTCTGCGCCCATGCGGCAACCGTCGCCTCTGAAACGGAAAAATGGTTTCTCGCCGCCATCGCCAAGCGGGACGCTCCTGACGCTGCCTTGGCTCGCTTGTCGGCAGACCATCCTGCCCAGTACTGGTGTCACTGGCTGGCCGTCTGCCTTGCTGCGGGCGATTTTCCCGGCAGCGTCGACAGCCGGCTCGCCGCCATGGGGCCGCACGCCTTAACCCTGGCGGAAAAGCGCCTTCACAACGCCCTTGGCGCCTTCCTGCACGCCATCAACACCAACACACCGTAGTCCAAGCTCGCCCTCTCCGCCTAATCCGAGGAACATCGACATGTTATGCGACCATTGTCATAAACGTGAAGCCAGCATCTTCATCCGAGAACATGGCCCGAGCGGCCAGCATTCGCTCAACCTCTGCCAAAAATGCGCTATGCGGCAATTCCTGGACGCGCAAAGCGGGCACTTGCACGATTTTCTCGGCAACATCAGCAAATTGCTCTCCCACGTAGATGATTCCGACGCGGAGAAGCTGCTTTTGGCTCTGCAGGGTGCTTCCGGCAAGACGCCGCCCTGTCCGCATTGCAATCGCCGCGAATCCGAGTTGGAAGAAACTTGGGAGCTCGGTTGCGCCGAATGCGCGACGAATTTCCAGGCTTTGATCGACCTCCGCTTGCATGCCCTGGGCAAGGTTTGGCCACCCACTGAAGCCAGGCCTCAGCCCTCCACCCAACTGGCTGTTGACACGAAAAAGGAAATCGCCCGGTTGACTGCGGAACTTCGCCAAGCGGTGCGCCGGGAAGAGTATGAGCGGGCGGCTCTGCTGCGTGACCAGCTGAAGGCTCTGAAGGCGGAAGATAAGGGCTGAACCATGCAAGGCAACTGGCTCAACGAATTTGCGTGTCGCCGCCCGCTCTGGTTGCCTGTCGACGACCTGTCTCCGCGCATGGTCCTCGCCAGCCGGGTCAGCATTTCCCGGAACCTGCGCGGCATGCTGTTCACCCCCTTCGCCGGCCAGGAGAAAACCGCCGAGACCGTCTGCCACATCCTGCATTCGGAAATCTCCCGGCTTCCAGGATGGGACGATGTGACCGAACTAGAGCCGCGCCTGATGCCTCCCGACCATCGGGCTTTTCTGCGCGAACGTGGATTGTTCCGGGACTCCTTCTGCCAAATTGCGCATGACGGACTGGCCATGCTGCGCAAGGACGAACAAGGCTGCTGCTTTTGCAACGACCGCGACCACCTGCGCGTGATGTATTGGTCTAACAGATTGGAGCTGAACAAATTGCAGAATTCATGCCAACAATTTGTCGACGCGCTCGCCAAACGGCTTGATTTTTGCGAAAACGACTATTACGGGTATCTCTGCCGGGATGTGGATTTATGTGGCGCCGGTGTCTTCATGGAGGTGCTGCTGCACTTGCCGGCCCTGGTCCTGGTGGAGGCGAACCGCCGGAAAGTGCTGGCGCAGATCACCGATGCTGTCAAGGAATCCGGCAACTTCCTGGAGGCGCCATCAACTCCTGATCTTGGCGCCGTCTGCATTCTGCGCAGTGGCCACCTTTCCCGCGAAGCCGCCGTCGCCGCGCCAGCCCTGCTGGCCAAGGTGGCGGAACAAGCCTGCGAATGCGAGTTGAATGAACGCCGCCGCCTGGCCCGCTTGAACCCGGTAGATTTGTATGACTTAGTCAGCCGTGCGCGCGGATTGGCTCGCAGTGCCTATAAAATGAGCGAGAGCGAAATGCGCAACTGCCTGTCAGCTATATGGTTGGGCAGAGAATACGGCCTTTTTCGCCAGACTGGAACGAGCAGTGTCCAAGAGCTTTTCGGCAACGCAGGATCAGCAACCATCAGAATGCTCCACCCAGAGGGCATCCAGGGCCAGGAATGGACGGAAGACCTCTGCGCACAACTGCGCATCGATATGCTGCGCCAGAACCTGGACCTTTGACCAGCAGCCCAAAACACACGCCATTACAAGGGCGTCGAGCCTAACTTGCCAGCGCCTGAGCCGTCGGCGACCACCTTGTCAGCTCACCTTGAAAAGGGACACCAGAAGGAACCCCTGATATTGGTGACGGTCAAAGAATAGGGGCGAGAAGCAGAATGCTGAATGCAGAATGCTGAATGCAGAATGCTGAATGCAGAATGCTGAATGCTGAATGCTGAATGCTGAATGCTGAATGCTGAATGCTGAATGCTGAGGCGCATTTATCATTCATCATTCATCATTCATCATTCGTTAAGGGCGAGGGGCATGATGCGAACCGGAGTCCTCGTCCCAAAGGCACTTTTCAGCGCCGCCGTGATTGGCCAAAAGCCGGTTTAGGAATTATATTTATAGGGTTGGGTTTGTCAAGCTGTCTTTGTCATGGCAGGCTTGGCAAATGCAGATGGAGCAGCTGGGAAGCGCGGTGCCAGCCGGGTCGGTTCAACCGGGTGCGGCGCTGAGGGGTTCCCAGAGGAAAATATGGAGGAGAAGCTATGTCGGAACACGATGAAATACTGAAGAAATTCACGCCTCAGGCACAGCAGGTGCTGGCCTTGGCGCGCAAGGAAGCGCGCAACATGGGCAACGAGACCCTGGGAACCGAGCATCTTCTGCTCGGCCTCATCCAGCTTGGACGCGGCGTGGCTGTTGCCATCCTGCGGAAAATGGGCCTCAACCTCGACCTGGTGCGCCGCGAAATCGAACTCAACGGCAAAGGTCCGAGCCAGGACTTGAAAGAAGCCGGCGACATGCCGATATCGCCGCGGGTACGGCGCGTCTACGCACTGGCTGACAAGGAGGCCAGGGCGTTGAACTACAATTTCATCGGCACGGAGCATCTGCTCCTGGCCCTGATGAGCGAGTCGCAATGCCGGGCAGCGAAAATCATGTACGCGCTCGGCGTCGACGTCGAGCAGGTTCGCCAGGAAATCATGCGGCAGCTGGATCCGAACTACCTGCCGCCGCCGCCATTGTCGGACGATGGCTCGCCCCCGTCCGACAGCAGGGCAGATTCCCCCGAGGCCCGCCAGGGCGGCGACGATCAGTCCAACTCCCGGGAAACGCCTTCCGCCACTGCGCCCGCTGAGCGGATGCCCGCCCTCAAGACCTTTGGCCGCAATTTGAGCGATCTGGCAGCGGCAGGACGCCTTGACCCCGTCATCGGACGCCTCCAGGAAATCGAACGGGTCATCCAAATCCTGTGCCGTCGCACCAAGAACAATCCGGTTCTGATCGGCGAGGCCGGCGTCGGCAAGACCGCCATTGTAGAAGGCCTGGCTCAGGCCATCCATGACCAGAGAGTGCCGGAACTGCTGCGCAACCGCATCGTCATCGCCCTGGACATGACTTTGCTCGTTGCCGGCACCAAGTACCGCGGTCAATTTGAAGAACGCCTGAAAGCCGTGATGGAGGAAATCCGGCAGTCTGGGCGGGTCATCTTGTTCCTGGACGAGCTGCACATCATCGTCGGCGCAGGCGGCGCTGAAGGTGCCATGGACGCGGCCAACATCCTGAAGCCAGCCCTGTCCCGCGGCGAAATTCAGTGCGTTGGGGCGACTACCCTCAATGAATACCGCAAGAACATTGAAAAAGACACCGCCCTGGAGCGGCGCTTCCAGACCGTCATGGTTCACCCGCCCTCCTCGGCCGACACCGTCGCCATCCTGCGTGGACTGGCGCCCCGCTACGAGGAATTCCATCATGTCAAATACAGCGACGAGGCGCTGACCGGCGCCGTCACCCTGTCAGAACGCTATGTGCCGGCTCGCTATCTGCCTGACAAGGCCATCGACGTGATTGACGAAGCCGGCGCCAGGATACACCTGGCGGAGTCGAGCCGTCCGCAAGCCATCACCGACTTGGAGGACGAGCTGGCCGAAGTCAACCGGCAGAAAGTCGACGCCGTCAAAAATCAGCTTTTTGAGGCGGCTGCAAGCCTGCGCGACCGGGAACAGAGCCTGAAGCGGGAAATCGCCGATGCCCAGGCGGCTTGGAAAAAAGAGCGCGAGCAAGTCGTGCATGTCATCACCGGCGATGAAATCCGCACCGTGGTCGCAAGCATGACTGGCATCCCCCTGGCCCGGATGGAGGAAGGGGAGACAGAACGGCTGCTGAACATGGAAGACGAAATCAGCCGGCAGGTCATCGGCCAGCCAGACGCTATTCGCACCATCAGCCGGGCGCTGCGGCGTTCGCGGGCAGAGCTCAAAGACCCGCGGCGACCGATTGGCTCCTTCATCTTCTTGGGGCCGACCGGCGTCGGCAAGACCTTCCTGGCCAAGGCGCTGGCCGAATTTATGTTCGGCGACCCCGAAGCCCTGATCCGCCTGGACATGTCGGAATACATGGAGAAATTCAATGTCAGCCGGCTGGTCGGCTCTCCGCCCGGCTACGTTGGCTACGATGAAGGCGGCCAACTGACCGAACGGGTGCGGCGACGGCCCTATTCCGTCGTGCTGTTTGATGAAATCGAAAAGGCTCATCCAGACGTCAGCAACATGCTGTTGCAGATTCTTGAGGAAGGACAGCTGACTGACAGCCTGGGAAATCAAGTCAACTTCCGGAACACCATCGTAGTCATGACCTCAAACCTGGGTGCCGAACAGCTCGGAAAGCCCATGTCCCTCGGATTCAGCGCCGGCGGCGAAATCATGTCTGACGACGATTACGCCAAAATGTGCGAGCGCTTGCAGGAAAGCGCCAAAAAGCATTTCCGGCCGGAATTTCTCAACCGGGTTGACGAGATTGTCGTGTTCCGTCAGCTCGGCCCTGACGAGCTGGCCCAGATCATCCACTTGGAGCTTGACAAGATTTCCGAGCGTCTGCGCGCCAAAGGCGGTGTTCTGCGCCTGACCGACGCCGCTGAAAAACTGCTGCTTGAGCGCGGCTACAAGCCTGAGTTCGGCGCCCGTCAGTTGCGTCGTACCGTAGAGCAGATGCTGGAAGACCCCTTGGCTGAAGAATTGCTGCGCCATCCTCCGCCGCCCTCCTTCCTCGCCAAAGCTGACGTGAACGAGGCCGGAGACGCCATCGTCATCGCCATCACCGCCAGCGCTGCGTCATCCACTAAAGCCCAAGATGCGGCGGCATGCAGCGACGACGATGACCAGGTTGATCCGTTGCTGCCGCCCCCAGAACCGAAAGTCTCCCTCACCACGACTAGTCCGGCCACCGTCAGAAACAACCGGAAACGCAAAGGCGATTGACAGGACGGCGGCTTGACGGCGAGCCGCCTCCGGAGCGGGTCACGTCTTTGTGCGACGCGATTCCAGCTGCCAGGCCATGAGCCAAGCGCTCACGGCCTGGTGCCGCCCCCCGGGCGCGAAACCGGCTGACAGGATACGATTGCATGGCAACCCAGGCGCAATTCATCATTCAGGGCAGCGACGACGACCAGACCGCAGCGGCGCTCTTCCAGAGACATCGCGCCTGGCAGCCTGCCTGCCTGCCAGCCACCGTTGGCGGCGAAGGCTGCGATTGCGTACTGGAGGGCTGCGCTGGAACGCTGTTCACCCTAGCGGAAGACGGCGCGGGCAAGGTGAAGCTGCTGCCAGCGCCGAAAGCGGAAATCAGCGTCAACGGCACCCCCTGCCCGGCGCATGGCCAGCTTCTCCGCAGCGGGGACAAGGTGGCGGCCAGAACCGCGAAGCTGCATTTCTACACTGTCCGCAAGCAGGCAAAACCTTCGCTGTCCAGCCTGTTCCTGGCGCGCCTGAGCAAAACCCTGGTGGTGCTTTTCGTGTTGGCCCAGCTCTGGGTGCTTTTCATCCTGCCCAGCCAGATTCGCGACAACCGTTTCTGGGAACGCGCCATCGCCAAACAACGAATCAGCAGCCTGCTTGACCAGCTGCGGCGGGACGTCAGCAAGCTGGAAGTGCCCGAAGCCGGTCAAAAGGCGCTGCAAGCAGCCCTATTGGCTGAATTAGATGCCCGAGTGCGTTACCTGCGCCAGCATGAAGACCGCATGAGGCGCTCCCAGCGCCGCGCCATGCAAGAAGACCTGCAAGAAATTCAACGTCTCACCGGGCGGTTGTCAGCCGGACAGATCATGCAGCCCCTGCCGCCCTTGCAAACCGACCAGGCCGTCCAGGCAATTGTCGGCGAACGTCATTGAACCTCAAGACACGACCAGCATCCGGAAGGAGAACATACCGCCATGCCAGGTGGCCAGTTGTCACGCTACGTCCCGCTCTTCAAGCAAGCCCGCGTCGCAGTTCTCGGCGATCTCATGCTCGACCGCTATGTCTGGGGACGTGCGACCAGGATTTCCCAGGAGGCTCCGGTTCCAGTGGTGGCGGTGCAGCGCCAGAGTGCCGTTCCTGGCGGCGCTGCCAACGTCGCCCGCAACTTGCGCACTCTCGGCGCCGCCGTCGATGTCTTTGGCGTCATTGGCGACGACCTGGAAGGCCAGGAACTGCTGCGCCGCCTCGCCGAGGCCGAGGCCGATGTCAGTGGCGTCGAAGTTGATTCCTCCCGCCCAACAACGGTCAAGACGCGCGTCTTGGCGGGAAACCAACAGGTGGTTCGCATCGACTACGAGCAGACCCGCGAGATTGCCTCCGAACTCCGCCGCCGACTCCTCAACAGCCTGGAAAAGCAGCTGCGCTCAGGCGCAGTGCAGGCTCTCATCTTAGAGGACTATGCCAAGGGTCTTTTCGGTCGACAGTTCATGCGCCAGGCGATTGCGCTGGCGCAATCCTGCCAAGTCATGGTCGCCCTGGATCCGCACCCCTCCAACAATTTCAGGGCCAGCGGCTTATGCCTGATGACCCCGAATCGGGCCGAGGCCTTTGCTTTGGCCAAGGTTCCCTACCAGGGCGGCAGTGGCGACCCGCGTTCCGACCGCGCCTTGCTCCGTGCTGGCCATCGCCTGCGCCAGACCTGGGCACCCGAGCATCTTCTCATAACCCTGGGTGCTGACGGCATGGCGCTGTTTTCAGGGGATGACTCCCTGCCCGCCCACATCCCCACCAAGGCTAAGCAGGTTTTTGATGTCTCCGGTGCTGGCGACACTGTCATGGCGACCATGGTTCTGGCCATGCTGGCCGGCGCCTCGCTGCCAGAAGCGGCGGAAATCGCCAACCACGCGGCCGGCGTCGTCGTCGGCCTGGTCGGCACTGCCGCCATTGACGCTGACACCCTGATCGCGTCTATCGACAGCCCCACCTAACCTGTCTGATGTCGCAGAAATACCGATCCAAGCAAGCAGAAATCACCACACACATTTTCTAAGAGCAACCAGGAGAAGAAGTCATGACCGAACGGACGATTGCGGTGATACCGGCACGCTACGGCAGCACGCGCTTTCCCGGCAAGCCGCTGGCGCTGATCGGCGGCAAGCCGATGATCCAATGGTGTTATGAATCCGTCCGGAAATGCCCGCTCTTTGCCGAAGTACTGGTGGCTACCGACGATGAGCGAATACGGGCGGCAGTCGCTGATTTCGGCGGCCAGGCCGTGATGACGTCCAGCACGCACCAGACTGGAACCGACCGCATCGCCGAAGCGATCATTGGCCGTGACGCGGACCTGATCGTCAACGTGCAAGGTGACGAGCCGCTGATGTCAGCAGCTGTGCTGACGCAGCTGGTCAACCGCATGCGTGAAACTGGCGCTGAGATGGGGACCGCTGCCGTGCCCTTCTCGAAAACCGACCGCGACCCGGCTGACCCGAACGCCGTCAAGGTGGTGCTTGACCAGCGTGGCTTTGCGCTCTATTTCAGCCGTTCACTCATTCCTTTCCCCCGCTCAGGCGGCACGGCTGTCGAGCCGCTTCTGCATTGGGGGCTGTATGCGTACCGTCGCGACTTCTTGGAACAATTCATCACTTGGGAGCGCGGTGCTTTAGAGGGCTGCGAGATGCTGGAACAGCTCCGCGCCCTGGAACATGGCGCATGCATCTTAGTCATGGTAACGGAAGAAAGCAGCGCCGGAGTCGATGTCCCAGCCGACATCCAGCTGATTGAAAAGCAATTGCGTCAACGCGGCATGCTCGTCGACGGCCGTTGATGACAGCCACAGCGTCACTATACTAAGGAGATGAAAAACATGGGACGTGTCTTTGCCCTAAGCCCGGACATCAACATCGGCCCTGGCCAGGTGCCGGTCATCATCGCCGGGCCTTGCGTCATCGAATCCGACGATATCTGCCGACGAATCGCCGGCGCCGCCCTTGCCGCCTGCCAAAAGCTCGGGCTGCCATACATCTTCAAGTCCTCTTTTGACAAAGCCAACCGCACCAGCATCAAGGGCTTTCGCGGCTTGGGCATGGAGAACGGCCTGCGCACCCTGGCCATGATCAAGCGCGAATTCGGCTGCCCAGTCATCACTGACGTGCATGCCCCCGAACAATGCGCTGCTGTCGCTGAAGTCGTTGACATCTTGCAGATCCCGGCTTTCCTCTGTCGCCAGACTGACCTGCTCCTCGCGGCTGGCTCTACTGGCAAGCCGGTGAACATCAAGAAAGGCCAGTTCCTCGCCCCTGAGGACATGCTTCCCGTGGCCCAGAAAGTGGCTTCCACCGGCAATGAGCGAATCATGCTGACTGAGCGCGGCGCCAGTTTCGGCTACCATAACTTAGTCGTTGACATGCGCGGCCTGGTGATTATGAGCGAGCTGGGCTGGCCAGTCATCTTTGACGCCACCCACGCCGTGCAGATTCCAGGCGGCCTGGGCACCAGCTCCGGCGGCAACCGCGCCTTCGTCGCCCCACTGGCCCGAGCAGCAGCGGCCGTCGGCATCCAGGGACTTTTCTTGGAAACCCACCCCGACCCAGACAACGCCCGCTCTGACGGACCCAATTCCCTGCCCCTGGAAGAACTCCCCAAACTGCTCAAAACTATCAAGGAAATCCATGGACTGGTCAATCAAAGTGCATGATATCAAGGTCGTGGTCATGGATATCGACGGCGTACTGACCGACGGCAGAATCGGCTATGGCCTCGGACATGACCAGGAAATCAAATTTTTCGATGTGCACGACGGTACTGGCATTACCCTGGCTCGTCGAGCTGGCTTGCGAGCCGGCGTTATCAGCGGGCGTTCCAGCCTGGCTAACCAGCGCCGGGCGAGCGAGCTGAAGCTCGACTTCATCTTCGAAGATGTCCACGCCAAGGCCGATGGCCTGCTGCGGCTGTGCGCCGACCTCGACGTGACGCCACGCCAATGCCTGTACATCGGCGACGACCTGATCGACATCCCGCCAATGCGCCTGGCCGGCATCAGCGCGGCTGTTGGCGATGCCTCGGCCGAAGTCATCAACATGGCCGACTGGGTGGCGACCAGGCCGGGAGGCCGCGGCGCAGTCCGGGAAATCCTGGAGCGGCTGCTTCGTTTGCAGGGTCATTGGGAACAATTGCTGAAACGCTATGTTTAAACGAACAGGGCGTTCGAAAGGCCCAACCGGCGGGTGCGTCCGCAACAGCCTGCCCTTCCTTCTGGGCGCAACCGTAAAGTCGGTGGAGATTCGATGATGACCGCAATGGCCCGCGCCACATCCATGTCCATTCCAGGCAGCGCCAGCTGGCGACTGGGCGTTGCCGTGTCGCTTCTTTTCTGGCTACTGGCAAGCTTCCCAGCCACCGGGCGGTCCAGAGCGGTATTTGGCAACAGCAACATTTCGGTAAGCGGCTTCCAAACCCGGGGATTGAACGAGGAAGGGGCGGTGGAATGGGAACTATTTGGCCAGCAAGCCACTGTCAAGGGAACAATGACCGAACTGGAGACATTCAAGATTCTCCTGATGCAGCAAGCCGACCGGCAGTTCGAGCTGACTTCCCCGCACTGTCGATATAATCACAATTTGGCCGAAGTCAAAAGCGATGCGCCCGTGTACCTCACCAGCGACGGCATTGCCATCAGCGGCCTCGGCTATGACGTCTTTCTCGACCGCAAAGTCGTGCTGATCCGGTCAACAGTGCATATTGTCCTGAAAGGGCGCAAAAACAGCCTCCGCAGAGCGCTCGCGGGCGGCGAGAAGAAACCGGAACAGGACGCGGCGTCCAAGCCGTCACAGTCCGCTCCGCTGGAAAACCACTCATCTCCGACCAGAAAATGACGCCAACGAATTGCATTGCCATCATGACGGGCTATTATCTCTGCCAGCGGCGACAACACCATAGCCACCACGCGAAGGACATGACACCCATGCATACGAAACATCTGACCGCCCTCCTGACCTTCACCCTACTCCTGGGCTTGAGCTTAGGCTGGACGACGACGGCCGCCGAGCCGGCACCCAGCCAAAAGCCGGCCAATGCAAACGCCAACGCTGAAAAAACAGAAAAGGCGGAAACAGCCGCTGCTGACGAGGTTGAGGAAGAAACCGATGAAATGAACATCACGGCCGAGCGGATGGAAATGCAGCTCGAACAGCATCGCATTGAGTTGTCTGGCAATGTCCTCATTGAAGACAGCACCATGAAGCTGACCGCCCAAAAAATGACTGTGTTCCTTGACAATGACAACAAGATGAAGCATATTGAAGCAGAAGGCGGCGTTACGGTTCGGAAGCTTGACACGAGCGAGAGCGCTGTCGGCGACCGCGGCTCCTACGACGCCGAGGCCGACGTCATCGTCCTGACCGGGAACTGCACGATTCTGCAAGGCAAGAACGCCATGAAGGGCGACAAGGTGGTCTACGACAGGAAAAACCAGAACATCAGCCTGCATGGCGCCACGGTCACCATCCCCTTGAAAAAAGGGGGCGACAAAAGCGGCAAAGGAGGAATGGGAAGCCTGTTCGGAGGCGGCAAGACTGAAGACAAAAAGCCTTCCGGACAAGATGCCAAGCCAGGTGCCAAGACAACGACGGCACCAGACCAAAAACCCGCAGAAGCACAGAAAGGCGATGGCAAGTAATGGCTGACAAGGGCGATATCCTGCTGCAAGCGAAAGACCTGGTCAAAATCTATCAGAACCGCTGTGTGGTCAACAAAGTCTCCCTGCATGTGAAACCAGGCGAAGTCGTGGGGCTGCTCGGTCCCAACGGCGCCGGTAAAACCACTACTTTCTATATGATTGTCGGCCTGATCAAACCCAACGGCGGGCACATTGAATTTCGTGGTCGGGACGTGTCGAGCCTGGCCATGTTCGAGCGCGCCCGCCTGGGCATGGGCTACTTGGCCCAGGAACCCTCCGTGTTCAGCAAGCTAACGGTTGAGGAAAACATCATGTCCATCCTGGAGGCGCTGGCCATGAGCCGGAAGGAACGCACGGAGCGCCGTGAAGAGCTGCTCAACGAGCTGCAATTAGGTCATCTTCGCAGCCAGAAGGCCTTGACTCTCAGCGGTGGCGAACGACGACGCCTGGAAATCACTAGGGCGCTGGCCACCAACCCCAGCTTCATCATGCTTGACGAGCCGTTTGGCGGCGTTGATCCGATCAGCGTGTTCGAAGTACAGAAAATCGTGGCCAACCTGCGCGACCGCGGCCTGGGAGTCCTGATCACAGACCATAACGTGCGCGAAACCCTGGCCATTGTCGACCGCGCCTACCTGATCTGCAACGGCGAAATCCTTTTCACCGGAGACAGCGCAGCCTTGATCAATGACGAAAAAGCCAGGCAAGTCTACCTGGGGCCGAGCTTTAATCCTTGAAAAGAGAGGAAAGCTCAGAACCGACTCGCCTGTATAACCAAAGGAGGTTCATTATGGAAGTCATCATCAGCGCCAAACAGTATGAAACCAACGAGGCGTTAAAGGCTCAGGCCGAGGAGCTGGCAGCCAAGCTGGCGGAATCCTATAAAAACCAAAAACTCACTTCAATCCGATTTGTATTCTCTGTGGAGCGTAATTGGCAGATTGCCGACGCGCTTCTGAACGCCAAGAATTTGACCCTGCGCGCCACTGCCCGCACCAGCGACATGCGGATTTCCCTGGCCAATGTCATCGACAAGCTGGATAAGCAGATGCGGCGCTACCTGGAACGCATCCAGGACAATTCCATCAAGGCCGACCCGATTGCCAAGCAGAAAATGTGGACCTCGGCTGAACTCCGGGAAGCCGGCGATGACGACGACCTGGAGGCGGGCTACTACGACCGTGCGGAAACAGCCGCCCAGCCCTGAAGAGGCCTCTGTATACCTGGCCTGCCGCTGGCTCTAAAACAGCGGCAGGCTGCTTTCGCTCCCGCCTGCCAGCCCTGGCGCCCACACGCTCCAACCAGCAAAAAAAACAGCCATGAACATCGACATTGTCAAGCCGGCGGAGCCGCCGGCGCGTCGGCCGACCTGGGATGAATATTTTCTGAAGCTTGCCATGTTGGCTTCTGAACGGGCGACCTGCCCCCGCATGCATTGCGGCTGCGTCCTGGTGAGAGACCGCTATGTACTCTCAACCGGCTACAACGGCTCCCTGCCCGGCACGCCGCATTGCACTACGCACGGGTGCCTGGTCGTGAACAACCATTGCGTCCGAACGAATCATGCCGAGATCAACGCCATCTGCCAAGCGACCCGGCATGGCATCACCCTGACCGGCGGAACAGCATACGTCACTAACATGCCCTGCACCCATTGCGCCAAAGCGCTGATCGCAGCCGGCATCGTCCGCGTAGTGATTTTTTCCGACTATCATGACACGTTGGCCGAAAGGTTTTTCCAGGAGGCCGGCGTTGAGCTGGAACGCCATCATATACCGGATTTGACCATTCATTACGATTTGGCCAAATACAGCTCAGCCGTCGCTGCCGCCCGCCGGCCGTGCGCTGACTCGCCGGAGCCGTCGCCACCTGCTGAGCGTTGACGGTGCGCCAGCTGCCTGCGCCGCCTTATCGCCCTGGGCAGGACAGACTCTCATCCCAGCGCGGGAGGTTCTCCGGCCTTGCTGACTACGGCGCCCGCTTGACGACGGCGCTTTTCCCTCCAGGCCAGCTCGCCATCGCCATACTTCTTCCAGCGGCGGTCGCACTGCGCCTGCACCCGGGCGACTTCCGCCTGACGGCGCGATAACGACCAATCCGGCCGCGCTTCGGCGTAGGCTTTAAGAAAATCGGCTGGCAGCGGAGACTGGCCGGAACCGTCCAACAGCATCAGGTTGTAGCAGAATTGGGCGAGATTGCGGCGCTGGCGCTGAAATGGCGGTAAAAACGGCCAGTGGCGCGTACGGTCGTTGTCCAAAAAATACAAGTGCCCAGCCTGGGTATCGACGCAGGCATTGCGCGGCAGAAAGTCGCCATGCACAAAATGGTCGAGATGAAAGCGGGCGAGTCTTTCTGCTGTGAAAGCCAACAGCTCTTGCTGCTCGCCCTTCCCTGTTGCGCGGACAAGGCATTCCTCCAGCGTCGGCAGGGTCACTTCCCGGCTGACATACAATTCGCGCGGGTATCCCCATCGTCCGCGGCAGCGTGCGCCCAGCACAGGGGTTGGGCAATGGTGTCCACGGGCGGCCATGGCCGCTGTCACCTTCAGGATATATACGCCGCGGGACGGCAGCAGAGTCCACTTTAGCCAGCTGAACACTTCCCGATTCCGCACGGCGCCATCATTGCGCCCCCTCATCAATTTGACGTATACGGCGCCTAAAGCAGTTTCCCGGCGGCTGACGGTACGGCAAGGCGCTTCCAGGACAATCGTCTGCTGCGGCGCCTGCAACCAGGTTTCCAAATCAGCCAGCTCGGGGAGCTGTTGCCATTCGTCCAGAACCCAGCCTTTCCAGCCGTTCTGGCGATACGGCGCAAAAGTCATTTCCTCAGTCGCTCCCATGCGTCGTTATCCCATTCCTTTCGCCGTTGCGGCGACAGCCTTTTGGACGGCTGCCGCCGCCTCCCGCAGGCGCTGCTCCAGGCGGTTGTGCACTACCTGGCTGAGTTGCCGGAAATCTTCCCTTGGTGCCTGCAGGGCTGCTTCCGCCGCCGCCGTCAGCTGTTCCTGGTCGCAATCCTCCACGCAGCCGACGGGTCGTTGGCCGAATTCAGCCAGGAAATTGTCAACTTTGCTGCCGCGGGAAATACCCAGAAAAGGGGTATGGGCATTGGCGGCGAGCACCAGCAGGTGAAGTCGGCTGCTGATGACTAGGCGGCAGCGCCCGGCCACTGCCTGGATGACTTCCGGCTCTGGGCAATTTTCCAGCAGGCGAGTCTTCTCCCTAAGGCGCATGCCAGCGCTGAACGTGCGCATCCAGGCCAGGTCGGTAACTGGATTCATCGGCATGAACAGCAGGCGTCGATGGTTATCGGCCGCCAATATCCGGTCAAAAGCGGAACTCAGCGCGACCGGGTCGGCCGGCGGCTGTTGCGAGGAGATGCAGACGCCAATGATAGCCTGAGACTGCCATGCCCCGACAACGGCCGGCAACCGCTCTTCCCCGGCGCTGCGCAGACAAATGGCGCTGTCAGCCCCGACCGTAGCCCCGTCATAGCCAATCCGACATAATTGTTCGTGCGACGGCCGATCGCGGACAACTACGGCGTCACAGCCTCGCAGCGCCCTCGCCAGCTTGGCCTCGATGCGGCGCGAAAGCAAATCCTCATAGGCGCCGACCGCGTCGAAATGGCCGCCGGTCAACCGCGACGCCGCTTGCAGAAGAGCCAGCCGCCGCCCGCGAGCCTGATAAAACGCAGGATTAAGCTGCTCGTTCATGCCGACGTTCCAGACCACGGTTCTGACTCCAGCCCGCTGCGCCCGCAGAAGCAGGCGCACCGCCACGGCGGGATAATCCGAAAGGCCGGTCGCACCAGCCCATGCAAAAAGGTCAAAGTCGCGGAGCGCAGCCGTAAATTCTCGAAACGACTTTTCGCCGTCAAACCCGAACAGGGGCATCCCCTCAACCTGGAGTTGGGCGGCGGTCGCCTCTGGCCGGGCCGTGCTGACAGCCAAGGCGGCATCCGGGAACATCTCCCGAAAGCAGCCAACCGTGCAGGCAATGATGGCTTCGTCGCCGACATTGTCGCACCCAAGAGGGATTCCACCCAGTAAAATTCGCATTCCCATAGCGTTTTGTTCGACAACGTCTACAACGAGTCAATCAGAATTTTGCTGATATAGCCCAGCACCTCCTTGCGGGCATCCGGCGTCAGCAGTCGGAAATCGGTCAGCAGCTTCTTCTCCCACTGATCCTTGGCGCTGAATTCCAAATCAGCGATTTCATAGAAAAAGCCGGTCTTGTCTTCCACATAGCCGCTGATCAACTGCCGATGCAAGTCAATAGGAACATGACGGACGGTCAGATATTCCAGGATCTTGTTCATCTGCACGCGGTTTGGCATGCTGATGCCACAGAGGAATTTGGACACATACTGCGAAGTCACGCCCAAAACCTCCGCCAATTCGGCATTCCGAATCCCATGCCGATTGAGAATACGCTTGAGCAAAGCAGGGAATTTCTTGGATTCGGCACTCTCCTTCCTGTCTTTCATGTAATGTTTCCTCCTGTTTTGGTCTTAAGTGCAACAGCTGGCAACCGAAGCCGTGCGCGCCTATTCTCACGATAAATGGTCGACATGGCGGCGATAATGGCAAAAAACGTCATCAGCTCGTAAAAGGATGGCGACTGCTTCAGCACCCACTCCAGCACAGACTGGCCGTAGTTGTTGAGCAGCCCGCCAGCGATGGCAACCGGCAGATAGGCAATCGCGCTGTTCCGATAGTAAAATATATTGCACAAGTTGAGCGCGAAAAAATAAAGAAAAAACACCAATAGGACGCCCATGCCCCACCAGCCGCACTCTGCCGCCGCCATCAGGTAAATCGTCTCCACCAGCCCGTCCTTATAGTCCTCATGGTAAATTGCCCCGATCCGATGTTCAGCATATTCGTATGGCGGATTGATTTTTATGCCCCAGTTGTTGATGCCGACGCCAAGGATTTTGTCGTTGGCCATGTTGCATGCGGCAACGGCCAAGTGCTTCCTCATGCCGCCAGACGCCTCCGGCGCATACAGAAAACGGTCGATGATCGTCCCACCCATTTTGGCTATTCCAACAATTCCGACCAGAAAAAGCACAAACACAATCCTGATTTTCCGTTCATCCCAGCGTTGAATCAGCACTCTTGCCGCGACGGGCAGGCATCCGAACGGGAAAAAAAAGATTGCTCCTCGCGACAAAGTCGAGAAGACGCAGCCGGTGGCGGCCATGAAAGCCGCCGGGTACAGGAAACGGCTCCACCGCCTGTCCTGGCGCTGTCCCAGCCAATGTGCCAGAAACACCGGCGCCGACATTCCATAAAACATCGCCATGCTGTTCTGGTGCGCAAACGGCCCAGAAGTTTGAAAAACCCCGGTGACATATTTCTGCCAGAGCACCACGAGCAGGGAAACAATAGCTGACAAAGCCAGCCCGCGCAGAATCGCCTCCACGTCCCGCGTATGCAGGACATAATTGTAAACCACCAGAAAACAAACCCACATCCACATCATTTTCCAAAGTTCATAGAATCCGTACAAGAGGCTGTCAGCATTGACCAGCGAAATCACTCCGGCCAAAAAATACAGCCCGTACGCCCACCATCCTGGCGGCAGCCAGGTGATGCGCCCTCGCCTAAGCAGAAAAATCGCCGCCAGCAGGGCGAGTGCGAAAAGGTCGCTGATCGTGGTCTCGATCCCCCGCGCCGTGCCGCGATAGAGCGGATCCGGGAAAAAATTGAGAGTCACCCATACCGAGAAGGCGATAGAAAAGGCGTGCATTGTCGCCATCAATCGCACCCGCCTGGGGTGGCTGAGCAGCCATGCCGTCAGCAAAGGCAACCCCATCAGCAGGGCGCCGAAAAAGATGATGTACTTGACCGCTGGCAAAAGGTTTTTCCTCCTTGCTTGCCGTTGATGTGACCGCCGTCAATCCCGGTTTGACCAGAACGTGATTGGCGCAAGCACCATGTTGAGAAGCTGTCCAGTGGGGAACAGCTTGCGGATAAAGACGTTGTACTCGCTGAAAGCGTCTTTGGGGACATAGACGATGTCGTTGGGCATCAGCCCTGGATTGGGAAGCTTGCCGTGCAGGACATCGTCGATGTTGACCCGGTACAGGATCGGGTCGTTCATCCCGCCGCGAATGACAATGACGTTCTTCCAGTACTCATCCTTCAGGCCGTTCGCCCTGACAACCGCCTCCAGCAATCCCATGTTTTCATACCATACGATAAACTGAGGCAGGTGGACCTCGCCCATGACACCGACCAGGCGGTTGGCACGGCTGCTGATGTACACGTAGTCTCCAGGATGAATGTGGATGTTGTGCAGAGGGTCGCCCTCCAGGACGCGCTCGAAGTCCACCGGCAGCCGTTCACCATCGCGGACAATGAACGACGACGAGAAGTCAGCCAGCTCAAAGCCCTGGCCATTGAATATCGAGGTCGGCGTGCCATTGCCCATGGCGAGAAAATCGGCCAGGCGGATGCGGTTGTTGACCGGATACATGCCCGGCTCGTTAACCTTGCCTGCGATGGTAGCCGTCTGACTGTTGATCGAGCGTGGGATCACGGCCACCTTGGGATTGCGGATGTACTCGCTGTAACGCTTCTCCAATTCCTCGACCATCTCTGGAAGAGTCTTGCCCAGCAAGTTGCAGGTGCCCACCAGCATCAGGGCAATCTGACCATCCGGAGTGACGACCACGTCCTGGGCTTCCAGCTCGGGATTCTCATACACTTTAATGGTAAAAACGTCGCCGGAATGAGTCCGATATATTGGATAAGACTGGTCATGAAGGCTTTGCAGCCAAGCCAGCTCCCGCGCCCGCTCTTCTTCCGATTTGACCGAAATATCGGCGACGCTGGCGACCGGGGGCAGCGGCGGATACTCGTCAGCCTTCTTGCAGCCACTAACGCAGGCCAGCACCGTCAACGCCGAAGCCAGGACAATAGCCGCGTGACGCCGACGACTACAATTTGTTGAAAAAAATGACATGGTTTTCTTTCCTGTCGCTATAGAGAGAGAGCATTAGGTTAAAACAAGCCCGGCCACCCACCGGCACAACAAATGACGGTCGGTGCCGACCATTAAGCCTGCAAAAGATTCCAATATTTTTTTCGAACATGGGTAAGAACACAACCGACGCGGTGTCCTGCCAGGCGCACGTCGTCTCCGAGCACCACCACGGCGCTTTGCTTGTCCCGGCCGAACGTCGTCAGCAGAACCGTATAGTCCGCCAGCTGGCAGAGCTGATCAAAAATCGGGTCATGGAGCTTGCCCTTGCCGTCCCGCTCGAAGATGAACATGGAGAAATGCGGCTCCAGGGTCTTGAGGTCTGCGCTGAGCAAATCAAGCTCGGCCTGGCTCAAGACCAGGCTGTTGCTGCAATGAAACACGCCGTGATTGCCGCGCTTTTCGATGGCGATCAGTGCGTCGTCCAACTCGCTGGGCTGAGGCGTCGGCGACTTTAAGTACTCTTTGGTCGACTTTGTCGACGCTGAGAACGACAGCCAGAACGCCTGGATGCCGTTGATGCCGAAATTCTGGTTCCAGTTGACCCTGACTTCCTGTTTCATGGCGTTTGGGGACAGTTCAGCTAGGAAAATCACCCGGCCCTGGCCAAGATAGCTGCGCATGTTCATGAAAACACGTTGCAGGGACGCTTCCGTCTCCTTGGCGTCGACCACGCCCCGGGCGGGGAACATGCCCAAAAAATTCACATTGCCGCCCAAGTTGAAATTCTTTGGGCTTCGGAGCCGCCCAAAGGCGAAATCCCATCCGAAGAACAGCGCCAGCAGCAGCCCAGCTGCCAGGCAGCCAGTGCCCACCGATGCCGTCGCCAATCCGGAAAGGTTGCCGGTCGGGCACGTTGATGGCGCGGCATATTCCAGCACTGACAGGTCTGGGACAGCCGAATTCAACAGCATCTCCATGTCATTGATGGTTAAATCGAGCTGGTTAAGCGTTGTCCTCAACGTCTCTATGTTGCGCTGATTTTCCAGGTAGCTGCCCAGCGTCTTCAGGTGTTCCGGGACCAGCTTCTGCAGATCGCCCACCCGCTTGGCCTTGAACTCATTGACTTTGAGCAGGCCAGCCAGCTGGACTTCGGCCTTGTTCTTGTTTTCCTCCAAAACCGTACGCACATGGTTGAGAGTGTAGACCACTTCGTCTGGCTTGATCTCATCGCTGACCGTTTCCGCCATTTTCTGTCTGGCGCTGGCCAATTCACTGGCCAAGGCAATCACCCGGGGATTGGAGTCGGTAAACTTCAACCTCATGGCGTCAAGCGTCGACTGCATGGAGTCGAGGGCAGACGTGTCTGTAGTTCTAATCCTCCGCAGGTACGGCACTTCTGCCGGGACGGTGGACATCAGGCGTTCCGCTTCGGCGATCACGGCTTGCAGCTGCACAATCTCGGTGCGGCCAGCCTCAATCTCCCCCATGACCTGCACAATCTCGCTGCTCAGGCGGTTCAACTCCTGCTCCGGGTTGAAAAAAGTGTCGGACGACGTCAACAGGATTTTAGACGCCTCCAATTCCGTCAGTCTGGCTTCCAGCCTGAGCCGCCTCTGCTGGCGCTGGTCCAGCATGCCTCTCAGGGTGCTGTTCTGCATTTCAATATACGCTGCCAGCACCACATCCACAACGGAGTTGGCGACCTCTGCTGCCAAGTGAGGATTATTGTAGTTGGCGCGGATGACAATGATGTTGGACTTGTTCTTATGCATTTCCACGGTCACCAAAGACGCAAGCTCGACCGCCTGCGCCGGCGCCAGGTTCAACCGCTTCGCCACTTCCTGAAGATGCATGGCGCTGCTGGCAAATTCCGCTATCACCTTGGTGTCCATTTGCTTGTAGAAGCTCGGCACCCTGTCGGAGCGGATTTGATGAAACAGCCGTGCCTGGCTCTGCCAGCACCGCATGGATTTCCTCTGAATGGTGCGCAGGGCAACAAACAGGGCGGCTGAAATAACCACCGCGACTAAAAGAAAAAACCACAACCGGCGTTTGACCCTCAACAGGAACACGCGCCAATCATAGCGGGCAAAGGGACTTATCCAAACTTCGCTCGCGGCGTTACGGGCTAAATTCAAGTCTTCCATAATTAATTGAACCGTTTCCAAAGGGTGAGAAAATGCACGACTTCCTGGGGGTTGGCTGTCTCGCCAGCAAACAGGCGATCCAACCTAACCAACAGCCAATACTGTGGCGGCATGGCGCAACCGGCACCCCCCACCCCCACTAAACCATAAACAACATTGAGAAGATAATTTTTCCACCAGACGCCCCCTCGCATCTCGGCGCTGGCCAGCTGTCCCAGCAAATCCAGGCTTTCGGCCTTCGGCACGCGGCAGGCCAGGCAGGCGGTCAAGACTTGCCGCCACAGGGTACGCAGGCAGGCAGCCAATCCAGAAGCGTCGCCAGCGACGTCTCTAGAGGGATGTGCCTTGAACGCCACTGCCGCCTCATAGCATTCACACAGGCTGCGACTGGCTGTGGAATCGCCCAGCCGCTCTGCCACGGCTGGCAGGCGGCGGCGGCGGATGCTCAGGTCAAAGTCATATTGGCCAGCGGCTATGAGCAAGGCGTCGCCACAGCCCAAGGCGCACTTGTGCAGATTGCGCCAGACAAAATCACGCTCCTCCGGCCCGGTCGGGCCAGCTCCAGCCAGAAGCTGGCTGGCCTGCAGGAGGCCAGAGCCGCGGTTCATGTGCAGGCGCATCCCCTCTAAAATCGGCAGGGCAGATGGCGGCACCAACGGAATTTTCTCGACGACATCCTCCACCGCAAAAACATAGCAATGCCCCCGACGGAGTTCCTGGTACATCAGGGTGGTTGGCAGCCCAGGGAGTCGGGAGACTTCACGCGCCGGCGCGATATCCATGTCAATGCCAAGCCTGTTTGACCAGGATTCGGCCAAGGGTCCTAGGCGGCTGTCGAGCCGACGTCGTCGGCGGCGTCCGGCATTGCGCGTAAACACAAAGAAGTCCATGTCGTTGTAGAGACTGACCGGCTGTCCGGGGGTCACCACGGCGCCGCCTTCGCCTCGGCCATAGCCGCCCCCCCAGAACCAGGGCAGCCAGGCCGAACTCGGACGCCCATCCGCTAACCTCGCGCCCCAGCTCCGTGACGACCTGTCGCACCAGCGCGTCAGCCTCACGGTTGCGGCTCAAGGTAAACGAACGCATTCCAAGCCCCCTGGTTAGCACCTCAGTCATCGCAACACCCAAGAACAAAAAGCACCTTAACCCTCTTGGCTGCCGCAGGGAGCGGCTGCTTCCTGCGACGAAAATTCTTCGTTCAAGCACAGGCCCTGGCCGGCAAAGCTGAGCCATTCCGCCGATGGATAAAACGCCTGAATCGAAGCGAACAAACGGTTGATGGCCGTTTTCCACAAACACCCCAGCGCCAGCCAAAAACTGCGGTTGTAACGATAATAACGGTCGTCCAGCTTCTGTTGCAGCACATCGACCGACCCAGCCCGCGTGTCGGAAAAACAAAACACCCCTGGGCAGTAGTTGGACTCGAGAGCATCGGGATTGCGCCCGATCGACTCGCCGACCAGGACGAGTTCGCCGCTGAAAACGAAAAACAAAAGCGGATACTTGTCCAGCATAAGTTTATAAAAGTATAGATTGGAGCGTTTCCAGGGGTCGAGTTGATAGCAGGGGTATTGGCGCAGGCGGCCGCTGACGCTCTGAAAATCGCGTGGGACCGCCTTGATCCGCGCCAGGGTCCAAAACAGCAGGCGCCACGGGGTCAGCCACAGCAGCAGCAAGATGGCCAGCAGAATGTCCACAGCCCAGCGCAAGCCGGCGCCCCGCCGGAAGGAACGCACTCCCATGAACAGGCAGTCGGCGCCCAAATGCAGGACTGTATTGCTCTCTGGCTCGATGATGCGGTCGCGGCAGACGATCTTGTCCCGAATTTCAAGGTCGCTGCCGACGTAGGTGTGGTCAATGACAATGGCATTGCGCAACGTGGTTCGGCGGTCAACCATGACTCGGTCGCCGAGGATTACCGCGCCTTCCAGCTTCACTTCGTCAATCAGGCGGACGTGGTTGCCGATGATGGCTGGCGAGCTGACCGTGCAGCTGGGAGGAAAGACGACGTTCATGCCCGTATAGATGCCGGCCTCGACATGATACCCAGGCACCGGGAAAAAAGCGTTCTCTGCCTGCATGACCGCCTGGCAGCATTTGAAGTAGTCGACATAAGTCGACAGCGGCAACACGGGCAGCATCGAGGCATGGCACTTCTCTGGCGTGAACCAGTACAGGCCATGGGCGAGGTCAGCGTCTCCAGGCTGCTCTTGTCCGGGTGCCAAGTCCTCGATGCAAACCGTGCGGTAGTCGCAGAATGGAAAGACGAGCCCGTTGAAGCACAGGACGTCCTCCGTCCCCAGAAAGGCGGCCTGGCGTTTTCTGATGGCTTGGAATGTCATCTGCTGACTCGCGCCCCGGTAAATGACCTTGACCGACCAGCGGCTGCCATCTCCGAGCCTGGCGGCCGCTTCCTCGGAATAATCGCTGTCCAGAATCAGAAATTCATGGATATGCAGGCAGCTGCATAATTCAATGTAGTATTCCACCAGCGGCTTGTTTGCAATCGGCAGCAACGGCGCCGGTATGCCCTGGAAGCCTTCGCTCAGGCCAGCGCTGTCAATGCCGTTGAAACACATCATGGCCTTCATGGCAGAAACATCCTTTTCCTGAATGCGCTCGCCGCAATGGCGGCCTCTGACCTTTAATCCTGCCTAATAAGCTCCACGCCCCGTAAAGACAGCCGGGATGGTCTTCAACAAAATCTTGAAGTCCTGCCAGAACCCCTGGCTCATGATATATTCCTTGTCAAGCTGCACCTGCTCCTTGAAAGGAATGTCGCTACGCCCGGAAACCTGCCAAATGCACGTGATTCCCGGCAGCACGTGCAGACGCTTGCGGTCTTCAATCGTGTACAAGCTGACCTCCTCGGGAAGCGGCGGCCGCGGCCCAACCAGGCTCATGTCCCCAGCCAAAACATTGAAAAGCTGGGGCAGCTCATCAATGCTGTATTTGCGGATGAAACGGCCAATCCTCGTCACCCGAGGGTCAGAGTGCATCTTGAAAATCACCCCGTCGCTCGACTGGTTGGAAGCCTGCAAGCTTGCCTTCCGCTGGTCAGCATTTTCATACATGGAACGAAATTTGTAGAAGTTGAAATGGTGACCGTCCTTGCCGACGCGTACCTGGCGGTAGATGATCCGGCCGCCGTCTTCCAGCACAATGAGAATGGCGACCGCAACCATCAGGGGCGACACAATCACCAGGGCGGCCAGAGACACCACGATGTCAAAGAAACGCTTGCAGACCTGCGCTCCCCGGACGGTCAATTTCCAGGCCAGGATTTTTCTGCTCAGGTGACGTCGCGTCCTCCGTCTATAGATGGAGGCGACGATCTGCCGGCGCTGTCTATCTTGGAGAAAATCAGACTTCTTCATCGCTGACCCTGCCCGTGGCCGTTGGACTCAATGAGCGGCTTCGCCGATGAACTGCTCCCGAAGTTCAGCCAGCTGCTGCAAAAGATGCTGCGCCTCGTCGCCGCCGCCCCTGAACAGCTTCTCCAGGTCCCGGGCAACCTCGTAAAACGGCTGTGCGCCAATATTGGCCGATGCGCCTTTCAGAGCATGCGCCGCTGCCGCCGCCCGCTGGCGGTCGCCAGCAGCGGCAGCAGCTTCAATGATCGCGCAATTCTCGTTGAGCGCCTCGCCGTACGCGACGATCAGCATGGCGATCGTCTCGGCGTCGTCGATTTCAAGGTTGGCGACAATATATTTTTCTATTTCTGCTTTCATCTGCACTTTCAAATGTTGGTTTCCCCTCAGGCTCCAGCCGCCGTCACGACGCCCAGGGCTTTTCCGCCTTGATGACAAATTCCGTCTGATTGAGGCCCTTGAAATGCTTGCGCATGATGCTGGTTGCTATCGTCCTGATGATCGCCAGGCCGCGGCCTGAGCTGGTCAACGTCCGATTGCACTGCTCCAGGACTTCCGCAGCGTTCTCTGGTATGTTCAGCTTTTCCTCCACCGCCCTGGACCGTCGATCAAGGATCGTCGCCAGGACCATCTCGGGGGGTTCGATCTTGACCACGACTAGGATGCCTGACTGCACGCTGGCGTGAGTTTCTCCATCATGCTCCACCACGTTGTTCAAAAATTCGCTCAGCAAAAGCTCGACCCGCGTCGTCAGCTCGTCATCTCCGGTCCGCTCTTGCACGAACACGCCGAATTGCTCGACGCATCGGCTGACCTCGACCGTGCTTAGGTTGATCAGCCTAAGCATGACTGCCGGCGGTTCGCCGTCGCCCGTGCTTGGCGACAGTATGCATTCTGGATTCTTGCGCACTTCTGCGACGCAGACGTCGTCCTTGGGAAAGCTGTAGCCGATCTGCTCCAGGGCGCTGCACAGGAGAAACGGCGTGGGAATCACGTTAGTCTGTTCGGTGAAAGCGCCCAGAAGATCCAGCATGACCTGCTTGTCCACCGCCTCTTCGGCTTCATTCTGCAAGTCGGTCAAGCCGTCCGTGTACAGAATGAAAACATCATCGTCATCAAAATCGCATTCGACATTGTCTTCGGCCAAATACGTTTTTTTGGGGAACCACCCGATTGGGAAGCCGCCTCGGCCTTGGGCATCGACTTCGAAAGCCCGCCCCTCCCTCCGGGAGCAACGAATAATGCCGGGATGGCCGGCGTTCTGGAAAACAAGATGGTTTCGGCGAAAATCGAAAATGGCCACCAGGCAAGTCATGTGATTTTCGCCGCGCAGGTTATTGTTGAAAAACACGCCCAGCCGGTTCAGGACCTCATGCGGCTCCAAAGCCTGGGACGACGACGAATTGTGCTGCACCTTCAGGTACGACTGAATGGCGCTCATGTACAACGCGGCCTGCACCCCATGGCCGACGATGTCGCCGAGGAACACCAAGTGGCGTCCATCCTCTAGGGCGATAATGTCAAAGACGTCGCCTGAGACCCGGAAGCACGGCTCGTGCAAATACGTCGACAACAGGTCGCCGTTGAGCGAACACCACGGGGGCAGCAAGACGCGCTGAACCTCGCGGGCCAGCCCCAGCTCAAAGTCGAGATGGCGATAGAACTTGGCTGCTTCCTGCTCCTCCCGGTAGAAGGTCACAGCATGCTCGATCTTGTCCTTTAACTGCTGTTTCTTGAAGGTCTTGTTCAGATAGTAGGAATAGCGGTCGTCAGCAATCCGGCTGATCAAGCGGCTGTCAATGTCATCCATCAGCGACGTCAAAAAAATGATCGGCAGCTTAGGATTCACGTCGCGAATCAGCTTGCGCAGCTCAAATCCGTCAATCGCACCAAGCATGATGTCAAGAAGAATAACGTCAAACGGACGCTTCTTGATTTCCTCCAGGGCATCCAGCGCGTTGTCACAGGTGACCAACGTGCAATTCTCGTCCTTCAGGCAAGACTGCAACAGAACCAGGGTGAATTTCTCGTCGTCAACCGCGAGTATTTGATAGGTTGGAACCACAGGTGCCGTCTCCAGGGGCTCGACCGTTGCCAGTATCAACGTTTTTTATCTGCATAAAATAATCCATTTCCAACGATAGTCAACCAAAAGGTTGCGATTTTTCTTAACAAAGTTGCATTTTTTTCGCCGTAGGCGTATACATGTTAATAAAAAGCAGCCAAAAAATATAGTTTAGTTTCGCCACGGCCAGGAAAGAGCCGCAGACCTTTCCTCATCCTCGCGCTCCCCTGTCTGTCCCTTGTTGCTCCAAAGCCGCACGGCTCCAATGGCATAACTGCACTGCTGCTTCGTCATCGCTGCAAAAACGCCCCAGCAGGGAGAAAATTTCAAAAAATGCATTACATTGACAGGCTAAAATCACGTCCAGACGTCTCCCTGACAACGCCAGCCCCTGCTTGAGGCCATACCGAATAATGCCCCGTCCTGTATTTTCCCGCATTGGCTGACCTCTGCCAGGCTCTTCTCACCGCTAAAACAAGACGATGCAGCTTTCATGGGCAATCCACTTCAAATCTTCCTGTTCATGGACGCCCTCGGTTGGCAAGTCGCGGAAAAACACGCCTTTTTATCCGATTTGCTGCCCTATCGCCAGGCCGTTGACATGCAGTTCGGCTATTCATGCACAGCCCTGCCAACGATTCTGACTGGACAGCGCCCAGACGTGCATCGCCACCTGAGCTTCTTTTATCATGACCCCGAACATTCCCCCTTCGGGCTGTTCAGCTATCTTAATCTCGTGCTGAAGCCAAAGTCCTTCTGGCAGCGCGGCCGCGTCAGACACCACCTGTCCCGCCTGACGCAGGCCATGCTTGGCTACACCGGCTACTTTCAACTGTACAGCGTCCCGTTCGACCGCCTGCCCTTTTTCAACTACTGCGAAAAGCGCGACATCTTTGCCCCCGGCGGCCTGGCGCCAGTGCCCAACCTGCATGACGTCCTGCTCGCCTCTGGCCTGAACTTCCATCTGTCCGATTGGAGGCAGCCCGAAGCAGCCAACTTGGCCGCCGCGCGCGCCCAGGCGGCTGCTCCAAACATGCGCTTCCTCTTCATCTATACCGCCAACCTGGACGGGCTGCTCCACCAGCACATCAACCATGATGACGTCATCCGCCGCCAGCTGGACGCCTACAGCGACGAATGCCGCGCCCTCCTCAGCATCGCCCAGGAGCATCACGACCCGGTCTGCCTGACAATCATCTCCGACCACGGCATGACCCCCCTGCGCGGCACGGTCGACCTCCAGGCAGACATTGACAAGCTCAAGCTCCGCTTCGGCGTCGACTACAGCGCCTGCTATGATTCCACCATGGCCCGATTCTGGTTCCTCAATCCCGCCGTCCGCCCTGCCATCATCGACGCCTTGACCCCGGCGCCTGGACGCTGGCTCAGCCAGGAGGACATGCGCCGCTATGGCATCGCCTTCCCAGACCACCAGTTCGGCGAAGCCTTTTTCCTGCTTGACAACGGCTTCCAGATCATACCTTCTGACATGGGCCTGAAACCCCTGCCTGGAATGCACGGCTACGCCCCCGAAGAAGCAGAGTCGCAAGCCGCCATCCTCAGCACCCACCCCTTCGATGACTGCCCCGTCCTCGCGGTAGAGGACCTCTTCACACTGATGGTGAAACGCATTGAGAAGCTGAAAAAACACGCCCGCCATTCTTGACTTTCATCCTTTCGCAATGGATAGTAATGACTTAACCGATTGATGGCACGGCAGAAGCCTGCCGCCTACGTTGACAGGACGCCTATGAGGAGACTTAATTTATGGATCTGCAACTGAAAAAAGTCAACAACGTGCCGGTCGTGGAAGTCACAGGCCGCCTGACCGCCGACTGCGCAGACCGGTACAAGCAAACCCTGACCGATGTCATCGCCGAAAACAACCGCATCGTCATCGACTTGGAAAAACTCGAATACATCGACAGCACCGGCCTAGGCGCCATGGTGTTCATCCTGCAACGCAACTTCGACAATGGCGGCGACATCAAAATCGCCAAGTTGCAGGGCAAGGCCAGAATCGTCTTCGACATCACCAAGGCATACAAAATCTTCGACATCTTCGACACCGTCGAAGAAGCCGTCGCGGCTTTGCAAAAATAGTCGCCCGGCCCCTCCCGGGAGGACTAGCTACCAATGCCCGCGCTCTCGATAGTCATCAGATCACACAATGACCGGATTTTCATCGAGCGGATCTTGGACGGACTGCGTCGGCAGACGCGAACCGACTTCGAGGTCATCTTCTGCGACGACAACTCAACCGACGGCACAGCCGAAGTCATCGCCAAATGGCCTGACGCGCTCCAGCTCCCGCCCGAGGAAGGCGGCTACGTCCCAGGCAAAGTCCTTAACCGCGCAGTTCGCGCCGCGCGCGGCGACATCGTGGTCTTTAACAATGCCGACGCCATCATCACCCATGACCAGTGGCTGGCAAACCTGACCCGACCTTTCGACGACCCAGCCGTCGCCGCCACCTTTGCCCGCCAAGACCCGCGCCCAGACGCCTGGCCCATGGTGCAACGAGACCATGCCCGAGCTTTCGGCGACGGGTGCATCGCAGCTGGCTGGAGGCACTTCTTTTCCCTTGCCAGCGCCGCTGCACGACGGCACCTTCTTCTTGAACAACCTTTCGACGAACGCCTGCAATACTCCGAAGACATCGAATGGAGCTGGCGCCTGAAGCACCAGGGCTGGAAAATGTTCTATGCCCCAGATGCAGTCGTCGAGCATTCACACAACTACGAGCCAGCCGCGCTCTGGAAACGCTTCTATAATGAAGGCCTCGCCGATGCGCACATTTTTTGCGATTCGCCTAACCTCCTGCGCGCATCCCGCCGCTGGCTGGCTGAAACCGCCCGCGATTACGCCTTTTGCCTACGACAAGGAAGCTGGGGAGGCCTGCTGTCAGCGCCAGCATACCGATTCCGCCAAAAATTCGCCCACTACTGCGGCCTGCGCGACTTTGCCCAGGGAAAAGCGGCGGCCAGACGCGGATGAAGCCAACGCTAAGAATAATTAAGCGCCTATATTGCAAAAAGATATGACCAGCATCGCCATATACCCGCGCCGCCCAAAAGCCTGTAGAAAACACGTACCTTCGCTCTCCTGTCCATTAAAGTCCACTTCAGTCCACGTCCACTCTCCACGAATGTCCACTTCTGTCCATCGTCCATCGTCTACTAATGTCCATCAAAGTCCACTAACGTCCATTGTCCACCGTCCACCAAAGCGCCTTGCCCAGAGCGCTTGGCACCGCAGCTTGCCGGAACTCCAAGTATCAATGTTAAACCGATTGCCTGGTTCTTGACATTTTTGCGTACGTCGACTTGTTTTAGCTGGCAACGGTTTTATATTGAATGGACGCAACCTAACAAAGCGCACGGTGTAGGCCAAACCGCCCCCCGCGGTAGGGAAAAACACCCAAGGGAGAGTCGAGTCAGCTTGTTTTCACGAGACACTTCCCCCGCTGGTAACACAGTGCGAGGGAAGTTTTTTGTATCCATGAGGAATTAAGCCTGCACCAGCCGAGAAGGCGCATGCCGATTTTCCAGAGCGAGGTGATATCATTATGAAAAACGACAATAGCGATCTGCTCAATACCCTGGATGATCTCTGCCGTACACGCAGCATTGACCGTGAAACCTTGCTTGTGCTGATCGAAGAATCGCTCCTCTCCGCAGCCCGCAAGGCCATGAGCAAAACCCGGGACGTGACCGTCCATATCGACCGGAAGACCGGGGCCATCAAATGCTGGGCCAAGCTCTTCGTCGTCAACGTGGTCGAAAACCCCGAAGAGGAAATTTCCCTGGACGACGTCCGCAACGGCTGCCCAAAACGCAAAGGCAGCCAACGCGCCGGCTGCGTCTGCGGCCGCCGCACATGTCCCAAAGCTCCGGCTGCCAAGGACGCCAAGTCCGGGAAGACGACGGCTCAAGCCCTGAAGGCCGACGACGCCAAGCATGCCAGCGATGACGACAAACGCTGCCCCGTGGAAGAAAGATACTGCGAAGCACAACCCGGCGATGAAATCAGCTGGGAAGTGACCCCTAAAGACTTTGGACGCATCGCAGCCCAGAACGCCAAGCAAGTCATCATGCAGCGCCTGCGCCAAGTCGAAAAATACAACATCTGCGAAATGTTCCAAGAACAGCTCAACCAACTGGTCACCGGCATTGTCAAACGCGTTGACTACGGCGAAGTCCTGGTCAGCTTCAGCGCGCCGGACGGCTCCGGCAACATGGCCGAAGGCGCCATCCGCCGCGAAGACCGCATCCCAGGCGAAGAATACGACGAGGGCGACATGATCACCGCCCTGTTGACGGAAATCAACGCTGACAAGCCAGGCCCAAGCCTGTATGTGTCACGCTCACACCCTGACCTGGTCACCCGCCTCTTCGAACGCGAAGTGTCGGAAATCGCGGAAAAACTGGTGGAAATCAAAGCCGTCGCCAGAGAGCCGGGCTTCCGCAGCAAAATCGCGGTGGCCTCCACTGAGCAACGGGTTGACCCGGTCGGCGCCTGCGTCGGCCAGCGCGGAATCAGGGTGCGCACCGTCGTGCGCGAACTCGGCGGAGAAAAAGTCGACATCATCCTGTGGGACCCCGATGTGGCGACGTTTGTGGCCAATGCCCTCAAGCCGGCCCGCCTCAGCAAGATTGACATTGACGAAGAACGCCACACCGTCCGCGTCGAGGTCCCCGAAGACCAACTGTCGCTGTCCATCGGCAAAAAAGGCCAGAACGCCCGGCTGGCATCCAAGCTGACCGGCTGGCGGATTGACATCCAACCTGCCGCCACGCCGGAAGACGACAGGCAGGAGGATTTCGAGGAGCGCGTCCGCCGGGCCATTGAAGCCATGGCTAAGATCGAAGACATCGGCCCGGAAGCGGCCAAGATTCTGGTCCAGTCCGGCATCAACAGCCTGGAGGGAATCATCGCGGCGGAAGCGGCCAGCATCTCCGCCTTGCCCGGCATGGACGCCGAACGCGCGGCGGCCATCATCGCCGCCGCCCGCGCCGCCTTGGGCTGACAAGGCGACGCTCACCCCCAAGCCACCGTCCAACCGCCCGTCAGCCTTGCATTCATCATGATTGAAGCTGACCTTGACATACTCCGCTTTCAGACCAGGTTTACCTTGACACTGGAAGCTTGAAACCGCACGCCGAAAGCGTTCAATTCGGAGGCCTGACATCCATGAGTGACCGCATTAGAGTATATGAACTGGCCAGGGAACTCGGTCTGTCCAACAAGGAGCTGCTGGCTATCCTGGAACGGGAAGGCTACGGCGTGACTAATCATGCCAACTCTTTGGACGTCGAGGTCGGCGACCTGATCCGAGACCTGGTCGTCGCCGATCGCCAGCGCAAAGAAGAAGCCAAGAAGAAAATCGCGGGCAAGCCCGCTGCCGCGCCGGTCGACCGCGCCGCAAAAAGCTCTGCCGCCAAGGACGCTAAGGAAACGAAAGGCGCCAAAGAAACGAAGACGGCAAGCAGCAAAACGACGCCAGCCAAGCCGGAAAAAAAGTCGGCGCCAGCCAAGGAAGACAAACCCGAGGCCAGCCCGGCAGTCGAAAAGCCCGACGAGGCGCCGCTGACCGAGCTGCACCTGAAGACCCCGATCACGGTGCGCGACCTGGCTGAGGGCCTGCGCAAAAAACCGCATGAGCTGATCAGCCTGATGATGACCATGAATATTTTCGGTGCCATCAACCAGGTCCTCGACATTGAATTGGTGGAGAAAATCTGCGAGCGGCATAATGTGAAGTTCGTGCGCGAAAGCCGCGAAAAGCCGGCAGAGCGCATCGTCAAGGGCAAAGCCGACGAGACGCCCAAGACGCCTCGCGAGCGCGACCTGGTTCCGCGGCCGCCGGTGGTGGTGTTCATGGGCCATGTCGACCACGGCAAGACCTCCCTGCAAGACTATATCCGCCACACCCACGTGACTTCCGGCGAAGCCGGCGGCATCACCCAGCACATCGGCGCCAGCGTGGCCGTTGTCGGCGACAAAACCATCACCTTCCTCGACACCCCTGGCCACGAGGCTTTCACCGCCATGCGAGCCCGCGGCGCCAACGCCACTGACATTGCCGTCCTGGTGGTGGCCGCTGATGACGGCGTCATGCCGCAGACCATCGAAGCCATCAATCACGCCAAGGCCGCTGACGTGCCCATCGTCGTGGCCATGAACAAAATGGATCTCCCAGCCGCTGATCCCGAAAAAGTCCTGCGCGGCCTCTCCGAACACGGTGTCGTGTCCGAAGACTGGGGCGGCCAAGTGGCTGTGATGCCCGTGTCCGCCCTCACTGGCGAAGGCGTCAACGACCTTTTAGAGCGCATCCTGCTGGAAGCCGAAATGCTCGACTTGACGGCAGAGCCCAAGGCGCCGTTCGAGGGCCTGGTGATTGAGGCGCAAATGGAAAGCGGCATGGGGCCGATCGCCAGCGTCCTCGTCCGCAACGGCACCCTCCGCGTCGGCGACAGTCTCATCTGCGGCCAGGTCTACGGCCGGGCGCGAGCCCTCTTGGACTCGCAGGGCAAACGCGTTCCGAAAGCCCTTCCCTCGACCCCGATCCGAATCATGGGCTTGTCCGGCGTCCCGGAAGCCGGTGACATCATCCGAGTCTGCGCCAATGAACGTGAAGCCAAGGCGCTGGCAGACGAAGCGGCCCAACAGGCTCGCCAAGACACCCTGGCCGTCGACCGCGCCAGCATCAGCCTTGACGAAATGTTCAACCAGCTCAGCAAGGAGGATAAGCCCGAGCTGGCCATCGTCATCAAGGCCGACGTGCGCGGCAGCCTGGAAGCCATCACCGAGTCGATCAGCAAGCTGAAAAGCGACCGCGTCAGCGCCCGGGTGATACACGGCGGCGTCGGCGAAATCACAGAGAATGACGTGATGCAGGCGGCTGCCTCGCGCGCCCTCATCCTGGGCTTCCACGTCCGCGCCATGCCTGGCATCAACCGCCTCGCCAAGCAAAAAGGCGTCGATCTGCGGCTGTGCTCGATCATCTACGACCTCTTGCAGCAGGTCGAGGACGCCATGCGCGGCCAGCTCCAGCCCGAGTCCCGCGAAGCCCCTCTTGGCAGCGCGGAAATCATCCAAATCTTCGAAATCAGCAAGGCTGGCAAAATCTGCGGCTGCCGCGTGACCAGCGGCGTCATCCGGGTCAACGCCAAGGCCAAAGTCTACCGGGACAAGGAACTCATCTATCATGGCCACGTGGCGTCGTTGAAGCATTTCAAAAATGACGTGCGCGAAATCAAATCCGGCTTGGAATGCGGCATCCGCCTTGACAATTTCGAGGACTTTGAAGTCCATGACATCATTGAGGCCTTTGACCTGGTCCAGGTCGCCCCGCAGCTGTAAGTTCTATGGCCTTAAAACCAGGGGGAAACGCTCCCGAGGAAACGATAACATGTCTTCCGATCGATTGCTGCGAGTCAACGAATTGCTCAGGCGCGAACTGGGCGCGATCTTCACCACCCTCATCAGTCCGACATCGTCCACCCTGGTGACCGTGACCGGCGTGAAGACGGCTCCGAACCTGCGTGACGCCACCGTGCACGTGAGCGTCTATGGGGCCGAAGCGCAAGGCGAGGAAGTCCTTGCCCTGCTGAACGAGAAGCGGGCGCAAATCCAGGGTGAACTCGCCCGCAACGTCGTCCTGAAATATACGCCGCGCCTGCATTTCCGCCTGGACCGCACGGCTGCCAAGGCAGACCGGGTGTTGTCCATCCTGGAGAGCCTGCAAATGGACGGCGAGGGGCCAGGCGGCGGCGCCCCGAGTCCAGAACAGTGAGGCGCGAAGACATGGCACGTGCGCCTCTGCATCACATAGACGGCATCCTTCTCGTTGACAAGGCGCCGGACTGGACCAGCCACGATGTCGTCAGCTGCGTGCGCCGGCGCTTCAATTTGAGCAAGACCGGCCACTGCGGGACTCTTGACCCGCTGGCAACAGGCCTGCTGGTCCTGTTGCTGGGCAAGGGCACCAAGCACCAGGAGCGGCTGATGAGCGAAGACAAGGTCTATGCCGGAACCTTGCGCCTGGGCATTGAAACCGACAGCCAAGACCGCACCGGCAAGGTGACGGCAACCGCTGACCCAAGCGCCGTCACCGAAGAGCAATTGCGCTCGGCAGCCAGCCGGTTCCTCGGCGAACAGCTCCAGACCCCGCCCATGGTCTCCGCCCTGAAGAAAGATGGCCGGCCCCTGTATGCGCTGGCACGCCAAGGCAAGGTCGTCGAACGCGAACCGCGCCGGGTATGCATCAGCCGCTTTGACCTCACGCGCATTGCCCTGCCAGAGGCCGACTTCCTGGTGCACTGCAGCAAGGGCACTTACATCCGAACCTTGTGCGCCGACCTTGGCCAGGCTCTCGGCTGCGGCGCCCACATGAGCGAACTGCGCCGCCTCAGCAGCGGCGTTTTCCACGTCGAAAACGCCGCCAGCGTCGAAGCCGTCAAGAATTGGACGCTGGATGACCTGCTCCAGCATGTCATCCCCCTGGAACACCTGCCCAGCCTGAAAAGCCCCGGAGAACACGACGCTTGCAGACGTCACTGACATTCCAGCCGCCGGTCGTCTCCCGGCCGGCCGAATTGCCCGCAGTCGGCTGCCAGCGCGCTGCCATCGCCATCGGCGTGTTTGACGGCGTCCACCTGGGCCACCAGGCGATTCTGCGGCAGCTGACCGAGCTGGCCGCGCAAACCAAGGCCAGCCCTGTCGCCCTGTTCTTTGATCCTCATCCCCGCACCGTGCTTTTTCCCGATCGGCCGCTGCCCCTATTGACGACCGTTCCGCACCGGGAGCGCCTGCTGGGCGCAGCCGGCGCGGCATTCCTGGTTCGCTTTCCCTTTGATTCGGAGCTGGCCGCCCTGTCGCCCCGCGCTTTTCTTGATCGGTACTTTCTGGTGCCTGGCCTGACTGTCACCAGCTTCTGCGTCGGTGCCAACTGGCATTTCGGCTGCGGCAATGCCGGCAACGCCGAAACCCTGGCCGCATGGTCCCTTCCGCACCAGATAGTCACCACTGCGGTTCCGCCGCTCCTGCGCCAGGACAGCCGAATCAGCAGCACCAGAATCCGTCAGGCCGTTACCAGCGGCGACCTGGCCGAAGCCGCTGCCATGCTCGACCGACCCTTCTCTCTCTTCGGCAACGTCATCCATGGCCACGGAATAGGCAGCGCCATCCTCCAATGCCCAACTGCGAATCTCGCGGCCAACAATACGATTTTGCCGCCTTTCGGAGTCTATGTCGCCACCGCTCAAAAAGGCGACCAGCGCTTCCGCGGCATCGCCTACGTCGGCGACGCGCCGACTATTCGAACCGAAGACAAACCGCAAGTGCTGGTCGAACTGCACCTCTTCGATGGCCACCATGATCTCTATGAACAGGAAATCTTAGTCGAATTCCGCCAATTCCTCCGAGCCAGCCAAAAATTCGCCTCTCCAGAAGCCTTGAAAAAACAAATTGACTGCGACATCAAAGCGGCTCGCTCCTACGAATTTTAGAGAATGTCCGTCCAAAGCCACGCCAGCCGCCTTGCCGCCAGCCACCAGGGGAATCATCAGATGCAACGCTACGATGTCACGCAATTGCGCTGCTATTGCGCCGAAATATTCCAGCTGGCCGGCATTCCTGCCGAGGACGCCGAGCTCACCAGCGCTGCGCTCGTCCTCACCGACATGCGCGGCATCCATTCGCACGGCGTTCTCCGGGCCGCCCACTACATCACCTGCATCCAGGCCGGCGGACTGCGGCCGGATGGTCGCCTTGAGGTCACGGCCGAGGGCGGCGCCTTTCTCCGCCTGAGCGCAACCGGCGGCATGGGCATTCCGGCCTCCATGCGAGCGACTGATCTGCTGATCGAACATGCCCGCACCCAGGCCGTCGTCATCGCGACCCTCAACCACAGCGACCACTACGGCGCGGCTGGACTCTATGCCCAGCGCTGCTCCGACGCTGGCCTGATCGGCTTCTCCATGAGCAACACCTGCCCCATGATCGCCGTCACCGGCGCCGGCGTCAAAGGCATCGGCAACAACCCCTTCGCCTACGCCGCCCCTGGACGCCGCCACCGCGGCATCCTCTTCGACGTCTGCATGAGCGTCGTCGCCAGCGGCAAAATCCAAATCGCCGCCGCCGAAAACAAAAAAATCCCAATGGGCTGGATTGTCGACCGCGACGGCCATCCGACTGACGACCCTCAGCACATCTACCAGGGCGGCTCTTTCCTGCCGTTCGCCGATCACAAGGGCTATGGCTTCGCGGTTATGGTCGAACTGCTCGCCGGCATCTTAGCCAATGCCGGCATTCTCTCGGAAGTCCGCTCCTGGAACAAAACCCCTGGCCGCGAATCAAACACCGGCCACTGCTTCCTCGCCATCAACCCGGCCTTCTTCGGCGGCGAAGAGCATTTTCGACAACGCATCGACCAAATGATCGACAGCCTGACCAGCGCCCGCAAAGCCCCGGGCTGCGACCGCATCTTCTACCCGGGCGAAATCGAATTCATCCACGAGTCCGACGCCCTCGAACACGGCGTCCCCTTGCCGACGCCCTCCGTGGATGAACTGAAAAAGGCCGGAAAGCTGGTCGGACTGCCCTTCACTCTCCAACCCCTCCCTCCCCTCCCGGCCTGACCGCCGCCGTCCCGCTCGCCCTCCACATCTCACGCCCACCCCGTCGGCCCGATTGCTGCTATGCTTAATTTCTGGCGTCGCACATCCAAAAAACGCCCTCTCCAACCCTCGGCGCCTCTTCCGAGCGTCACGGCGTTCTGGCGGCAGAACTTGGTCGTCGTCTGGATTTCTCAATTCATTTCGCTGATGGCCTTTTCGCTGTCCGTGCCTTTCACGCCCTTTTACATCCGCTTCCTGGGCGTCAGTGCGGAAGCCGATGTCAAGCTCTATTCCGCCTTGGCCGCTGCCCTGGGTTCGCTGACCTTCGCGACCATGGCTCCGATCTGGGGCGTGCTTTCCGACCGATTCGGCCGGAAAGCCATGCTGCTGCGGGCCAATTTCGGCGGCATGGTCGTGCTCGGGCTCATGGGCATGGCGCCCTCGGTCGGATTCTTCGTCTTCATGCGCATGATGCAAGGCATGTTCACCGGCACCATGAGCGCCGCCATGACCCTCGTCTCCTGCGGCACCCCGAAACACCGCCAGGGCTTCGCTCTCGGCGTACTCAGCGCCGGCGTCTATTCCGGTGACATGACCGGACAATTCATCGGCGGCGTCCTGGTGGAATGGTACGGCTACCGAAACGCCTTCTTCATGTCATCCTTCTTTCTCATGTTGTCCGGCCTCCTGGTCGCCTGGCTCGTCCGGGAGACATTCATCCCACCGCCGAAAACACCCCGGAAGGCGCAGGCCGGGCCTCGGTTCGCCAAGTTGATAGAAACTATCCGGCCATGCATGCCCCTGTATGTCATGCTGTCCTTCATGATGCTGGCCCGCGTGCTCGACAACTCCCAGATGCCGATCTTCGTCGAAATGCTCAACGGCGGCGTCGGCGTCGCCGGAGCGGCGCGCTGGACTGGCCGCGTAGCCGGCGTCGCCAGCCTCGGCGCCATGCTCTCCGGACTGCTGATCGGACGCCTGCTCGACCGACTCCCCCCAGCCCGCGTCGCCCAGGCCGCCGCCATCGGAGCGGCCTGCGTCATGGGCCTGATCGCCGTGCTGCCGCCCGCCTTGCTCAACATGGAACGCATCGAGTTCCTGGGAAGCTCGGTCGCGCCAGCCGTCCTGATGCTTCTGCCGCTCCGCTTCCTCATGATCTTCTGCTCCGCTGGCCTGGAGCCGGTCACCAACTATTGGCTGTCCCAAATCACCCCCGCCGAAAAAAAAGGCATCATTTTCGGGTTTGCCGTCACCTGGCGCTCTATCGGCTCCGTGCTCGGCCCCCTTCTCGGCGGCCTCATCTCCATCAAATTCGGGGTGACCGCCATCTTCTTCATCGGGCCGCTGCTCTTCCTCCTCCTCGTCCCCATCACCAACTGGAGCAAAAAAACCCTGGCACTGCAAGAATCCACTGCATGAGTACCCGCTCATCGCAATTTTTTGCGTTTTATCCCATCGCTACGCAACTTCTTGGGACAACAAGTGTCGTAACGTTGAGTTACCCGCCTGCCTTCCAGCCTCGCCGCGGCCGGGCTGCCGCTGTTTTCCCACCCCTTGGCCTGCAAGGACTTTGAATTATGAAAGAAATCACTACGCGGCCCAGAAACCTGTGCTGGGCCATCGCGTTCGTCGGCGCCTTCATGTTCGTCATCGGCCTGATCATCATGAAGCTGGGAAATTGCTCAGCCATGGTGCCAGCCACAGCCGCCGCCCTAACCGTCACCCTGCTCGGAATAGTGGGTTCGGGACGGTGCGCCTTTGCCCGACGCCAGGCCATAGAAGAAACCGAGGCCAAGTCGTTCCGCCAGCAGCACGGCAACACCGAACTGTTTGACGACGCTGACGAAGCCGTGCGCATGGCCACGAGAGCCAACGAGCAGTACGTCAAGTATTTCATTCCCATCTTCACCTTCCTGCTCGGCCTCAGCATGACCATCACCAGCGCCATGGTCTGGCGCTCCTGGAGCCAGCAGCCGGCCTTCCCGGTCGCCCCAAACCCCATGCCCCTGGCCATCCTGGCCATCTGCTGCTGCATCGGCGCTCTCATCATCGGCAGCTATTTCATCGGCACTAGCCGGGAAAAAGGCTGCCGCTGGCTCCGACCCGCCGCCGCCTGGCTGTTCTTTACCGGATTCCTGTTCCTGGCCGCTGGCGCCGCCCTCTTCCTGGAGCATTTCCAGAAAGCCGCAGACGTCGCGGACATCACCGTGGCCCGCGTCGGACTGGCCATCCTGATCGTCCTGGCCATCGAGTTCCTGCTCAGCTTCGTCATTGAATTCTACCGGCCGCGCATGCCCGGCGAAGAAGAACGACCCTTGCCTGAAAGCCGTCTGCTGGCCCTGTTCACAGAGCCGGGCGGCATGGCCCGCAACGTCGCCGCTTCGCTGGACTACCAATTCGGCTTCCAGGTCTCAGAAGTCTGGTTCTACCGCTTCCTGGAACGAACCGTCGTCCCACTCGTCGCCATCATGGCCTTTACCCTCTGGTTGCAAACCTGCCTAGTCGTGATCAGCACCGAGGAAAATGGCATCTTGGAACGCTTTGGACGCGTCGTCAACCAGGAACCCCTCCAACCAGGACTCTATGTCAAGCTGCCAGCGCCCTTCTCACGCATCCACCGCTTCGAAATTGAACACGTCCAGAAAATCGTCATCGGCGCCGAACATCATCACGGCGAAGGCGGCCATGATGGACATGACGGACATAACCCCGAACAACAAGCCCACAGCGGCAAAGTCATCCTCTGGAGCACAAAGCACGTCGACAATGAGGCCAACTTCATCGTCGCCCTGGACCAGGATGATGCGTCGTTGCGCAAGGACAGCGCCGCTCCCCAAAGCCAGGAGGGCGCCCCGCCGCTCAGCGTCGGACTCATCTCCGCCCACATCCCCCTTTACTTCAAAGTCAAGAACCTCTACGACTTTTACTACCGCCATCAGAACCCGGGCAAGACCCTGCAAAACATCGCCACCCGGGAGCTGCTCCGGTTCCTGGCCAGCTCCGACTTCAGTGACGTACTCGGCCCGCGCCGCTCAGAAGGACGCCTCCTCCTGGATAAACGCATCCAGGCAATGGCAGACGAACTCTCCCTCGGCGTCGAAATCGTGTTCATCGGCCTGGCGGGCGTGCATCCTCCCGTCGACGTCGGCCCGGCCTACGACCAGGTCGTCGCCGCCCGGGAAACAAAATTCGAGCAAATCCTCTTGGCTGACGCCTACGCTGCCAGCCGCGGCCCCCTTGCCCAAGGCCAGGCCGCCGCTTTGCTTGACTTGGCCAGCGCCTACCGCCAGGAACGCAGCCAGGTGTCAGAAGCCGAAGCCGAACGATTCCTGAGACAGCTCAAAAGCTATGAGGCCGAACCGTCCCTCTTCAAGCTGAACAGCTTCCTGGACGTCATGGCAACAGACGGCGCACCAGCCAGGAAATACATCCTCACCAATAAAGACAACCGCGAAGTCCTCATCTTCAACCTCGAAAAGAAACTGCGCTCCAGCCTCCTGGACCTGAACTTGTCCATGGATAATCAGTAAACGCCGCACACGCTAGCGACGCGAAAAACACTTGCCCAAAAACACGCCATCCTAAAAAATAACCAACAGGAGCCTCCCGGATCATGAGCGAACAAGTCAAAACCCATGGCATACTGCAACATTGGCCCATTGCCAGCCTGGCCCTATTCGTCGTCATCATCTTTCTGGTCGCGCTAGTGACGTTCCAAGTCAAGGAAACCGAGTATGCTGTCATCAAGACCTTCGGCAAAGCCAAGGTCGACTCAGCGGGCAATATCATCCAGTACGCGCCTGGACTCCATGTCAAATGGCCGTTCATCGACCAGGTCTGGCGGCATGACAAACGCCTGCAATGCTATGAACTGACAGCCGGTCACTTAGAGCAAATCATCACCCGCGACCAATACCAAATCGTGGTCTCCACATACGTGCTCTGGCGCGTCGGCGACCCGGGACTTTTCCTGAAACGCCTGAAGTCAACCGAGGAAGTCGAGGAAAAGCTCGACGCGGTGGTCCGCAATTGCCGCAACAGCATCATCCCACAGCACAATTTCACCGAGCTGATCAACACCGAGACGAGCGAGCACAAAATCGCCCAGATCGAAAGCGAGATGCTGGCTGCCATCAGCAAGACGACGATGGAGGACTTCGGCATTGAAGTGACGCGGGTCGGTTTCCGGCAGATCGGCTTCCCGGAACTGGTGACCACCAAGGTGTTTGACCGCATGAAGGCAGAGCGCGAAAGCAAGTCCGAACGCCATATCGCCGAAGGCAAGAGCGAAGCCCAGCGCATCCGCTCCGAAGCTGACCGCAAAGCCAGCGAAATCCTGGCCCAGGCCGAAGCCGAGTCCAAGCGCATCCGCGGCGAAGGCGATGAAGCGGCGGCCAAACACTACGCCGTCTTCCAGCAGAATCCCGACCTGGCCCTGTTCCTGCGCAACCTGGAAGCGCTCAAAGTCAGCCTCAGCGACCGCGACACCCTCATCTTAGACACAGACACGCCGCCCTACACGCTGCTCAAGCAAGGCGCTGCCAGCATCCCGGCCAACGCGCCCCAGCCAAAAGCGACGTCCAGCCCGTCCGCCCGCTAAACTAAGCTGGCCGACTGCCGCCGCCCCAGCCGGGGCCTCCTCAACCTCCAACTCCTTGGCAAGCGACTGTTGTTATGGAAGACAAAGAACACCTTACGCCACCCGCCGCCGACCCGGTGAGCTCCGCCGCCCCGCCGGACACCTTGCAAAGCTCTGGCATGCAGGCGCTCATGCGCATGCTCAGAATCCTCTTCCAGGGCCTGCGAGTACTCATCATCATCATCTTCGTCTATCTGCTCTTCAGCGGCATGTTCCGCGTCGACGATCAGAACGAGGCCATGCTGTTCCGCTTCGGCGCCTTGCAGACCAGGGTCATTGACCCGGAACGCGGCGAGTCGCCCATCCTCACCAGCGGGAAATGGTACTGGGCCTGGCCATACCCGGTCGATTGGGTCAAGGAAATCCCCGCCCAGAAATCCGTCACCGTCTCTACCGGCGAAGTCTTCCTGCCACGCATCAACCCCAGCCTCATGGACCCGAAAGAACTGCCACCAGCGGAAAATTTCCTTCGTCCTGGCAGTGACGGGTATCTGATCAGCGGCGACACCAACATCCTTCATACCCGCTGGGAAGTCAACTTCCGCATCGTCAATTCCGCTAAATATTACCTGAATTTCTACGATGACGAGGAAGCGCAATCTAGCGCTGACAGCCACAGCCGCCATCAGAAACACCGCCAGCGCGGCACCGAGGCCATTATCCGAAATCTCCTGACCAACGCCGCACTGGCCGAAATGGCCACCTGGCGCGTAGAAGACCTCCTGGCTACAAGCCGCACCCTGCCCAACGGCAAAGTCGAAAATATCAAGGACAAAGTCCAAGAACGCCTGCTCGACTTCCTGGAAGAAGTCGACCTCGGCGTCCAGGTTCAATCCGTCAACCTGATCGACTTGCAACCGCCCCTGGCCACCATGGAGGCCTTCCGCAAAGTCAACGAGGCTTCGGAAACCGGCCGCGCAGAAGTCCTCAAAGCCAAAAGCTATGCTGAAAGCGTCGTCCTGGCCGCCCAGGGCAATGCCTACCGCATCGTTGACGAAGCCAAGAGCTACCGCACCCGCGTGGTCGAATCCGTCAAGGCAGACAGCGCCTACTTCGAGGCCGTCCTGGCAGAGTACCGCAAAAACCCCGAGACCATGCTGACAGCTTTGTACACGGACGCATTGCGTCTCGCCCTGGCCCAGGCGCCTAACAAGTACATCGTCCATAGCTTGCCGGGCGGCAGCCAGGAAATCCGCCTGCAAATCGGCCAGGTCCCGGAAAAAAATGAAAGCGCCACGGCGCCGGCCCAGGAATAGTCCCTGGTCGTCGACCATTCCAATAGGAAGCCCGCATCATGACAGAGCTTGCCCATCCTAACACTGCCCCTGCCAGCACCGAGCCGCCCTGCCCGAAAGCAGAACGCCGGCGGCGGAACCGACCCGAGTTCATCCGCCTCGGAATCGCACTCTTGGGCGGAATTCTCGTCCTGAACTCCTATCTGGCCAAAATCCTCTTCGGCGGCCATGTCGACCCCATTGCCCGCGATCTGAGTGCCTTCATCGGCGCGCTGATGCTCAGCCTGCCGATTTTCTGGGAGGCCGCCTGCGATCTGATCAAAGGCAAGGTACACATGAATGAACTGGTCGCCCTCGGCCTGCTCGCCGCCTTTGCCAGCGGCGACTACCACACCGCCGGCGCCGTCGCCTTCTTCATGCTCATCACCATCACCATCGAAAAACGCACCGCCATCGGCGCCGAAGCCGCCATCGAAGCCGTGGTCAGACTGACCCCGCGCCTGGCCCGGCGAGTAAGCAAAAACGGTAGGGAAGAGCAGGTCGACGCGATCAACGACCTGAAAACCCATGACGTCTGCCGAGTCCGACCAGGAGAAAATTTTCCTGCTGACGGCGTCATCCTCAAGGGCACCAGCACGGTCAACCAGGCTACCATCACCGGCGAATCCCTGCCGGTTGACAAGGCCGTGGACTCGGAAGTCTACGCCGGCACCCAGAACCTGACCGGATTGGTGGAGTTCAAAGTCACCCGGGTCGGCGCTGACACCACCCTGGGTAAAGTCAGAAACCTGATTGCCGACGCGGAACGCTCGAAACTGCCGATCATGCGCATGATCGACAACTACGTCGGCTACTACACGCCGACGATTCTAATGATTGCTGGCCTGGCCTGGTTCATCACCGGCCGGATCGACCGAGTCATCGCCGTCCTAGTCATGGCCGTGCCGGCCGCCTTGGTGATCGCAACCCCCTCTGCCGTGATTGCCGCCATCGCCGCCGCCTCCCGCCTCGGAATCCTAATCAAAGATGTCACCCACATTGAACTGGCCGCCAAAATCAAGGCGGTCATCTTTGACAAAACCGGCACCCTGACCGAAGGCAAGCTCGAAGTCGCCCGCCTGCAACCGGCGGAAAACGTTGAACTGGCTGATCTGCTCATGGTGGCCACCAGCGCAGAACATCACAGCAATCACCCAGCCGCCGAAGCCATGCGCAAACTGGCCAAGGACGCCGGCATCCAATGGCATCCGCCAGAACAATACAAGGAAGTCGCCGGCAAAGGCGTACAGGCGACCTTCAACGGCAAGAACTGCCTGGTGGGCCGGGAATCCTGGCTCGCTGAGGAGGGCGTTGACACCAGCGCTTGCAAAGAAAGCCTGGCCGAAGGCGAAAACGAAGGCATGAGCATCGTCTGCGTCGCCCGTGACAACCAAGTCATGGGCTGGATTGGCTTGCGCGACGCCATCCGTCCAGTGACAGCCGAAGCCATCAGCATGCTGAAAGAACTTGGCGTGCAGCAGTGCTGCATGATCACCGGCGACAACGACCGCGTCGCCCAGACCGTCGCCGCCCAAGTCGGCATCACCGAAGTCAAATCTCGCTGTCTGCCGGAACAAAAAGAAGAATACGTGCGCGAACTCAAGAAGACCGGGGTCATGGTCGCCGTTGTCGGTGACGGCGTCAACGATGCGCCGGCCCTGGCAGCCGGTGACATCGGCATAGCCATGGGAGCGATCGGCAGTGACGTGGCCGTGCAAAGCGCGTCTGTCGCCCTGATGAACAACGACCTGCGCCGCATTCCCTTCCTGATCGGCCTGGCCCGGAAAACCAGGATGCTGATGAACCAGAATTTGTTCATCGGGCTGGTCTTCATTGTCGGCGGCGTCTATTTCGCCACCCTTGGCCATGTCACCCCGGTCGGCGCTGCCCTGCTCCACAGCATCAGCTCCCTGTTTGTCATCTTCAACAGCGCCCGCCTGGTTCGCTCCGGAGAAACCATGCCAGGCCAGGATGCGACGTGACACCGGGTCTGACACGGAATATCCCGTCTGATTGTGCTGCAAGCAGACGGCAGCCCAAAAGCAAGACTTTTCCGCCAGAAGAATTTGAATAACCCGGGACGCCTGTTGCCATGACGCCGAATCCGTGTTACAGTATGGCCTGCAAACCCGCCGCTGACTCAATTCAATCTATTGACTTTTATCATCGCCGCAGGGCAATTTCGATGCCCTGTCAGCAGGAGACGGCTCATGGTCGCAAGTAAAGACAACGTGGTGGTGGAGGCCATTGGCCTGACCAAGATTTTCCGTGATTTCTGGGGCCGCCCAAAGGCCCGCGCCGTCAACGGCATCGACTTCACCGTGCGGCGCGGCCAAGTGTTCGGGTTGCTGGGGCCGAACGGCTCCGGCAAGTCAACCACCGTGAAAATGATCCTAGGCCTGCTCTTCCCCAATCGCGGCGTCCTGAAAGTCTTTGGCGAAGAACCGCAGAACGTCGACATGAAAAGCCGCATCGGCTATCTGCCAGAGGAAACTTACCTATACCGCTACCTGACCGCCATCGAGACCCTCGACTTCTTCGGCGCACTCTTCGGCCAAAGCGTTGAAATGCGCCGGGAACGCAGCAAACAACTCCTGGAAATGGTCGGACTGGCCCACGCCTTCAACCGCCCAGTCGGCGAATTCTCCAAAGGCATGGCGCGACGCATCGGCCTGGCCCAAGCCCTGGTCAACGACCCTGACTTGGTCATCCTGGACGAGCCGACCAGCGGCCTGGACCCAATCGGCTGCCGGGAAGTGAAAGACGTCATCCGGCTCCTCGCCAGCCGCGGCAAGACCATCATCCTTTGCAGCCACCTGCTGGCCGATGTCCAAGATGTCTGCGACGACATGGTCGTCCTCTACGGCGGCAAAATCCGCGCCGCCGGCGCCATGGGCGAAATCCTGCTCGAAGAAGACAAAAGCCGGATCGTCTGCCCGTCCTTGAGCGAAGAAACCGTGCGCGAACTGCGCACATGGCTGGCCAGCAAAGGCATCCGCAGCGACGATGACATCCGCATCGACCACCCGGTTCGCGACTTGGAGGATTTCTTCCTGGAAGTCGTCCGCCAGGCCCGCGAACAAAGCGTTGACACGGCCGGCGTCCAGGCAGGCGGCGAAATCCCGGACTACCTGGCTGACCAAGGCACTGCCATCCTGGCTGCCTTGAAACGCCGTGAAACCGCACCAGCCCCAGAGGCTGCAGCGGCCGCTGTTGCAGCAAAACCAGCCGAGCCTGTCATCGACCGGGAGCGCCTCGAACGCCTCGAAAAAACAGAACCGACCGCGACAACGCCAGAACCGGAACCAGACCTCGACGCCGACGCCCAAGCCGCCAAAGAAGCAGCCAACGTCAAACTCTCCAACCTGGTCGGGAAAAAATAAACCGGCTAAGCGGCGACGGCATCTTTCGTTCAAGGGCAATGCCGAGTCCTCGCTGCCCGTGCGACTGGCGCTGGGATTGCTACTACTGCCGTCACTTAGCCAGCATCGCCTTGCGGCTTTATGCCTCGTTTTTCCGATTGGTAGTTCGCACCCGGTACAGTCGCTCCGTAAAACCACCTGCGGTTTCAAAATCATCAGCCAGCCGAGCCACCTGACGGTCAAGCAGAGCACAGGCCATAGCCAGCAGGGTAAGCACGGCATTGGCGGAAATCTCAGGGTAAAACTGAGTGAATGAGGTCCACAACGTCCACTGCCTCAAAGCAAAGCTCCGCTTGTGCCGCCTGGTAAAGGGTGGCTGTGTTGCGTATCCCAAGCATGCGGAATGCATCCCGGAACAAAGTCTGCCCTTC
>MWEG01000074.1 GCA_002070945.1 Lentisphaerae bacterium ADurb.Bin082
GACAAAGGCGGCCTTTTCCGGCGACCCGACAGTGGTGATGACCTTGCAGCCGGTCTGCTTAGCCAACTGGATCGCCGCCAGGCCCACCCCGCTGGCACCAGCCTGGATAAAGACGACGTCGCCTGCCTTCATGCCAGCCTCCACCGCCAGGTTCAGATACGCGGTCGCAAACACTTCGGGAAGCCCTGCCGCAGCTGTCAGGTCCAGTCCTGCTGGCACTGGCATGACCATACCGGCCGGCACTGACACCCGTTCGGCATAGCCACCGCCGCCCAGCAAAGCACAGACCTTGTCGCCAGGCCGCCAGCGCGATCCGGCTGGCGCTTCCAAAACGCGGCCAGAAGCCTCCAGGCCCGGCCATTCCGGCCAACCGGGCGGCGAGGGATAAGCACCGCTGCGCTGCAACAAATCAGCGCGGTTCAGACCAGCTGCCGCAACTTCAATCAGGACATCGTCCGCGCCGCGAACCGGCTCAGCGACTTCCTGCCAGACAAAATTCTTGTTAGCATCAACCAACATAGCATACATGAGGCATCTTTCCTTTCCAAAATTGTGACTTCTCTTACCTTCACCAGTGCCGCAAGGTCAGGCCAAGAACGCGGGAAATGCGGTCCCGTACCGGATGGTCGGGATGGCGCGGCGACAACTTGTTCTTGGTAAAACCGAGAGCCAGTCCAGTGCGCCGGTCAGCCAGGCCCTCGGCACCGCCAGCGCCGCCATGACCAAACATCTGCCCCAGGTCGCCCTCCGGGCCGGCCAGCACATAGCCGAGGCCGAATTTATTCCAACAGCCGCCGGGCGGAATCGGGTCGTCTTCATGCCGTTGCAACACGGTCGCCCGCTCCAGCGTTGCTGGCGCCAGCAGCCTGACGCCGTCCACGCCGCCGGCAAGCAAGGCAGCGTAATGCCGAGCCAAGGCAGTAGCCGTAGCAAAGCCATTGGCCGAAGGGATAAAACCGCGGCGAACCGCTTCGCTGCCGAGAAAGGCCTCAGCCCACTGCGGTCTCTGGTCAAAGGCCGTGCCATCCACGCTGGCGCAACGCTTCTCGGCGGCAGCGGGCAGGCCGAATATCATCTCGTCTTCAAGCCCAAGAGGCGCGATGACCTGCTCACGCATGACCTGCTGAAAATGCTTTCCTGCGACGCGGCCAGCAGTTTCGCCGAGCAGCCAAGCATAAGTCAAACCCTGGTAGCAGCATTTTCCGCCAGGCGGCACAGCTGGCGCCATCGTCGTCAGTCGACGGCACATCTCATTCCAATTCGCCATTTCCGCCACGTCTTTAGTCGGCGGGGCAATGTGCATGCCGGTCCGATGGCAGAGTACCTGCCAGACGCGGATATCATCCCGCCCCTGGCCGCCGAACTCCGGCCAGACCTCGGCCACGCGCGTGTCATACGAAATCAGCCCGTCCTCCACCAAGCAATGAAACGCCGTGGTCATCATGCCTTTGCCTACAGAAAAAATCGGAAACAACGTGTTCGCCGCAACGGGCTTGGCGCGAGTCGCATCGACAAAGCCAGCGCATAGCTGGGCGACCAGCCGTCCATGCCGAAATATCGTCAGCTGGCAGCCGCATTCCTCACCGGAAGCGACTGCGTCATCCAGGATGCCCTGCAAAACCGGCGCCAAGTCCGTCTGTTCATCAAAGGAATCCATGCTGGCCAATGGATGGCTTGGGTGCTGGGACTGGTCTTTCATGCGATTTCCATAGCTCCGAGGGGAAAATGCTGCTGGCTGCCATACACGTCCGTATCGCCGGGGCCGCCAGAGCCGCACCGCCGCGGAAGCACGACCTTAATCGTCAGAATCCGCCGGAACGGCTTGATGTGAATACGCGCTGGATCAGCGTCGCACAGAGCGCCAATAGCCGTTGGCGTGAAATTAGCCGCTTGCAAGACGCGCTCAAAGTCCGCCTCGTTCTGGAACATCAAATCAACCGTGAATTGAAATGGGCCGGCATTCTTGCTGCGGCAGACAAACGCCAAATCATAAATCCGCATGACCGCCAACCTCCTTCAACACCAAGGGGAAATCAAGCTCAAGCCCGGTCGTGTCCAACAAATGATACAACGCGAATTCAAAGACCTCGCCGCCGTGGAAGTCAGACGGCGAGAAGGGGAACGCCAGGTTTCCGGCAGTGGCCTTGCGATTAGGGAAAGCCTGGTGCAGTGCGCTGGAGCGTGCCAGGCTGAGTACCGTGTCAGCGATTTCCTGGGTCGGGCCGATCGCTTCAATCAGCAGACCCGCCTCTCGCGGCAGCGGTTCCGGCGGCGCTTCCAGGCCGCCGCTGACAGCATCTACGCCATAGCGCAGGAAACGCAGCGAATAATCGCTGCTGACCCCGGCCATGCTAGTCGCTACCGCAGCTCGGACGCCGCTCTCGATAGCGTCTAAATTAGCGATAGCGACAGGGTCACGCACGCCGGCGATGGTAATCGTCCGCCAGCCGCGCCGCACAGCTCCTTCCAGCTTCAGGGTCGGCTTTGCCGCTGGCGCCAGAGTCGTCCCGCGCACGGTCACGCCACGCTCGCCAGCCGACAAGAATTCTGCCTGTCGCATGTCAATCATGCCTTCCGGCTCAAAGAAGCACTCTGGGTCTGGCTGCTCGTACAACGAATGCGCAGCCACCGAGTCTGGTGTGCAAGCGCGGATAGGATTTGGCGGCCTCACGGTCATGGCATCGTGCCGCAAGGTGACGATCAGGGAGTCATTGGCACCAACTGGCCGGGCGCACAAGGCGCCGCATTCAGCGATCTTGGCGGCATGCAAGGCCAATCCGGCAGGAAAGCCATGCATAATCGGATACGACGCAAATATCGCCGTGTCGCAGCATCGCCCTGACAAAATCACGTCCGCACCTGATTGTAGCGCCCGGATAATCGGCTCGGTGCCAAACTGGGCAACTGGATGCGCCAACTGATCCAGGCAGGCGGGATCAAACTCCGGGGCACCGCCGCACGGAGTCAGACGGCCCTGCGCCGCCCATTGGCGCAGTTGGCCGACATCGAGGTCAGAATACACGACCGCCACCGTAAATCGCAGCTTCTTCTCCGCCGCGATTTCCTGGAGTACTTCGAGAGTGGCGTCAACATGCGGCCTAGCGCCAGCGCCGCCCGCGCTGCCAATGATCAGCGGGATTTTCCTGCTCAGAGCTTCTGGCAGGGCCAATGCCAGGTCGCGCTTGACTTGCAGCCGTTTGACAAAGCCCTTGCCGCTGCCCAGATAATACGGCCCAGGGTCAGTCGAACCAGCGTCGACCCCGATGAAATCAAGCGGTTCAGCCAGGGCGTTGGCCAGGCTCTCCGGAGCATAGCCGTAACCCAGCAGGCCACACAAAGACAAATAGCGAATTTCTTCTTTCATAAACAGAATAACGCCCAGAAATCGTGATTTCGTAGCAGCTGCCGAAAATTCATTATGTCAACAAACCAATTTAATGGCATATCCGCGGTTTTGCCAGCAGCCGACCTGTTTGCAAAGCCGTTTTGAGGTAATAGGTCGTAATCGGTCAGTTAAAGATTAACCGCCAAGACGCCAAGACGCCAAGGACGCCAAGGACGCCAAGATTTTTTGAGTATGCCGCGCAGCAGCAGAAACGCTAAAAACGCGAAAATTATGGCAGCCTAAAGGCTCTACTACGTACGGCACCCACCGTCCACTATGTCCACCATGTCCACAACGTCCACATCCATTTGTGCCGTAGGCGCTTAACCATGCTTAACCCCAGGCTTCAGCCTGGGGATGGGTGCGCCCCGAAAGTGGTGCCTTGTAAAGGCACTACAGAAGACTGACGCATTACAATAGGTCAGCCATTGATATAAGAGCATCCCGCGCGCGCGACAAAATTGGGGAGGGAGACCCCCCTTGGGTGGGTGGGGTCTGATTTCTGGAACCGGTGAAAAAATAGACCGTTGCGCGTTCTTTTTCAAACGGTTTTCAGAAGAATCCTAGTCATTTTGTGCTTGAGCATGATTTTGCCTGCGCACAGGCATAATGCTTTCCATCACCAGAAATGGCACCCGTATGCGACCCAAGGATTTGCAAGAACCTGAATGAGATACGGCGAGAGGAGGTGCGCCCTACGACTCAATGTTCAATTCGATGACCGATTACTTTTGAGCAATCATCGACCCAGGGTCGCCTAACGCCGCCAGCCAGCATTGCAACATCTCAAAATGGGACTACGTTATGCTAGGTAATGTGCGAAGTTTTGTGATGAATGCTTGTAGTATTGGTCACCGATTGATACTTGGAGTTCAGGGCAATCTGCGGAGCTAGGCACCCCGGGTAAGGCACTTTAGTGGACAGTGGACAATGGACTTTAGTGGACTTTAATGGACATCAGTGGACGATGGACTGTGGACTTTAGTGGACATTAGTGGAGAGTGGACGTGGACGGAAGTGGACAGTCATGGACATGCGGAGTCAAGGCACGTGTCTTGTACAGGCTTCCAGACCATGAAGATGCATCATGCTTACAGTCATGCCCCCTTGCGCCGTAGGCGCTTAACCATGCTTAACCCCAGGCTTTAGCCTGGGGATAGACGTGCCCCAAAACTGGTGCCCAGTAGGGGCACTACCGGACGTCTAACAAACAGAACCGCTGTGCTAAATCTCCTTTTCTATCACAAGATCTCGCACATTAACAAAATTATATATGTCCATAACAATAAAACGAGGTGGTAACATGAACATCAAAGTCATCAAAAACGATGCTGAGCTTGATGCCGCTATGGAGCGCCTGGAAGCGCTGGCGTTGGCAAATCCTGAGCCAACCGGCGACGTCGCCGATGAAATTGAGCTGCTTTCACTGGTTATTTCCGACTACGAAAACAAACATTACCCGATTGAAGCCCCAACTCCAGTCGCGGCGATAAAATTTGCCATGTAGCAACATGGCCTCAAGCCTAAGGACATCGCTCACTGCTTTGGCTCGCTCTCGCGCACTTACGAGGTGCTTAATGGCATCAGGGGACTGTCATTGAATATGATCCGCCGCCTGCATCAGCAATATGACATTCCCGCAGACTGCCTGATCGGACAACCGTAAAAGGCGACTGCCGCAGATAGCACAAACCTTACCCCAAAACGCAATCATGACAAAACAAACTGCTGACTTTAACCAGAAACAGGTGAAACGCGATCCCGACATAGCAGCGGCAGAGATCGCTTTGCGGCGAGCTGCGGCAAAGGCCCGGGAGAAAGCCAAGCAAGCATCATCAGGAATCATGGTGTGGAAGGACGGCAAAGTCGTCGAAGAACGCCAATAAAAACTGCCGCCAGTGACTTTTTCCGCCGCGTTCTCCCCGCCTTTTCCCCAACGGAGCCAACAACTTATGCGCCTTTCACCGTCCCTGCTGCTTGCCCTAGTGCTCTTGTACGCGCCCCTGCTCGCCCTGGGCCAGATACTCTGCGACGAGGAGGCGACAGCCTATCTGAAGCAGCTCTCTGCCGCCTCGGCCAACTACGCTCCGCGCTCTGGGCGCACTGCGTTCTTCTCTCGCGCCCAGCTCAAATACGGCCTGGAGCGCTCCGACTACCTGCACCGCTGGGGCGACCGACCCCTGCTCCAGGACACGTCCTTCCAAGACCTGGGTTCCTTCACGGTCAGCGATGGCGTCTATTCCGACATCGGCTTCCTCAATCCGCTCTCCTACCAGACTATGGCCGGGGTTCTCAAGCGCTTTGACATTGACGGCTTCGCCTTCTTCCCCGGTGCTAAAGGCCGCCGCGATTTGTACCGACACTGCGGGACGCCAGGCGCGGCCATTGCCGTGCTGCCGGAATTCACCTACTCCGGCTTCACGCCGCCAGGGACGGCCGTAGACCCGGCTCTGCTGGAACCATACCTGGAACTGGCCGCTGAAGCCCTGGCCTCGCCGCAAGCCTACCGAATCAATAGCAAAATCGTCATCACCACCTATCCAGGACCGTCCAAAGGCAATGATTTGGTCTTCTGGGCCGCTTTGAAAAAAGCGCTGATTGAACGCCTCGGCGACCATTTCATCATCATGCCGCATGCCACGCTGACCCACATCACCAAGACCGGCGGCAAGAATGCTCCCTACAGCAAGGCTGACATCGACGCCATGCGCGAAAGTCTGCGTCAATGGCTCCGCGTCGTCGACGGCTACTATCACAATTCTCCTGCTATCAGCAATCGCCGCTATGACCGCGACACCGACCGCAACTTCACCATACCCATCCTGCACAGTGTCCTCGCCGAACCGGAATTCCAAGGCAAGTACCTGGCCTGGGGCACGAAAATCGGCCACGCGAACTGCCAGCTGCTGGGCTACAGCCTGGACGCATTCGGCACTGACATGCTCCGCGGCACAGTCGGCAGCGCCCTGCTCGCCAAGGCCGATGTAATCAACTTAGTGGAATGGGACGAGGAAAACGAAAACACCTGCTTCCGACCGACCATCAACACCTCGTTCAGCACCGGCAGAATCATCCGATATTTCGCCGCCCAGGCCAAGAACGCGACGCCGACCGTGCTGCCAGGCGATGACCCGGCTGTGCCCAACCTGATCATCAGCTCACGGCGCATCCTGTCTGCTGGCGAGGCTTTGGAAATCGAAATCGTCAATGTCCCGGATGGCACCGCGCCAGCGCCGAAATACACGCTGGACGTGCGCCTGTGCAATCTCAGCGGCCAGACTGTACACCAATTCCCGCCGCGGCAGCTGGCGACCGCCGAGCTGACCGCCGTTGTCTTCACCGTGCCGACACCAGACCTGCTCCAGCACCAGGTACTCATCCCCCAGCTGACCGTGACCGCGGCAGGAACGGCGTTTACGGTCAGCGAAGGCTTGCAGCCCATTGAGCTGCGGGCCAATTGGAACTGGGACTACGTCTGGGTCAAACAGCCGCTCCGCGACCTTGACCGCAGCGCCAGCGCCACTCTCACCGTCAGTCCAGCCGCAGTCGACGGCGCCGTCGCGATCACGGTCCAGGCCAAATCAGCGTCTGAGTTGCGCAACCTGGAAATCCTTGAAGGCTGCGACGTCATCTATTCGCACAGCGTTCTGCCAGACTACCGCGAAACAACGGAGCGCGTCGCCATTGCCGCCGCTTTCCAGGCCAGCCGCCAGTCGCCTGTCCGCCTCACCGGCGCGATTCGTTGGCACGGCGCGCCGTCCCTGCGCGTCCGCAGCCCAAAGAACTGGCCGCCGGAAGACATGCCCGAGCCGTCCGTCTGGACCTATACTGACGAGCCGATCACGCATTGGCCAGTCGCCCGCTATGCCAGTCTCAGCCGCGAGGATGCTGCCAGCGCTGAGATCGAAGTCGATCTGCCTGGGGTCGCCCAGGGTCGGCTCAAGGTCGCTGAACTGCTGCGGCTGGGCAGCTACGGCTTTGCCGGACCGCATGGATTCAACCTCGTCTTCCGGCTGTATGCCTCCCAGGTCGCCATGCCACCGCCGCTGAACCAGAAAGAGGCCAGCTTCACGATTCTGGCTCGCCCGACCCGTGCCAACGCCGTCTTCTATGTCCAAACCGTCAACCAGATTTATCAGACCTACCGGAGCGCAGCTGTTTCGCTGTTCCGGCCGACAGGGGCGACAGAGTCATTCCACGTTTTCTCGGTGGCTGAGAACGCTGCCCGAGCCATCACGGCTGACTGCGGTCTGCTGATGCCGCTCGCCTACGATTTTTCGCCGCAGCGCGGCTCTGTCTTCTTCACGCCTGCCAGTCAGGAGCTGCTCGGCGTCCTCGGCGGCTTCACTCCCCAGGCCACTGGCGTCGCTGCCGGGGAAAGCATTTACGGCAATCCCATGGACACCTTCATCGCCCGCAAAGGCTCTGAGAACTATCCTGACCTGGCGCCCAAGCACCGCCAGGATGAACAAGGCCGCCATGCCTTGGACTTCACCGGCGCCAGCTACATCAGCGTCCCGCTTGGCGCAGTTCCGCCTTACGCCGGCTATGAAGTCGAGATGGACGTCATGCCCACGGAATTCACTGCCCACCAGACCTTGTTCGGCAACGACTCCGCCGGATTCGTGCTCGGGCTGCGCCAAGACCGACCCGTCGCCAGCATCTATTGCAACCAGGTACTGGCCATGCTCACGGTCACTGGCCCGCCGCTTACTGCTGGCCAGTGGAGCCGCATCACTGTCCGCTTCGATCAACAGACGTTGTCGCTCGCGGTCAATGGCGTCGTTGGCGAAACTATTCCTGCCAGCGGCTATCAGCGCTATCCGCGCGCCTACACGGTCGGCGCCCATTACCGTTTCGGAAACTTCTTCCACGGCAGCATCGGCCGGCTGACCATCACCCCGAAATAAGCCCCCCCGCCGGCAACCGCCAATCAAATCGCCCTTTTATACGTTATATTAAAGCTTAGCTCATCAAAATGTAACGGCATCTTGCCTGTCATTCACCCCTTTCCCGAAAGCCGGACGCCATGAAAAAAACCGTTGCCCTGCTCCTGACCATCGCTATGCTCCTGTCGTCTCTCCTGACCCTAGCCCAGGAAGGTTCTTTTGACTGGAGCAAAGCCGTTGAACTGCATCCAGGCATCCGCCATGCCAAAATGACCGTGGAAACCCCTCGCCTGATGCAGATCAACGTCGCCCGGGTCGACCTGGACACGCCAGGGCTGCGTTTGCGCGCCACTGGCCGCGATGCCGACTGGGGCAAGCCGATGCCGGACTTTCCAGAGCAGAACATCAACACCCGGCGCCAGAAAACCCGCGACTTCATCCGCCAGGCCCGTCGGCCAGCCGACGACGGCGGTTTTGGCCTGAACATGGTCTTCGCCGTCAATTCCAATCCCTGGATTCCTTGGCAGAAGCCTTTCTCTCACAAATATGCGGCCAAGCTGGGCCTGGTGATTTCTGAAGGCGAACTGGTCAGCGATCCCAACGGCCGCCCCTCCCTAATCATCCGCCAGGACGGCACCGCCGACCTGATCACCACCAACGCCGAAACCAACCTGACCGGCATTGTCACTGCCGTCTCCGGCTTCACTTTCGTGCTGCAAGACGGCAACGTCATCAAAGGCAACCAAAGCCTGGCGCCACGCACCGGCTATGGCCTCACGGCTGACAAGCGCGTCCTGCTCATCGTCGTCATTGACGGCCGCCAGCCCCAGTACAGCCAAGGCTCCACCACCGGCGAAGTCGGCGAATGGCTGCGGCACCTCGGCGCCCAGACCGGCGTCAACATGGACGGCGGCGGCTCCACCACCATGGCCGTCTGGAAGCCCGCTGGCGCTGACGGCGAGCCGGAAGCCGTCGTCCAGCTGAACCGCCACCAGGGCGGCGCTGAGCGCACTGTCGGCTGCAACCTCGGCTTCTACTATCTGCCAACAGCGCCCTGAACCACCACCACCCAAAAAACCATCTACGACAACTACCGTCCCCGACTGTCACTATGCGTATAAAATCATTTCTGTTCATCCTGGGCGTCCTTCTTTCGCAGGCAGGCTTCGCGGCTGCCCCCGAACCGGTCTCTATCACGGACTTTTCCAAAGAGGCTGGCGCTTGGCAAAGCCGCGTCTGGAAGGACGGCAACACGCCCCAGACCTCTGCCCTGGCCACGCTGCCAGCCGAGGGCGACGCAGCAGCCGCCCTGGCTCTGCCGGTCGCCTTCCCCGCCCGCCTGGAAGTGGTCGCCCGTCCTGACGGCAATCCCGCCTGGCTGACCGCCGGCAGCTTCGAATGGCGTTTTCGGCTTCCAGACGACCTGCCGCCAACCACCATGATCACTCTTTTCGTCAAGGACAACGACCACCTCTGGCGCCAAATCCGCCGCCGGATGCCGCCCGCCAATGACGGCGTCGCCACGGTCATCGCCCCCCTGCGCGGTCGCAGCGCGGTCGAGACCTGGGAATGCCACGGCCATAACCGCCCATGGAACTCGCTGACTGCGGCCAACATGTTCGAATTCGGCTGCATCCTCGAACTCGACACCGGCGAAACCACGCCGTACGCCGGCACTGTCCGGCTGGAAAGCATCCGCCTGCTGCCCTCGGCCCCTGCTGCGCCAACCACGCAGGTCAGCGACTTCAGCTACCAGCCCCGCCGGCCATTGGTGGGCGAACGCATCGAATTCACCCTTCGCCCGGAAGCCTGGCCCGCAGCGCCGTTCGATTCCAGTCGAACTAAGCTGCTGGCAACCATCACCACCCCGGCCGGCCAGACCGAAACGGTCCGCGGCTTCTATTTTGAGGACTTCCTCTATAATCCCGAAGAATGGGACAAGACCCGCTGCCTGGTTCCAGACGGCGAACCCTGCTTCAAGGTGCGCTACTGCCCGCGCCAAGAGGGCGAACACACCGCCAGCTTCCAAATGGAAATCGACGGGCAGGCATACGAAATCCCGGAGACGCGCTTCCAGGCCCGCACCGGCCCGGAGACTTTCCGCGGCTTTGTCTACCGCGACCCCAAGCACGACCAATTCTTCGTTTATGACAGCGGCCTGCCGTTCTGGGGCCTGGGCATCAACGTCCGCTCGCCTTTTGACAACCGCTATCGGTCCGTCGTCCCTTATTCGACCTGGGAGGATCAGGGTTTAGCGGCCTACGACCGCCTATTCCGGAAATACCGCGATTGCGGCATCAACGTCGTCGAGGTCTGGATGTGTTCCTGGTGGCTCGCCCTGGAATGGATCAACGACGCGCCCGGCTTCCATGGCGTCGGCCACTACAACCAATACCGCGCCTGGATGCTCGACCACATCCTCCGCCTGGCCGAAGCCAATGGCATCTACCTTATTTTAGTCATCAACAATCATGGCAAATTCGGCATGACCTACGATACGGAATGGGAACGTAACCCCTACAACAAGGCCAACGGCGGCTTCCTGGAAAAATGCGAGGAATATTTTGTAAATGAACGCGCGCACGAGGCCACCCGCAAACTCCTCGACTATATCGTGGCCCGCTGGACCGCCAGCCCGAATCTGCTGTCCTGGAAACTGTTCACCGAAGTCGACCTGACCGGCCCGTCCCTCGAATTCTACCACGACCCCAGCGTCGCGGCCTGGCATCGGGACATGGGTGCCTACCTGAAGACCATCGACCTCTACAAGCATCCGGTCAACACCCACTGGATGCTCAGCTACCAACGCATCAACGACGCCATCGCCACCCTCCCGGAACTCGACTTCATCTCCACCGACGCCTACTACAGTCTCGGCAGCGGCACTGCCAGCCTAGTCAAGATGCTGCGCGACGGCACGGCCTTTGCCAAGGCCCGCAAAAAGCCCATGGCGATCACCGAATTCGGGGGTTCGTCCTACGCCGACAACATGGGCAACCTGCTGAAACAAATCCCTATCGGACTCTGGACCGGGTTCTTCAACGAGGCCGGCATCATCCCGATGTACTGGTGGTTCGCCTTAGTGGAAGAAAAAAACCTCTATCACCACTATGTCACCCTCAACCGCTTCGGCGCCGCCGAGGACCGCCGAGGCATGGCCGCCACAGCCTTCACCATCCCAGACACCGCCCTCGAAGCCAATCTCCTCCACCGACCCGACCGAATCCTCGGCTGGGTCTTTGACCGCGACTTCTATTTCACTGACCTGGAAAACAAAAACGCCGCAACCCGAGATAAAGTCAGCCTAAAGACAACAGCCCCGCAACCAGGAAACTACGATATCGAATTCTGGGACTTGCAGACAGGCGAAGTCATCGAAACAAAAACATGCCAAGTCCCAGACGACTCACCAGACCTGACCATCGACCTGCCAACATTCCAAAGAGATGTCGCATTCAAAATAATCGCACGACCTATAGAATCACGACCTATAGAATAAGGGGCGAGCGGCTGAATGATGAGTGATGAGTGATGAGCGGCGAGGAGTTCTCCGTTCAGTGCCCGGACTTTAGCCCGGGGCGAACGGCGAGAGGAGCGACAGCCAGCGCAGAAGACCCAAAATCAAAAAAAATCGCCAAAATTTAAAAAAATCATTTCTATGGATTGGAAAAACCGAACAATTGGGTTTAGATTATTACTTCCGTTTTTTTTCACGGTGTTTTCTCTGCTTGCTGCAACTGCGCCGGTCTCTTCCACGCCAGGCGATGCCGTTGCATTGAAGGAGGCGCGAGAAGCCCGGGAATCAGCGGAAAAACGCATCCTGGACCTGGAACTCGAATTAGGCAAAGCAAAAAAAGAGCTGGAAAAAATCCGCTCCCGCTATGCTGACTTTTATTTGGAAAGTCATGCTGTAGTGGAACGGATGCGGCAGCTGGAACTGCAAGCCAGCCATCTGGTTCGACGCAAGGAGGACCTAGACGGCGACGCCCTGGCAGCCCAGGCGCTCGAAGCGCTCAACCTGGCCGGAAAACGGCAGCTTGAGGTCGAAGACGCAGCCCGAAGCTTTGAACAATACCTGAACTCGGTTCTGGATGTGCTGCAGCCAAGCGACGCCCTGCGTCGTGAATTGTCAGAACGGATCAAGGCCCTGCAAAGGGCTGTTGAGAACAGTCTCAAACCGCTGTCGATAGTCGCCCGGCGAGGCGGCGGTGGTCCCGGAAAACAAGGCTGCGGCGTGCTGGCAGTCAACGAAGAGCTCCAACTCGTCGTGCTCGACTGCGGTTTCCTGGCCGGACTAAAGACCGGCAGCGTATGGCGGCTGATGTCGGGAGACAGCACGGTGACGGCTCGTCTGCGAGTCGTTGAAGTGCGACCCGAAATAAGCGCCGCCGTGGTAATTCAAGGCGATATGGCCAGCCTGACGCCTGGATGCCAGCTGAGCGCGGAATGATGCGGCTCAGCCGGCTATAGCAGCCGCAGCCAAGCCGTCCACCGCCAAAATCCATCTCAACAAGTAAATCAAGCCATCAAAACCAAGACTGGCGGCGCCAGTCTCGACTGTCCACGGTTTGGCGCTGTCAACGCCAGTCCTCTCCATGAACAGCAGGAAGTCAGCATGAAAAAGCTAGCCATCTCTAAAAATGTGCGGATTTCGCCGTTCAAGGCCCGCGAAGTCGCCCGGTTGATTCAGGGCAGACCAGCCGTCGAAGCGCTGGACATGCTCAGCCTGATTCCGCGGAAAGCCGCCCGGCTGATTGAAAAAACCCTCAAGTCGGCCATTGCCAACGCTGAAAACGCCGAGCCCGGCAAAGACTCTAGCGTGCGCCCCGTCGACCGCAGCCTCCTCATCGTCAAGGAAGCTGTCATTGGCGAGGGGCCAACCTTGAAGCGCTTCCTGCCCAAAGCCCGCGGCTCCGCCGGTCGCATCCGCAAACGCACCAGTCACATCCGCATCGCCGTCACCGACCAGGAATAACGACAGGAGTCTACTGTGGGTCAAAAAGTCAATCCAATCGGGTTCCGCCTCCCAGTCACTAAGGACTGGAAATCGCGCTGGTTCGCCCGCAAGGCGCAATTCGGAACCCTGCTGCAAGAGGACCTGAAAATCAGGGAACACTTGCACAGCGAACTAGAGAACGCAGCCGTCAGCAAAGTCGTCATCGAGCGCTTTGCGCGCCGCGTCCGCATCACTATTTTCACTGGGCGCCCGGGCGTCATCCTGTCAGGACGCTTTGGCCAGGCAGCTCCGACCGGCCCGCAAAGACGTGGTGACGCCGACCAGGAGCGCGGCGCCAAGAAAGGCGTCGGCATTGACAAAATCAAGGCCAGCCTGGCGAAAATCACCGGCGACAAGGAAATCATCCTGGAAATCAGGGAGATCAAGCAGGCTGAAATCGACGCCCAGCTCGTCGCCGAAAGCATTGCCCAGCAGCTGGTTCGCCGCATCGCCTTCCGCCGCGCCATGAAGCGCGCCATCCAAACCGCCATGCAACTCGGCGCCGAAGGCATCAAGGTACGCTGTTCCGGTCGCCTCAACGGCGCCGAACTGGCGCGCACCGAGCAATACAAGGACGGCAAAATCCCGCTCCACACGCTCCGCGCCAATATTGACTATGGTTTCGCCGAGGCCCACACCCTGGCCGGCCTCATTGGTATTAAAGTCTGGATATGCAAACCCGAAAACTGGGAGGATACGAAACATGGCCATGATGCCAAAACGCGTAAAGCACCGAAGGGTGCAGCGCGGCGCCCGCGCGGGAACCGCGACCAGCAACAATAAGCTGGACTTTGGAGAATACGGACTCCAGGTTCTCGATCGCGGCTGGCTCACCGCCAAGCAGATCGAAGCCGCCCGCGTAGCAGCCACCCGCCGGATGCAACGCCGAGGCCAACTCTGGATCCGAGTCTTCCCGGACAAGCCGGTCAGCAAGAAGCCCCTGGAAACACGAATGGGCAAAGGCAAGGGCGCACCGGAAGAATGGGTTGCCGTACTCCGCCCCGGCAACATGATCATCGAAATCAGCGGCTGCACCGAAACCATCGCCCGGGAAGCGCTTGCCCTCGCTTCCAGCAAAATCCCCTTCCGCTGCCGCTTCCTCACCCGCCAGAACACCGTCGTCTAAGACATTCCCATCGCCCAGCCCTGGCTCTAGAGCCAAGGCTGACATAAGGAACAACCGATGAAACCAGCAGAAATCCGCGACATGACTCCCGAGGAGTTGACCCGCGCCCTGGAGGAAGCGAGAAGGGAATTGTTCAACCTCCGCGTCCAAGCCCAGACTGGGCAACTCGAGAACTCGGCCCGCATCAGGCTGCTCCGCAAGGATATCGCCCGAATCATGACCGAAATGACCGCCCGCAAACAACACGCCCTTTGAGCGAGGTCGCTGACATGCCAGAAGAAGATACCCAACAACAACGCAATCTGCGCAAAGTCCTGACCGCCACCGTGGTCAGCGACAAGCAGAACAAGACGCTGGTCGTCAAGGTCTACCGTCGGGCTGCGCATCCGCTCTACCGAAAAGTCGTGACCTTCACCAGCAAATGCTACGTGCACGATGAAAACAACGAGGCCAAGGTCGGCGACGTGGTCCAAATCATGGAAACCCGCCCCCTCAGCAAGACCAAACGCTGGCGCCTCGTCACCATCCTCAAACGAGCTGTCACCGAGTGAGGAGACCCTACCATGATTCAAATGCAAACCGTCTTGGAAGTGGCCGATAATTCGGGCGCCAAAAAGATCAAGGCGCTCCGCTGCATCGGCCAGCACAAAGGCTACGCCAGCATCGGCGACGTGGTGCGAGCCAGCGTCAGGGAAGCGCAGCCCAACAGCGCCATCAAGAAAGGCGAACTGGTGCGAGCCGTGATCGTGCGAACTGCCGTGAACATCCGCCGCGCCGATGGCTCATGCCTGCGCTTCGACCGAAATGCCGCCGTCATCATCGATGACCAAGGCAACCCTAGGGGAACCCGCATTTTCGGCCCCGTAGCCCGCGAATTGCGCGACAAAAACTACATGAAAATCGTGTCTTTGGCTCCGGAGGTGCTCTGATATGGCTAAGGCGAACATCAAGAAAAATGACGTGGTCTTTGTCATTGCTGGCGCCGACAAGGGCAAAAGCGGCAAAGTCCTCAAAGTCGATCCCAAGAAACAGCGCGTGACCGTCGAAGGCGTATCCGTCCGGAAAAAGACTATCCGCCGCTCCCAGGCCCATCCCAACGGCGGGATCAATGACGTGGAAATGCCTATCCACATCTCCAACGTCATGTCGGAAGAACGCTATCGCGCCAGGCGCACCGCCAAATAAAACGGAAAGCGCGAGGTCACTACCATGATAACCAGCACCCTCTACGAACAATACACTAAGACCGTGGCGCCGCAGCTGAAGGAAAAGCGCGGCTACAAGAACCCGATGCAGGTCCCGCGAATCAGCAAGATCGTGGTCAACACCGGCGTCGGCACGGACAAGGATCGGGAAGTCTTGCAGGCTGCTGTCGACACCATCGCCAGCATCACCGGCCAAAAGCCGGTCATCACCAAGTCGCGGCTGAACATCTCCAACTTCAAGCTGCGCAAAGGCATGCCTGTCGGCGCCAGCGTCACCCTGCGTCGCGGAGTGATGTACAACTTCCTCAACCGCCTCATCAACATCGTGCTGCCGCGTGTGCGCGACTTCCGGGGAGTGTCCCCAAAAGCCTTTGACGGCGCCGGGAACTACAATTTCGGCATCACGGATCAATCCGTGTTCACCGAAATCGACCTGGACAAGGTCAAGCACACCATCGGCATGAACATCTCGATCGTGACGACCGCCAAAACCGATGACGAAGCCCGGGACCTGCTCGCTCTCTTGGGCATGCCGTTCGCCAACTGAAGAGGAATCCAAACGTGGCTAAGAAAAGTCTCATCGTCAAGTCCCAACGGACCCCCAAATTCGCCGCTCGCGGCTATTTCCGCTGCGAACGCTGCGGCCGTGCCCGGGCCTACATCCGTAAATTCCACCTGTGCCGCATCTGTTTCCGCGAACTTGCCAACTGCGGACAGATTCCAGGCGTGACGAAAGCCAGTTGGTAAACTGCACCAGAAGGAGTCGGCCCCATGAGCATGAGCGATCCTATTTCCGACATGTTGACCAGAATGCGCAATGCGTCCAACGCCAGGCTGCCGCAAGTCACCATGTTTTCCTCCAAGATGAAAGCCGCCCTCGCGGAAACCCTCAAAGACGCAGGCTACATCGAAAGCTACAGCGTCGAGGACATCGGCGGCAACAAGAAGAACCTGACCATCGTCCTGAAATACAAGGGCAAGCACAACACCCCGGTCATCGAGGGACTGCGCAGAATCAGCAAGCCGTCCTGCCGAGTCTATGTCAACTGCGAAAACATCCCGCACGTCTTAGGCGGGCTCGGCGTGGCCATCCTGTCCACCTCCAACGGGCTGATGACCGACCGGAACGCCCGCAAACGCAGGGTTGGCGGCGAACTGCTCTGCTACGTCTGGTGATAGACAGTCCGCACCAGTTCGACACCTCTCAAGCACGGAGATCCAAATATGTCACGCATGGGCAACAAACCAATCGCTCTTGACAGCAAGGTGAAAATCGACGTGTCCGGCCAGGACGTTGTCGTCACCGGGCCCAAGGGCACCCTGAAACACACCCTTCCTGAAGGCATCACCTTCACCGTTGACAACGGCGTTCTCACCGTCGCCCGGGACAGTGACGCTCGCCAGCAGAAGATGCTGCATGGCACTACTAGGAGCCTGCTCAACGCCATGGTCGTGGGCGTCTCCACCGGCTTCAAGATCGACCTGGAGCTGTCCGGCGTCGGCTATCGCGGCCAGCTGGCCGGCAATAAGCTGAGCCTGAACCTGGGCTACTCCAAGCCGGTAGAATACGTCATTCCCAAGGGCGTCACGGCCAGCATGTCAGACCAAACCCACATCAGCCTCGAAAGCATTGACAAGCAGCTGGTCGGCCAGGTCGCCGCCACTATCCGCGGCTTCCGCCCGCCCGACGCCTATCATGGCAAAGGCGTCCGCTACGCCGGCGAAAAACTGACTCTCAAGGAGGGCAAGAAAGTCGGCGCCTGATGATTTTTCCGGCCTGGCTAGTCCACCCGTGGTCTTCCTGCCGCCTTCCGGCCTGAACTGGCAAATCCAGTGGCTGCCGGCGTCGGCAGCAAAGTGAAAGTTCACACTATGAGCAAACAAACGAAAAAACAAGCCCGCGCCAGACGCCATGCCCGGCTCCGCCGCCGCCTGGCTGGCACCGCCGCCGTGCCTCGCCTCAGCGTATGCCGGACCGGCAGCCACATCTACGCCCAGATCATTGACGACGACCGCATGACCACCCTGACGGCGGCCTCCACCCTCGAAAAAGACATGCGCGAGCAAAAGCTGCGCGCCAACGTCGCCGCTGGCGCCATCATCGGCAAACGCATCGCTGAAAAAGCCCTTGCCATCAACATCAAAAGCGTCGTTTTCGACCGCGGCGGCTTCCTCTATCACGGCTGCATCAAGGCCCTGGCTGACGCCGCCCGAGAGGCCGGCCTCGAATTCTGAACAACAACCACGGCCGCGTCGCCAGGATTGCGCTTTTTTGCGACGACTGCGACGATGACGGCCATCAAGCATCTGGGATCACCAAGGATTGGGAGATTTTTCCGTGGCAGATCAATTCAAAGATAAGCATGAGAACGAAGATTTGCGGTCCAAGACGAACCTTGCCGAGGCCGTCGCGGGCGTGTTGGAAGAACGCGGCGCTACTGGCGAGCTGGAAGAGCGCGTCGTCGCCATCAACCGCAGCAGCAAAGTCGTCAAAGGCGGCCGCAACTTTTCGTTCAGCGCCTTGGTGGTCGTCGGCGACCAAAACGGCCATGTCGGCATGGGCTTTGGCAAGGCCAACGAAGTGGCAGACGCTATCCGCAAGGGCGGGGAGCAAGCCCGCAAGCGCCTGACCGTCGTGCCCATGCACGGCAGCACCGTGACCCACCTGGTTCACGCCAACTACCGCGGCGCCAACGTCATGGTGCGGCCAGCCTCCGAGGGCACCGGTGTCATCGCTGGCGGCAGCATGCGCCATGTTCTTGAACTGGCCGGCGTCAAGGACGTGCTGGCCAAGTCGCTCGGCTCCAAGAACCCCGTCAACGTGGTCAAGGCCACTTTCACCGCCCTCGGCAAACTGCGCACCAGAGCCGAAATCCTGGCTAAGCGCGACCGCAACGCCCTGTAAAACGCACGACAACCTTCACGTGAGGATGCGATAAAGCCATGAAACTCCATGACCTCCACAACACCGTTCCACGCCCAAACCGCAAACGCGTCGGCCGCGGCGACGGCTCCGGCCACGGCCGCACCTCTGGTCGCGGTGAAAAAGGCGCTGGCGCACGCTCCGGCCATAGCCGCCGCCCATACTTCGAGGGTGGGCAGATTCCCCTGATCCGCCGTGTGCCCAAGCGTGGCTTCAACAACCCCAACCACATCGAATACAGCGTCATCAACCTGTGCGTCCTGGAAGAATGCTTCCAGGCCGGCGACACGGTTGACAAAAAGACGCTGCAAATGACCGGCCTCCTGGGCAAAGTCAACCAGCCGCTGAAAATCCTTGGCGACGGCGAACTGACCAAGGCCCTGAACGTCAGCGCGGATAAGTTCTCCGCCAGCGCCCGCGGCAAAATCGAGGCGGCAGGCGGCACCTGCCAGGAAGTGGACACCCTGGCTCGGCCCCAGACCGGAACGGCCTCCTGAAAGGGAACCGGTCGCCGTTGACCTGTCCATCTCAGGCCGCCAAAAGCAGGCTGGGACTCAAGCGGAGCAGCCTGCTTCACCGATGACCGTCATGGCCAGCCATGACAGGCTAAATGGCGGAACTAAATGGACAGGGCTTCCAGGAGACAACACCAGCAGACCGTACACAGAACCCGCAAAATGACAAGGGATCGGATATGATTTCAGCATATTTGAACTGCTTCAAGATACCCGAACTGAAAAAACGCCTACTTTTCACGTTTGGCCTTATCGCGCTCTGCCGGGTCATCTGCCTGATCCCCTGTCCTGGGGTGGACCCCGCTGCCCTGGCAGAGTTGTTCAAGCAGCTAGGCGGCAACCGCGGAACCGGCGGCGTGTTTGACATGCTTGACATGTTCAGCGGCGGCGCCCTGGAGAATTTCGCAGTCGGCGCCCTCGGCATCATGCCCTACATCTCGGCTTCGATTATCTTGCAGCTGATGACGCCAGTCATACCCCAGCTGGAGAGAATGCTGCGCGAAGGCGAGACCGGCCGGCAAAAGTACAACCAGATCATGCGCTACGCCACGCTGGTGATCTGCGTCATCCAGGGAACCATGTTCTCGCTGGCCATGATGAATCCCGAACGCCTGAGGCTCCCAGGCAACCTGGCCGTCGTCCCGAATCCAGGCTTCTTCTTCATCCTGTCGACAGTCACCACCTTGACGGCCGGCTCCATGCTGATCATGTGGCTGGGCGAGATGATCACGGAGCGCGGCGTCGGCAACGGCGCCTCCCTGATCATCACGGTCAACATCATCGGTCGCCTGCCCCAGGCGGTCGTCAGCCTCATCACCCTTGTCGTCGGCGGCGCAGCGACCGGCGGCAGCGACATCAACACCATCCACCTGTTCCTGCTCCTGGCCATGTTCCTGCTGGTCTGCGCCGGCGCCATCATGCTCACCCAGGGCCAGCGCAAAATCGTCGTCAACTATGCTCGCCGCGTAGCTGGCGTCGGTGGCTCCAGCGTCCCCCAGAAAAGCTATCTGCCGCTCCGCGTCAACTATTCCGGCGTCATGCCGATCATCTTCGCCGGCGCCATCCTGTCGTTCCCGATGATGATCCTGCGCATGCTCCCCAACTGGCGAATCGTCGGCTGGCTGGCGCCGCTCTTCCAACATGGCAGCTGGTCCTACCTGATCATCTACGGCGCCATGATCCTCCTGTTCTCATTCTTCTGGGTCGCCAACCAATTCAACCCAATCAAGATCGCTGACGACTTGCAGAAGCAGGGCGGCTATATCCCAGGCATCAGGCCAGGACAGCCGACAGCGGAATTCCTGGACAAGGCGATGACCAGGATCACCCTGGCAGGCGCCATCTTCCTCACCGCCCTGGCCATCCTGCCGATGATCCTGAGCAACTGGATGCAAATTCCCGGCACGATCGCGCAATTCTTCGGCGGCAGCAGCCTGCTGATCATTGTCGGCGTATCCTTGGACACCATGCGCCAAATCGAGACCTATCTCCTCGCCCGCCACTATGACGGATTCATGGAAAAGGGCAAGCTGCGGAGCCGCCGCGGCTGATCGCCGACGCCTTGCCGCCTTCTCAACCTCAACGCCGTCATGCCGACTCCCCGGCTGGCGGCGTTGCCGTTTTCAGCAGCGGCGCACCCACAGCCGCAGCCGTCTTTTCCAGGCGGCGCCGCTTGACACCTCGCCGCCGCCAACATATAGTTGAATCAATCAATCCGTCGAAGAACTCACGCCTCACCACGGTGCCTTTATGCATCCACCGCTGAAAGAACGCTTGTCCCACTCCCGGGAGATCGCCGGGCGGATCAGCGAAAGCATCTATACCGGCCGATTGCTGCCAGGGGAAAAACTGGGCAGCATCCGTTGCCTGGCCAACCGCTTCGGCGTCGGACGCCAAGTCATCCTGTCAGCCATCGGACTGCTCAGCGACAGCGGCCTGGTAGTCACCAAGGCCAAGACCGGAACATACGTCAACCCAACCCTGGATCGGCGCCTGGTCAAAGACAGAACCAAACGCATCGGACTGCTCAGCTGGCGCATCCGCAAACCACCGCAGAGCGCGTTTTCCATCCGGCTGCTGCAAAATGTCCTGCGCACTGCGCCGCAGCATAACTGCGAAGTCTTCTGGCAAGCGGAAATGGCCGCACTCGACCCTGTGCAATGGATGACCGAAGCAAGGCTGGACGCACTGCTGGTGACAGGACTAGTGGACGACGACCTGGTACGCACACTCAACCAGGCCAAAGTGACCTACCTGGTGGTGGGCAACTATGAACTCCAAGAACCTGCCAGCCAAATCAGCCTGGACCTCGTCCAAGACGCCAGGCTAGTCCTCGGCCGCCTCTTGGCTAGACACCAATTCCGTCGCCTGGCTCTGGCCGTCGGCCCGGCTGACCTGGCCGCCACCAGGCAACTCTGCCAAGGCGCCAAGCTGGCCGTCAACGACAATAAAATGACCTGGCAAGAAGAACTCTGCGTCCGCGACCAAAACGAAAACGGCTTTGCCGCCATGAAGCAGGTGATGACAGCGGCGCCTGGCCCGCCCGACGCCATCCTCCTGACCGCCAGAGCCTTCCCAGGAGTCGCGCAGTACATCTTCGAACACCGCCTGCACCGGAATAACAAAAAGCCCTTCCTCATCCTCGACTTCTGCGACACGGCCTACTTCTATCCGGAAATGGTCGACGCCTGCATCTATGAACGCGAAGTGCTAGGCGACATCGCACTGGAACGATTGATTGGCCTCTATTTTGGCAGCCTTGACCAACCCTGGCGCGAAAATGTCACCCAGCGCACCAGGCAAGCGACGACGACGACGTGAAGCGCATTGCCCACTTCACCGGGCCGCGTCGCGCCGACTCCAGGGCCCGTATGTAGTTCAAGCTTTAGCTTGCCGTATGTACGCAACGCCCCCTTCACCGGGCGCGTCGCGCCGACTCCAGAGCCTTCTCCAAGTCTGACTCGGTAAACCGCTCAGCCAGGCGCTGCGACAACTCGCCTTTAGGCGTATAGAACCAGAACTGCGGCAAGGTCTTCAATTCGTAGCGCCGGATATTCGGGTCGTCTGGGTCTGGCGCGACTTTGACCTGGTGATAGATGGCTTTGCCACGGCTGTTCTCGCACAAGCGCCGGATATAATTGCCCTGGCGCTCGCTGGCGGCGCTGCCGTGCTGGTGGAAATGAACCACCAGGGCTTGACCGGGCTTCAGCACCTTCTCCACCTCAAAATAGCTGTTTTTGCCGCCCTCGCCTGCTTCCGGATTCATGGCCGCCTCGCGTCGAAGCATGAAATCCTGCATGTCGACCGTAGCTTCCACCCGCGCCAGCTTCCAATTCGGAACCTTAATCCGCTTGCCGTTCTCTTCGAGGTCGAACTCGCCGCCCTTGAAGCCATGCAAGACGCCAGGCAGTTTCCGACGGATATCCTTGGAATATGCAAAGGAGACGCGCATCGGCCTGTCCAGCCGCAAACGTTCAACCTGGGCAATGTCATACTTGTCGGGCGCGTCCTTCTGCCATTCCTGGAATAACACGCGCTTCTTCTCAAAACCGGAGAAGACACCAGCCACCTCTTTGCCGCCAACCACCAGAATATCAGCCGTCGCCGACAACGCCAGACACAAAAAAAACGACGCCAATCTCAAACTAACCTTGTACATAATCATTCCTGCAATACGTTAATGCTTTCCCCGGAAAATCAGGCTCAATGCCTTTCCGGCGTCGCCATGACATCCACCCTGAACTGGAGCTCCGTCATCCATGCGCAGAAAAAGTCTCCTGACCCTGGCCCTCGTTCAACTGGCGGCGGCCATCAGCCTGGCCGTGACAACAGCTATACTATATCACGAAACCAGGACTATGCTTGCCGAACCAGAACTGAAAAAACTGGCCGGGACCATGTCTGGATACGCTGACGCCATGCTCGCCTACCGCGAAATCTTCACGACCATAAGCCAGACAGCGCCGCAATACCTCAAAACTACGCAGGAACTGGAAAAATTCTTTCTGACCCTGCATCCTGTGAGCGATGCCCTGTATGACCTGAGCCACCGCGGCTTCACGCTCTTAGGACGACAATTCTGGCCGCTGAGCGCCCTGCAAGAACCGGCCGCTCAACTGAACAACATGTTGCCGGACATAGCCGCGACCTGCGCCGTCACCGCCGAAACCCTGAGCCGGTACGACGACCACACCCACCAGCAGACCCTCGCAGCCATTGACGCCACCATCGACAGCCTCCTGACAGCCAGCGGCACCTTAGAGCAACATGCAGCCAAGCGCGACGCCATCCCCCTGCTCTTGGCTGTCACCGGATGGCTCATCGCCATCGCCACCGGTGCCGGAAGCCTCAGCCACATCGCAGCACTCCTAAGACAACCGCCAGACCACTAAACCCTCGCACCTCAGCATTCAGCATTCAGCATTCGCCTCTCGCCCCTATTTTGCGACTTCCCTGTTGGCGGAATCACCAAATCGCCATTATGATATATCAAGCGAGATGAATTCCACGGCAGGACACAAACATTTTCCCGACTGGACAAGGACATGAAGATTCTCATCACCGGCGGCAAGGGCATGCTTGGGAAAACCTTGCAGCGCGAGTTAGCCGAGCATGACCTAGTCATCGCCGACCTGCCTGAAGTCGACATTCTCCAGGCAGCCGCCTTTGACCAACTCGTCGGCGGCAGCCATCCCGAGGCAGTCATTCATTGCGCTGCCATGACCCAGGTTGACCGCTGCGAGCAGGAGCCGGAATCGGCGTATCGCCTGAATGCGGCCGGCTCCGCCAACGTGGCCATGGCCTGCCAGCGACACCACGTCCGGCTCCTCGCCATCTCCACTGACTATGTCTTCCGCGGCGACCTGGAGCGGCCCTATCACGAATTCGATAGCCCAAACCCCAAAACCGCCTACGGCAAAAGCAAATACGCCGGCGAAGAGCTGGTGCGGACGTTATGCCCGAACCACCTGATCGCCAGAATCGCCTGGCTGTACGGCGAAAAAGGCCCCAGCTTCGTCCACACTATGCTCGCCCTGGCAGACGGCACCCGCCCCGAGCTGACCGTCGTCCACGACCAAATCGGCAATCCGACCAGCACCACCGCCGTCGCCCGGCACCTGAAACTTCTCCTGAAACACCCGGAACTGGGCGGCACCTTCCACCTGACCTGCGAAGGCGAAGCGACCTGGTTCGACTTCGCCCAGGACATCTTCCGCCTGGCAGGAATCAAGCAAGCGGTCAAGCCATGCACGACCAAGGACTTCCCACGACCAGCTCCGCGACCGGCCAACTCCAGGCTCGACAACATGCGCCTGAGACTGCATAGCCTGCCCCCCATGCCGCATTGGCAAGACGCCCTGCAAGACTTCCTCTGCAACGGCGCCAACACGGCAAAACCATAACGACATCACGCCCACTATCCCACAATACCCCAGAAAACACAAGACAAACTAAGGCAACATCATGAGTACAAAACGAACTTTAGTCACCGGGGGAGGAGGCTTCCTCGGATCATGGCTGTGTGAAAAATTGCTCGAAAAAGGCCACGAAGTCATCTGCGTCGATAATTTCTTCACTGGCGCCAAGCGCAATATCTATCACTTGCTTGACAATCCCAAGTTCGAACTGCTGCGTCATGACGTGACCATGCCCCTGTATATCGAAGTCGACCAAATCTACAATCTGGCCTGCCCAGCCTCGCCCGTCCACTACCAGCGAGACCCGATCCAAACCGTGAAAACCTGCGTACACGGCGCCATCAATATGCTCGGCCTGGCCAAACGCCTGAAAATTCCCATCCTGCAAGCTTCAACCTCGGAAGTCTACGGCGACCCATCCGTCCACCCGCAAGTGGAAGAATACTGGGGAAACGTCAATCCCGTCGGCCTTCGTTCCTGCTATGACGAAGGCAAACGCTGCGCGGAAACCCTATTCTATTCCTACCGCCTGCAAAGCGACCTGGGCATCAAAATCGTCCGCATCTTCAACACCTACGGCCCGCGCATGCACCCGAACGACGGCCGCGTCGTCAGCAACTTCATCCTCCAGGCCCTCAACAACGAAGATATCACCATCTATGGCGACGGCTCGCAAACCAGGAGCTTCTGCTATCGCGATGACCTGATCGAAGCCATGATGCGCATGATGGCCACCCCGCACGAGGTCACCGGCCCGATCAACATCGGCAACCCAGGCGAATTCACCATCCGCGAACTGGCCGAACTAGTCATCGAATTGACCGGCGCCAAGTCCCGCATCATCCGCCAACCACTGCCAGCCGATGACCCGAAACAACGCCGACCGGATATCACCAAGGCCAAGAAAATCCTCGATTGGGAACCAAAAACACCGCTGCGCGAAGGACTTGGACACACCATCGAGTACTTCCGCAAACTCCTCCGCGATGACCCTAGCTTCTGCCGCCGCTAATCCCCAACAGCCACGCCAACGCAGGAAAAGCCATCCTGTGCCTTCCAACCACTAACCACAACCACAACAGAACATCATGTCACCTGCACGAATCATCGTCACCGGCGGCGCCGGATTCATCGGCTCAGCCCTGGTACGCCTCCTGATCCGCGACACCGACGCCAAAGTCGCCGTGCTGGACAAGCTGACCTACGCCGGCAACCTGGATAACCTCCGAGAAGTGGCCGATTCGCCGCGCTTCCACTTCTTCCAAAACGACATCTGTGACCGCGAGGCTGTCCATAGCCTGTTCCACGAGTTCCAGCCTGACGCCATCATGCACCTGGCAGCCGAATCGCATGTCGACCGCTCCATCGACGCCCCCCTGGAATTCGTGAACACCAATGTGATGGGCACGGCCAACCTGCTGCAATGCGCCCTCGGCTATTGGCAGAACCTCCCGGCGGAACAGCAAAGCCAATTCCGCTTCCAACACATTTCCACGGACGAGGTCTTCGGCGACCTCGGCCCCACCGGCCTGTTCCACGAAAAAACCCCGTATGACCCGAAATCGCCGTATTCCGCCAGCAAAGCCGCCAGCGACCACCTGGTGCGAGCCTGGGGCCACACCTTCGGACTGCCCACCCTGATCAGCAACTGCTCCAACAACTACGGCCCCTACCACTTCCCGGAAAAACTCATCCCCCTAGTCATCCTTAACGCCGTCGAAGGCAAGAACCTGCCCGTCTATGGCACCGGCGCCAACATCCGCGACTGGCTCTATGTCGACGACCACGCACGCGCCCTGCTGCTCATCCTGCAAAAAGGCGCCCCAGGCGAAACCTACAACGTCGGCGGCAACAATGAACGCACCAACCTCCAAGTAGTGCAGGGAATCTGCGCTATTCTCGACGACCTGAAACCACGCCCAAACAGTCGCTACAGCGACCTGATCGTCTTCGTCACTGACCGACCAGGACACGATTTGAGATATGCCATCAACGCCCAGAAACTGACCCGCGAACTGGGCTGGAAGCCGCACGAGACCTTCTCCACCGGCCTCCGCAAAACCGTGCAATGGTACCTGGACAACGAATGGTGGTGGCGACCTATTCGCGACCATAAATATTCCGGCCAACGGCTGGGGAAAGGCAAATGACATGTGGAAAGGCATTGTCCTCGCCGGCGGTGCCGGCACCCGCTTGCATCCAATCACCATGGCTGTGTCCAAGCAGCTCCTGGCAGTCTATGACAAGCCGATGGTCTACTACCCATTGTCCGTGCTCATGCTGGCCGGCATCCGCGACATCCTCGTCATCACCACCCCGGAAGACCAGCCAGCCTTCCTGCGCCTGCTCGGAGACGGAACACGCTACGGCATACGCCTGTCCTACGCAGTCCAACCTAAGCCCGAGGGACTGGCGCAAGCATTCATCATCGGAGAAGACTTCATCGGAAAAGACAACGTAGCCATGGTCCTCGGCGACAACATCTTCTACGGCGCCAACCTGGGCGAAAGGCTGCGCAAGGCCACTGAACACCGCGATGGCGCCACCGTCTTCGGATACTATGTCAGCGACCCGGAACGCTTCGGGGTCGTCGAATTCGACCAGGAGGGACGCGCTGTCTCCATCGAGGAAAAACCGACGCACCCCAAGTCAAACTACGCCGTCACCGGACTGTATTTCTGCGACAACAACGTCATCGACATCGCCAAAAGCCTGCGGCCGTCGGCGCGCGGCGAGCTGGAAATCACCGCCGTCACCAACGCCTACCTAGCCGCCGGCGCCCTGCGAGTGGAACGGCTCGGACGCGGCTACGCCTGGCTTGACACCGGAACCCATGAGAGCATGCTTGACGCCGCCAACTTCATCCGCGCCATCCAAGTTCGGCAAGGGCTGCAAATCGCCTGCCTGCAAGAAATCGCCTACCAACAAGGATGGATGACCAAGGACGACATCCGCGAAAGCATCAAAGACATCCTCAAAACCAACTACGGCAAATACCTGGAACGGGTTATCCTGAAATGAAGCTGTCGGTCATCATCCCCGTCTATAATGAAGAAGCCACAATCGCCGAAGTGATCAACCGAGTCCGACGCTGCGGCATTCCTGACCTGGACATCATCGTCGTCAACGACTGCTCCACCGATAGCACGCGCGCCTGCCTCGAAGCCGTCCCCCCAGGGCCAGACCTGCGCATCGTCCACCATACCGCCAATCAAGGCAAAGGCGCAGCCATCCGCACCGCCCAATCCATGGTCGCCGGAGACGCCGTCATCATCCAGGACGCTGACCTGGAATACTCGCCTAGCGAATTCCCCGCCATGCTCAAACCCATCGAAAAAAACCTGGCTGACGCCGTCTTCGGAAGCCGCTATTCCGGCCGGGAAATCCTCGTCGACACCTTCTGGCATTATTTCGGCAACAAAGTCCTGACCACACTCTCCAATATCTTCTCAAATCTCCATCTGACCGACATGGAGACGTGCTACAAAATGCTCCGGGCAGACATCTTCAAGAAAATGACCCTCGAATGCAACCGCTTCGGCTTCGAACCAGAAGTGACCGCAAAACTGGCCAAAGCACGATGCCGCATCTACGAAGTGCCAATCTCCTACCGAGCAAGGCCATACCACGAAGGAAAAAAAATCGGCTGGAAAGACGGACTGGCAGCAATCTGGTTCATCTTTAAATATAATGTGCTGGAGTAAGGCTTAACGGCGAGCGGCGAGGTGTTGTTGTTTTATCTCTGTTCTGTGCCCGGGCTTTAGCCCGGGACAAGGTATCCATCGGTGCCCGATGTAATGGGTCAGTACACACCCCGGCGCTCCGCTGGGACAATTTGCAGGAAACCCGCGTCTAGCAGCACACCTGCCCAACCA
>MWEG01000075.1 GCA_002070945.1 Lentisphaerae bacterium ADurb.Bin082
CCAAGAGGCGGGAAACAGAAAAGAGTTTTTTTTACAGGCCGAGCCGAAACCGACAGTATGATTCTTTGTTGTTGGTTGGTCGCTGCCGCGAGTTTTTCGCCGCGAGATTGCAAAAGTCGCCAACGGGCTTTATATTAGGAAATGATTTATTATGCAAGTTATGACCGCTTTCGCCGTTAGGCAAGCGGCGCAAAAGGAAGTTCTTATGTCTTGGCGGCAATTGGAAAAGCTAGCGGCGGCATATCGGCGAAAGCCGACGCCAGCAGCCGCCGCTGCCCTGGATCGCAGGCAGCGCAGGGCCTCCGAATTCACCGAGACTTTGACGACCCTTTTTGTTCGCAACCACGCCGCCTTGGAAAATGCCTCTGTGGCGTTCCGGTTCTCCAGTGACGGCGTCTATCCCGACTGGGCCTGCGAATACAATGCTGAAGAGCAGGTCTTTGAACTGAATCTAGTCGGAGTACTCGCTTTCCAAGAGGAGTGTGAGCAAGCTCAAGACACTATGAAGACCCTTGAGGGAAGAGAGAATTTCTCCGTCTACCGCCTGCACGCCTTCTTGGCAGAGATGCGGAAACTGCCGAGCCGGCTGTTGGTTTTTCTGCTGCTGTTCCACGAAAAGGCCCGCATCTTAGAAGTCACCCAAGTGGAACGCCGACGAGGAGCGCGGGCAGCTGTTGATCCGGACGAGGACACCTACATGCGCCTGCTCTGGGCTTTCAAGGAACTGGAGAGTGTAGTGCGAGTCCTGGATGGCTCTGACTTGCGGGCCGCACAGAACATCACATGGTTTGAGGCGGAATGGATCATCGGCGACAAATGACGCCTAGCCAGCAGCGCAGCGGACGGTACTACAATCAATTGAAGAAATTTCATGATAGCATCATTTTTTGCTGAACTGCCAGGGTACATCGCACGCTGCGGTAGTGTTGTTTATTTCCCGCTGTTGTCGGTCGTGCTTGGCTTGTTGTGCGTCGGCTTGGCGTGGTGGGTGAGTTGCCGCCTGGCGCGACATCTCCCGAGCAGCTTGGCGTGTCTGCGTTCGCAGCCCGCCGGATTGGCCCTAGGGCTGGTCTGCCTGGTGTGGTCGGCGCATCATGCCTGCGTCATGCTGGAAGGCGGCCTGGCCCGCTTCCATGCCTATGTCTGGATGTTAGTGCCGATTATCGCTGTGCTATCCTGGTTTTTTCTTGACTTCCTGTTCGCCCGCGCCGCAGGAGGTTTTTTTATTTTGTGCGCCAATGCCCTGATCTATTGCGCGTTTGTACACGACATCCCTTGTCGCCCATGGTATTCGGCGGTCTGCCTGGCGCTGGGAGTGCTGGGGCTGTTTGCGGTGGGTGCGCCGTGGCGCATCCGCGCTCTTCTGCAAGCGGCTGCCAAACGCCCGACCTGGGCTAAGGCCGGCGCCGCCCTGCTGGTGGTTTTCGCTGCGACCTTGATGGTGCTTCCCATGCTGGCCAGGCAGTGACGCGCAGGCGGCAAGGATCATCGGGAAACGACATTGAAGTCGAGCCTGATTTGCACGATGCAATCAACCGGTTCACCGGCAAGATTGCGTCCCGGATTGAATTTCCAAGTCGCAATGGCTCGCTTTGCTGAATCGTCGAACACACCTTGCGGGGAACTCTCGGTGATGGATATGGCATCGACGTCCCCGCTTGCCTTGACAGTAAATTGCGCGACGACGAATCCGCTAATTCCCTGGTTTCTGTAGCGTTGCGGGTAGGTCGGCTTGCGCTGGCGAATGGGCGTGGGGGGGTATTTGAGCGAGGTCGCCAGTGGAGTGCCAGCTCCTTCTGTTACCGGAGCGGTTTGCGAAGCTGAGGATTGCAGGAATTGCGGCGCCGGCACCGGGCCGAAATCCGATGATTCAAAAACGATAGGCTCAATGCGTTCCAAAGGCTTGGGGACGGGAACAGGAGAAGCCGTGACGGGTTGCAGGGCTGGGAGTTGGATTTGCGGCATTCTGATAAATGCCTTGGTTGGCACAGGCGATGGGATTTTTGGTGGCTTGGAGGGCAGCTTGAACTGCGGTTGCCTTGGGGAAAGCGAAGCTCGAACCCGCGCCGGCGCCTGGCGCACCGCAGGATTGGCTGGTCGGCCGTCGGTCGTATCAATTCGGGCCAGTTGAACCTTGCGGGCGATGACTGGGGGGGGCTTGGGACGAGTCGCATGGAACAAAGGCAGGATGAAAATCGAGGCGAGTGCCAAGAACGCAGCGAGGCAAGCCAAGGGAACTTTCACCAGGATTTGAGCTTTTGACGACGTCATTTTTTGCTTGCTGCAATGGCGATGTTTTCCAATCCAGCCAGTTGGCATGCGTCAATGAGCTGGAGGGTCAAGCCGGTAGGCACGGCTCTGTCGGCGATGATAGTGACGGGCGCTTGCCTGGCAGGATTGATTTCAGCAAGCAGGTTGGGGATTTGCGCGATGGTGTATGGTTGTCCTGCGTGCTTGATGTCGCCGCTTGCATCGATGGTGAAGAAGATTGCGTTCGCGTCAAGGGCGATTGCGGATTGAGCGGTCGGCCTGTTGATGTTGACTCCCGTGTCTTTGGTGAAGACTGCGGTGACCATAAAGAAAATGAGGAGCAGGAAGACCATGTCGATCAATGGCGACATGTTGATGTCCGCACTTTGCGATTGCGATGTCCTCAGGGATTTTTTCATTTTTTCCGTGCGATTGCATGAAGGTGGGCGAGTGCGAGGGTGCCTGGGATTGCGGCAGCGAGTCCCGCCTGAGTAGTGATGAGCGCTTTGCTGATGCCTTGTGCCAAAGCCGATGAATTGGCGGTTGCATGGGCAGCGATGGCATTGAACGTGTCGACCATGCCCACGACAGTTCCCAGCAAGCCAAGCAGCGGCGCGACGGCAACCAGAACTGCCAGAATGGAAATGCGGTTTTCCAATGATTTCCTGGCCTGGGAAGCCGAGCCGAACTTGGCGTTGGCGAGTTCGTTTACGTACAACACCCAAATCGCTACGGCAGAAGCCGCTATGGGAATCATGAGGAATCCACCGGCGCGACCGTAGTTGAGAATGGATTGCAACGCCTCGTTCATGGTTTTGTGCTGTTGATTAGTGAATCAATGGTGCTTTCAAGGGAGGCTTCCAAATGCTTCGCAGAACGCGATAGAAGCGCATGGAGCATCAGAGCGGGAATGGCGACGCATAGGCCAGCCTCGGTGGTGATTAAAGCCTCCGAGATGCCGCCAGCAAGGATTTTAGCGTCGCCGACGCCGTGTTGGGTAATCACTTGGAAGGTATGGATCATTCCCGTCACAGTGCCCAAAAGTCCGAGCAACGGCGCTGCCGAGGTGGTAATCGCCAGCCAGGAAAGCCACTTTTGCCGTCGATCAAGCTCACCTTGCGCAAGGGTTGTGAGTTTCGCTTCCAATTGATCGTGAGGAAGCCCTCGGTTCTCTCCGGCGAAAACCACCAGTTTTTGCGATGACTTGGCCTGGGAATGAATCGTATTTTGGATGAGCTTCGCGATGACGATAATCACCGAAACAGCTCCAAGGAGCAGGATGGGAATCATAATGATCCCACCTAACTTGAGATGATGCAGAAACGGCGATTCGCCAGAAAGCAACTCAGGATGCTTCCCGGTAATGTCAAGGTCGAGGTCGACAAGCGAGCCGGAAGACTCAAAAGCGGCTTGGAATTGATGCGGGTCTTTCGCCGGCGGGACGATGGGGAGGCTTGAATGGGCGTCGCTGAACGCCTGCCCAGCCACAGCATCGGCGACAGCGATGGTCACAGGGCCGAATTGCCGGATTTTGGCATTGTGGACTTGACCGTCGGCGTCAATCACCTGTGCGGGTTTTGCTCTGGATTCCGGCAGTTCGAGATTGAGCGATTTAAGCAGCTCTTCTGTATTGTCGAGAACTTGCTGCTCGGAAGCGACTTGGAGTTCCAAATCGCTGATTTTTTCTTTTAGTAGGACGATGTCGTCCTGGAATTGGTCGTTTTGGGCGTTGGTTTCGTTGAATTGCTGGGCGATTCGGTCGCGGCTTTGAGTATAGTTGCTCCAAGCTTTTTCAATGTCTTGCGCGGCTTTTTCGGCTTGGTTTTTGGTTGCTTGGATTTCGTTGTTGAGTCGTGCTTCAAGCTCGTTGGTATTTTGCGCTTGTACTGCGAGTACCAGGGTTGCAAGCAGGATTGCGACGGTTTTCGCGTTCATCGTTGGCCTCCGTTGGCAGTTGGGATTGGCAACGTGAGCAGCGATGGACGAACCGAGCCAGCGATGATATTAGATGCTTTCCGGAAATTTTCCGTCCAGCTGTGGTTCCAGTTCCAGTTCCAGCCGTTCGCAGAAGGGGTTCCGACTGCGGCGTTTTGCTCCTGAATGGCAAAGGCGACATCAAGACCGAGGTAGACAATGGTCGTGTCGCGCAGCGCACCATCGGGGCCGCCTAAGGTGGTGTGGTGAACGACAGGTTGCTTTTGGGCGAAATTGGCGCAAAGCTGGAAAGAGTTTTGAAGGCGTTGAACCCGTGCGGGCAAGTTGTGTTCGTTCTGGCCTGCCAATGGAGGAAGAAGCTGAGCAGCCAGTGGCTCGGGCAGGCTGGCGCGCCGGCCTTCCAGGCTTTGCTCAAGGCCTTCCAGCGTCTGGAGGATTTGATTTCGCTTGTCAGCCAGGCGTTTCCGCTGGTTCTCCAGGTCAGCCAGCCTAACTTCCAGGGCTTGCTTTTGCCCGAGGAGTTTTTGGCTGGCGCTTTGGGCTTGGTTGAGTTGCTGCGTCAGACTGTGGAGGTGTTCCGAAACTTGGATTTCCAAGGATTTCAACTGCGCAGTCCGATTGTCATGGGTGGCTTTCCAGGCAGCAAGCTCCGCCGCCAACACGGTGCAATGTTCCGCGAAGGTCATTGGCTGCGCGCTGCCCACGAAGGGTGTGAGCAGCGCACAGAGTGTTAACATGTGAACAATAAAGCGTTTCACTTAGAATGAGTAGGACAGCCCGGCATAATAGGTTCTGCCGTAGGTGTTGTAGATGACGCCGAAGGAATCGTACGTCGTGTAGTTCTCGTTCAGCAGATTGTCGACTCGCACGTATGCCTTCAGATTGTCGCTGAACTTCCAGGTGACCGTAGAGTGCAGGAGGCAGTAGTTGTCCATCTTGCTGCTCAAGCCGGCGTTGTATCGAGAGCCGACGAAGACGCCGCCCAGGTTGAGAATGAGGGGAGTGATGGGATTGTAGTTGGCGTCAAAGGAGATTTTGTGGTCCGGGATGAAGGCGAGGTGCTTGGCGCCGGTCTCAGTGTCCCTGACATGCTGCCAGGTATAGGCGAGCTTGAGCGAGAGTTCCTTGAACGGGTAGGCGTTGATGGCAGCTTCAATGCCGCGAATCTTCAGCTTGTCAACGTTGGTCGGATAGGAGAAGAAGGTGTCTTCATCGTATCCGCCGTAACCGTCGATGAAGTCTTCGACCTGGTTCTGGAAGTAGGTGACTTCCGCGTCAAGCACATCAGCGACGATTTGCTGGTTGACGCCTACGCTCCAGGTCAATGCGGTTTCGGGTTCCAGGTCTGGATTGCCGCGCCAATACCACGCGCTGTTGGCCAGTGGCATCAATTCGTAGGGATTGGGCGCACGGTAACCCTTGCCAATGGCTGACTTGAATGTCGTGCGAGTCGGCTCAACCAGGTAGGATGCGGAAACGTCACCAGTCCATTCGTGGGCGAAATCAGAGTGGTCGTTGAGTCTGAGGTTGGCGTTGAAAAAGAGATTGTCAATCGGTTCGGTTTGGTAAGCCACGTAGTATCCGGTGGTGTAGGTCGTTTCGTCCCACCCCTTGTATTTCCTTTGGCCGATCATCCAGCCGCGGACGTGGTCTTCCTGGTAGTCTGCGCCGATAGTGATGGCGTTCCTGTCATTCAGGGTGATTTTCGCCTGCGCGTTGACCAGGTCCATGTCTCCTTTGTAGCGGTAGACTGAAGCAAACCAGGCCTTCTTGCCAATGTCCTCGTAAATCCGGTCCGAACGCGATTTGGCGTAGGTGACTTGGACATCCAGGAGACCGTCCAGCAGCTCGGCGCCGATGATCTTGGCGTGCCCCGCCGTGCGCCTGATGTAAATGTCGTCGACGTCAATGGGAGCGTATGTCGCTTCAACGTAGTCGCCGCCGTCGTATTCCTCGTCCGTGTCAGTGAATGAACCTGCGAATTCGGCCCTCCAATTTTCGTCAAGCTGGAGTCCGATTTGCGCCTGGTAGTTCATGGACCTGTAGCCATCGTCGTCGCCATTGATATTCATGTAGGCAGATGGGCCTTTGCGGTATGTTGAGATTCCGCGTTCGGATTGTCTTGCGATGCCGAGCTTGAAGTCAACAATGCCGTATTTGCCGAACAGCAAAGCCGATGAGTGTATTCTGGCATGAGAACCCGCCTCAAGGCTGATGACGCCGTGCGTGCCCTCTTCGGTGGGTTTCTTGGTGATGACGTTGATGACGCCACCCATGGCCGACGAACCTTGCAGGGAAACTGCCCCCTTGATGATCTCGATCCGGTCGATAAGGTCGAGTGAAAGATTGTCAAGCAGCGGTGAATTCCCTGAAGTGGTTGAGTTGTCCAGGTAGGGAACGCCGTCAATGAGCAGTTTGGTATGATAGTGCCTCATGCCTCTTAGTGAGATGACGGGCTGCGAGGCGCGCGTTCCAAAGGAATAATAGTCGATTCCTGGCTGTTCTTGCAGGATATCCGTGACGTAAGCCTGCTTGGATTGCTGGATTTTCTCCTGGTCCAGGACGATGACGCTTTGCCCCAATGATTCAACCAGCGCATCCGTGCGCGTGGCAGTAATAGTCATGGGCGGAAGCTCGGTGGCCGCTTGTTGCTCTTGGGCATTCAAAAGCGAAAGAGTCGCAAATGCTGTGCATCCGACAAAAACACGGAGTGCAAATTTGCGGACGAAGCGGGACGTCTCGGGAGCGTAGAACAGTTTGATGTTCATGGCCTTCCTTGTGTTGCGCGCACAATCTGTGGCTGGTTTTGGCTCAAAGGGCGGGCTCCGACTCATAGGCGGCAACGCCTATTTACGGTTGCGCGACAGCTCCCGGATTGCACGGGATTCACCGCAGAAAACTTTGAGCTATATAGCCAATTACTATAGCGTCCCAGCCCGGAAACGCCATACGCCAATAAAAAAATACTTCCGGCAGAGGACGCTTCCCCCCAGTCGCAAAAAACAGCTACGCCCCTTGAATGGGCTTTAATCGCAATCAGTCCGCAGTTGAACATGGTGCCATAGGTGCCGCTCTTTCGCCTTATCTCATTCATGTTCCCGCAAGTCTCCGGAACGCATCAGGAAGCCCATTCAAGGGATGGAAAGCATTGTGCCAGCGTGCAAGCAGAATCATGTTCAAGCACAAAATGCCTAGGAATCTTCTGAAAACCGCTTGAAAAAGGGCGTTTTGTGGCCTATTTTTTCACCGGCTCCAGAAATCAGACCCCACCCACCCAAGGGGGACCTCCCTCCCGAATTTTTGTCGCGCGCGCGAAGAGGCGGTCTTATGTCAATGGTTGACCTGCTACCTTATAATCAGCTTCGTCGCCAGCGGAAATTTGGAAAATGAATTTTAACGAAATATATTACTTGCCGACTGTGCAATATGTGGTGATGAGAGACGTTCAGTGATAACACGCGCTGGAATCATCGCCATCTCAAATAGAACCCGCCCAAAAAGCCCCGGCCAGTATTTTTCCCTGCATGCCGACCTTAGCCAGGCCGGGCCAGAAGCCACCAGCCATTTTTATCATTGCGAAAACAAGAGGAGTGTTATGACGGAAGAGACCAGAGAGAAGACCACTGACATTGATGCCGAGGCCTTGGCGCGGCGGTGTGTGAGCGTCTGCGAAGAACGCAAAGCCGTGGACATCTTGCTTTTTGACGTCCGCGAGCAGACGATCCTGGCCGATTATTTCATTGTTTGCAGCGGCACTTCGTTGCCGCACTTGCGGGCGATCAGCGACCATGTCCGGCGTGAATTGCAAGCGGCTGGAGTGAGGCCGCGCGGTGCTGACGGCAGCCCGAGCAGTCAGTGGCTTGTCCTGGATTATGGCATTATCCTGGTTCATATCATGATGCCGGAAATGCGGCATTATTATTGCCTGGAGGACTTGTGGGATAAACGCAAGATCATCTATCGCGGCGGAGAGCCGATGCCGCCAGTCCGGCCAGGACAGGGGCGCGCAAACGCCGTCATCCCACCGCACCTGGCGACGACGACGGTCATCCCAGGAGTAGATGACGAAGACGAGGACGAGGACGAGGACGCGCCGTAAGAGCGAGCCTAGCCGATAAAGCATAGTTGGTCTTTTGCGAGGGGAGGAAAGAGGAGTGGAATCTTTCCTCCCTTCGCATTTTCCTGTATGTCTTGATTTTGGCTCAAGATGTTGCCGCTGGCCTTCGACATGGCGCCCTCGGTTGTTTTTTCGAGTTTAAGATTGGATTTACCCGCCATAGCATATTAAATTAGCTCTTTTATATGTTATGACAGAGTCTGTCAGGCGCTGTCTTGCCTGGCAGGCGAGAAACCGGAACCTCTTTTTTTCAGGGAGTATGCGCGCATGGCCACACGTAAACCGAATTTGTTGCTTATCGGCATTGATTCACTGCTGTCGTTGCATCTGAGCTGCTACGGCTACCATCGGCAGACGACTCCGCATATCGACAAGTTCGCCCAGGGCGGAACTCTGTTTGAAAACACGTTTTCGCCGCATGTGCCGACGACGCCTGGCTACGGGTCGATGTTCACCGGGCTGGACTGCTTTGGCACCAACACTGTCGCCCTGCGGCACAAGGGCCTGCTTGAAGGCAAGACCTTGGCGGAAATCCTTGGCGATGCAGGCTACAACACGACCAGCGTCGGCTTCCAGGGCAATCCGGCCGCGCGCGGCTTCCAGAATTACATCAGTTTCGCCGGCTGGGGCGCCATCAACGACGGTCGCAGCCCCAAGGCCGAGAACCTCAACGCAGTAGCGCTGCCGGAACTGCGGCGCCTGGCGGCCGAGGACAAGCCCTTCTTCCTCTTCCTCCGCCACATGGACCCGCATTCGCCGTACCTGCCGCCGCTGCCGTTTGAACGGATTTTCTACGAAGGCGACGAATTCGACCCGAACAACACGAGCATGGACCCGGTCTTCGCATTCAAGCCGTTTGCCGACTACTTCCGCTCCTGGATGCCGGCCGGACTGCGTGACAAGGACTATGTGATCGCCCAGTATGACGGCGCCATCGCCTACATGGACGCCTGCATCCAGAATATCTTCACTACCCTGACCGCACTCGGGCTTGACGACAATACGATCGTGGTGATCAACTCTGACCACGGTGAGACCTTGTATGACCACGACTGCTACTTTGACCACCACGGCATCTATGACAACACCCTGCGGGTGCCGCTGATCATCAAGTACCCCGGTCATGTCCCAGCCGGCCTCCGCGTTTCAGGATACAACCAGCACAAAGACCTGGTCCCGACCCTCATGGAGCTGATGCAGATCAAACCGCGCCTGAAGTTCGACGGCGAAAGCCTGATGAGCCTGATCCGCGGCGAAAAGGCCAACTTGTGTTCGGAATTCTATATCACGGAATGCACCTGGATGCGCAAGCATGGCTGGCGTACGCCGCAATGGAAGCTGATCCGAGCCCTGGAGCCAGACTTCCATTTCAAACCAGCAGTCGAATTGTATGACTTGCTGCTCGACCCAGAGGAAAACAACAACGTCGCCGACAAGAATCCCGATGTGGTGGCGGCCCTGACGAAACGCATGGAAGCCTGGATCAAACGCCGGGAAAGACAGACCAAGCGCACCAACCCGATGTTCACCCAGGAATGCTGGCACGGCATCACCAAATGCGGCCCTGCCTTCACCAGCAGCCAGCAGGCATACGACTCCATGCATATCGGCGACCCGAAACAGGCCGCTAAACTGCAAGAAAAGAAATAAGCTCATGTGCGAAGTTTGGTGATAGAAAGTAAGATTTGCTATATGTCGCGGAGTACCAGAGCCCCAACGGAGTGAGACATAATCTTGAACTACGTACGGCAAGCTGAAGCTTGAACTACGTACGGCAAGCTAAAGCTTGAACTACATGCTCCTGCATGCGAGGTACATACTGCAAGCTAAAGCTTGAACTACGTACTGCAAGCTGAAGTTTGAACTACATGCTCCTGCATGCGAGGTACATACTGCAAGCTGAAGCTTGAACTATATGCTCCTGCATGCGAGGTACATACGGCAAGCTAAAGCTTGAACTACATGCTCCTGCATGCGAGGTACATACTGCAAGCTAAAGCTTGAACTACGTACTGCAAGCTGAAGTTTGAACTACATGCTCCTGCATGCGAGGTACATACTGCAAGCTGAAGCTTGAACTATATGCTCCTGCATGCGAGGTACATACGGCAAGCTAAAGCTTGAACTACATGCTCCTGCATGCGAGGTACATACTGCAAGCTAAAGCTTGAACTACGTACTGCAAGCTGAAGTTTGAACTACATGCTCCTGCATGCGAGGTACATACTGCAAGCTGAAGCTTGAACTATATGCTCCTGCATGCGAGGTACATACGGCAAGCTAAAGCTTGAACTACATGCTCCTGCATGCGAGGTACATACTGCAAGCTAAAGCTTGAACTACGTACTGCAAGCTGAAGCTTGAACTACATGCTCCTGCATGCGAGGTACATACTGCAAGCTAAAGCTTGAACTACATGCTTCTGCATGCGAGGTACATACTGCAAGCTAAAGCTTGAACTACGTACTGCAAGCTGAAGCTTGAACTACATGCTCCTGCATGCGAGGTACATGCGGTGCCTGAAAGCATACAAGTATTCATCACAAGATTTTGCACATTACCAAGAAAACCAGGAAGGATTTGGAATCATGCCATTGCGCGTAGCAGTTATTGGCTGCGGCCCAATCGGCAACCGGCACGCCGACCTCTATCAGGCCGACCCGCTGGCTGAATTGGTGGCCGTATGTGATGTCCGCAAAGACCGTTGCGATGCGGCAGCAGCCCGCCTTGGCGTGGCTGGCTTTTACGACGCCCCGACCATGCTTGCTACCTTGCGACCAGACTTAGTCAGCGTTGCCACGGGCGGCGTGGAGTATGGCAGCGACCATTATCTGCCGACTATCCAAGCTCTTGAAGCAGGATGTCACGTCCTCTGCGAAAAACCCATCTGCAACACTATCCCAGAAGCGGAAAAAATGGTTGCGTGCGCACGCCGCCATAACCGCTGCTTTGGCATTGACTTCAATCATCGCTTTACTGAAGCAGCCAAAGTAGCAGCCCAGTGGGTAGCAGATGGCCTGATCGGCGAGCAGCTCTTCGTTAACATGTCGATGTGGATCAAGAATCCCAACGAAAGCACGCCCTATTATATGATCAAGGCGTTGAACCCGCATTCGGTTGACATTATGCGCCATTTCGCCGGAGACATCGTGGCGGTGCAGGCCTTCTGCACCAAGGCGCCAGGCCGTACGATTTGGACGACCATGAGCATGAATGTCCAATTCGCCAGCGGAGCCGTCGGCAACCTGTCCGCGAGCTACGACATTGAGCGCGGCCATCCAATGGAACGCTGCGAAGTCGCTGGCATCAAAGGGCGCTTTGTCCTGGAAGACATGTGGCGGGAGGCGACGCTCTATCCAGCCGGAAACTTGATCAAGCAAGTCTATACGAATCCTGTTTTCGGCGGCCATCGCGACTTTGTCGACACGTTCCGCAATCGCATTCATCGCTTCCTGGAACAGGTCGCCGCAGGCGTCAGTCCCGAAGACATCGACGGCTCTGGCGCTGACGGCCTCGCAGCCCAGAGGGTTCTCCAAGGCGCGATTGATTCCTTGGAAAGCGGCACGGTCATCCATCTCTGAAGTCGTCCAGGCGCAACAGCAACGTCGGATTACATTATGAAGGCGCGGATAGGCTGTTGCCGCGCCATTCTCATCAGTTAATTAAGATTAATGCGTCTTTGCCGCCCTAGTCAAAGGAGTGGACATGCAGGACAAAGTCAAGGATATCGCGGCCCGGGTCAAGGAACTGCGGGAATTGTCAGACTTGAGCTTGCCGGAAATGGCTTCCCGGCTCCAGGTCGAGGAGTCGTATCTGCGCTCTTTTGAGGCTGGTCGCGAGGATATTTCGGCCAGCAAGCTGAATGAAATCGCGCAGATTTTTGACGTTGACCTGGCTCTGCTGCTGACCGGCAAGGCACCGCGCATGGACGTGTTCACCGTCACCCGGGCTGGCAAAGGCGTCTCTGTCGAGCGACGCAAGCAATACAAGTACCAGGCCCTGGCCGCCAACTTTTCGAACAAGAAGGCCGAGCCGTTCCTGGTGACCGTCGCCCCAAAAGGGGAGGGCGCGGAAGTGTCGCTGAACAGCCATCCTGGCCAGGAAATGGACTTTGTCCTGGAGGGGACGCTGAAAGTCGTCATTCATGGACATGAAGTCATCCTCAATCCCGGAGACAGCATTTTCTACGATTCATCCAACCCACATGGCATGGTCGCGCTAGGGGACCAGCCGGCGAAGTTTATCGCCATTATCATGTAAAAGGGAAGGGCGGCCCGCTGATGATGCTGGCGAGCGGGGCCTTGCTGAGCAGCTTCCAGCCCGCCCTGCAAAAGGCGCAGGCAAGCGCAGACCGACAAGGAATAGAGACGAAGACAGAGCAGGAGTCTTGGTGATGAGTTTGCTGAAGAAATACGTCAATCGCACTGAATTTTCGTCCTACGAGGACTATTACGACAACTTGCGCATCAACGCGCCCGAGCATTTCAATTTCGCCTACGATGTTCTGGATGTCTATGCCGATACGGAGCCGGACCGTCTGGCGCTGGTATGGTGTGACGACAATGGCGACGAGGCCTTTATCACCTTCGGGGCGTTGCGGGAGCGGGTGAATAAGACCGCGAATCTGTTCCGCCAGCTTGGCATCGGCAAAGACGACCATGTCTTGCTCATCCTCAAGGGGCGACACGAATTCTGGAACTGCCTCCTGGCCCTGCACAAGCTCGGCGCCGTCGCCATCCCCGCGACCCACATGCTCAAGGACCACGACCTCTGCTACCGCATCAAGCTCGGCAATGCCAAGGCCGCTGTCTGTGTGCATACAGATGACCTCTTGCAGCAGGTGGACAGGGCACAGGCCGAAACCGGCGACATCCTGACCGTGAAGATCAGCGTCGGCAAGAAAGAAGCCGGCTGGGTCGACTACGACGAGGCCGTCGCTGCCATGTCAACTGATTTTCCAACTCCCCCCAAGTCGGAATGGCCTGCCAATGACGACATCATGCTGCTGTACTTCACGTCTGGCACCAGCGGCTTCCCCAAGATGGTGCAGCATGATTTCGCCTATCCGCTCGGCCATATCCTGACCGCGACCTTCTGGCAGAATGTGACCGAAGGCGGCCTGCATTACACGGTGGCCGACACTGGCTGGGCCAAGGCCGTCTGGGGAAAAATCTATGGCCAGTGGCTGACTGGCAGCGCCGTGTTCGTCTATGACAACGACCGCTTCTCAGCCGCCTCGGTGATGGAGAAAATCGTCCAATATAAGGTGACCACGTTCTGCGCACCGCCGACTATCTATCGCTTCCTGATCAAGGAGGATTTGAGCAAATACGACCTCAGCGCCCTGCGCTACGCCGTCGTGGCCGGCGAACCCCTGAACCCGGAAGTCTACCTGCGCTTTCTGGAGAAGACCGGCCTGAGGCTGATGGAAGCCTACGGCCAGACTGAACTGGTGGTGACGACCGCGACTTGGCCTTGGATGGAGCCGAAGCCAGGCTCAATGGGACGCCCGGCAGCCGGCTACCAGCTGGAACTGCATGACGCCGACGGCAAGCCAGTCGAAGTCGGCGAAGAAGGCGAACTGGTCGTCCGCACCACGCATGGCAAGCCGCCAGGAATGTTCGGAGGATACTATATGGACCCGGAACAGACCAAGTCGGTCTGGCATGACGGATTCTACCATACTGGAGACGTGGCCTGGCAGGACGCTGACGGCTATCTGTGGTATGTCGGCAGGTCTGACGACGTTATCAAGAGTTCCGGCTATCGAATTGGCCCCTTTGAGGTGGAAAGCGTCTTGATGCAGCATCCGGCTGTACTCGAATGCGCCATCACAGGGGCGCCGGACCCGGTTCGCGGCCAGGTGGTCAAGGCCACCATCGTGCTGGCTCGCGGCTACACGGCCAGCGAAATCCTGAAGGCCGAATTGCAGCAGTTCGTGAAAAACACGACTGCGCCCTACAAGTATCCGCGCATCGTTGAATTTGTGACGGCACTCCCCAAGACCATCAGCGGTAAAATCCGTCGCGTGGAAATCCGCGGTGACAAGGAAAGGCACGCCTGATGGCCGCAGCCGCCGTGCAACCCCTGCTGGACATTCGCGGCCTGACCGTGGAGTTCGCCGTGGAAGGCGGCGGTAGTCTGCGGGCGGTTGATGGCGTCTCCTTGCAACTGGCTGCCGGCGGTACGCTTGGATTGGTCGGTGAATCCGGCTGCGGAAAGACCGTGACTGCCATGAGCATCCCGCGCCTAGTGCCGCAGCCCCCCGGGCGCATCGTCGGCGGAGAAATCCGACTCCAGGGCAAGGAATTGCTGCGGCTCCCGATTCGCGAACTGCGCCAAATCCGCGGCCGCGACATCGGCGTCATTTTCCAAGAGCCGATGACGGCGCTGTCACCCTTGCGCCGAATTGGCGACCAGCTCGCTGAGGTCGTTCTCCTGCACCGTCCGGTGTCGCGCCGCGAAGCTTTGGGCCTGGGCCTGGAATGGCTGGAGAAGGTCGGCATCCCTGACCCGCGCCAGCGCATGGAGGCCTTCCCCTTTGAACTGTCCGGCGGCATGCGTCAGCGGGTGATGATTGCCATGGCCATGATGCTGCAACCCTGCCTGGTAATCGCCGACGAGCCGACAACTGCTTTGGACGTGACCATCCAGGCTCAGATTCTCGATTTGATGAGAGCGATCCGCAATCGTGAGGCGGGACTGCTGCTGATCACGCATGATATGGGCGTGATCTGGGAAATGTGCGAGCGGATGGCAGTGATGTATGCTTCGCGACTGGTTGAATGCGGCTCCGTGAAGGAAATTTTCGCCGAGCCATTGCATCCTTACACCATTGGCCTGATGCGGTCGATTCCAGCCCTGCATGACGGCAAGGGACGCTTGGCGCACATTCCTGGACAGGTTCCGTCCCTGTCCGCCTTGCCTCCCGGCTGCGCGTTTGCCGACCGCTGCGAACACGCTATGCCGATTTGCCGCCGCGAACGACCAGAGCTGCTCGGCAACGTCAACGGACGCCAAGTCGCATGCCACCTGCACAGGGGGTAGTGGACGTGGACTTTAGTGGACGTTAATGGACGTTGGCGGACAACAGACAAATGACAATTGACGCTTTTGGTTTGACATCAATGACGTGTCTTTTATATTTCTGAAGACTTTCAGTGAACTACCTTGCCCCAGCTGGAGCAGGCAAAAGAATTTATGAACACTGAAGAGCGCTGGGGGTAGATGTCGCTAAGGTGGAGACACACTTGGCGTGAAAGGAATATGCCATGAGCATACTAGAGCTTCATGTCAAAGGATTCCGCTCCCTGCGTGATGTACATTGGGCACCCGGGAGTCTGAATGTTCTGATCGGCCCCAATGCCTCTGGCAAATCAAATTTGCTGCGCTTGTTGGAATTGGCAGCCACGTCTGCCCAGGGACGCTTGGGGAAGTATATTCAAAGAGCAGGCGGCATGGAACCGCTGCTTTGGGATGGCGCTGATGAAGCAATTTCCTTACGCTGCAAGTGCTCTCCTGTCGAGGTTGGCCGGGACATGGACAAAGACAGCCTGACCTATGAGTTGGAGCTGGGACGGCTTGGCCAATCCAGTACGTACAGGATCGACTGGGAGTTGCTGGGAAATGACTTCAAGTATGAACAGGGGGAAGAAAACGAACCATTTAAGCTGCTGGAACGGCAACGGTCTCGTGCATACGTCTTCGACGCGCAGGAGCGAGGCTTGACAGCGCCAGAAGACCAGGTGCCTGAAGAAGAAACTCTGCTTTCACTTGCCGCCGGGCCGTTCACTGCCAATCGCCTGATAACCTTGTTTCAACAACAGCTAGCCTCTTGGTGTGTCTACCATGATCTCAATGTCGCGCAGGATGCCCCAATTCGGCAAGCCGTAGTCGCCCGTGCAGAGAAGCGTATAAATCCCGATGGCCAGAATCTCACCTCAGTTCTGCATACTCTTTATACCGGAGACCGTCAGTTCAAGAAAGACATCAACGCTGCCATGCGGGCGGCGTTCGGTGACGACTTCGAGGAATTGGTGTTTCCACCTGCCGCTGATCAGCGGATTCAACTCCGTGTGCGTTGGAAAAGCCTGAAGCGTGAGCAATCGGCTGCGGACCTTTCGGACGGAACCTTGCGTTTCCTTCTCTTGCTGACGGTTCTGGCTTCGCCATCCCTGCCGCCTCTCATCGCTATTGATGAGACCGAGACTGGACTGCACCCCTCAATGCTGCCAATAGTAGCCGAATATGCGGTTGACGCATCGTTGCGGACACAGGTGATTCTCACCACCCATTCGCCGCAATTACTTGATGCCTTTGGAGACACTCGGCCAACGGCAACCGTAGTGAAATGGCATGATGGCGAAACGCATCTGCACAAGTTGGAAGGAACTAAGCTTGAAGACTGGCTGAAAGAGTACACGCTTGGAGCGCTGTTCCGGTCAGGTGAGCTGGAGGAGGTCTGAGAATGAAGTTCATCCTCTTCTGCGAAGGCCATACCGAGAGAAAGGCATTGCCCGCATTTTTTAAGCGCTGGCTGGATGCCAAGCTCTCGCAGCCTGTCGGAATTGCTCCTGTCAGGTTCGATGGCTGGCGCGAACTCTACGACGACGCGCCCAAGAAGGCGAAGTTACGACTGAAGGAAACTGACGTAATTGCAGTGATTTCATTGCTTGACCTTTATGGCCTTGATTTCTATCCTAAGCATTTAACTACGGTGGATGAGCGGTATGAATGGGCGAAAAAACATATAGAAGAAAAGGTTGGAGATAGCAGGTTTCGGCAATTTTTCGCTGTCCATGAAGTCGAAGCTTGGCTGTTAAGCGATTCGACCCTCTTTCCGGAGATCAAGAGTGGCTTTCCCGGGAGGGCAGAGCATCCCGAGACGGTGAACTTCAATGAACCTCCAGCCAAGTTGCTTGATCGTCTATATGGGCAACGGTTGGGACGAAGCTATAAAAAGGTGACCTACGGCAAAGAGCTGTTTGACCAACTCTCTCCTGAAATAGCGGTGCAAAAGTGCCCGCGGCTCAAGGAAATGCTTGATGAAATGCTGAAACTGGCCAAAACAGCGGGGTTGTAAGGCATGAAAAATAAAAAAGCCCCAACTTATTGAAGTTCATACTGTTAAGATGGTGCCAGGCAGAAGATAGGCGTGCCCGAAAATATTAGATGAGTTGATGATTATCGACGTAATCCTCCCAAAAAAATGATTTATGTCGATAACTTACGTCGATAACTTTTGTTAGTGCTTGAAAATAAGGAAGTTAAATATCGACGTAAAAACAGCGGGAATGAGCAGTAACCAATATATGCCTTTTCTGGCATAGCGTCGGCGCCATGACGTGATTAGGCGCTTGCGTTTATTCTGCTGAGTTTCTTGTTGAGGTAATAGAGTGCAACTTCCCGATATTCATGCATCATTCCGTGACGGCTGCTTTCCCATTTTGCAATCAGTGCAGTCAAATCGGCGCGGGTACATGTCCCGGCTTTTTTACCTAACACCTCCATGACTGCAATCAGCACCCCTTTTCGGTTTTCTTTCAGCCGACTCCAGTTCAAATTGAGGATTTGATTAAGCTGTGTATCAAAAACTGTATTCCTGGAGGAAATTTTACCCGTGCCTTCATAGTAAATTTCCAGGCGAGGATGGTCGGTTGGATAAGCCGGATTATAGAGCAGGTCATTGTTCCCTTTGTATGTGTCGCAGGTTTGATTAGCTCTTGGCTGTCCCTCATTGCCGGGGCAGACGCCCAACATATTAGCGTAAATGAGCTGCTCGGCGGGATAGTTGGCTTGACAGTGCCAATGTTCAATCTTCATGGTGTCTGCATGAATACGCTGCATGCAATATGCACAAAGATGCCCTTGCTCGTTAAGTAACTGTTGGCGAATATCATCTTTCACAGGAGTAAAGTTCGGCCCATCGTAAACAGCACCCGTTTGTAAGCGATAGCGCAGCAACGATGAAGGTGCTTCCCTTTTGTCAATCGGTCTCATGTCGATTCACTCCGTCGCCTCTGGCTCAAGCATGGTTATAAGTGCCTTTGCCCGGACTAATTCTGGAGTGTCGCCATGGAAAAGGAGCTGCAATTGTTTTATTTCTTCTTCGGCTTCGCTAAACTTTTCCTCTTCAATCAAGCGGAACACAGATTCAACTTTTTCCGCATCATTACTGTTTTGTGAAAGTGCGCGATCTTCCGTCAATGGCTTCATGAGTTCATCAAGTATCTGGTTACTTGACAAACCTCTAGACTGCTTAGGCACAGAAAGACGAATAAAATTATTTTCATCTTGGCTCAGGATTCTAATTCTTGCAGCGTCGATTTCGCCTAATATCTGGGGTGAATGCGTTGACACGATAAACTGGCAATTCGGAAATGTTGCCATGAGCTTAGGAAGCACCATGCGCTGCCACCCTGGGTGAAGATGCATATCAATTTCATCAATAAGCACAATGCCTATGCCATTCAGCGGGTCGCTCAAACAGGGATTGGCAATGGATAGCCTCCGCGCAATATCTGCAACCAAGGCAATAAGGCATTTTTCGCCATTTGACAATTGTTCTATCCGCATTTCCTGACCACGTTTCATAACAGTCATTCGCAGCGGGTTTCTTCGCACTGAAAAGTTACTGAATTCTGGCAAAAAAGATTCTAAGGCGCGTCTTACTGCTTCAAGCTGCGGGTCAGGAAAGTTCCAGCCTTCGGGTCTGATAAATTCGTCGTGGTATTTGCGATTTTCATTTTCTAAATCTTCCCGATTTCGAAACCACTCAAAAAAGCTCCTGAAATTAGCAGCACTGGTCAGCGAATCGTCCCAAGCTTCCAGAAGACCAAATTTATGAGATTTTCGGATACGAAGTGGAATGTCAAGAACGACTCTATTGACTGGATAGTAGGCGAATATCGGGATGTTGCACTGTTCATTGCTTTCAGTGATTTGCTTCTGAATAGTTTTTGCGTATTCAGAAATCATGAGCAAGTCTGTATTTTCATCTGATCTTGAATGGCCACTGCGATATTTTACTAACTGCCATCCCAATGATTCTGAGGTGCTTGCTTCGGCACGAATAACTGTTTTAATTTCGCCATTCTGAATATCGTGTTCAGAAATGGCGTGGCCAGTTCCTGCTGGTCGGCGGATTCGAGCTACAGCCCACGAAAGCAGTTTTGCCAATGCGTCCAGCACAGAAGATTTACCGGCGCCGTTTGCGCCAATAAAAACAGTCATCCGGTCATCCAAGGAGATATCAATCTTTTGAATCCCTCGAAAACCATGAAGTATTACACGATTTATTTTCACAAGAACACCTTACCTGTCATGAACCTGGTGATTGCATGCACATTGCGCTATCACAAGGCTATCTGCACCTTAGCCGGAATAGGTTCTAATTTACACCGTACTCAAACACATAGATAACAAGCTGAATAGTGTGCGTTTGATGAATTGGGGCTTGCCCTGTGCTTGATTCAATAACCTCTGAAACAACCAAAAATGGTCAGGGAAGTCGCTCGTTGTATTTCTCCTAATGTAAACTCGGGTAGCCAAAAAGCAACGAGTCAATGCCGCGGCTTGCCTATCATGACTAAGCACTATGCCTATTTTAACAACGAGGTCAAAAGTGCCATCATCAACGCACTGCCCAGTCAGAAGGAAACGGTAGAACAGAAGTCAGAGCCAACCGATGAAAATGTGGTTTTTCCGGTGTTTGGGAAAAAGAAAAAGCCTCAACCTGCTGAGGTTGAGGCTTTTAAGATGGTACCGGGCATCGGACTCGAACCAATGACACGTGGATTATGATTCCACTGCTCTACCGACTGAGCTAGCCCGGCAATTCGGAACGATTCTAATGTATGCCTTTTTTGCGATTTTTCAAGTTCACCGGACAGAAATTACTTTAAAAGATTTCCATCGCCAAGCATGACAGAGCCTTCTTCGAGGCTTTCAACGACTTTCGAACTAGCAATTCGCAATTCCCGCTTGGTGGCGATTTCTTCCCCGTTCCTCTGCAGAAACTCTTCGATTTGTTTTTTGTACAGTTCGCGAATTTTGAAGCGGCGGATTTTCATGGATACGGTGAGGGTTCCGTCTTCGATATTGAAATCCGGCAGGATGATGACATCTTTTGGTTTCTGATACAAAGCCATATGTCCGGTCGTGCGCAGAACCTCCTGTTTGACCAGGTCGTGCAACTCCTCAGGGCTGTGTTGATCTTTGATTTCCTGCGGTACATTGGCGCAGACATAGAGATTTTTGCATTTTTCTCCGATCACCATGGCTTCGCTGATCATCGGTGATGTTTTCACAGCGTCTTCGACGAATTCCGGATGGACTTTTTCGCCGCTGATCATGACGATCATATTGCCTTTGCGGCCCTGGATGAAGATAAAGCCATCTTTATCGCAGTATCCGACATCGCCCGTATTGAGCCAGCCATTTTCCATGGTTTTGGCGCTGGCGTCGGTATGCCGCCAATATCCCTTCATGACGCATTGCCCTTTGACCAGGAGCTGCCCATGATTGCTTTTGTCAAGATTTCCTTCTTCATCTTTGAAGGTAAAATCACCGCCATGCTCCGGAAGCAGCCAGGGAAGCACTGGGCCGCAACTGCCAAGGCGATGCACATCCTCCAGATTGGAACTGACGACCGGGGAGGCCTCCGTCAAACCATAGCCTTGGAAAATGGGCATGCCCATGAATTTGAAAAAGATCTGAAGTTCCAGGTCAAGAGGGGCGCCACCACTGACAATAAAACGGATTTTTCCACCAAATGCATTGCGGAATTTCCGGAAAACCAGCGGGTCATAGAAGAGGTGATGGGTAAACATGCGCAGGATGCCGCCATCCAGCTTGGGGCCGGCATTGCAAATCCGGCTGGCATTGTAAATCGCCTTGTCAATCAGTGCTTTTTTCTTAGGCGGCAATTCGGCAATGCTCTTGTCGATGGCCGCTTTCAAACCATCAACCACTCGCGGTACCACCAGCACAAGAGTCGGTTTGTAATTTTTGATGTTCCGTTTGAAATCCCGGATATCCCTTGGTACGATACAGGTGCCGCCCGCCATGATAACGCAAATGATTTCAGTCGTCATAGCATAGGCATGCCAGTAGGGCAGCAAAGAGATCAGGCGATCCGATTTCTCTACATGGAAGCATTGCAAAGCGGACCAGCTGTTCATCCAGAGATTCTGATGCGTCAGCATCACTCCCTTGGGCATTCCAGTGGAACCGCTGGTGTAGATCAACGTGGCAACGCTGTCAAGGGGAAGGTCAGCGTTCGGCAGAGTTTTATTGCCGGCCTTGGCATCAATGGATATGCTATGCCAGTCGATGACCGGAATATCGCCGGCATTGTTCTTGACTTTTGCCTCGAAACTTGCGTCGGAAAGGATCAAGCCCGGGTCTGAATCCCGTATAATAAAAATAGATGTTTCCTCGCCTTCTATAAGTGTAGTGAATTGTCGTTTTTCTCCAACTGATGCAGGTGTGATAGAAAATGATGTCTGGACGGGTCATGATACTCCGTATTTTTATTGGAGCCAGCCAATCAGTTCAAGTCCCTTAAAAGGATATAGTATAGTGTATTCTACCACAGATCCCGAGCCTGATTTAGAACTTGATATAACAGATATAACCACAACATATTTTGATGTGAGTGATTCTCAGGCAGGGAATATATATTATTTCCGCGTAAAAGCGAAAGACGAGGCAGGGAACTGGGGAGACAGTGTTGTATTCAAATATAAATTGGACCGCACAGCTCCGACCCCGAATCCTCCATCAGGTACGGCAACAGCGAACAGCGCCACGCAGATAACCTGGGGCGCCACTGCTGCCAATGACGATGGCAGCGGTTTGGATGCTTCGCCGTATTCATTTGACAATGCATTGAGTTGGCGCAGCCAGAGTTGGGCAGAGAGCGGACTAAAACCCGCGACATTATATAAAAGGACTCTTGTATATAAGGATGTGGCAGGCAATCAGACGCAGGGAACAATATTATCAACACACACGCTATCTAATGTTCCTAATGGTATGGATTATGAAACAGTAATATCAACGCATATAGTAGTTAAATGGCTTGATACAACAACCAATCCTGACAAGACGACATATGCAGCGCAATTCAGCGTAAACAGCAATTTCACAGGGAGTATAAACGCGGTAAATACAATGAAGGTGCCAAATTTGCGTAACAACTGGCATATAGACGAAGGCGTAGGCGGGATAGCGTATGACAGTAGCGGCTATGGATTGAATGGTAGTATATACTCATTTGGCAAGATACTGTACGCGCGGTATGCGAGCAAGAGCGGCCATCCGGGATGGACAAATGAGTTAAGGAATGAATACACATACAGCACATTAAAGTACAAAGATTTGAGGAATGAAATCAACATACCTGCGCAATCAAATGAGGATTACATAGGTCATTACTTTGCCACATGGATGGAGGTATTGCCTATAAAGGAAGGAGAATGGAGTTTTGCAATAGACGGAGACGAGTCCTGCGAAGTACAGGTAGACGGACATGTTGTGGCAGGCAAGTACGGCAGTAGCGGGTTTAGCGGTAGCCAGAATTCGTCAGGCACAGTAACATTGGATCGCGGGTATCACAATGTAATAGTCAGGCATGAAGAAGACACAGGCACAGAGGGAGTGATATTATATTTCAAGGCGCCAGAAGATAGCAGTTGGCAGGTATTCAGCGCGGCGAATTTGAATAACAAGGCATACTTATGGGCATATTTACCTGACGATGTGAGCATGAAGACATTTGGGTTTATCAATACTGGATTGGAATTCAATCCTGCATGGGCATCTACTAAATGGACAACAGACAGGAATGATGTATCAGGCAAGGCATTAAGTTTCAATGGTACAAGCGATGTTCTTTCCGCG
>MWEG01000076.1 GCA_002070945.1 Lentisphaerae bacterium ADurb.Bin082
TTATGCGCTCCTTGACCGCCTGAAGCTGTTGCACCTGTTTACCAAGGTGCCCAAATGGGCGCTGTAGCAATAAAGACAAGGGGCTTCGTGCCTATTTTTTCTTAATTCTGGGGAAGTTGGGTTAATCTTCAACTGCCCCATCGCTACACCCGCGCAATTTGGTCAGGAAGTTGCCGCCAGTCGATTTGACTTGTTTGGCTTCTCAGTTTAAGCTATCTGGGATTTATCCAAAAGGCGAAAAAGCCGCAGTGGAATCAGTTGGTTCCACTGCGACTTTTGTAGTTAGCATGGAGCGGGTGATGGGAATCGAACCCACATCGTCGGCTTGGAAGGCCGAAGCATTACCACTATGCTACACCCGCGTGATGACAAGAATATACTGTAATCCTTCATTAAGAAGTTGCAACATAATGGACGTTCAAAAAAAAGTGACCTTGGCACCTGGTGCCTGGCGTTTGACCGAACAGACCGGCTCTGGTTTTCCAGCTGAAACGCGTCGTCTGGACTACCAGAGCCCAGCGGATGGCTTGGACGACTGGGCTTTGCTAAAAATGCCGGCGCCCGGGGTGTCGACCTGGCTGGTTTGCATTCATGGCCACGGTTCCCGCGGCAACCAGCTTTATATTCGTCCCGATTTGCAGAAACTCTGGCTGCCGAGGTATCTTGAGCGCGGCTATGGCATTCTGACCCCGAACCTGCGCGGCAACGCCTGGATGGGGCCGGCCGCTGTCACTGATATGGACGCTCTGCTTCATTTTCTGCGCACCCAATGCCAGGCTAAGAAGTTCCTGTTTGAATCAGGCTCTATGGGCGGGACGAGCAATTTGATCTATGCCGGTCTGCGGCCAGAGAATGTCGCCGGCGTGTCAGCGCGCGGAGCTGTGATTGACTTGACCGCCTATCATGCATTCTGCCGCAGCCGGGCTGAAGTCGGGCTTTTGCAGGAGATCGCCGACAGCCTGGAAGCGCATTACGGCGGCACGCCAGCGCAACAGCCAGCGGTCTATCAGGCCCATTCGCCGATCAACCACGCGGATAAAATGCAGAACATGCCGATTTTTCTGGCTCACGGCACTGCTGACCCGATTATGCCAGTCAGCCAGACCCGCACTTTTGCCGCAACGCTGGCGACGAACCCTCGTTTTGTCTATGTCGAGATTCCCGGCGGCGGGCATGATTCGCCGTTGAGCCTCGGTTATCTGCCAGCTGAGGGCGACCCGGCAGCAGCAGTCTTTCAATCGTTGAATTGGATTGATCAGGAATAATTCCGCATTGATATTGCAACAAGTTGGCCAGGAGGCCACCAGCGAAAGGAGTTGTGTGATATGATGAATGTTATGAGGCAGTTGTGCTGCGTCTGCGCCCTGTCAGCGCCGCTGGTGTTTGCTGGTGACAATCTTTTGCAGAATCCAAGCTTTGAATTCCACTCCTTTATCAATCATCGCGAGGGCAAGGCTGTCAGCCACACAGGCAACACCGTGGCTTTTTGGCGGCATGGCGACTACGGCGACGTCACCGTGACCCGCGAATCCCAGGCCAGCACTGCGAAAAGACCGCCATATTCTGTCCACAACCTGGTCTCCATTCGTCCCGGGAAAAAGCTCTGGCAGTTCATCCCGCTGCCCTCCGTCGGCTTGGCGCATGGAGACGTGGTCGAGCTGGCAGTCGGCGGCTGGCAATCAGCGGCCGGCGCCCTGCAAGTCTCCGTCGTCCTGTTGAAACTCGACAGCGAGGACGGCACCTGGAAGCCGTCTGACTTTGGCTATGCTGATACGCGTGAATTTCCCCGGCACGGCCGTGGCGAATTCGTCGCAGCCCATCGGCATGACCAGACCGCAGCCGAAGTTGGCGCCGTCGAGCTCCGCTTGCGGGACATAGTCGTGGAAGGGCACTTCCACCAGGACAACGTGTCGCGCAGCGAAGACATGAACACTATTGCGCTCCAGGTCGAGATTGCCAACGTCAGCGCCGACGCCGAGGTGCTGGCCTGGGCGCCATGCTTGGCTCGGGCCGGTCAGGGGCCGGAGCGGATTACTGGCGTTGTCCCCTCGCTACGCCCCATGAACCCGGTCTTCCGGCATTTGCCGCGCACCATCCAGAAACTGTGGAAAGGCGAGGCCATTCACATCGTTCTCATGGGGAGCAGCATTGACCGCGGCAGCGCCAACCCGCCCATGTATTTGTACGACGAGGATCCGCAGTCGTCGACCTTCAAGCAGCCCTTGTCCGAGCGAGTGTTCGAGGCCGAGAAGGTCGGGCGGCCTGATTTGGCCGGCTACTACGGCTGGTGGCAGCACTACTTCTCATACGCTGGCCGTCTGCGCTTGGAATTGATGCGGCGATTCAACCTGCCCGTCGAAAAGATTTGCCTTAATTTCATGGCCTGCGACGGCTCGTGCATCGGTGAAGCCACGTCCGGCCTGGCGGAATACTGTTCGCTGAGCATCCCGCCCGCGCCAGGCGATAATGGCTACCAGCAGGGCGGCGATTGGAAAACGCTGCACCCAGAGCTGTTTTCTCGACCTGGCGGACATGGTCCTGACCTGGTGATTTATGGCTCAGGCGCTAATGAAAAAACCGACACGCCAGACGAAATTGCCCCCCTGGAGGCATCCATCCGCTGGATTCAGCGCCATTACCCGCAGACGGAATTCCTGTTCTGCATGTTTCAGAACAGAGGCGGCTACACGCCGAATCCGGGCGATTTGCAGGCGTTGGCGTTGCGCTACCAGATTCCGTTCATGGATTATGGCAAGCTGGGCGATGATGTGACGCGCTGGTGCAACCGCTATGCTTTAGTGCCGAGTGACGGCCACCCGCAGGCTGCCGCCCATGATTTGTGGTTCCACGTTTTGTCGCAGGCTTTTGAATGCTGGGATCCGACCCCGTCCGGCGTGGTCCAGTTGCGCCTGCCAGAGCGCATTCATCCCAACACCATCGGCTGGGAGGGCGAAATCAGAACCTACCAGGGCGATTCGCCACGCCTCAAGGGCAATATGGCTGTCCTGGAAGATACTGCCTTGAATTGTTGGGCCAGCTGCACTGGCAAGACCTTGCAGGCGTTCGTCAACGGCGAAACAGCCGTCGGCTCAGTCCGTACTGGCGCGAGCAGCCGCAACATCCGCAATTCGACCTTCCGCTGGGGCCGGGGCCGACTTGGCGACCGGCAGATACTGGAGCTGGTCGGCGAAGATGCCAAGCTCACTGCTATCGACCTCAAGGTAGTGAACGGCCGGCGGTTCTATCCATCCAGTCATCCTGCCCTGAAGCATGCTGGCCTGGCCAAGGAAGAATGGTCGTCAGCCTGGGGTGCGCCATACGGCGAGGACGTGCTGGTCGTGCCGGTGGGGCAGACAGTTGAACTGACCGCTGCCGCGACTGACTTCTCCATCGCATACCTGGACCACGCCGAAGGCGGGACTTTGATCGTGCTGGTTGACGGCCAGGAACAGCTGCGGTTTGCGACTAACGTAGCCTTCGTCGACCAGGCCGGCAATCAGCATTTCATGGAAAATCGCCAGGGAATCCGCGACCTGCCTTTCGGACTGCATACGGTTCGGCTCGCCGCCGAGGGCAATCCCGTGCGCTTGCTGGGCATTTATACGTACGACACCAGGGCCAACTTGCAGCAGGAGCGCCGGATAGCCGGCCTGGCTGCCGCTGGTGAGACCATTGTGTTTGAGCCGCCTTTCCAGGCTCGCCCAGTCATTTTGTGTTCTGACGGCTTGCAGGCGCCCCCTGCCAATATCCGTCCCGAAAGCGTGACCTTTACAGGACAAGCAGGGAGTTTCCTGGCTATCGGCGAATGATTGCCAGCCTTGATAGCAAGAAGATTAGGAAGTTGACGATGGACTATATAGAAGCTCACAAAAAATGGTTTATCCGCCATGCCGTGGAAGAATTGCGTCGGGAATGGCGGGACATTATCAATCAAAGCCTGACCAGGAGGGAACGAACCCTCGTTTCCGAGCCGACGTTGGTAATCCACGCGGACATGACGCAGTGGGGACGCTGGCGCGGCGGCGACCTCCGCCAGCTGGAATTGCATGAACGGCTGCTGTTGGAACATCCGTGGTATGCTGTCGCTGACGTGCTCCGCCATGAAATAGCCCACCAGCTCCGAGAATGCCTGTACCCGAACAGCACAGAGCCGCCGCACGGACCGCTGTTCCGTCAACTCTGCGAACGCCTGGGCGCAAATCCGGCCGCATCAGGACATTATCCGACTATCGACCAGCAAATGCGGCCGGACGATGCCGCTGCCGAGGACGACCCGCGCTCCGCGCTGATGACCCGCGTGCAGAAGCTCCTGACCTTGGCCGAACGCGCGGAATCGCACGAGGCCGAGGCAGCCCTGGCCAAGGCACGCTCCCTGATGGCTAGGCATGACCTTGACGAGGGCGTCCTGCAGGGCGAAGGCCATGGCTTTGTGTCCGTCTGTTTGAGCCAGGAGGCAAGCCTGCACCGTCCATGGGAGGAGAGTGCCCTCGGGAATCTTTTGCAAGACTTCTGGGGAGTGAAGACGTTGTGGGTGTATGAGCCGTTTTGGGATGCTAATCACTCCCAGTTCCAGCTGGGCTGGAATCTTGAGATCAGCGGCAGACTGGAACGGGTGCGGGTGGCCTCCTACGTCTATGATTATCTCCGCAGCTATATTTCGCGCAGCTGGGAGGCGTTGCCAACGCGGATGCGCGGCGGCCAGCGCAAGCGGCGCGACTACGCCCTGGGCGTTATCCACGGCTTTCGGACAGTGCTGGAGCGGCAGGACGCCCAGGAAGATACCGCCGCAGTCATCAAGAAGGGCGAGGCAGGCCTGGAGGATTACTTCGCAGCCCGGCATCCAAACGTCCGCGCTACTCGTCAGAATCTGAAACGGAATCAGGAGCAATATGCAGCTGGCCAGGCAGCCGGCCAGAAGGTGCGCATTGCACCAGGGCTGGAGGACGGCCAAAGCAGCTCCGGACCGCGATTGCTGAACTGAACGCTCAGGGGAGATGGAAGGCAAGGCGGTCGGTGTCGTCGTGGGCGTGCCTATGGTGCGAACCAGAGTTGGCGGACGCCGATGACGATCATTTGAGCCGCGATGGCACAGAGAATCAGGCCAGTGATTTTGCTGAGGATGGAGATGCTGGCGCGACCGAGCATTTTTTCAATGCGCTCGGAGTAAAACAGCATGACGCCGATGGAGGCGACGGCGCCGACCAGCGACACGACAGTGATGATTTTGCCGCTGACCAGAGGCGTTTCCAGACCCATGACCATAAGCGTGCCCAAGGTGGCCGGGCCTGCCGTGATTGGCACCGCCAGAGGTACGATCGCCAAGTCCATCAGGTTCTCTTTCTTGAAGTCCATTTTTTGATTCTGGGTTCCATAGACCAGGGAGACGGCGACTAACAGGAGCAGGACGCCAGAACCGGTACGGAAAGCGTCCACCGTGATGCCGAATATCTTCATGATCCAGACGCCGAAAAAAAAGATGATTAGGGTGACGCCGGCAGTGCCGAGGGCAATCCTGATCGCGAGCCGCTGCTTGAGGGCGGTGTCGACCCCGGCCGTGATGGTCAGGAATGTGCTTAGAACAAAAAAGGGCGTCAGCAGGAAAAACAGCTTCAAGTAAAGCGCGATGGCCAAATGAAGGCCCTGTAGGATGGTCATGGTCGTGTCCTGGGTGGAAGGAAAGCCGAGAATGGCAAGGTGATGTTAGTGCGGATAGCGGTTTTTTCAAATGTCAGAGGTCGTTCGGTTGCATAGGCAAAGACGGTTCTGGCAGGGCGTCCAGCGCCAGGCGCACGTCGGTCGGGTAGGTGGAGAGTGGCTGCCTTGGGAGATGGAGAGCCGTCTCAGCTTCCTCGTCGGCTTTGCCGAGGAATGATGCTGAAGGTAATATACTTGATTATTGGCGGGCTGGAAAATGGCTGACGTGCAATTCAGGCAAAATGGATTATCTTAATAGATGTTGCGGCCCTGGCGAAAAAGGCCGCAGGGGCATTTTGGGCATACGGCTTTGTCCATCCTGCGGGAACGCTCTCTCCGCCGTTTTTGGGCAGGGGCCGTTTATAGGTAATAGCAGCGAGAAGTCACTTATGAAGCAATTATATAGGGTCAAGATCACCAGCGGCCTCAGCTACGAGTGCGTTGGCGAGGCGGATTTGCAGTTGCAGGAAGAAGAGGCGGTCGTCGTTCGTTGCGAACGGTATATTGACTGCGGCGTGATTATGGAGGCGATTGGAGAGCCTGTTGACAGCGACGAGGCCCTGGAAAAAGCTCGTTCGCAGAACAACCGCGGGCGCCGCATCGAGGGCCAGAAGCTCCCGCAGGTGGTGCGTCGCGCCGCTGATGATGATGTCCGCCAAGTCAAGGACAACGAGGTACAGGCGAGCGATGCGCACGTGACGGCAATGGCGCGGATTCGGGCGCATAACCTGGAGATGAAGCTGATTCACACCCACTATGCCCTAGACAGAAAACTGCTGGTTTTCCAGTTTTCGGCGGAAGGGCGGGTGGATTTTCGGGAGTTGCTGCGTGATTTGTCCGCGTTGTTTCGAATTCGGGTGGAGCTTTTGCAAATTGGCGTCCGTGACGAAGCAGCGGTGTTGGGTGGCATTGGTTCCTGCGGCCGGCCTTACTGCTGCGCTTGTTTCCTGACCGGATTCAACAGTATCAACGTCAAAATGGCAAAGCAGCAGGGGTTGTCCCTGAATCCGCAGAACATCTCCGGCTCCTGCGGGCGTCTGAAATGCTGCTTGCAGTTTGAGGCAGACGCCTACCGTGCTGCAGCCCAGGAGCAGCGCCAGCAGAAGTCGGCAGAGGAAAATGACAAGGAAGGCGCTGCATCGGCGGCTGACCTCGGCGAGGAAGAAGCTGGCGGTGCCGATGACGTCGAGCAGCCTGGTAATGGCGTCACCCGAAACGCCGCCCAGGGAGACTCCCGGTCAGAAGGAAACGCCGGTGGGCAGCCAACTAACGCAGGCCGCAGCCAACAACGTGCCGGAGGGCACGGACGCCGACCTGACCGAGGCCGCCGCGGCAACGCCCAAGGGCGCGGCCAGCAGCAGAATAACCCGGGACGACAAGGCCAAGGCAGTGGCCAGCATCGCCAGGGCGGCAATCCAAGCCAGAATCGCCAACCAGGACAAAACCAGGGCCAAGGGCAGCGCCCTCTGCGCCAGGCGCCGCCACCGCCGTCAGGGCAAGAGTAAACGCTGGGCGCGATGACGGCCAGTTCGCACAAAATCGGAGGGTATGGGCAGGCAGTTGTTTTCGAGCCAGGGAAAGGCAGCGGTTTGATTTGGGCCGAGTCCCGCTGGTGCCGTCCCCCGGTGGCAATTTTCCAACTGTTTGTCAGGCAAGTTGTTGTGTTGATGATTGGGGAGTCCGGCCAGGAAGCCCGTGTCATTTCTCCGGTGCCGCCTTGGCATCGAGGCTGGGCAAGTGCCTGGCCGCCCCGAAAGTGGGCGAAACGTCAATTCCAAAAGTGAAATTTTTCCGGCCATGCATCCAGAACAACCATCCACCCCAGCTCCGGAAAGGCGATTGGCGCGGCTTCTGCGGTTTTATCTTGGCGCCGTGGTCTTCATTTTGCCGTTTAAATTCGGCGGTTTTGTCACTAATGGCGAGCAGGCGCATTTTCCTCTTGACGTTTGGGAATGGCTTTTTTTCACCTGTTTGCCGAGCTACCTGGCTCCGGTTTTATGCGGCATTGGCCTGTTGGCGAGCGTGCTGATTCATCCCCGGCCGCGGCGCGATTGCGGCCTGTTGGCGCCGTTGGTCTGGAGCCTGCCGCTGCTCGCTGGCGCGGTCGGGCTGTTGCGGACGACGGAGCGCGATTACGCCTGGCAGTGGTACGGCCATTTCGCCGGGGTCGCGGCCATGGCCTGGGCCGCCTGGTGGTGCCGCGCCGCAGACCGGAAAATCGTCCCTGTGCTGCTTAATTGTTTGACGGCTGCGGCGCTCATCGTTGCCCTGCATGGCTGGCGCCAGCATTTTGGCGGTTTGGCTGCGATGCAGGAGAATATGGAGGCCTTTTCGGTTGAGCAAGGCGTGCAGGTGCAGGAGGTCATGAAGCAGAAGATGGCGCAAACGCGCAGTTACGGCACCTTCGTCGACCCGAATGTCTACGCCGCCCATCTTCTCCTATGCTTTCCCTTGGCATTGCTGGCGTTGCGCTCCTGGGCGCGCCGCTTCACGCCGCAACGGCTGAGCCTGGTGCTCTTCGTGGGCGGAGGGATAGTTCTTTTTGGCGGCGCCTTGTTTTGGAGCGGCAGCCGCGGCGCTGCCATCGGCTTGGCTGCCGGTCTTGGCCTGGCAGCCTGGCATTGGCCACGACTGCGGCAATGGCGCTGGCATGGGCTGTTGCCTGTCCTGGCGGTTCTGCTGGCACTGACGGCGTTTGCGGTGCTGGCGCGCCAGCAGAGCCGCGATGGCTTGAAGTCGGCTTCAGCCCGAATCGAATATTACCGGGCCGCCGTCCACCTGATCCGTCAATTCCCCATCTCTGGCGCTGGACTGGGAGAATTCTTCCCCTGGTATATGCGCCTGAAACCGCTGTTAGCAGAGGAAACCAGGGACCCCCACAACCTATTGCTGTCCATGACCTCGCAATGTGGACTGATGGGCATGTTGGCGGCTCTGGCGATTGTTGGGCTGCCGTTTTACCTGGCCTGGAGGCCGCTTCCCAACCGGCGTCATCTTGCCTTGCGGGCTGCCGCATGCGCTGGTGCTGGTGCTTGGGGTGTGCACGCCTTGTTTCAATTCAACGAACTTATCCCAGCCACGGTCTGCCTGGTTCCCGTGATCGGCATGATGGCACTAGTCAATCTGTCGCCGGAAGAAGAGACTGCAAGCAGTGCCGATGACGAGGCCGCCGCTGCGCCCCTGGCGCCGGTTTGGCTGCGGGTAGTTCTGGTTTTGGGCGGGTGCCTGGCATGCCTGCCGATTGGCCGCGTGCCAGGCGAGAGGATTCTCCAGGTTGTCAGTTCCAGTAGAGACTTGCATCCGGAAAAGGCCATCGCCATGCTGCGGGAAGCGAGCCGGCGCCTGCCGCGTTCGCCAGTGCCGCCCAGGATGCTTGCCGAGTTTGGAATGGCGCTTAGGCACCTAGACATCGCCGTGGAAGGCGCCGAGGAAATGACCCGGCGCACGCCGCATCGCGCCGCTGCCCATCTGCGCTTGGCGCGCCTGCGTATCCTGCGCGGTGAATGGGAACTCGCCGAAACAGCCCTGGAACAGGCTGCGCTATGGTATCCCGGCGATGGCGACGTCTATATGCTTAGAGCACTGGCCAGGGTCTCCCGAACAGAGCCGTCATTTCAGAAACGCTTGCAGTGGTGGGACATGACATCGGCCGCAAGAAGCGTCGCCAAAGAGCTTGGCGACAAGGTGGCGGTCAGCATCGTCAGCCCAGATTCTATCCTTCTGAGGGATTTGTTCAATGCCGTACCGTTGACGTATCCTGACGGCCGTGCTATCCTTTTTGTCAAAGAAGGTGAATAAACGCAAGGTCTGACGCCAGCGAGAAGAGCGAGGACAGCAATGAGCCAAGAAAACAACATCGGCGTCGCGGTGATTTTTTCCGGCCCCAGCGGCGTCGGCAAGTCGACAGTCTGTAGGCATCTGACTAGCCTGTTGCCGGGATTCCATTTTTCCGTGTCCTGCACCACCCGTGCGCCGCGACCCGGCGAAATCGACGGGCGCGAGTACCATTTTTTGAGCCGGGAGGAATTTTTGGCCCGGCAGGCAGCCGGAGAATTTCTGGAATACGCGGAAGTGCATGGAAATTGCTATGGCACGCTGCGCCAGGAGGTGGAGCCGCGGGTCTTGGCGGGAGAAGACGTGGTTCTTGACATCGATGTCCAGGGGGCGCAGCTGGCCCGCCAGGTGCTGGCAGGAAAGCCGGAGTTGGCGGCGGCCCTGCTGCTCGTCTTCCTGGCGCCGCCGTCCATGACCGAACTGGAAAGGCGGCTGCGCGGTCGAAAAACGGAAACCGAGGACGCCATCCAGCGCCGCCTGGCCAACGCCACCCGGGAAATGGCCGCTTGGCGTAAGTATGATTATGTTATCGTCAACGACGAAGCGCCGGCAGCTGCGGAAAAGCTCGCCGCCATTGTGCGAGCCGCCCATTGCCGTTGCGCCCTCATGCGAAAGGAACCCTGGAACAATGTGTAAGACAAACAAGGCACCGTTGGATGCTGAACACTTGCCGGAGAGTCCATTGCTGGTACTGGGGGTGACCGGCTCCATCGCGGCCTACAAGGCCGCTGATTTGACCAGCCGATTGCGCCAGGCAGGCGTGGAAGTCCAGGTGATCATGACAGCAGCCGCGCAAAAGCTGGTCTGCCCGCAGACGTTCTGCACACTGTCGAGACATCCGGTCATCACGGATTTGTGGATGATGCCAGACTGGCAGCCCGGTCACGTGGAACTGGCCATGCGGGCAGTGGCCTTGCTGGTCATGCCAGCAACAGCCAACATCATCGGGAAAATGGCACACGGCATTGCCGATGATGCCTTGAGTACCTATTATTTGTCCCATGTCGGACAAGTGTATGTCGCTCCAGCCATGAACCCGAGGATGTGGGCGCACCCAGCCGTGCAAGCCAACTGCCGAATCCTGACCGGACGCGGCGTGCATTTCATCGGGCCAGTCGCCGGACCAGTGGCATGCGGAGAAGCTGGCTTGGGACGACTGGCGGCAGTGGACGAAATTTTTGCCGTCATGACGCGCGCCTTGAAGCCCTATTTCGAGGAATGATTGCCGCGAACAACTTGGCCTGGTCAAGTTTTGCCACCAAGCCCAAGACGGCGCCCATCAAAGGGGAGCGGGAGTACTCGCATGACGTCGCACCAGGACGAAACCGGTTCTGGACAAGGGCGAGTTTGTTTTTTTGCGGATGGGCGATTATCGTATAAGCTTGTTTTTACATGACAGCTTTCCCGACTGGCCCTCGGGGTCATGCCATCATCTTTCCTATCGGACAACACCATATCATCATGGATAGCCTATTCAAGAAAAAGGACTTGCGGGTCACGGTCGTGGGTCGGAATCTGGACGACATCGTGCCCTTGATCCGCTTGCATCCGGTGGCCTTGGTCGAGGAAGAGCCGGACCTGGTCATTTCGCACGGCGGCGACGGCTCGCTGCTGGGCGCAGAGCTGTGCTTCCCGGGAATCCCGAAATGCCCAATCAGGGACCGTCGGCAAAATCCCAAATGCCAGAAGCACTCGGAAATGACCACTTTGGCAAAGCTCTTCAATGGCGAATTGAAGAAAAGTTACCTGGAAAAGCTGGAGGCGGTCACGGAAAACGGCGACCGGCTGTGCGCCTTGAACGATATCGTCCTCACCCGACAACTCGCTTCCAGCGCCGTTCGCTACCGGATTTGGATTGACGGCGAGCTGTTCCGGGGCCAGGTGGTCGCGGATGGCCTGGTGGTGACGACGCCGTTCGGCAGCACCGGCTATTACCAGAGCATCACCCGCGGCAACATCCGCACTGGCATTGGCCTGGCCTTCAACAACGCCATGGACCTCCTCGGCCACACAGTCATCCATGGAGAAGCGCGGCTGACCATCCAGCTGCTGCGCGGGCCTGCCGTGATGGTGGCGGACAACAATCCGCGGCACATTGAGCTGGACACCGGCGCCATGATCCAGGTCTATGTACTCCCCGAACGCACCCCTGTCTATGGCGTTGACGTGTTCCGTTGCCTTGAATGTTATCACCTCCGCAAAGACGGCGTGGTCGACGCCTGCGCCTGCGCACGGCCCTGAACCGGCTCGGCCGCGACCAGTCACAACATTATCAATCATCATCCTATGCCACCAGGAAAGGGTCGCTATGCCACTATTGAATTTTATCTCCGGCGGCATCGTTGTTTTTCTGCTGTCGTATATGGTCGGCAGCATACCATGTGGTTTCCTGATCGGGAAATTCAATGGCCTGGACATCCGTCATCATGGCAGTCACAACATCGGCGCGACCAATGTCCGCCGCACCCTAGGCAAAGACTGGGGTCTGATTTGTTTTATGCTGGATTTTCTCAAAGGGCTGCTGCCAGTAGTGCTGATCGGCCATGGCTTGGCAGCAAATTGGCAGGTCGGCGCCGGCTGGGGCGGCATCGTCGCCGCCATCGGCGCAGTCATCGGGCACGTCTTCCCCTGCTGGCTGAATTTCCATGGCGGCAAAGGGGTGGCAACTAGCCTGGGTGCGGTTCTGGGGGTGGCTTTCTGGCCGGTGCTGATCGGCGCACTGGTCTGGCTGGTGACTTTTTTCACGGTGCGCATCGTTTCGATTGCCAGCATGGCCGCCGCAGTGGGCATGGCGGTCTCCTCCCTGATCATGCTCCTGACCGGCACCGGCGACATGCATTGGTCCATTCCCTTGCTGCTGTTCGCCATTGCCGCTTTGATCATTATCAGACACAAGGAAAATATCACCCGACTCCGGGAAGGACGAGAACACACATTTGTGAAAATCAAACCACGGAAATGACGCGAGGTGACTATGATGCCGAGACGCATCCTGACTTTGACGACAGTGCTCCTGGCGCTGGCCGCTGGCATAGCTGGAGTGCCTGCCAAGGCCCAGAACCAACCCGCGATTCCAGGCGCAACCGTCTTGCCGGACGGTAATTTGCAGGTCGGGGATATCACCGTCCGGCGCACCGTCGGTGAATTGGCCTTCCCAGCTAAAATCGTGCTCGAAGCCGGCCCTTTGGAGGTGATTATCGCCCATCCGCACGGACGGCTGCATGAAACGCTGCTGGTGACAGAAGTGAAGGCGTTGCAAGTCCAGACGATGCTGTACCTGCTGGGAGCTGAAAATGGCCAGCGCTTGCCAGGACCCGGTCAAAAACAAGGCGCCCTGGTGGATATCGACCTGGAATGGACTGACAGCAAGGGCGAAAAACAACGCCAGCCAATCGAAAATTGGATACAGGACCGAAGAACCGAAAAAACTATGCGGCGAATCGGCTGGACCTTCGTCGGCTCTATTATCCAAGAAGGACAATTTCTGGCAGACGTTGAAGGCAACGTGGTGGTGAATTACTCGGTGGGTTCGACAGTGCTGGATGTGCCAGACCCCGAAAGCCTGGAGGACGACACACTGCATTCGGTGCACACGGAGCCTGTCCGCGCTGCTGGAGGCGCTGGCAAGGCGGTGACGGTGGTGTTCAAGCCGAGACGACAGTAGCCAGCAGGCGGACTGACCGCTGCTGAGATGTCCGGCGTCGCGCCTGGCCGTCGATTCAATCAACTATATCGTATGACAGGATGGCATGAAGATGGAATATGTATGCATTGAGCAGGGCGGCGTCGCCAGCGCGACGGATTTCCTGGCGGCTGGAATTACCGCTGGTCTGAAACGCAGCGGCGCTCTGGACATGGCCTTGATTTACAGTCGCCGTCCGTGCGTGGCAGCAGGGGCGTTTACCAGCAATCTGTTTGCTGCTGCCCCCGTGATTTATGACCGCGGCATTATTGCTGGCGGGCAGCCCGTGCGGGCAGTGCTGGTCAACAGCGGCAACGCCAATGCTTGCACCGGTGAACGCGGCCTGCGCGATGTCGAGGCCACTGTCGCGCACCTGGCTAATTTGCTTCAGATTCCAGGGCGGCAGGTGCTGGTGTCCTCCACCGGACGCATTGGCGTCCCCATGCCTATGGACGTGATCAAGGGCGGCATCGCCAAGGCAGTGGACGCTTTGAGCGAACAGGGCAGCCAGGCCGCTGCGGAGGCGATTATGACGACCGACACCCGCCCTAAGCGCTTGGCCGTGGAGCTTTCGCTCGGCGGTCGGCGCGTCGTCATCGGTGGCATGACCAAGGGGGCGGGCATGATCGCCCCTAAACTGCGGATGCAGCCGCCGCAAGCGACAATGCTGGCCTACGTCACTACCGACGCCGCTATCACCCCCGCAGCCCTGCACGCGGCCCTGGCCGCCAGCCTGGACCAGAGCTTCAACCGCATCACTGTTGACGGTGATACCAGCACGAATGACACGGTCATCGCCCTCGCTAACGGCGCTGCTGGCAATCCGGTGATTGAAGAGGATACGCCGGAATTCGAAGTCTTCAGCCGAGCCTTTGTCCATGTTCTCAGCACCCTGGCTCGTGAAATGGTTCTCGACGGCGAAGGCGTCACCCGTTTCGTTGAAATCAATGTTACCGGCGCCCAGACCGATGAGGACGCGCGCCGCTGCGCCGAGGCGATCGCCAACTCGGCCTTGTGCAAAACCGCCTGGTTCGGGGCAGACCCGAACTGGGGACGGATTCTCTGCGCCGCCGGCTACAGCGGCATTGCCTTTGACCCGGCGCGAGTCAGCTTGTCTATGCAGGGTGCTCCTGTCGTCAAAAATGGCTTGGACGCAGGCACGCCAGAGTCGCAGTTGGCAGAACTGGTCGCTGCTAAAGAGCTTCGCATTGACCTTGATCTTGGCTCTGGCAACGGGCAATTCACGGTCTGGACGTGCGATTTGACCTATGAGTACGTGAAAATCAACGCGGATTACCATACCTGACAGCTTGGTCTGCGGAAGTTGCCGTCTGCTACCAGGCCCTTGGCCGGGCTAAGACCCAGGAAATCCGCTGGCTATTTCCGCCCCGTTGAATCATCCCCAGGAGCCTCTGATGCGCTTGAACATGGAACCGCGCCCGGTGCTGGCAATATGCCTGAATCCGGCCTGGCAGAAGATTCTGAGTTTTCGCCTGCTTCGCCATGGCGAAGTCAATCGCGCTGCTGCGCTTAGGGAATGCGGCGGCGGCAAAGGGGTGAACGTGGTCCGCGCATTGCGTCATCTGGGGCTGCCGGCTGCCGTCGCGGTTTTCCATGGCGGCGACAGCGGCCGGAAGCTGTTGGCGGAATTGGCCTCCTCTGGAGTTGAGGCGTTGGCCGTCGCGACTGCTGGTCAGACCAGAACCTGCATGACCCTCATCAGCCAGGAGAATTGCGAGGTGACCGAACTGATTGAGCCGTCGGCGCCGATTGCGCCGACGGAAGTCGCGGCGCTGCGGGAATTGCTTGACCGCGAGCTGGCTCGGTTTGGCGCTGTGACCTTGAGCGGTACTGTCCCTCCTGGCGTTGACGGCCAGTTTTACGCTGGCCTGGCAGCACGGGCGCGGTCCCTGGGAATACCTGTGGTGCTGGATGCTGTCAATGATATTCATGCCACCCTGCAAACCGGCGTGACCGTCTTGAAGATCAATGCCGCTGAACTGCGTACGATTGCGCCGTCCAAAGACGACCTCCAGGCAAGCGCCGAAAAAGTCCTGCAAGACTTCCCCGGCGTAATGGCGGTCGCGGTTACAGACGGCCCCGCGCCAGCCTGGCTGGCTACCAGGAAGAAGACCTGGCGTTTGACTGTCCCGGAACTGCCGGGGCCGTTGGTCAGCGCTATCGGCGGTGGTGATTGCACTACTGCCATAATGGCTCGGAGGCTGGCAGAACAGCATGACAAAGAACAGCTTCCTGATATTTTCCGAGAAGCGCTCGCATGCGCTAGTGCCTCCTGTCTGACGGAAATCCCTTCCGTGTTCGATCCGGCCATCGCTGCTGACTTGAAAGCGCGTATCGTGGCGGCATGCATGACGTGACGACGAAGGGCGAGGATAGGGGCGAGAGATTTTAGTGGACGCTGGACGCTAGCCTGCCGCATGTAGTCGCATGTAGTTCAGCCTGGCTGGCTACCCGGAAGAAGACCTGGCGTTTGACTATTCCAGAACTGCCAGGGCCGCTGGTCAGCGCTATCGGCGGTGGTGATTGCGCTACCGCCATAATGGCTCGGAGGCTGGCAGAACAGTGTGACGAAGAACGACTGCCAGATATTTTTCAGGAAGCGCTCGCTTGCGCTAGAGCCTCCTATCTGACGGAAATCCCTTCCGTGTTCGCCCCGGCTACCGCTGCTGCCTTGAAAGCGCGTATCATGGCGGAATGCATGACGTGAAGTCGAAGGGCGAGGATAGGGACGAGGGGCGAGTGATTTTAGCGGACGCTGGACGTTAGCCTGCCGCATGTAGTCGCATGTAGTTCAGCTTGTCTTCGCACCCCCGGCCACGTCCACTCTCCATTGGAGTCCACCCCTGTCCCCAGTTCATCGTCTACTGACGTCCATTGTCCACTGTCCACTCAACCGCCTTACCCGGGATGTCGAACTCCGCAGCTTGCCGTGACTCCAAAATATCAATCGGCGACCGGCTGCTGTTTCATTGCGATCTTGCGCTATCAGGGTGATAATTGCGCTAAATGATTATGGCTGTTCGCCTGAAATAAGGGTACAATATGATATACAAAGCAGGCAGCGATTACCTCGAAATCGGAGAACAGCAATCCACGACGACATTTCATGTCACGAAAGCTACACTGTCCGAGATAACGACAGTAAGCAGGGGCTTGCCGGAAAGGAAGCGCCATGGACTTGTAAACATTCATTGAGCGTCCTGCGGCAACAAATCCTAGAAGAACCAAATTTTGATGAAATCGGACAGTAAGAGGAGGCAGTGGAATGACAAATATTGAAGAAAAAGTTAGGCAATTGATAAGAGGTACAAGTTTCATACATGGAAAAAGGATTCCTCCGGCTTCATCGCGTTACTTGCATCTTGCTGAAAACATTGTCCGCCAGGCTGTTTTCTGGCAGAATGAAGACGGCAGGATCATCGACCCATACGAAAAAAAAGAGACTAACACACTAACTGCCAGATTTGTTGGAGCTCTTGGTCTGCTTATCCTAAAGGGGCGTTGCCTCGATTTGGCGGGAGCCTGCGCCAGAGCCTTAACACCGGCTTTGGAGGATTTATTTCATAAGAAAACTGATTGGGGAGAATTTATCACCAAAGAAGCCTGCATGGCATATATAGCGCTGAAAGATCAGGTTCAACCGGAGCTGTCTGCCCGGTGGCGGCATCTGCTGGGGGATTACGATCCGGAACAATCTTATGGCAGGACTTTTACCAATAATCCCTCTGACCTGCATAATTATTGTACATTCGCCATTGCCGGAGAAGCATTGAAGCAAAAATACGGCCTGGCTGATAACGGGGATTTTATCGAGCGGTATGTGGAGCAGCAGTTAACTCGTTTTGATCAAAATGGCATGTATAACGATCCTCGCTCTCCCATGACTTACGATATGGTTCCAAGGATGAATCTTTCCTTGGCTCTTTGGGCAGGCTATACTGGCCAGCACTATGAAAAACTGAGCGAAACCCTTAAACTGGGGGCTTTGTCGCAATTGTTATATCAATCTCCAGTGGGAGAGTGTCCATTTGGCGGGCGCAGTAATCAGCAAAATTTCAACGAAGTGACATTTGCCTTAATATGTGAGTTTGAGGCGGTTAGATGGGTAAAGCAGGGCGACCTGGCAATGGCTGGCGCCTTCAAAAGAGCTGCTGCTCTTGCCATAAATTCAATTGAAAAATACTTGCATGAAACTCCCATATTTTTCACGAAAAATCAATTTCCGGCTGAAACCCAGCATGGACGTCAGATAGGTTATGGATTTTATGGGGCTTATTCCCTCTTGATTGCAAGTCAGCTGGGGTTCGCCTCCATACTTGCTGACGAAAATATTAAAGAGGCAAAGTGCCCTGCCGAATGCGGTGGTTACGTTTTCATTACAGAAAAGAGCTTTCACAAAATTTTCGCCACGTGCGCCGGACACCATATTGAAATTGACACTAATGCCGATTTTGACTATGATGCCACGGGACTTGGCAGGGTGCATTTCGCGAACTGTCCGGCCGAGTTTGTTTTATCCATACCGATAACTGCACGTCCGGGATATCTTGTTTCTTGTAATGCGGCACCAAGAAACGTTTCAATAGGCCCTGGATGGCTTGCCGATAACGGGGCACGACATTGGCTTGCTGATTATTCCGGTACTGCAAACAGCGTATGCATGGAAGTATCCGAAGAAAACGCTAAAGCAACAGCATTCAAATTGGAATATAGGAATGTCGGAAATTGTGATGGGATTATTGAGGAGTATCGAATAGATAATGAGGGGATAGCAATTAAGGATACTATCAGGAATTACGACAAGGAGTTTGCTGTCCAGATACCTCTTTTAGTCACAGATGGAATGAATAAGTCCGAAATAAAGATTGATGGTAAATCTTTTATTGTAAAATACGGGAATTTCTCATATAGGGCGGAATGCATCTATCCCGAAAATGCAGAATTATATATTGAAGATTTTGATGCCCCGAACAGAAATGGCATCTATCGGGTCGGTGTTTTTAAGGCACACTCGAACACAATAGAATACAAGATTAGCCTTTTCTGAAATTGGCATGAGCGGGCGCCTAAAAGAATGCGGGCGCACAGTGCGCAGCGCACTATGCGCCCAGCATCCTCAAAGCGAGAGTGTATCGTTGCGATTTTGCGGATAAGGCCAGCCTACGCGAATGCAGGCAGTGAAAAAACGCCTTTTTTCAAAATTTGAATTTTTCAATCAGTGAAAATAATGACGCGACTTTCGCTTCACGGATTCAGGTGGTTGTGTAAAACAAGCATCAGTGTCATTGTTTCATAAAAAAAGAGGAGTTTGCTCATGAAAAAATGTGCTTTTTTCGGTAGTTTGAATTCGTTGTTTCAACACGTTTCAACACAAAAAGGGGAAAAGGTGATTTTATGAAAAAGCTCTTTACTCTCATTGAACTCCTTGTAGTAATCGCCATCATCGCGATCCTCGCCGCAATGTTACTGCCGGCCTTGAGCCAGGCGCGGGAAAAGGCTCGTACGATCTTCTGTGTAAACAACTTCAAGCAGATTGGCCTCATGCAGCACCTTTATGCTGGTGACAACGATGATTATCCGCCACTGTCTATGAGAAATGCAGAATCCGGCATGAACTGGATGTGGCTTTTATCTGCCTACTTCTCCTCTACGCTTGCGAGTTCATACGTTGAGGCATACTCCATTCCCAGCTACCACTGCCCATCAGCCATGGTGCTCACCGGAGCAAAGCACAACTATCAAAAAGCATTGACCTATTCGCAGAACTTCTATTTTGGGGGCTATGAAAAAATCGCTTATGGAACCCGCCCAGGGGTTCCTTACGGGCGAGTCAACGAGCCAAGCGCCAAGGCGGCTGTTGCCGAAACCAATTACCGCGACCGCGGGTTTAGTATTTTGCTGAACAATTACATGAATGGTTACTTCATCGAGAGGCCGAGTTATGTATATTATTGTTCAACGATGAGCTTCCAATGGCACCGTGACCGTTGCAATGTGCTCTGGATTGACGGGCACAGCAGCACAGAGAGGCGAACCCCTGATCTCCTGAATCAGAGCAAGACACTTATCCCTTAATTTACGGATTTCAGTTAAAAGTCAAACGGGGCTGATGTTCCGAAAGTAAAAGCATACATGACAACATTCCGAATTTCATTAATTGCCATGCTTTCAATCTTGATGCAATCGTCGACGGCGAAGACGCTGTTCATTGTCGGCAACTCACTCTCACGGCATGCCCCTGCAGAAAACCTGGGCTGGCACTTTGATCATGGCATGGCGGCAAGTTCACCGGAGAATGACTACGCGCACCTGCTCAAGGGCAAACTGGAGATGGCAACCGGCAAAAGCTTTAACCTGATCATTGAGCGTCCGGAAGGAGAGCACAGCCTGATCGGCTTGCCCAAGGCGATGCCGGAAAAAGCCGACGTCGTCATTCTCCAAATCGGGGACAACTACAAGAACCAGCTGGAGCCGGCGGAGGCTTTGCGGCGTTACCGGGCGCTCCTTTCCTCCTTGAAAAAATCATACCCCTCCGCCGCCATGGTCGCTGTGGGGCCTTGGAAATGCTCCTATAATGACATGATGCGTTCTTGCGCCGCGGCGGAAGGGGTTGCCTTCGCGGATATCCTGCAGTTTGGGAAAGACCCGGCAATGAGTGCCGACGGTTTTCCAAACTGGGCTGTAAATTGGCATCCCGGCGACCGCGGCATGGCAGCGATTGCCGACAAGGTCTGGGAGCAGCTGGCGCCACAGCTTGGCGGCATGGGACACGCGGCCCTGCACACCGGGGTTGTCCCCGAGGTGCAGAAGGTCGAATCGCTTACTGGCGACCCATTTATCCTGGGGCGGGGCATGGGCTTCCACGCCCCCGGCGACGCCTCCGAACCTCTGCGGCATTTGCTGCCGCTCATCGCCGATGAATGCGAAGTGCATCTGGGAATCTCAGTTGCAGTCGAGTATGACCTGCCCGCCGGCAGCCGGAAAATCACGCTTGCGGCAACGGGGGCAGAGGTGCGTTTTTTGGATGCGCCGGAGCAGGGATATGACGCATACGCATTGCACGTTCATGCGGAAGGAATCGCCTTGTCAGCAGCCGGACAGGGAGATGGCCTCTACTACGGCTTGCAGACGTTGCGCCAAATCCTTGTCGGAACCGGGAAGATTCCGCCACTGGCAATCCGGGATTGGGCTAATCAGCGATGGAGAATTGCCTATCTGGGCAGGGCAGAGCCGGAATGGATTTGCGCCAAACTCTCCCGGATGAAAATCAACATGGCCATTGTCGAAAGCTATTGGAACGGTCATCAAAACTGGTGGTTTCGCCCCGTCGGCGAAAACCGCGCCATGGCGGAAAAGTTTATCGCCACCGCGCGTAAAAACAACATCGAAGTGGCGCCGCTAGTTCAAGGCGGGGGGTGGGCCTATGGGGTCGCCGACCGCGACCCGCACTGTTGCGAAGGGGTCTGGGTGCGTGACGCCAAGGTCAAACTCGGCCATGAGCCTGTCCCCTTCCCGAATCCCAATGTTATCGTGACCCCGGCCATGCCGATTCTCGTGCTCAGCGAAGACGGGAAGACTTGCTATAAGGAAGGGGTTGACTATGAAATTGTAAGAGGAGTGACCCGGCGGCTGTTCAAGGAAGACCACGCCCCCTGGAAATTGCGGGTTTTGCCGGATGGGAAGCTAAAGGCGGGCATGACAGTGTCCCTTGATTACAACTATGTGCCGTATTCACCTCACCAGAGTCCATATTGCCCGAGCGAACCTCGTACTTATGAAATCCTTGCCGAAGTGCTGAAAAATGTCGTGGAGATTTACCGCCCCCGTTTTATCCACATTGGGCATGACGAGGTGATTCGCCGAAACAGCGACCGCAGGTGCATTGAACGCAACAAGAGCAGGGTAGAGCTGGCCGCCGAAGACTTGAAGTGGTGGCATAGCACAATCAAAAAACTCGACCCGGAAATCACTATCATGATGTGGGACGACACGATGCGCCACAACGTTGACAACGGCGAACTGCTGGATAAAATCCCGCAGGACATCATCATTTGCCCCTGGGTTTATCACCAAGGCAAAATGGCGCAGGCAAGGATCGCGGAACGCCTGGATTGGTTTCTGGGACAGAATCGCCGCATAATCATCGGCACGGCCAGCGGGTATTTCCTTGGAAACACGCTGCTTTGGCGCGATGAATTGGAACGATACAGCGGCGACCCCAAGAATCTTGGCTTCATGTTTTCGCATTGGGGAGAGTCGCCGGCCTTGTGGGGGACGCTGCCGTTTACAGCGAATTACATGTGGTCAAGCACTCGTCCGTCAACGGAACATTACGCGGCACTGAACCTGATTGAATCCGGAATGGGCAAATTCGGCCTGCGCGGCGCACTTGAATTCAGCATACAGCGGCAGGGAATGGCCAAGAAAATCAATGCCGGCGAAAACCGCCTTGGTGAAATCCGCGCTTTCCTGCGTACCCACGAGCCTTCGGTGCTGGGCGGGCTAGTCAAGGGCATAGAAACGTTGGACAATCCATTCCCAGAGGCGCTCCTGGCCCAAAGCCATCGCCTGGCCGATTATTATGAAGCAATGCTGCTGGCAAGAAAGCTGCAAAGCAAGCCAGAGCCGCAAGCAGCCGAGCGGTATTTCGCATTGCTGGAAAAACTGGAGCCGACCCGAAAGGCGGAATGGAAAGAAGCGCGCAAAAAATATGCCTCCGACAAAAAGATTCCCTCTTCCGAAACAGTGTTTGGCGTGGAAATCCTACCGGAGCCGGCGCTCGACGAAGGGGGGATGCACTTGCGCATCGCGCCGGTTTCCGTCAAAGATGAATTAGGCTTGAGGCGCTGTGAATTCAGCGATGCAATCCCGCTCGCAGGCATGAGGATGGAAGCGGCAGCCCCTGGCATGTATACGCTTGCTGGAAGCGTCGACGGCGAAAAATTCAAAAAACTGGGTGAGACAACCATTGGCGCCGATGGAAAAGGGCATGTCACTTTCCCTCCTGAGATGCTGCGTTATGTGCAGATAGCCAGCACGGAGCCTAATGCGAAAATCAGTGCGGAAACGCATTTTTCCCTCTTCAAGGCGTCCCCCCGCTATTCCAAAAGCCTATTGCAAGCCGATTGTTTTTTGACCCCGGAATGGACGGCGGCAACATGGCCGACACGTGCGACGATGCAATGCACGGCTGACACACTGGAAATTGCCTTCGAAGTGACGGAGAAGCCAGGGCGAAAGCCGGTTACAGGAAATACGGCTGAGGCATTGCACGAGGACGACTGTGTCCAGTTCTTCCTGCGGGAAAAGCCAGGGTCGTCAGGATTTCTCCAGGTCATCGTCAACTGCGAAGGGCAAACACAAGTAAAGGCGATGAACGGGCGTACGGGCAAGCTCCCCAGCTGCAAGACAACCCTGAAGAAATCAACCGCCAGCGGCGACTGGCGAATTGAGATGTCCCTGCCCTTGGCAGAGCTTCAGGGCGATCCAGAGCAATGGGCGGTGAATTTCACCCGCAACATGCCAGGGGTGGAACTGTCAAGCTATGCTGCATTGCCGGCGACCGCGTTCTGGTTCCTGCAACCTGAACACTTCGTTGGCAATTGATGAAGGAAAAACATATTATCCGAATCAGGCATGCGGTCATCGGCGGTCGTTGACGGCCGATTGTCGGCTTAGGCAAGGATTATGATTCTGACTTGTACTGGGAGATGATTCTCGTCGCAGCAGCGAATATTTGATAAGGAGAAAAGCGCATGCGTGGTGCAGTGAAAACGGTCGCGGTGTTCCTGGTGGCTTGGTCATGGACTTTGTGTGGACAGGCCGATGTCATCAAGGCCGCTGTTGACAAGACGTTTAACCAGTCGCCGTTTAAGTATGAGCTGCGCGAGCTCAATCGATGCCAGACGCACACGGTGTATGCCATTTCATATCCGTCGCCAATCGTTTCTGATCTGGAAAGCAACAACATCGTGCACGGTGAATTCTTCTTGCCGCACGGACTGCCGTTGACCAAGTCGCATCCGGCTGTGGTGATCAACCATATCATAGCGGGAGGCTTTGAGTTAGAACGGATGATGTGCACGATTCTTGCCCACAATGGTGTGGTCGCCATGTTCATCATGATGCCCTACTATGAACGGCGCGGCGACAACCGCGGCAGCAAGCAAATGCTGGAGTCGCCCGACCGGTTCATTAAATCCCTGGAGCAAGGGGTCCAGGACAATCGGCGGGCCGTGGATGTGTTGGCCAGCCGACCGGAAGTGGCGGTGGACAAGATCGGCATCGGCGGCGGCAGCCTGGGCGCCATCACCTCAGCCAGCGTCTGCGGCTTTGAGCCACGCATCGAAAGGGCATTCCTGTTCCTCGGAGGCGGCAACCTGGAGCAAATCTTCCGCCATGAATCGCGCGAAGCAGCGCCGTTCCGGAAGTTCATAGACAGCCTGGATGATGCTTCCCGGGAGGCGACGCTGGACACATTGAGGCGTCTGGACCCGATTTCCCAAGGCGAGGCATTGCAACGCCTCAGCCGTTTTGACCGGCTGCGGATGATTTGCGCGGCCGAAGACCACATCATTCCGCCGGAATGCTCGCAGGCCCTGGCCGAGGCTGCGGGATGCATCATCACCTGGCTGCCAGGCGTGGATCACTACTCAATAGCGTCGCAGTCAGCGTTCATATTCGCTGAGCTGGTGGATTTCTTCACGGAGCGACGGCCGTCGGAATGGAAGCCGGTCGGCATGGGCGATAACGACAATCCCGAGGTGGTCGGACTCCGCATGCTGGCCAGGTTTCTGCAGGAATTGAACCTGATGCTGACCGGGACGCCGGCGCCTGGATGCGGCCACCGCCTAAACGTCAGGCTGGCGATAAATTACGAGGGCAAAAGCCACAAGGCCGAGGTGCTGTTAACGCGCGGCTCAAAGGGATGGTATGCGCTGTCTGCAAACGGGCCTAAGTTCGGCCAGACGGCTTTTGGACAAGCCGAGCACCCGTGGATGGCCAACGCCAAGGAATCGCTGTATGTCGGTTCGCTGAACGCTGTGGAAGGGCGACGCTTCAGCGCCTTCATCCCCCCAGAGCAGCTGCTGAAATACCAGGCGGCAACTGGCGCGCTGGCCAGCGTTGCCATGATGCCGGAGATGCTCACCTCATCTACCGGAATTTCGGTCACGCCTACTAGCGAAGGCATGACCAGGGTCGCAATTGACGTCCCCCATCCTAACTTCTTTGGCAGAATAAACTTGGTGTTTGACGCCAAGGGCGCGCTGAAAAACAGCTTCTTCTCGGTCGGCGGCATCCAAGGCACGCTGGAAATATCCGAGTGGCGCCTGGATGCAGAGACGCCCGAAGCTGACTTTAGGCCGCCAGCCGACCGCATTGCGCACGAAGTCAACCAAGAGGACGTCTTGCGCATGACTGCGGCGATTTTCAATCGTCTGCTTGAGCCGGTCAATTTCTGGTAGTGTGTGAAAAAATGCAAGGCGCTGTTTTGGGCGGGTTTCTCACCCCAGGCTGGGGTTAAGCATGAGTAAGCGCCAACGGCACAATGCGTTATGCCGGAAGCCAATTGGTCAGATAAAACAACCAACTAACCTTACTTTCTCACTTTGCTTTTTTTGAAAAAAATTTTCTACGTGAGGCCGATGTCCGACGCGTTGATTTTGTGCGGTTCAAAGAATTAGACTACGGGGGCTACCATAGATTCTCCTCCAAGCCCACGTCCGTGCCTGCAACCTCCTAACCACAACGAGTACCTATGAGCGCATTTACCCTTACTGCCCTGAACTCTGCGAAATTGAATGGTTACCTTGGCGAAAAACTGGCTTTGTGCCTGGAACGGCGTATCAAGGCCGAGGATGTTGATGGTTTGGTGGCGCCCTTCCGGCATCGTGAAGAACGCAGTCTGTGGCAAACGGAATTCTGGGGCAAGTGGATGCTTGCCGCCGTGCCCGCCTATGAGTACAGCGGCAACAAGGCCCTCTATGAACAAATCCGCAGCTCCACCCAAGCGGTGATCGCCACCCAGAGCGCGGACGGCTATATCGGCAATTATCCTGACGATGGTCGCCTGCAAGGCTGGGACATCTGGGGCCGCAAATACACGCTGCTGGGCTTGATGGGCTATTACGACCTCTGCAAAGACCCGCAAGCCCTCCAGGCAGCCTGTCGGCTGGCGGAACTGTGCATCAAGGAGCTTGGTCCTAGTGCCGAGGTGAACATCGCCAAGACGGGCATGCACCACGGCATGGCCAGTTGCTCCATTCTCGAGCCATTCATGCGCCTATACCGTCGCACCCGCGAAGAGCGCTACCTGGAAATGGCGCGGCACATCATCGCCTGCATTGAGGGGCCGGATGGGCCGCAACTGATCAAAAAGGGCTTGGCCGGGGTGCCGGTAGCCGAGCGCTTCCCGCTGCCGGATGAGTGGTGGAGCTGGTACAACGGCCAGAAATCCTACGAGATGATGTCCTGTTATCAGGGCATGCTGGAGATGTACGAGGAACTCGGCGACGAACGGCTGCTGCGCGTCTGCGACTTGGTTGCCAAGCACATCATTGCCACGGAAATCAACATTGTGGGCACTGGCGTGTCCAACGAGTGCTGGTATTACGGCAAGAAATGGCAGACCGAGCCCGCCACCCACATGCAGGAGACCTGCTCGACCATTACTTGGATGAAATTCTGCCAGACCCTGCTGCGCCTGACCGGCGACGTCATCTACGCTGATGAGCTGGAAAAGACAGCGTACAATGCTTTTTTGGCGTCTTTGAGCCCCGATGCATCCACTTTTTCCATGTACTGTCCGCTGGAGGGCAGTCGCCACGTCAGCGCCGGCCAATGCGGCATGGACATCAGTTGCTGCATCGCCAATGGGCCGCGCGGCTTCTTCGTGCTGCCTGAAGCCGCCATCATGAGCAACGCCGAGGAGCTGGCGGTCAATCTCTACGAAGATTTGCAGGCCCGGGTCACGCTCAAGGACGGCTTGGAGGTCTCGGTGGCCATCAACGGCAACTACCCGGTGAACAACCGGGTGCAGATTGCCGTGACGCCGTCGGCGACAGCGATTTGGGCGCTGCTGCTGCGCATTCCGGCGTGGAGCGCACTGACTGCGGTGACAATCAATGGCGCGGCAGTGGCGGGCGTCAACGCCGGCAGCTATTGCCGCATCGCCCGCGCTTGGCAGGCCGGCGACGTGGTTGAGCTGGTCTTTGATTTCAGCTGCCGGGTCGCGGAGCTGAACCGCTGCCTGGCTTTGCAGCGTGGGCCGCTGGTATTGGCTCGCGACTCCCGTTTCAACGACGGCGCTGTTGACGCGACCGTGCTCGTGCCCGATGATCAGCCACTGGAACTGGTGGCGGTTGCCGATGCAGCGACCGCCGCTGGCGTATGGCAGGCTTTCACGACGAAGCTGATCAATGATCTCACCGCTGTGGGCCCTGCTGGCGGACCGCAGTTGGTTCATTTCTGCGATTACGCTTCGGCCGGCAACACGTGGACAGCCGCCTCGCGCTATCGCGTGTGGCTGCGCAGGGGCCTGCGCGTCGCCAGCGGCGACCATCTGCGCTGGTAAGCAGATTACCCTAAAAAAATAGTTGAATTTTGGGCATGGATTGGTTAGAGTTTATGTGTCGCCCTTTCAGAGCTCAAAATTATTATACGCCTCACCCAGGGCGGCGCTCGCCCACAATCCGGCAGAAGAGAAAATCGGAACGGAACTTTTGAATGTCGGCATAGCTGTTGTTGCCGCGGTCATGAGGCCAATGGCGCTGCGGACAATTGCGGATGTCGAATAACAGGAATTGGGCGCCGCAGGCAGTGCGGCATCCCAATCCTTCGTATGGGCGTTTCCATCCAGCAGCTTCTTGACAAAGGAAAAACCGCCGTTCGAATTGATTTCTTCTGAACTCTGCATTGACTTTGAACATTGGCATCCTCGTTGGTGAGTGGAATTATAATGTTTGCAGCATATATAATATGCTGCAAACCAACGGGTTGTTAAGTCTTTTGACTTTTTTTGGGTGTTGTTTCACGGAATCAGAGAAACGTCATGGATCAGCACACATTCATTGAGCGACTCGGCACGAAAATCAAGCTGTTGAGCGCCAACTTACAGGTATCGACCCCAAACCTTGCTACACACACTCACGCGCATTCCAGCTTACTGCACATTACTTACACCGCCAAGGGAAAAGGCTATTGCACTGTTGGCACGACGCGCTATGTCTTATCGCCCGGCACCGTCCATGTCGTGTTCCCCAATGAAGTCCACAAATACATCGCCGACAGCGAGAATCCCTACACGGTATATTTTTTGCACATCACCTGGTTTGGTGAGAATCCGCACATCAACAGGGTCTCCAAAATCGCCAAAGGGCACGTGCTGAATTCTCTGTTTAAGCAAATCACCGACCTGTGCGAGCACATCGTCCCGCCGACCGGCGAAATCCGCAAGTATGCCCTGATGTGCCTGATCCTGTCCGAGCTGTTTGACCTCAGCCAGGCCAGCCAGGACAGCGAGAAGCGCCCCTCGATGCCGCCGGCCATGGACGGCAGAATCCAGCTCGCCTTGAGGCAATTGGGCGGCCCGCCTTTCGAGTTTCCTGGGATTTCCAGGCTGGCAAGCCTGCTTGGCATGAGCAAGCGGACATTCCTGACCTTCTTCCGCAATAACGTCGGCATAACGGCAAGGGAGTTTTTCCTGCAAAACCGGATGGCCTACGCCAAAAGCCTGTTGGACTCGCAGGAATACACCAAAAAAGAGATCGCAGTCTTATGCGGCTACAGCAACACGCAGAATTTCACCCGCGCTTACCGGAATTTCATGGAGAAAAACCAAGGCACTATAATATGGCGGCAGCTGGTCGCCGGAAGCACCGAAGGACAACGGCAATGATTCTGGACATACACACGCACAATTTCAAAGGCCAGGCGGATGCGGTGGCGGCTGCCGCGTTTGCTCATGGCATTGACCGCTTCCTTTTCCTGGGGGACGTCCTGCGATACGGCGACCAGCCGACCCAGGAACAGATACGGCAGCTGAACAATAAAACAGCAGCGGACGTCAGACGTTATTTCGACTATCGCCGCGGCCTCTGCTTCCTCAATCCGGGCAATGCGACTGAATTTGTGGCGGCGGAGGCCAATCGCTGCCTGGACATGCCCGAATTCCTCGGCATCAAGATGGAGATTTGCACCAATTGCCGCAGCGCCCGGATGGAGCCGATCAATATCACAGAGGCCCTATTGGCCGCCCCCAAAGGCCATGTCCTGTTCGGAAGCCACGCCCCATTCTTCGTTGCCAGTGCAGCGCTCTCCAAGCTTCAAGATGGCATGCCGGAGGAGGATGCCCAGGCCATTGCCCGGGACAACGCCTTAGCCATATTGCGTGCGTAGTCAGCGGCAAGGGATGTCGCGTCAAGGGCGCTGATGGGAAGTAATCGGTCAGCCATTGATACTTGGGATTCCGGTAAGTTGCGGAGCTAGACGCCCCGGGCGACCCTGGACGCCTGGCGCCGCTGCTTGCCGGGACTCCGAGCGTCCTGGGTGGTGCCTTGTCCGCGGAAATTCTTTTTAAAAATGCGTTATTTCGGCTTGCGGGCGCCGGAAGGCGTGGTATATTAAAACTTGCGCCCTGAAAAGGGTGCCGCGCTTAACTGCCCGCCGTTGTCCTGTCCTG
>MWEG01000077.1 GCA_002070945.1 Lentisphaerae bacterium ADurb.Bin082
AATTATGAATTATGAATTATGAATTATGAATTATGAAATGCGCCTCAGCATTCAGCATTCAACATTCAACATTCAACATTCAACATTCAGTCCCTCGCCCCTAACGAATTATGAATTATGAATTATGAAATGCGCCTCAGCATTCAGCATTCAGCATTCAGCATTCAACATTCAACATTCAGCCCCACGCCCCTATTATAGCATAAGTGCGTCGATATAGGCGTTTTCGAAGTTTTCGAGAGTATTGAGGGCCAGTTCGCGGGGCTGGTTGGAGAGTTCGATCAGGGCTGGCAGCGACTCTGGCTGCGCAGCCAGGCGCGCAGCGCCGCCAAGGCTGGTGTTCCCGACTAAGACATGGTCGCCAGGCGGGAGCATGCCGATGGCAATGGCGTTGGCAAGGTCGAGATATTGGGCGAAACCGCCCGCAAGGAAGATTTTGCGCGGAGCTATTCCGCAATGCTGAGCCAAGGTTTCAATGCCGGCGCGGACCGCTGCCTTGGCTTTCAGGATTTGCTCTATGTCTTTTTCGGTGATGACGATTCCCGGCGCTAAGGTGAGGGAAGGAGCACTTGGTTGGAAACGTCCAAATTGGTTCAGGCGTCCGGATGCCTGGCCCATGGCCAGGAAATCCACCATGGCGGAGCCGCATAGTCCGTGCGGCTGGACATCGTCGCCGCCGATGACGGTGAAGGTTCCATCAGCGGCGATATGGTCGATGGCGCCGTGGTTGGCTCGGCAACCGCAACTCAGGCCAGCGCCTTCAAAGGCCGGCCCAGCCGCAGCGGCGGTGCAGACCAGGCGTCCGTCGCCGAGGTTGAAGATGATTTCGCAATTGGTGCCGATGTCGACCAGCATTTCGTCGGAGCCGAGCTTGACTTCATTGAGGCCGGCTGTCAAGTCGCCGCCGACATAGCCGGAGATGGCTGGCATGGTCAGCACATCGCCCGGGGCGTTGAGGCCGAGGTCGCGAGCTGGCCTGGTCGGGAAAACGCGGCAGGGCGGCGTGAAGGGCAGAGTGCCGATGGGGGTGGGGTCGATGCCGTGCAACAGGCAACTCATGACGGTGTTGCCGGCTATAGCAAGGCTGGTTACATCCTCGGCGCCGAGCTGGGCGAGGGCGTCGTTGATGGAATCGACGGCGGCTCGGCGCAACAGATCAAGACCGGCAGTATCGCCGGCCTTTTGGATGCGGGTGAGGACATTGTCGCCAAAGGCGTTTTGGCGATTGAAGCAGCTGGCCTCGGCAACGGGAATGCCGTTGACGACCTTGACAGCGGCAATAGTGGTGGTGCCGAGATCAATGCCGATGGCTATGCCGTGATTGATTGGCAAGGGACGGCTGCTCCAAGATGACGACGCCTGGATGCTTGTCTCAGAACGGGAGCTGTCTGGGACTTCGATATCGCCTGACCCAGTGGCGAGACGGCAACGGCAGGCAAGCGCAGATAGCGGAGCAGATGGGCTGACGGTGTGGCGGACATTGTCGATGAACCAAGCACCAGAAAGGAGAAAAACGCGGCAACGACCGCAAATGCCGCGCCCGCCGCAGCGGAGGTCAAGCTTGATGCCTTGTGCGGAAAGGACGCTGGCAAGGTCTTGGCTAGTGGTGGTTATAGTCAGGCGCATGGGGGAAGAATAGGGGCGAGGGGCTGAATGTTGAATGCTGAATGCTGAATGCTGAATGCTGAATGCTGAGGCGCATTTCATAATTCATAATTCATAATTCATAATTCATAATTCGTTAGGGGCGAGGGGCGAGTTGTTTTATCCGCAGATGACGCTGATGACGCAGATTTTTTTAGGGTGTGGCGAGGGGCGAGGGGGCTATATGCGGTAGCCACCGTCCACCATGTCCACTGCGAGCTTCCGTCAGGGCTGCAACATGCGGCAGGCTGGGATGCCTTAGTTTATTCCGAGGATGCGGGCGGGATTTTGGCGGGTGACTTGGTTCCAAGCATCGTCGCCTAAGGCGGAGCAGATGGGTTTGCGGGCGCAAGATAAGATTGGCGGTCGCAAGTCAGCGTCATGGGCGTCGCTGGCGATGATGACATGGTCGGGGTTGTGACGGATCAGCACTGTCATCTGGCGCCGGGGCAAACGCGAGAAAAAGCCGCCAGTGAAACTGTCGGCGTTGAATTGCAGGATTAGTCCTTTGTCCATCAGCTCTTTCAGGAGCCGGATGTTTTTGGAGAATTCTTGATGGCGCTCTGGATGGGCGAGGATTAGGTTGATATTTTGCAGTTGAGCCTTGAAGAGCTGATGGCTGATAAAGCCGAGGCTGATTTGGGGCGGGATTTCCAGCAGCAGATAGCGGGAGTTGGCGGCGCTTGGGTACCCAAGAAAACATTCGGGGTGGCGTATGACATTGTCAATTGCATTGCCGTCAGAGCAGTATTCCAAGCCCGGGATGACGGTAAGCGGAATGGCCTCTTGAGCCAGGGCGGCTTTGAGGGCGTGCAGGGCTTCCTGGCGGCGGGCGATGGTCTTAGAAAGGTCAATGCCAGGGCCGTGCGGCGTGGCAGCCATGTGGGTGATGCCGTCGGCGACAGCGAGACGTGCCAGCGCTAAGGAGTCATCCAGGGTGGACGCACCGTCATCTAATCCTGGTAGAATGTGCGTGTGCAGGTCAATCATAGGGCGATAAGGCGGCGTTACCCGGGGCGGCGTGGTGGCATTGTGGGGCACAGTAGACGGTGGCCGCCGTATCGTATGTAGTTCAGGCTTCAGCCTGCCGTATATACCGAATGCAGTACAGGCGCGGCCTGCGGTGCTTTTGCTTCACTGTCCACTAATGTCCACTAAAGTCCACGTCCACTGCCACTAAAGTCCACTTCCGTCCACAGTCCATCGTCTACTAATGTCCATTAACGTCCACTAACGTTCATTGTCCACTGTCCACTAAAGCATTTTCAGCGTTTTTGTCTCTCCTTGGTTTTCCCGTAGCCATAGCCGTATCCATACCCATGCCCATGCCCATATCCGTAGCCATATCCGTCTTTGTAGCTATAGTAGGCGTTTTTCGGTACGTCTGCGTTGTTGGCGATCAGTCCGGCTAAGGAGATGTTGACTTGTTTCAGTCGTTCACTCAAGTGGCGAATTATCGGCTTAGTCACGGTATAGAGACGTGTGGCCAGGATGATGGGCACGCCGTGGCTGGCTATGATTAGGGTGTCGGACACCACCAGGAGCGGTGCGGTGTCGATGATCACCAAGTCGTATTTCTCCTGGGCATCCTTCAGCAGCTTTTTGAGTCCACCTCCACCTAACAGTTCGTTTGGGTTGGGCGGGATTGGTCCGGCCAGGGCCGCATCCAGGCCGAGTTCTTTAATCGGAATGACGATATCCGACAATGCGCAGTCGCCGACCAGGACATTGCTGATGCCTCGTTTGCCGCTGTCTGGCGGCAGGAAGTCTTGCAGCAGCTTATGCAGTTGCGGCTTGCGCAAGTCCATGTCTATGAGCAGGGTGCGTTTTTTGTCACGGGCGAAGCTGCGTGCCAGGTTGGCAGCAATGAATGTTTTACCTTCGCTGGGGGTGGCGCTGCTGATGGCAAGGACGCGGCTGCTGCGGGTCAGGGCTGAGAGGTTGAGGCTGGTGCGGATGTCGCGGAAAGCCTCGTCAATCGGGTCTTCGCCGCTGCTCTTGAGCAATTGATGTTCATCTTCAGTGAACAGGGGCACTGAGCCAAAGTTGGCGAGGGTGTTGCCGAACTGCGCGCTCACCATCTCAATGTGAGTGACTTTATTGTTGACAGAGACCAGGATGAAGGCAATGCCGCCGGCCAGGGCCAGGGCTAGGACAAGCGCAGTGGAGAAGACTTTTTTCGGGACGGGATAGAAGGGCTGGCTGGCACTGATGGCCGGCTCTACGATGAAGATAGCGTAGTTCTCAATTTTGGTGGTGGCGTCAGCGATTTTGATTTCATTGATGCGGTTGACGAGCATGCGGCAGGTGTCGTCCAGGGCTGCGCAGGCAGCTTCGCGGATTTTGTAGTCGCCGCCGATGCGGTCTAGGCTGTTAAGGCGTTCACGGATTTCCGCGATTTGCGCATTCAGGCGGATCACGCGCTGTTGCGAGCGCTTGCGACGCAGTTCCAGGCCCTGGATGCTGATGTCAATTTCTTTTTCTTCGGCGGCGATAATCATGTCGCCGACTTTGCGGTGGGTCTGGACGGCTTGGTGGGCTTCGTTGTACTGGGTCAGCAGTTCAGGCAGGCGCATTTCATGGGAGAGATAGAGGCTTTTCAGGCTGCCGAGGTTGGTTGCGCCTTCGGGCAGCAGGAATGGCATGAGGATGACTGCATCGGCCCGGTGTTCTTCGATGGTCTGGAGGGTCGCGGTCAGCTCGACGTCCTGGATTTCCGCCTCAATGCAATGTTTATTCAGTTCGGTCAGCTGGCTGAGCAGGGTTGTGTAGGTCTGCTCCAGGTCAAAGATGCCGTGCTGCTCCTTGAACTTGAGCAATTCGGCCATTGCCTTGTCGCGAGATTTCTGCAGGTCGTCAAGTTGGTCGCGGAGCAGGTCGACGCCGGTTATTGAGATGCTGACCCTGCGTTGGAGAACGGAAGTCATATAGACTTCGGCGATGGTATTAGCCAGTTTTGCGGCGGCTTCGGGGTAGGGCGAGGTGATGCTCAGGTTGACCAGGGTTGTATTGGGAACTTGGGCAATTTCCGGCTCGGAGCATTTGCTGCTGTCGCCTTCCAGTCCGCCAGTCAGCTCGTAGGCGCGGTTGAGGATTTCCGGGCTCTGCATCAGGCGGATTTGGGTGTTGATGAAAGAGGCGCCAGCAGCGTTGTACGGGTCGACGATGCCGCGCAATTCCGTTACACGCAGGTCAGCGTTGCTTACATGGAGTTGGCAGGTGGAACGATACAGGGGAACCTGGGTGCGGAGATAGATGAAAGCTGCCGCCGCAAAAAGCAGGATAGCGGTCGGATACAGCCAGAAATACTGCCGGACGTAGGTGTTGTAGTAGCCTAACAGCAGGCGCATAAAGTTATCCTCTTCCGGCACCGTGGGCGGAAGAGCGGTCGCGCTGGAGGTAGGCTGCTGGCTTAGCGGTTGAGAAGGATTGGGAGAAGGGAAGGTGTTTGCCATATTTTAACTACGGAAGACACGGAAATTTTGTGTAGGGGTGTGTTTAACCACAAAAGGCGCGAAAGGACACGGAATTTTTGTCTATGGTTGTTTTTTAACCACAGAACACACGGAAGACACGGAAATTTTGTCTATGTGTTGTTTTTTAACCACTGAACACACAGAACACACGGAAATTATTTATACTTGGTCAACCGTTGATATTCGGAGTTCCGGCAAGCTGCAAGAGCCAAGCGCCTCGGGTAAGGCGATTTAGTGGACAATGGACGTTAGTAGACGATGGACTGTGGACAGAAGTGGAGAGTGGACGTGGACGGAAGTGGACTTTTGTGGACATTAGACAAGTGGAGCGAAGGCATGTATCTTGCAAGGCTGCTTTTTACCAGAATGACTCTGGCACGAACAGAATGTCGCCATTTTTCAATTCGACATCGCGTTCGAGGTTTTCGAGGTTGTTGTAGAGTTTTTTCAGATTGATTTCCGTCATCATCCGGTCACGGATAAGGGTTACAGCGCTTTGTTTGGCGACGCGCGTGAAGCTGCCGGCAAGGGCAATGGCTTGGCTGGCGGTCAGGACGCGGTTTGGCGGGATTTCCAGCGGGCCGGGCTTGTTCACTTCCCCGAGTACGTAAATTTTGTCTGCCAGTCCGACGATGATGTGGTCGCCTGGCATGATGCGGGTGTCAGACTCGTATTGGCCCAAAGTCGGCGACAAGAGCGAGACGGTCAGCCGTTCTTGGACACCGTCTTGGTTGGTTCGGACGATGCAGATATTATCGGCGTCGGCTTCGCTGGTCAGGCCGCCGAAGCGGACGATCATTTCGGAGCATAACGGCGGGCGTTGGGTGTCGATATAGCTGAATCCTGGCGCTCCCACCATGCCGGAGACATAGACCGGCGGGGCTTTAGGCACGATGAGGGTGTCTTCAGGCCACAGGGTGAACTCGTCTCCTCCGCTATTTTTGGAGACGAGTGCGGAGACATCGATTTTCATTCGGGTGAGGCGTTTGGTCTTGGCGTCTCGGCGGAGGACTGCGACGTTGGTCAGGTCAGCGCTTTCGGTGAAGCCGCCCGCGCCGCTAATTGCTTGCAGTGCGGTCATACGGCCAAAGGTTGGCAGCTCCACGGACATGCTGCCGCTTTTCAGCTCGCCGAGCAGATAGACTGTGCGCGGTCCCCATGATTCGACAAAGACGTCGACATGCGGCGAGGTGATTTGGTTTTCCATGCGTTTGGTCAGTTCAGCCGCGATTTCTCGGGTGGTCTTACCCATCGCTTGGATGGTTCCGCAGAGCGGAAAGTTGAATTCGCCGTCTTCTTCCAGGCGCACGGTTCGGTTGAATTCGGCGACCCGGAACACGTCGATGCGGAGCACATCGCCTGGCCGCAGGGCAGCTGCTTGCCAATCGTCGTCGCTAGCTTGGGCAAGGGCGGCAGTAGTCAGCGCGAGGAGGGCGGCTATGGTGTTAAGCAAGGGGCTTTGTTTCACGGTGGTATTTCCCTATAGGGCGTGGGCACGGCGTTCAGAAGGACCAGGACACGCCTAACATGAAGTTATTGATGTCATAGTCGAGGTCGTGGTCATACGAATAATGGACGATGTCGTATGAGTACTCGCCATAGAGGGTGAATCTCTCTTTCAGGGAATATTCCGCCCGTAGCTCATAGACGTATTGGACGGTGTCGAGGGCTGATTCCTTTTCATCTTGCAGCGTATACTTCAGGGCTTGAATGATCAGGAATTTGGGATTGACTGTCCAGGCTGCGGTGAGGTTGGAGGACGTTTCCCGCATCATGCCGCGCACGTCTTCCGCATAGCTTTCTGCCTGCGAATGCTCGAGGTTAAGGGAGAGGGCGACGTTGGTAACTGGGGCGTAGCGCAGGGTGAGCCTGCAATTAGGGGAGAAGTCGCCATCGCCCTTAGTGCCTTTGGTGCTGCCTTCATAGGATTTCTTTTCGACGCCGGCTTCGGCATAGATCGAGAATTTTTCGGTCATGCGATAGTCGACGAAGGCGTTGAGGAAGACGTTGTCAGAGTCGTCATGCCGCTCATTGTTTTTGTATTTAGTTTCGTCGTATCCCAGGCGCAATCCGAGCCTGGTTTTGCCGGTGAGCTGATAGAAGGGTGCGATACTGACGCCGTAGGCCTGGTTCGTGTTGTTTTTGAATTCTTTGTCGGGGTAGTATTCGTATGCCCAGTCGCCGGTGATTGCCAGCCCCCAGCGTTCATGGTCAATCAGATTCCAGACCGCCTGCACGCCGTTGGTGTAGCTGCGGGCGTAACGCTGGTCAACATTGTTAAGTCGTTCGAAGTCGCAGGAGCTGTAGAAGTTCAGGTACAGGTCGCCTGTGCCCATGCCGATGTTACCCACGAGGATGGGGGACAGCGAATAGACAAATTCGCTTAATTCATGGGCTTCTTTGTGATAGTGATCGTAGGTGATTTCGCCTTCCAGGCCGTATGTCAAGTAGTTTGAAGTCCGGAACCATTTGGCGGTGAGGCCAGTTGAGAAAATCCAGCGGCCTTGTTCTTCGCCTTTGGTGGCGCAGTAGACGTTGTCGTCGTATGAGACTTCCTGCCTGACGCTGCCTACCAGTTCATTTGGGAAGATGGCGGTGCTCGCCTCCATGAAGTTGCCCAGGGCGCTGGAGGCTGCATTAGTTTTAGCGTTGAGGGCGAGCAGGGCGGCGGTTACCAGGGCTGCAAGGAGGCGTCTAGTCTGGTTTGTCCGCATGGCATGCGATCCAAATCTTGTTGGGGGTGATCAGAAACGGCGGCGCGAAAGTTCAATGTCGACTGGGGGCAGAGTGATCCGTCGTCCGTCGTCATTCATGGTAGAGTATTTGAAGTGGCGGTGGTGGGCGGTGGCGCATATACCCTTTACGGCGCGGCCGGTTACGGCGCGGCCGGCTGGCTGAGATTGTTATTGATTCTGGGAGAGATGCCGATGGATAGGCGGAAGTTGGGCAGAGTATAGAACGACGCTTTCCCGCCGGCGCTGGTGCTTACGCGCTGGTCAGGGTTGGATGCTTGCAGGCTTTCGACCACTTGGGAGCGTTTGTCAGCTGGCATTTTATTAATTCTATTCTGTGCGACGGCCTGGGCGCGGGTGCGGAATTCAAGCTGGGGGCTGGCGACAATCGCCTGCATGGTCTTGATGAAGTCTACTTCTGGCAGGGCGAGCAAGTAGGTCTGCAACTCGGCTGAAGTCATGGCGGACAGGGCGGCCAAGTCAACTTTATCAACGGTTGCGGCGGCAAAGGCTACTGTTCCTGGCAACAGCAATAGCGAGCACATTAAGGCGTAGAATTGTTTTTTCATGTCTTGTTTTTCCTTGTTTTGGGTTGGGAGGCGTGGGGGGCTTAAAAAGTGTAAGTGGAAATCCGATAGGGAAGGATACCCGTGGCATTCATTTCCAGAAAGCAATTACCGATAAATATAATGCGGCCAAGGCAATTGTCACCTGGAATTATACAAAAAAAACATAAAAAATCAACCCGTGGTGTTGTTATTTTGCCGGGAAAGGGGTGTTTTTTACAATTTATGAACATTCCAGTCCCTGGTTCCGGTAGCATTTTCCTGTCTCGGAGAGGGCGCGACTTGTATGCCCAGGGACAGTTATGGGCGAGGGGCGAGTTTGGTGGACAGTTGTTATGTGCCACCATTGAGGATGGAGAAGGATAGCAGCTTTGGCTTTAGAGCGTAGAGTTTTTGCGAGATGATGTTGACGACTGTGTCCTGGGTGACAAAGTATTTCTGCCAAGAGCTGTTTTTGCATATACTCATAGGCTTTCTGACCAGGCGGATGGTGATTTCGATTCTTGATTTGTACGTCATTGCGTCAGTTGCGGGATTTCTCTGCTCAGCTTTATGGCAGACGTTGTCGATGTTGATGATCTTGATGGTCCTGAGCGCGTTTTCGACGTCCTGCAACAGGGTGTAGCATTCCGTTGAAATGATGATTTTCAGGGTATGTTTGCGGGGCAGGAACCGTTCTATCCATTTGATGCCGACGACCAGGAAGTCAGTGACGATGGCGGCAACAACGGCGAGCGACACTTGTCCGATGCCGCAGGCTACGCCAATGGCGGCGGTCAGCCAGAGATAGGCGGCGGTGGTCAGGCCGCGGACTGTGAGGCCTGATTTGAGAATGGTGCCAGCGCCGAGAAAGCCGATGCCGGTGACGACCTGCGCCGCAATCCGGGCCGGGTCGCCGATGTGCCGGCCTGAGGTGACGGTATAGCCAATCAGCACGGAGATAAGCGTGAACAGGGCAGCGCCAGTGCAGACGAGAAGATGCGTCCGGATGCCAGCGGCACGGCCTTGCAGGTAGCGTTCGATGCCGATGAGCATCCCCAGGACGGCGGCGATGCCGAGGCGAAGGAGGCAGGTGATCAGGGGTATGGGCATGGTTGAATGTCTCTGGGTTGGAGTGGAAAACGATTTTCTTGGCGCGGCTTGTTCGGCGAGGCGGCCGGGAGCAGTCAAGGCCACTGTAGGCCGCCCTAAGTTTGATGCCTCATTCCAAATATAGTTCAAGTAGTGTTTTTTTCATCCGCTTGAATAGCGTTCCATTGATATTTTGTGTTTATGGCATTACAGTAAAAAATTGCAAAACAGCTTGGAAAGCCGCAAGCAGAGCGTTCAGACGAGGATGCAGGAAAGACAACGATGAAAGAATTTGACCGGATCGTAATCGGCGCCAATTTTTTGGGTTGCGGCCTGGCAGCGCGGCTGGGCAGGGTGAAAATCATCGAGCCTTCCTGCGTACTCGGAGCTGACTTCGCCTTGACTTTCAATAGCGGCGAGGCGTGGGACGTCGCGCCGGAGCATCTGGAGGCTGCGGAATACTTGTCAATGCTGCGCGAGCATCGCGCTTTGGATGACGATGGGCGGACGGCGGTGGCGGCGTTCGCGCCGTTGCTGGCGGCATGGTGCCGGAAGCGCGAGCTGGACATTGAGCTTTCCTGTTCGGTGGTCGCCATTGAAGGACAGGAATTGCGCGTCATGGGCGTGGACGGGCGCAAAATCTACCGCGCTGGCGAGATTTACGACGCCATGCCTAAGACGAAACCGCGCAAGTTCCTGATTGGCTTGGCAGCAGGGCCAGCAGGCCTGGAAGATGGTCGGCGCGGTGATTTTGTGTTCCGGCAGTCGTTGCATCCTGGAGAGTATTACGTTAAGCTGGAATGTTCCGGGGAGGACGGCTGGGAGTTCGCTCGCCGCACCTGGCATCAGCGCTGGGCGAGGCGGCCGGAAGAGTTGCGGGATTGTCGCCTGCTGCTGCTTGGAACTCGCTTTGACTTGTGCAATTATCCCAATCCGGTCGCTGCGTTGGATGCGGGGCTGCGGGGCGAAGGGGGGAAGTTGTGATGGATAAAAAGCCAAAGAGCGACTACGATGTGATTGTGCTGGGCTTTGGCACTGCCGGCGCGATTGCGGCGATTGCCGCTGGTCGGATGGGCGCCAGCGTCCTTGTCCTGGAACAGAACACTTATGCCGGTGGCACTCAGAGCGGCGGCGGCATCACCGGCTTCTATGGCGGACCGCCACCGTATGGCCTGACCGGCGAAATCAATGCCAAAATCAAGGCGGCAGTGGAAGCTGGCGGCTATGGCGGCGAATTGGAAGTGCGCAAGTGGATTTTAGAGGAGGAAGCCCTCCGGGTCGGGGTTGACATCCGCTACGAAACCACCTGCTATGACGTCCAGCGCGAGGGCCGGCGCGTCACTGGCGTGCGCTGGGGCGAGTCGCGCGTCTTGTGTGAGGCTCAATGCCGCGTCCTTATTGACAGCTCGGCTGAGGCCGTCGCCTGCCGTCTGGTCGGCTGTGAGCTCCTCTCTGGACGCGCCACAGACGGACTCTACAACACCTTTACCAACACCTGCTTGGCCAGCAATGGCAACCGCGTTGCGGGCCTGAACTTTGACGCTGGCCGCATCAACCAGTACGATCCGGAAGTATTCTCCCAGACGATGTTGGAGACGGCGGCGTTGCATGTCCTGGAAGACTACTCGGCAGACAGCACGACGTGCGGTCGAGCCGGCCATCGGGTTGCGCTCAGCGACTTGCCCGGCATCCGCGAAGGCTTCCATGTGCTGACCGAGGAGGTCTTGACTATTGACGATATGTTCATGGGAGACGCCGCCCAGCTCCCAGACCCGGTCGCCTATGTGTTCACCAACCTTGACACGCATACTAATGACATGCCCCTGGAAAGCGAGCTGTTCCAGGACTGGATGGTCGGCGCCTCCATGTGGGGAACGCAGCTTTGGTTCCCGGTGATTCGTGAAAACCTGGTTCCCAAGGGCTGGATCGGGATTCTGGCGGCGGCGCGGCACCTGGGGGTGGATCATGACATCGGGCAGGCCGTGCGCATGAACGGCCCGATGGGGCGCATCGGCGAAGTCGCTGGCGTCTTGGCGGCGCTGGCTGCACAGGCCGGACATGGCGACTGCCTGGTTGTGCCGATTGAGAACCTGAAAAGACGCTTGGAGGACATCCCGGATCGGCGCGGCGAAAACGAGGCTGTGTGGGGATTGCCGGTCGAGGCCATCCGCGCTGGCCTGGAATCAGACCGGCCAGGTTTCGCCATCTGGTCGGCGCGCCATCAGCGCCGGGTGGCGGAATTGCGAGCCTGGTATGCGGACGCTGCTCCGGGCAGCCATTTGCGTCGGCACGCTGCTATGGCCTTGGCGTTGCTGGGCGACCGTGCCGGCGTGGATGAACTGCGCCAGGCCGTCATTGAACGTGATGCCTTCCTGCCCCTCACCAGCCGCCATTCCAACCACCTGCGCGGCTATGCCTGCCTGTACTTGCTGGGACGGCTGCGCGATGTCGAATCGCTCGAACTCTTCTTTGATGTGCTGAAAGACGACGCTATCCAGAACAAGTACGAGTATCATACTCATGCCGTGGCAGCGCTGATCAAGGTTGGCGAAGCGCATTCGGACAAGCGCGCCGCCATAGCGGAGTTTTTGCGGATGCTGGCGGAAGACCCGGCCTGGGAATTGCGAGCCCGCTTGAAAGAGACGCAGAGCTACCCGCGCATTGACCAGCTGTTCCGGCTTCGCATCGCCGCTGTTCTGCGGCAATGGGGAGTGCCGAACCAGATTGGCCAGGTTGTCCTCGCCATGCCCCTTAACGCACACGACCGGGCACTCGCTGAAAAGTGCCTGGCGACACGGTGAAAGAGGCGAAGTGTGCCCCAATACCCAAAAATACAGTCTGAAAGAATGTGACTACGATGCGAATCGTCATTGACCACGTGAGCAAGTCCTTTGGCAAGGTCACCGCCTTGTCAGACGTCAGTTTGGAAATCGGGGACGGCGAGCTGTTTTTCCTGCTGGGGCCATCAGGCTGTGGCAAAACGACGCTGCTGCGCTGCCTAGGCGGATTTGAACAGCCGACAGCCGGTCGGATTTTTTTCGGGGACGAGGACGTCACCGGTGCGCCGGCGCACGAGCGCAATACCGCCATGGTGTTCCAGGGCTATGCGTTGTGGCCGCACATGACGGTCGAGGAAAACGTCGCCTTTGGCCTGGAAATGCGCCGGGTGACCGGGACTGAACGCGCCCGGCGGGTGGACGAGGCGCTGGCGCGCGTGCAAATCAGCGAGCTGCGGAACCGGCGGCCGAACGAGCTGTCCGGCGGCCAGCAGCAGCGCGTCGCCCTAGCCCGGACCTTAGTGGTGCAGCCAGGATGCCTGCTGCTTGACGAGCCGCTCGCCAACTTGGACGCTAAGCTTCGCCGCGACATGCGCCGCGAAATTCGCTCCCTGTGCAAGGAAAGTGGATTGACCGGCATCTATGTGACGCATGACCGCCAGGAAGCCCTGAGCATGGCAGACCGCGTTGCCGTGCTCAAGGACGGCGTCGTCCGCCAGGTGGCGTCACCCCAGGAACTATATCGCCGGCCAGCCAGCGCCTTCATCGCTAATTTCATTGGCGAGACGAATTTTCTGCGCGGCAAGGTCGTCGCCAAGGAAACCGGGCGGGTTTTGCTGGATGTGGCCGGGGTGCGCCTGGAGGCCGAGTCCTGCCCCGAGGCGTTTGGAATTGGCGCGGAAGTGGTCCTGTCGTTGCGGCCAGAAGCTCTGTTCCGGACATATTCGGCTGGCGAAGGCGCCAATCGGCTGCGGGTGACTGTCCGCGAGACGAGTTATCTTGGCGAAATTGCAGACCATATCGCCATGTCAGAGCAAGGGCAGGAAATTAAATTTTTCGAGTTGAACCCGGTCGGCGTGTTGCGCAGCGGCGAGGCGATCACCCTCGGCGTGGAGGCTCGCGACGTGGTGATCCTGCCCGAGGCGGATTGACTGGCGCGGGATGGGACTCCGCATGTAGTTCAGCTTCAGCTTGCAGTACGTTACAGCCTGGGGAGACGCTTGTAGTGGACGTTGTGGACGTGGTGGACAGCAGTTACAGCTTCTCGCCCCCGCGCCCCTTACGAATTATGAATTATGAATTATGAATTATGAATTATGAATAATGAAATGCGCCTCAGCATTCAACATTCAGCATTCAGCATTCAGCATTCAGCATTCAGCCCCTCCCCCCTAGTTTTATGCGTGATTCAGAGCTACATTATTGATGCGTCTTCGCCAGTTAGCCAGGCCATTTTCTTTGCATTGTCGCAGCGGGTGTACGGCGTTGGTTAGGAGGATGGCGGCGCGTCCGGCTTTTGGATTGAACCAGATGGAGACGCCGGTGAATCCGCCGTGTCCGAAGCATTCTGGCGGCGCGTCTTGACCAGCGGCTGGGCAGTCGCCTCCGAGGGAGTCCCATCCCAGGCAGCGCGAACTGTCAGGGACAAGCCCGGCGCGGGAGGTGAACAGGGCGACAGTCTCCGGCTTCAGAAAACGGCCGATCGGGCCTTGGCCGCCTTGGAGCATCATGACCGCAAAGCGGAGCAGGTCAGAGATGTTGGCGAACAAGCCGGCATGGCCAGCGACGCCACCTAGCCAGCGGGCGTTTTCGTCGTGGACGACGCCCTGCCAGAATTCATTTTCCGAGCCGGATTTTTGTTCGGTGGGCAGGCAGCGGCTGCGCCAGTCTATAGGCGGGTTGTAGGTCGTGTGATGCATTTGCAGCGGCGTAAAGACCAGGTCACGCGCCAGTTGGTCAAGAGGCTGGTTGGCCATGCGCGTCAGCAGTTCGCCGAGAATTATCATCCCGAGGTCGGAATAGACGGCGGCGCGGCCAGGTTCCTTTGCCAGCGGGGTGGTGAGTACCAGGGTGCGTCGTTCAGCGGTGCTGGCGACGTCCGCATGGGTGCGGTGGAATGGCCGGCCAGCCGGCAGTCCAGCGCTATGCGCCAGCAGGTGTCGAACCGTGACTTGACAGCGCCAGGCGGCCTGCTCCGAGCTGTCAGCCTGGGCGAATTCAGGCAGGTAGTCGGTCACTGGCGCGTCCAGCGGCAGCTGGCCTTGTTCATGCAGAAGCATGGCGAGCGTTGTGGTGACGATGACTTTGGTCAAGGAAGCCAGGTCGAACAAATCGTCGGGCGAGACTGCCTGGGCCTTTTCATCGAAGCGATGGCGTCCAGCGCAGCTGACCCAGGTGGTTCCATCAGCGTCGGCGACGCCGAGCACGGCTGCTGGCCAGGCGCGTTCGGCGGCGGCCTCGGCTAACAGCTGCGGCAAGGGCGGGGGGCAGGGCGTAAATATAGTCATGATTCTGCCTTGATGAGCAGGGCGGCAAAGGCCCCGTCGTGTTTTAGGGTGGGGATGATCAGCCGTTGGGCGCGGCAATGGAATTCTGGATGGGATGCCAGGAAGGCTTTGACTTGCAGGTGATTTTCCTCGGGTTCCAGGCTGCATGTGCTGTAGACCAGGCGTCCGCCTGGTTTGACGGCCGGGGCAGCGGCGTTCAGGATGGCTTTTTGGAGAGCAGTCAGCTCTTGCAGCTTGGCGTTGGAGAAGGACCAGCGCACATCTGGTCGTCGTCGGATCACGCCGGTGTTGGTGCAGGGCACGTCAAGGAGGGCGGCGTCCATGGAAGCGGCGGACAGCACGGCGCTGGCGGCGTCGGCTTCAGCTATGGAGACATTGCGGAAGGCGGCCAGGTTGCTGCGCAGGCGGTCGAGCTTGGCGGCGGCGCGGTCAAAGCCGTGCAGGGCGCCTTGTCCGCGCAGGGCTTCGGCCAGGAGGACGGCCTTGCCGCCAGGGGCGGCGCACAAGTCAGCCACGTTTTCGCCGGGCTGCGCCTGGAGCATGGCTGGCGCCAGGAGGGTGGACGGGTCCTGGATGTAGAATGGCGACCCTGGCGCCATCAGGCTGCCTATTTCCCCCTCGGCTAATTTCGGGGCGGTGAAAAGGACGGCGTCAGGTGCCCAATCTGGGGCGGGGAGCGGCGTTAACATGGTTGGAGTCGGTCGGTTGTCTGGCGGCCATTGCCGACGGCGGAAGACCGTCGTCGCCGGCTGGAGCAGGACGGCAGCCAGGGCGCTGAGCTGGGTCGGGGAGAAGTCTTTCCGCCAGCGCTTCCAGAGCAGTTCTGGCAGTTCCAGTTGGACGTGCGGCGGGGCGTCGGCCAGGAGTTCGTCCCAGGTGCGGCCAGCGCTGGCGGTTGTCAGCGTCCGCAAGCAGGCATTGAGGAAATTGCCTTCCTGCACCGCGTGGTTTTTTTTGCAGTAGGCCACTGCCGCGTCGACGACGGCTGGGGCGGGCACGCCGTCCATCCAGAAGATTTCGGCCATCGCCCACCAGAGCAATCGTCGCAGGCGCGGTCTCGGTTTGGCTTGGCAGAGGCGTTCGATGAGCCAGTCGAAGCTGGCTCGGCGGCGGTGGACGGTGAGGAGGATGTTCTGAGCCAGGCGGCTCAGGCCGAGGTCTTCGGTTGCGACGAAGCCGTCAGCTTGGTGCTTCAGGGTGTCGACTACCTGGTGCAGGCAGGTGTGCAAGGGCGATGAGTCAGGTGCCGCGCCGCGTCGTGGCGGTCGGCGGCGGTCGGATGAGCGAGCAGGCATGATGGCGGATACCAGCAAAACAAGGGTGGAGGAGGCGTCGGCGCGGAGGTCACGCCGCGCCAACCGGAAAATGCGGAAGAATGCAGGGCAGAGAATGGATTTTTGCAGTTTAGCCAATATAATAGATGTTTGAAGCAATCCTCATTCGTGCAGGTGATTTTTTTCGATATGGTTTGATAATTTCACTCTTGCGCCGCCTTGGGCAAGGCAGTCAGCATCATTAGAGAGGAGAGGTAAGAGTCATGTTCAAGCAAAAGAAGTCGTTTCGGTTTTTTGAAGTAGGTTTAGGTTTAGCTGTCTTAGCTGTTGCCAACGGCTGCGCCAACTTAGGGGCAACCGATCCGGTTTTAGGCGGCGGCGGGTATTCTCCGCAGCCGGCCGCGCCTTCGCGGCCGACGTCGTCGGAAACTGTCATTGTCCAGAGGGGCGATGACATGCGCGTGGCGCGGGAAATCGCTGGTTTGCGGGCTGATTTGCGCACCTTGCAGGAAGACCAGAAGCAGCTGCTCGCCCGCATTGAGAGCTTGGAATTGACTAACCAGGCCAAGGACATGCAGGTCAAGGAGTTGCAGAATCTTCTTTCCGCCATGGACGGGCGTTTCGGCGAGGTTGACAAGGAATGGCGGGACCGGATGGAGCGTCTGCGCACCGCTATGGAGCAGGAGCGCGTTCAGCGCCGCAAGGAGCTGGAGAACGTCACCAATGTGATGGCTTCGGAAATCAGCAAAGTCGCGGCTACCCCGGCGCCGGCGCCGGCCCAGGGCGGCGCCTACAAGGAGATCGTGGTTCAGCGCGGCGACACCCTTAGCGGCATCGCGGCCTCGTCAGGCGCCAGCATTGCTGCCATCAAGCAGTTAAATGGCCTCAAAAGCGACGTCATCCGTGCAGGCGACCGATTGAAGGTTCCGGTTCGCGAGTGAGCGGATTCCAGTGGAAAACAGGAGTGGCGGCTGGGTAGGTCGGCACCACAACCCTATTATTTTTTTAACCACGAAAAGGCACGAAATTTTTGTGTAGGTTTGTTGTCTAGAAGGGATGTATTTTATGGACAATGAAAGTCTCAAGAGAGAGGTTGTAGCGCTGCTGCGCCGGAACGCACGCATGTCCGATCAGGAGATTGCGGACCGGCTCGGCAGCACTGCTGGCACGATCGCCGGTTTGATCCAGGAACTGGAGCGGGACGGGGTACTCATGGGCTATACGGCGATTGTTAACGACCAGTCAGACAATGGCGAGGTGCGAGCGATCATTGAAGTCGAAGTGCGCCCGGAACGCGACACTGGGTTTGACATTGTGGCGGAAAGACTGGCGAAATTCCCTGAAGTGCAATCCGTGTACTTAGTATCTGGGCGGTATGACCTCCGCCTGGAAGTCGCCGGCCATTCATTGCAGGAGATCGCGTCGTTCGTGTCTGGGAAGCTGGCGCCGCAAGACGGCGTGAAGTCGACCGCGACGTATTTTCTGCTGAAAAAATACAAGGAAGCTGGCGTTCAGTTCAGCAAGGATGAAAAACATGAGCGACTCAAAATCGTGCCGTAAATCCTGGGTGGCGCAGCATATAGCAGAGCTGCCTCGCAGCGGCATCCGGGATTTTTTTGAACTTGTCAATACGATGGATGATGTGATTTCGCTGGGTATCGGCGAGCCGGACTTTGCGACCCCTTGGCATATCCGCGATGCTGCGATCTACGCTTTGCATAGCGGCTACACCTGCTACACGTCCAACCTCGGCGACCTTCGGCTGCGCAAGGCGATTTGCGCGTATGCAAAGGAGAATTTCGGGGTGTCCTACCGACCTGAGCAGGAGTGCATTGTCACGGTCGGGGTGAGCGAGGGCTTGGATATTTTGCTGCGGGCAGTGCTGAATCCTGGCGACGAAGTGCTGTACCATGAGCCGTGCTATGTGTCTTACGCCCCGACAATCAGGATGACGCACGCGGTGCCAGTGCCGGTTCGGACGGAGGCCAAGAACGACTTTGTCGTCGATGTAGCTGACCTGGAAGCTAAGGTGACTCCGCGGACGCGGGTGCTTTTGTTGAATTATCCGAACAATCCGACTGGCGCTGGCCTGGACTGGGCGGCTAAGGAGAGCCTGGCGGCATTTGCCTGTCGGCATGATCTTCTGGTCATCAGCGACGAGATTTACGAGGAGGTCAATTACGCCAAGCGCACGCCAAGTCTTGCTGGCCTTCCAGGGATGAAGGATCGGACGGTGCTGCTGAACGGCATGAGCAAGGCTTTTGCCATGACCGGGTTTCGCATTGGCTACGCCTGCGGACCTGCCGCGATCATCGAGGCGATGATGAAGGTTCACCAGTATTCCATGCTGTGCGCGTCGAGCATTGCGCAAGCGGCGGCGCTGGAGGCCTTGCAGCATGGCGCCGATGAGCGGGATGCGATGTGCAAAGAATATATGCAGCGCCGCAATGTCATGGTCAAGCGGCTCAATGACATGGGACTGACTTGCTTTATGCCGTGCGGCGCTTTCTACGCATTTCCCAGCATTGTTTCGAGCGGTTTGGATTCGACTACGTTTGCGAAGCGCCTGCTGCAAGAAAAGCGGGTGGCCGTGGTTCCCGGCCCAGCCTTTGGCGCCAGTGGCGAGGGCCATGTGCGGTGCGCGTATGCCACTGCCATGGGTGATATTGAACGAGCCATGGCGCGAATCAAGGAATTTTTGCAGGAGTTGAAATCAGCTTGAAGACTATGGGCCGGCGGACGGCATGGACGCGAGCGGCACAAGAGAGCGATGATTGAGATTTTGACGAATACGTATCAGCTCTGGGAACCGCCGCTTGACGGCAATCCCGACCGCCAGGTGGAATTGGACATGGGCTGCGGCAAGGGCCGTTTTACGCTGGCCTTGGCTGAGCGTTACCCGGAACGACTGATTTTAGGCAGCGATGTGATGATCGGGCGGCTCCGGCGCCTGGAAGCCAAGGTGAAGCGGAGCGGTTTGAGCAATGTGCGGCTGTTGCGGGCCGAGAGCCTGACTCTAGCCGCGTTCCAGCTGTCACCGCAAAGCCTTGACCGGCTTCATCTCCTTTGTCCCGACCCCTGGCCCAAGCGACGCCACCGGGTGCGGCGCCTCGTCTGCACGGACTTCCTATGCCGCTTGCCGCGCATTTTGAAACCGGGCGGGGCGCTGCACCTGTCTACTGACCACGAGCTGTATTTTGCTGATTGGCTGGAGCTGTTTGACAAAATGCCGCATTTTCACGCAGCGCCCGAGGCCATGGCTGACATTGTCGACGTGAAGACAGACTTTGAATTGCAATGGAATGCGGAGGGAAAAATAGTCCAGCATCTGTGTTTTCGCTTGCAATGACGTTGGCGTTGTTTTATCCGCAGATTACGCAGATGACGCTGATTTTTTTTAGGGTGTGCTGTGCTGGAAAATCATCCGCACAGCGGCAGAAACGCTATCAGAGTGACACATACGGCAAGCTAAAGCTTGAACTGCATGCGTTACAGCAGACACCGTCCACCATGTCCACAGCTGCGGAGCGGCAGGCGAGACATGACCGTCTCGGGGAGGACGCCAAGCAGGGAAGCGAGGAACAGGAGGCGGCTATGGTCAACCTAGTAACGAAGCGCGACAGCAGCGTTGATGTCGAGAGGATTCGGCAGTTGCGTGAGCGGTGCCTGGAGCGCAAGCCCAATGCCTGGCGGCCATCAGCTGTGCCGACGGCGCGGGCCTTGCAGGCTGCAGAGACGGCAGAGGCTGACTGGCAGGTGCGCAAGGGCTACGTCTGCCAGGAACGCCTCAATTCGCTGCAATTTCTCCTTGATGACCAGGAATTGTTGGTCGGGCGGGTTGCCTTCCCGGATGAGGCCGAATTGGCGGCAATGCCGACTGCGCAGGATTTTCTGCGACAATTTCCTCCACCGCCCGGCCAGACTGGGCATTGCGAATTGTGGCGGGACGAGGTATTTTCGCTGGGATTGGGCGGGATGCTGGCGCGCCTGCGGGAACGCGGCGTTGAAGGCGAACCACGCGCCGTCGCTTTCCGGCAATCCACCATCGCCGCCCTGACTGGTCTGCAAGCGATGATCAAGCATGCTGGCGACTGTGCGCAGCGGGCTATGACGACCGCTGCCAGCGAGGAGCGGCGGCAAGAACTGGCGCAGATGGCGGCGGACTGCTGGCATCTGGCGAAGTCGCCGCCTGTGACTTTCCGGCAGGCGATTCAACTTTTGTGGCTGATGGATATGGGCGTCTCGTATGGCGAGTCGGTTTATCTGATCGTGCCTGGACGCTTGGACCGGTCACTCTGGCCGTTCTACCAGCGCGACCTGGAGCGCGGCGTGCTGACCCGCGACCAGGCGCTGGTCCTGATCGAATGCCTCTATATTCTGGTCAACGAATTCGTCCCGGATGGCCTGGCAATGTCAGTGATGGCCGGCGGCACGGCTGGCGACGGCGAGGTCTGGTGCAATGACTTGACCATGCTCTCCCTGGAAGCACTGCGACGGACGCGGCTGGTGTATCCGACGGTCGGACTGTGCTGGCATCAAGACCTGCCGGCGGAAGTGACGGACCTTGCTGTTGAGCTAGTCAGCGAAGGCATCGCGAATGTCGGCTTCTTTGGCGATGAGACGATTCGCAAAGGCCTGGTCGGACTAGGCGTGCCAGCGGACGAGGCTGGTCACTACATCAATTCGACGTGCGTGGAAATCACCCCGGTCGGCGCCAGCAATGTTTGGGTCGCCTCGCCTTATTTCAACATCTGCGGAACCCTGCTGGAGGAAGTCGCCGCCCAGGCCGTTGCGCCGATCCCGGCACCCACGTTCGCCGATTTCGTGGCGGCCTACAAGAAGCGCATGGTCGGCACGATCAGCAATGCGGTCGCTGTCCAGAACCGCTATCGGGCGTTGCGCAAGGCGCATGGCCGCAAACCGCTGCAAAGCGTGTTCACACGCGATTGCCTGACCCGAGAACGTGACATTGACGACGGCGGTGCGCTCTATAATTGGGTGGAATGCTCGTTTGTAGGGTTGGCCAACCTGGCGGATTCGCTCGTCGCCGTTCGCGAATTGGTCTATGAAACCGGTGACTTTGATTTTGCTGGCTTGAAAGCCCTCCTGGACCAGGGCTTTGCTGGGCAGGAAGCGCTGCTTTGCCGCTGTCAGGGCCTGCCGAAATATGGCAATACCGAGCCAGCGCCTGATGAGATTCTGGCGGATATGGTCGCCTTTTTCTGCCGAGAATGCGCCCAGTGGCATCTGGAGCCGGACGCCAGTGCGTTTGTCCCCGGCGCCTTTTGCTGGGTCATGCATGAACGACTGGGCCGTGAGACAGGCGCGACCCCGGACGGTCGACGGCAAGGCATCCCATTTGCCGATGGCTGCGGGCCAGCGCAAGGACGAGAACGGCACGGGCCAACGGCCGCCATCCTGTCGGCGACTTCCTGGGATCAGAGCAAGCTGATCGGCGGCGCCGCCTTCAATATGAAATTTCCGGCTTCGTTGTTCCGGGACCAGGCCAGCCGACGCAAATTGCGCGATCTGGTGGTGACCTTCCTGCAACGCGGCGGCTTTGAAACCCAGATCAACGTCGTCGATGCGAAGACGCTGCGACAAGCCCAGGACAATCCCCAGGCCTACCGCGACCTGGTGGTTCGCATCGGCGGCTACACGGATTATTTTGTCCGCATCAGCCGCGAAATGCAGGATGAAATCCTGCTGCGGACAGAGTATAGCGTGTGAAGGGGCTTTTTTTTTAGGGGCGAGAGGCTGAATGCTGAATGCTGAATGCTGAATGCTGAATGCTGAATGCTGAATGCTGAATGCTGAATGCTGAATGCTGAATGCTGAATGCTGAATGCTGAATGCTGAATGCTAAGGTGTATTTCATAATTCATAATTCATAATTCATAATTCATAATTCGTTAGGGGCGAGGGGCGAGTTAATGGGAGTTAGTGGACGTTAGGCGATTGGTGATTATATTCATGTAAAAGCGAAATTGATGTATGTAAGGCTGCTGGAGGAGTTATGGTCACGCCGTTGGAGCGCCTGGAAGGGCGGAAATTTTGCGTAGTTTTCGTGAAGGTTATTGATGCAGCTGCCGAGCGGGTGCAGTTGCAATGCCTGCGCGGTCGCGCCAGTGTGGACAGGGGCAAGGTCAGCGTGGCGGATCAGCATGGGGCCATGTTCACGCTGCCGGGAACCGCAGTGGCAAACATCCAACCTAGCGATGGAACTAAACTGCTCCAGGACGCCGAATATTTTTGTTTGGTCCGGGTCGATGATTCGATCGAGCTGGTCACCCGTCAGGATTCTTGAGGCGAGACAGCGTTGCGCAACGTTTCGGTAAGGAGAAGAACAGATGTGGTATTTTGGCGAAAACGACCAGCAGCATGGCCCGGTCAGCCTGGACGAGTTGAAAGCAATGATCCGCAGCGGCCGTCTGACCGTAGATACCTTGGTCTGGCGACAGGGCATGAGTGACTGGATGCCGGTCCAGGGAGTTCCGGAACTCCGTTTGGAGGCGGACTTGGCGCGGCGCGGTGAAGTCGGCCCGCGGCATCGGCCGATCCATGTCACGCCGCCGGCCGGCTCGCCGTCGTCGGGTACGCCTTCCTCGGCTCAGCCATTTCCCTCGGGCGGTGCTCCGGCGTCTCCGGCGTCTCCTGCTGCTCCGGCCATTGATTCTCCTGAAGATGCGGCGCTGCGTCCTCTGCGGCCTTTGCCTTCAGCCCCAGGGATGGGCTACTGCGTCAAGTGCGGCGTGGCGCTGCCGACGGAAGGCGTCGGCCACGAACCTGGGTCTGGGCAGGGCTTATGCTCGAATTGCCGGGCGGCGGTTGCGGCCAGCCTGGGACAAGCCCAGGCCGGACTGGGCGGCGGTGCGGAGGCGCCCGCAGCTGGCATGGCGATGGCGAGGGCGCCGGTCGCGTATTATCAGTATGGCGGCTTCCTGTTGCGCTTTGCAGCCGTTTTTTGCGATTCGTTCATTGTTTGGCTGGTCAGCGTGGCCGTCGGCATGGCGATCAGTTTTGGCGTTGACCTGGTTAGCACCGGCCTTGGCGGCGAAACCCAAACACTTTTGGAGCTGATGGTGATGTCTGCCAACGCATTTTTTGGTGTATTGCTGCCTACGCTGTATCATGGCTATTTTTTGAGTACGCAAGGCGCGACGCCTGGGAAGAAACTGCTGGGATTGGGCGTGATCCGCCCGGATGGCACCTACGTCAGCTTTGTTCGCGGTATGTGCCGTTATTGGGCGACGGGGCTGTCGGGCCTTCTCTGCGGCATTGGCTATTTCATGGCCTTGTTTGACGATGAGAAGCGGGCTTTGCATGATCACATCTGCGACACGCGGGTTGTCTCTACACGGTGAGACGGCTGTCCGTTGTTTTTGGGGGTGATGCGTCGTCGGCGACGCATTTTAAGATTAGGAACAGATTGGAACCAAAGGAGAACAGGAAAGATGCCTTACTGCATACATCGGGTGACCTCAGCGCCGCCGCTGACGTGCGATTGGTATGATCCGGCCTGGAAAGGTGCGGAAACTGCGGAGTTGACGCATGTACGTCCTGAGAGCAGCGACCACCGGCCAAAAGTTGCCGTGCGCCTGCTGCATGACGACAGCCATGTCTATGGCCTATTCCAGGTGCGAGACCGGTTTATCCGCGCCGTCAACATCGGCTATCAAGCGCCGGTCTGCAAGGACTCTTGCGTCGAATTCTTTTTCAAGCCGGATGTCGGGCCCGGCTATTTTAACCTTGAGATGAGCGCTGGCGGCTCCTATTTGTTCTACTATGTCCGCGACCATCAGCGCACCGAGGAAGGTTTTGTTGATTATTCAGCCGTGGACGAAGCCTGCGGCCGCCTGTTGACGGTCAAGACGACGCTGCCCGAGCGCATTGACCCAGAGATTGACCGGCCACTTACGTGGTACGCGCAATTTGTGATTCCAGTTGCAGCATTGGAGCCGTATTGCGGAAAAATCGGCGCGTTGGGCAAACGCACCTGGCGAGGGAATTTTTACAAATGCGGCGATGACACTTCGCATCCGCATTGGATCACCTGGGCGCCGCTGACCGTGCTGAACTATCATCTGCCTGAATGTTTTGATACGCTGACGCTGGCGTGAGGGCAGGGCGGTGATGTGAGCCGCTAATAATGTCATTTATCGATTGCGAGAGGAGAAGCGTACATGTGGCTGGTGTATGCGCTGTTGGCGGCGTTGTTTGCCTGCCTGACGATGATTTTAGCCAAAGTCATGAGGAGCCTTGACTCCAATATTACGGTGACGAGCCGGCCTGGCGTCGTCCTGGTCATGGCGTGGAGCGTGGTGCTGGTTGCCGGATGTGCTGGCAAATCAGGCCGTGCGCACAAGCCCTCTCTGGCCAATGAGAACTGGAAGATAGCTTACTGCATACATCGGGTGGCTTCGGCGCCGCCGTTGACGTGCGATTGGCATGATCCGGCCTGGCAAGGAGCGGAAACCGCAGAGTTGACGCATGCGCGTCCCGAGGGCAGCGACCATCGGCCGAAAGTGGCTGTGCGCCTGCTGCATGACGACAGCTATATCTATGGCCTGTTCCAGGTGCACGACCGATTTGTCCGCGCCGTCAACATCGGCTACCAAGTGCCGGTCTACAAGGACTCTTGCGTCGAATTCTTTTTCAGGCCGGATGTCGGCCCTGGCTATTTTAACCTGGAGATGAACGCGGGCGGCTCCTATTTGTTCCAATATGGCAGCCGCTATTATCAGCGCGGCAAACTCAAAGTCAATCGTTCAGCCGTGGCCGAAGCCTATGGTCGGATGCTGACGGTCAAGACGACGCTGCCCGAGTTCGTTGAGCCGGAGATTGAGGGGCCGCTTACCTGGTATGTGCAATTCGTGATTCCAGTCGCGACATTGGAGGCCTATTGCGGGAAAATCGACGCGCTGGGAAAACGCACTTGGCGAGGGAATTTTTACAAATGCGCCGACGAGACGTCGCATCCGCATTGGCTTGCCTGGGCGCCGCTGCCCAGGCTGAGCCATCATCTGCCAGAATGTTTTGGCACGCTGACGCTGGAGTGAGCGGCGGGCGGGCTTGCGAGCCGCTAGTAACGTCATTTGTCGGTTGCGAAAGGAGATGCTTTCATGTGGGTAGTATATGCTTTGTTGGCGGCGTTGTTTGCCTCTTTGACCACGATTTTGGCGAAAGTCGGCCTGAAGGGTCTTGACTCCAATGTCGCGGTTGCGATCCGGACTGGCATCGTCTTGGTCATGGCCTGGATCGTGGTGCTGGTCGCTGGAGGCACTGACAAGTTGCGCGACTTGAACCGTACGCATATACTCTTCCTGACTCTGTCAGGAATTGCCACTGGGCTGTCCTGGCTTTTCTATTTCAAGGCGTTGCAGATGGGCCAGGTGTCGCGGGTGGCGCCGTTGGACAAATTCAGCATTGTCCTCACCATCATTATGGGTGTCGTCTTTCTGCATGAGCCTTTGACCGCGAAAATCGTGATTGGCGGGGTGCTCATCACGGCGGGCACACTGGTCATGGTCTTGTGACGCTGAAGCGGGACTGCGTTCAAGATGTGGCTTTTGACTTTGGCCGGATGATGGCGAGCAGGCTTTTTTTGCGGTTGATGAAGTCAGCGGCCAGCCAGGCGAGGGCGATGGCTGAGAAGGCGGCGCAGACATGCGCGAACAGGTCGCCGTGGCGGGTATAGAAGGTCTCTCCCCAGTCGTCGAAAACCGGCAGTTCGTAGAGTGCGCTGGCGCGGGCGAAGACCTTGCCGGTCTTGGCGTCGGTCAGCTGGCCGAGGATGCGGCCGTTGGGCGTGATCAGGCAAGTATGGCTGTTGTTGCCGGAGCGGAAAAACGGCCGGCGATTTTCGATGGCCCGGAAAACCACGTGGCTCAGATGCTGTTCAGCGCCGCTGCTTTCATTGTACCAGGAGTCATTGGTGATGGTCATCAGGAGGTTGGCGCCGCGCCGCGTGAAGTCGCGGCTCAGCTCGGCGAAGACGTCCTCAAAGCAGATATTGACGCCGGCATAGGCGCCGTTCGGCAGGTTGAAGAGATGCAAGTCGCGGCCAGGGGTAAGGTCGCGCCCCATGCCGATCAGTTCGCGCAGCCAAGGCAGCTGATCCCCGAAGGGCGTGAATTCGCCAAACGGAACCCGGTGGACTTTGTCGTAGTATTCAACTGTCTGCCCTTGCGGATTGAGCAGAAAGGCGCAGTTGAACAGCAGCGCGTCCTGCGGGGCAGCGCCTTGATGCGGCGGCCGGAATTGGGTGGCGCCCAGCAATAGCGGCGTGTCAATTTCACGCAGAAGCTGATTGCGGGCAACGGTGTAGATGTGATTGTTGAGGTCGGCGGGGACAGCGCACTCGGGCCAGATGACCAGGTCGGGCTTGCGGCTTTCTTCGAGTTCGGCGAAAGCTGTGCGAGTCAGGCCGATGTATGTGGTCAGAGCATCCTGGAATTGCTCTTCGGTCCAGAAACGGCATTGCGGCAAGTTGCCCTGGACAGCGAGGACGGTCAGGTTTGGCGCTGATTCCGGCGGCAGGCTTTCAGGGTAACGTCCCCACCAGCAGACTGGAATTAAGACCAGGGTCACTAAGGCGAAATGCCAGGGAAAACCGCGTCGACCCGGAGTAATAGCGAAACGGATGATGCGGGTTGCTTCAATGGCCAGGACGGCATTGACGAGCATGATGACAAAGGAAATGCCGTACACGCCGGTGAAAGCGGCGCATTGAATCAGGCCGGCGCGGCGATATTGGGAGATGCCGAGCTGGTTCCAGGGAAAGCCGGTTAGGAGCCAGGCGCGCACCCACTCCAGGCCAGTCCAGAGAGCCGCTGCAAAGATAGCCGCGATAATAAGGCTGCCAGTGCGTTGGATGAAGAGGAAGCCAGCGCCAGGAAAAGGCCGGGCGAGGTCTTGCCGCAGACGCCAGACTAAAGCGCTGAACAAAGCGTACCAAGCCATGGGAAACAGCGCACACCAGATGGCCAGCAGGAAACCGGCACCAAAACCGACTTCGTTCAGCCATAAAAGCGAACTGGCGAAATGGACGTAGCCAAAGATGTAGCCGACGGCAAGGCGTTCGCGCCAGAGGCGCGGCTGAGGAATGACGAAGAAGGGCAGAAAGGCAATCCACGCCAGCAAATCCCAGCGCAACGGCGGAAATGCAGCGCTTAACAGCAGCCCGGAGACCACGGCAGCTACCGTCCGCCAGAAAAACAGGCAGCGGCCCATGCCAGCCAGGTTGGGCGGTGCGTTGCCAGCGGGCGGCGTCGGTAGAGGTGTCGCCGGGGATTGCGTTGGAGAGGCCATTTTAGGTGGAATTCGTTCGAAGGGTATAGGGTGGACTAGCGCCTAGAACCTATTTTTTTACCACGGATGGACACGAATGGACACTGATTTTTGTTTTGGGTTGTTGCTTGGGCGGATGGGATGGCACACGAATTCAAGGTTGCGACGCTGCTGCCGCCTGCTGTTCGGTGCCCCATCAGCTACATGCTTTCGAGCGTGTTGATGGTCAGGGCGTTGAGGCCATCCTTGAGGATTTCACGGACTCTGGCGCTGAGGGCGAGCCTCGCTTCCCTGAGGGCTGGTTCCGATGCCGCAAGCACCGGGCAGTTCCGATAGAAGGTGCTGAAGTCCTTGGCCAGGTCAAGGAGGTAGCTGGCAAGAGTCGAGGAATCGAGTTCGCGGGCAGCTTTTTGCAGGCTTTCCGGGTAGAGTGAGCAACGGAGGGCCAGGGCGCGTTCGGCCGGGTCTGCCAGCAGGCTCCAGTCGATGCCAGCTTCTGTTTTTGGCAGCATTGCGTTTTCTTCGGCTTTCCGGAGCATGGAGGCGATGCGGGCGTAGGCATAAAGCACGTATGGGCCAGTATCGCCTTCGAATTTGATGGACGCCTGCGGGTCGAACATGATGGTGGTTTTCGGGTTGACTTTCAGCAGCATGAATTTCAATGCTGCCATGCTGATGACTGCGGCTCGTTCATCCAGGTTTTCGGGCACATCGTCGCCAGCCTTTTCCAAGGTTGCAGCGCGGGCCAGGTCAGCCATTTCCGCGATCAGGTCGTCAGCGTCAACGACGGTTCCTTCGCGGCTTTTCATTTTGCCGGTCGGCAGGTTGACCATGCCGTAAGCCATGTGGGTCAGTTGGTCGGCCCAGGCGTAGCCGAGAGCCTTGAGGATGGCGAACAGGACTTTGAAGTGGCGGATTTGCTCGTCGCCGACGACCCAGATTTGCTGGTCGGGGTTGAAGTCGTTTTGTTTCAGCAGGGTGGTGCCGATATCCTGGGTGACGTACACGCTGGTGCCGTCGCTACGAAGCACCACCTTGGTTCCCAGGCTTGGATCATCGAATTGGATAACGATGGCGTTGTCTTCGCGGCGGGTGAACACACCGCGTTCGAGGCCGTCTTGGATGATGTCTTTGCCCAGGGTGTAGGTCTGGCTTTCCAGGTAGGTCTTAGTGAAGGTCACGCCCATGCGGCTGTAGGTCTCGTCAAAGCCATCCAGCACCCAGGTGTTCATGGTGGTCCACAGGCGGCGGACTTCCGGGTCGTTGTCTTCCCAGGCTTTAAGCATGTCTTGGGTGGCTCGGCCGATTTCAGTTTCAAGGAACAGGTCATCGTCGTCCTTGTCTGCTAAGTCCTGGTTGTTCTGGCGCAGTTCAGCCAGCTGGCGGCGGTATTCCTGGTCGAAGCGGACATAGAAGTCGCCGACTAAGTGGTCGCCTTTCTTGCCGGTTGACTGCGGCGTGGCGTTGTTGCCGAAACGCTGGTAGGCGATCATGGATTTGCAGATGTGGACGCCGCGGTCGTTGACCAGGTTGACGCGGATCACATCGTGGCCAGCGCGTTCGAGGATGGCGGCCGTGGCCATGCCGATGGCGTTGTTGCGGACATGGCCAAGATGTTGCGGCTTGTTCGTGTTAGGTGCGGAGAATTCGATGAGGATGCGCCGGCGCTCCTCAGGCGGGAGCGCGACTGCGGATAGGATGCCTTGCGGGTCGGCGACAGTGTCGCGCATCAAAGCCGCTGGGGTGAGGGTGATGTTGACAAAGGCCTTGATGGCTTCCGCTTGCTGGACGTCAGGATGCTTTGCGAGAAAATCGCTGACAGCGGGCGCCAGCTGCATGGGATTGCGGCGGAGGATCTTGGCTAATGGGAAACAGGATACAGTTACGTCGCCGACAAATTCCGGCGGGCAGAGGTCAGCGGCGGCCTTGGCTTCCGGCGCTGAATAAGTGGCGGCCAGAAAGGCATTCAGATCATCCAGGAAACGGAAATGCATAGGTGGATTCCTTAGTTCATTGAGTCAAAGCGGATGGCGGCGGCATTGCCGTGGGCGTCAAGGCCTTCGTTTTTGGCGAAGCAGGTGATCATGGGCAGTTCGCGGGCGAGGGCGTCGCGCTCGTAGCTGACCAGGCTCATGCGGCGGAAGAAATGCTCGATGCCCAGGCCGCTGAAGAATTTGGCAGCGCCGCCAGTGGGCAGGACGTGGCTGGGGCCGGCTACGAAGTCGCCGACCGGCTCGGGCGTCCAGGGGCCGAGGAAGATGGCACCGGCGGCCTTGATGCGCGGCGCCAGCTGGGCAGGCTCGGCGACCATCAGTTCGAGATGCTCTGGAGCATACTGGCTGGCCAAATCAGCCGCGTCCTCCAAATTGGCGGCTTCAACTAGGAAAACGCCTTTTTCGAGGACTGTCTTGACGCAGGCTGTCCTAGACAGGGCGGCGCTTTGCCGGAGCAGTTCGTCGCGAACTTTTTCCAGCAGTTCCGGCGCGGTGGTGACGAGTACGGCCTGCTCACGTCCTGAGCCGTGTTCAGCCTGGGAGAGCATGTCGGCGGCGATGAAGCGCGGCTCTGCGGCGCTGTCGGCGATGATCATGATTTCGGATGGGCCGGCGACCAGGTCTAAGGCGACCTCGCCATAGAGCTGCCGTTTGGCGGCGGTGACGTACGCATTGCCTGGGCCGACGATTTTTTCGACCTTGGGGATGGTCATGGTTCCGTAGGCCAGGGCGGCGACAGCGTAGACGCCGCCTAAGCGGTAGATTTCAGTGGCGCCAGCAGTCTGGCAGGCGTAGAGGATGGCAGGATTGACCTTGCCTCCTGGGCCAGGCGGGGTGGTGACTACGATTTCCTTGACGCCAGCGGTCGCTGCCAGCGTGACGGTGTGGAGAACTGTGGAAATCAAGGGCGCGGCGCCGCCGGGCACATAGCAGCCAACCCGGTCGAGAGGTGCGAATTGCTCGCCTAAGATGACGCCCGGACGCGGCGAAAATTGCCAGCGTTTCGGCAGGCGTTCGCGGGCGAAGGCGACCACCTGGGCCTGGGCTTGGGCTATCGTTTCCCGAGTCGCGCTGTCAACCGCAGCCTCGGCCTCGGCTAAATCCGCTGCGCTGACCCGGAAATCGCGGGGTGAAAGCCGGACGCCGTCGTATTTTTCGGCAAAATCAGCGACCGCGGCATCGCCATTGGCGCGGACGTTTGCCAGGATGGCGGCGACGGCGTCATCGATTACTGGGTCAAAGGCGCTGCGGTGCAGGAGTGAGGCCAGGCGTTTACGGTAGTTAGGGTCTGAGAGACGGATGATGTCCATAGTCGTTGTGTTGGCAGGCGCTGCGGAAACGCGGCCGTAGGTGTTAAGGGTTAAAAAGGCAGGATGGAAGTGGAAAGGGCAGGGCGTTGAAAAGGCAATAGGGCGCCGCCGGCGCTGTTTGTCAGCGGCGGCGGTGCGTTGGTTTTCCGGGCGTGTTGTTGTTCAGGTCAATTCGAGCCAGAGGGCTTGGTAGGCTTTGGCGAAGCTGCGGCCCAGGACGATGAGGTTCGCGGGGGTGACGGCGGCGTCGTGGATTTGGCAATAGGGTGTTTCCAGGGTGCCGCACATAAGCATGCCAGGCAGGGTGCTCAGCCAGCGAGTGCTCTGGATGCCGTTTTTGTAGACGTTGCCTTTAGTCAAGCCGCCGTGGTCGTCTTCGCGGAAGGCGCCCGGTCCAGGATGGAGGTCAGCGACGATTTGCACGAATCGGCGCATGTTAACCAGGTTCTGCTCTTCGCCGACCGGAACCATGTAGGCATGCCGCCCATTGATGTAGGGGCAGTGGAAATCAGTGGCGATGATACTGCTGCCAGCAGACCATTCCGGCACCAGCTTCTTGATGGCCGCCACTTCCGGATAGATGACGCGGTCGTCGTCATAGTCGCGGTTGTGGTCATGCGGGGTGCGGTCCTTGCCTTGATCGCCTTCCTCGACGCCGTCTTTGTCGACGAATGGCACGGCCAGCACGTCGACGTTTTGGCGGAACCACTCTCCCACGTCGCTGTCAGCGCAAATTTCGCGCAGCGCTCCCTCCATCACCCAGTTGCCATTGCTTTCGCAGGCGTGGTGACGGGCGGTGAGATAGAGCTTGCGCTTGGCCTGCGGGTTGCCGAGGCGCAGCAGTTCAACGCTGCGGCCATGTCGGCTGCGGCAGAGTTCACCGACCGTCACTGCCGGAAGTTCGGCCAGCAGGCGCTGTAAGTGCTCTTGCAGGTATGGGAAGGAAATGGCAAAGCGGATTTCGCTGGCGCCTCCAGGGACGATGTAGCGAAAGCCGGGAACGCCGTCTGGGTTGAGGGCTTGCGCGCCGCTCCATGCCCAGGTCTGGCCGCCGTCAACGCTGACGCAGACGCCCTGGTTATGCATGAGGAATTTTTTCGTGAAGATGAATTGCAGGGTCTTGCCCCCCGCGTTTTTCACCCGGAAATACCAGTAGAACCACCACGGGGAGGTGCCGCGCAGGTCATGGTGTACCCAGGCTTTGTCGCCTTCCTGGCGTTCGACGACGATGTTGCCGCCGGGAAAATCGCAGTCAATGCTCCATGGTTTGGTGGGGCTGTTTTCTGACATAGTAGAGTGCTTTCGAGGAGGGTGGATTTGAAGGGAGCGTCGGCACGGTCTCAATGATGGGAGAAGACGCGTTCCGGGGCATAATAGAGGGCGACGCCAAGTTCATTGGCCCGGAGGATGACTTCCGCGTCTTTCAGCGACCCGGACGGGGCGATGATGGCCGTAATGCCGGCCTTGGCGGCCACTTCAACGCCGTCCGGGAACGGGAAGAAGCCGTCACTGGCCATGACAGCGTCCCGGATGGACTCGCGGCCTTCGTACTTTGACTTGAATTTCTCAATCGCTTGCTCGACGGCGCCGACGCGGTCTTGTTCGCCGGTGCCGACGGATAGGACGCCGCCATTCTTGACGATGACAACGCCATTGGAGCGGACGTTGATGTTGATGTACCAGGCGGCGAGCAGGTCGTTGAGCTGCGCCCTAGTGGCTGCCACCGTGCTTTGGACGGTGCCCAGCGCCTTGTTCTCCGCAGTGGCCGGCTTCAGGTCAGCGACGCTGCGGACATGCGTCATCAGCGGGTCAGCGATGACGAGAGAGCCGTCAGCAAGGATTTTGTACGTCTGGTAGCCGGTGATGTCGTCGCCGACAAAGCGGGGCAGTTGCTTCAGGTCGCCGCATTGCAGGATGCGCACATGCTTGTTGAGCTTGGCTTCAGGGTTGGTGAAGACATGGATGGCCTCCTGGTCGTAGTCCGGTGCCACCACGCATTCGACGAACGTCTTCATGATTTCCTGGGCGGTTTCAGCGTCGACCTTGACATTGAAGGCGATGACGCTGCCAAAGGCGGCTCTGGGGTCGCAGTCACGAGCCTTCACATAGACGGCGCGCAGCGGTTCGCCTGGTGCGCCGATGGCGGCGCCGCAGGGGTTCACGTGCTTCATGCAGGCGCAGGCTGGCTGGTCGAAGAATTTGACGATGTTGAGGGAGTAGCTGATGTCTTCGAGGTTGGTTTGCGACAGGCCGCTTTTGCCGGTTTTGATTACGTTCATGTCCCCGATGACGGTTTGCCGTCCCGCCGGCTTATAGAGTGCGGCGGTCTGGTGCGGGTTGGTGCCGTAGCGCAGATCGTCGACCTTGAGGAAAGTTTTCCCCATCACCTCGGTTTGGTCTGGGAAGACTCCGGTGTTTTTGGACAGGTAGGTGTTGCGGGTCAGTTTTTCGTCAGCCATGATGATGTGCCTTGCAGTGATGATGGATTATCGGTGAAGGACGGTCGTGGTGATGGATTGCCGGAAAGGTCAGACGTTGGCGTTGGAGACCTGCCGGTCATACAGTTTCTTATAAAGGCCATTTTGGGCGTAGAGTTCCTGGTGGGTGCCGCGCTCGACGATTCTCCCCTTGTCCAAGACTAAGATCAGGTCGGCCTTGACGATGGTGCTGAGGCGGTGGGCGATGGCGAGCACGGTACGGTCCTGCATGAGGTTAGTGATGGCCTCCTGAACTAACTGTTCGGTCACCGTGTCCAGAGCGCTGGTCGCCTCGTCGAGGATGAGGATTGGGGGGTTTTTGAGGATGGCGCGGGCGATGGCGATGCGCTGTTTTTGGCCGCCGCTGAGCAGATTGCCGCGTTCGCCGGCCAGGCGCTGGTAGCCTTCCGGGTCGGCGACGATGAAGTCATGGGCATTGGCGAGCTTGGCAGCGGCGACGACGTCTTCGTGGCTGGCTTGCGGGCAGCCGAAGCGGATATTGTCCTCCAGGGTGTCATTGAACAGGAAGGTGTCTTGGGAGACGATGCCGAGCAGGCTGCGGAAATCATCTGTCGCCAAGGTTTTCAAGTCATGCCCATCAATGGTGATTTTGCCAGCTGTCGGGTCATAGAATCGAGCCGTGAGGGCGGCCATGGTGGATTTTCCGGAGCCGGTTTGGCCGACTAGGGCGACCAGCTGGCCTTTGTGGATAGTGGCCTGGATGTCGGTAAGCACGGCCGGGGCGTCGTCGCCGTAGGCAAAGGAGACGTTCTCGAAGACAATGCCGTCAGTAAAGCTCTGCACGCGGACCGGGTTGGGCGGCAGCGGCAGGCTGGTGTCAGTGTCCAGGACTTCGAAAATGCGTTCGGCGGCGGCAGCGCTTTTCTGGAGGTTGCTGTTGAGCTTAGCCAGTTCCTTGATGGGCTTGTAGGCCTGCTGGGCGGCATAGCCGATGACGGCCAGGGTGCCTAAGGAGACGGAATAGTGGTAGCAGAGGAGGATGAACATGGCACCCAGGCCAATGGCGGTCATCTGCATAGTCGGCTGCACAAACACGTCAGCCAACAGGGCTTTGACGACCGACTTGAAGTAAGTGTTGTTTTCCTTCTGGAAGCGTTCGCTTTCCCTGGCTTCCATGTTGAAGGCTTTGACTACCCGGATGCCGGAGAAATTCTCCTGCATGCGTCCGACTAGGTCGGAGATGCGAAGGAGGACGCGGCGCTGGTATTTCCGGACGTAGCGCGAGACCAGGAAGATGGGGATGGTACACAGCGGCATTGCGACAATGAAGATGAGAGTCAGCTGGAACAGTTTGACTTCCAATGACTTTTGGATGATGAACTGGACCGCTACCAGGATCATGATGGGTGCCGTGCACAATTCGGAGACTGAATTGGCCACGGAATGCTCAATGGCACCGGTATCATACGTGCATCGGCTGATGAGCTGTCCGACGTCATGCCGGTCAAAAAAGGCGATTGATTGCTTTTGCAGGCAGTTGAACAGGGCCAGGCGGATGTCGGTGACGATGCGTGCGCCGACCCAGCGCAGGAAGAAGCGATTGATGAATTCACCGACGGCTTTGACGATGAAATAGAAGAACATGATTCCTATCAGCAGGCAGACCAGGGGGAAGGTCATCGCTTCATGTTGGTCGACCTCGAAACCCAGCCGTCGCGTGAGTTCATTGATTTTACCGAACAGTCCGCTGCCGGTCTCTGTGGGTGCGGTTGAGGGTGCGTTTTCCGCTGGCGTTGTTTCGGGGTCGGCGCCCAGGGTGGTTTGCTGCGGGTTGGTGGATGTTTTTTTAGTCGGCAGGGAGCTGCGTGTGACTTTCAGGAGCCAGTTGAGGGTCCTGTTCTTCTGCAGTTTGTCTGCCAGGGAGGTTTTTTCTTTGCCGGTGGCTTTTTGGACGTATCCTGTTTCCAGTGCGCTCAGGCCAAGGTCCATGAAGCGCAGGTAGGCGTGCATGGCGCCGCCCATGATCAAGCCAGCTGAAACGCCGAGGAAAAGCTGGAACCAATAGGGCTTGGCAAATGTGCAGAACAAACGCCGGTAGATGACGATGCTGCTGCGATTCGGCTTGAGGGACGGTGTACTCAAGAACGGCTTCCTTTGACCAGGCTGGCAAGGGTCTGGGCGACAAACGCTTTTTGCTCGGTCGTGAGTTCAGGATAGATGGGAATGGCGATGGTCTCGGCGGCGGCGCGCTCGCTTTCCGGGAAATCGCCCTGGCGGTACCCTAGGCTGGTGTAGCATGGCTGCCGATGCAGGGGGATGGGGTAGTAGACGTCACAGCCGATGCCGGCCTCCTTGAGTCCGTCCCAGACCGCCTGGCGCGAGGCAGGCGCCTGGACGCGGACGACGTATTGGTTGCGGACGTGGCGGGTGGTCCAGGCCGCGACGGCTGGCAGCACCAGCTCGGGGACGCCGGCGAGAAGCGCGTTGTAATCGTTGGCATTCTGCTGCCGCCTGGCGGTCCAGCCGTCTAAGTGCTTGAGCTTGACGTTCAAAACAGCGGCCTGGAGCGCGTCCATGCGGAAGTTGCCGCCGATGAACCGATGGTGGTATTTGGGCATCATGCCATGATTGCGGAAGATGGCCAGTTTTTCTGCTCGTTCGGGGCAGTTGCACAGCACCATGCCGGCGTCGCCAAACCCGCCGAGGTTCTTGCTGGGGAAGAAGGACAGGCAGCCATAGTCGCCGATGGCGCCGATGCGTCGATTCTTGTATTCTGCTCCGATGGCCTGGGCGGCGTCCTCGATGACGATCAGGCCGTGCTTGCGGGCGATGTCGAGGATGGGGTCCATGTCAGCCGGCTGTCCATACAGGTGGACGGGGATGATGGCCTTGGTCTTTGGGGTCACCAAGGCCTCGACCAGGGCTGGGTTGAGCGTGTAGTAGGCCGGGTCAATGTCCGCAAAGACCGGCGTTGCGCCTGTGCGTGAGATGGCGCCTGCGGTGGCGAAGAAGGTGTAGGGGGAGGTGATCACTTCGTCGCCAGGGCCGATGCCTTCCACCATCAGGGCCATCAATAGGGCGTCGGAGCCGGACGACACCGCGCAGGCGAAGCGTGCGCCGCAGTAGGCGGCGGCCTGTTGTTCAAAGGCCTCTACCTTGGGGCCCAGGATGAACATCTGCGAAGCGCAGAGCTCGGCGATTTCCCGTTGGATGTCGTCTTTGATTTTTTCATACTGTGGTTTCAGGTCAAGCATCGGCACTTGCATGGCATGGATTCTCCCTGGTCATGGAGTGGTAACGAGCGTATGATGGCGACGGGTAAAGATAATCCCGCAACCCGTTCTTGCAACCTGACGGGCGGCAGAAGCACCTGGAAAAGGCGTTGCTGTGGCGGTCGTTGTCCAGGTGGTTGGGATGGTCACGCCAAGGCGGCGCGGAAGTCCCGGATTTTTCGTTTTGCCGCCGCAATCAGGGCGTCGAGATTTTCCTGTTCTATTTCAAGGCTCAGCCCGAGGACGTATTTTTCCGGCACTGCGAAGGCTATGGCTGTCGCGTTGTTTTTGCGGCGAATGGCATAGCCTTGCTGGCGTGCCAGGTCTTTCTCTTTGGTGAAGGCCTCGCTGGTGCCCCAGGTGGCGGCGCCGAAGTCGGCAAAGGGGAAGAGCTGTTCGTATTCGAGGGCGTTGACAGCGGTCGCTTGCAGGCAGATGGCCGTTGGCGAGACGTAGGGTTGGAACACGTAGTCCATCGGCTGCTGGAGTTCTCCGGGTCGGTCCGGGGACATGCGGAGCCGGCAGCGGATGGCGCCGGTGGTCAATTCCGAGAAGGTGATGGTCGCCAGCCGATAGTCGTCGTGGAGTTGGCGCAGAAGAGAACTCGCCTGGAGCATGACCTGGTTGCGTGAAGAGAGGCTGGAGAGCTCGTGGATGGCGTTGCCGGTATGAAAGCGGTTGGCGGAATCCTTGCTGAGGAACCCGCGCGCGCACAAGGTGCGGATGAGGTTGTGCGCCGTGGAAGTCTTCATGTCCAGCGCTTCCGAAATCTCGTTGAGGCGCATGCCACGTGGAGATGAGGCCGCCAATCGGAGGATGTCAAGCGCCTTGAGAACGGATTGGACCATGTCAGAACGGGGCATTGCAAAAAGAACCTTAAATGATGCGGCCTGGCAGACGGAATCAGCAGCGGGGCAGGTCGTCGTCTTGCCGTGAAGGGATGGTAAATACGGTCGCAGGACGTGAACAGCGTCATCAGCACCTGGCATTAAAGTATATATCTTGAGGCCGGGAAGTCAAGGCGAGGGGCTGAATGCTGAATGCTGAATGCTGAATGCTGAGTGCTGAGGCGCATTTGTCATTCATCATTCATCATTCGTCATTTATCATTCGTTAGGGGCGAAGGGGGGGGCTGTGGGGAGGATTAATGGATCCGACACTGAAGTGTCGGCACTGGACAGAGACACGTATGCAGGCGGGCGCAGGATGGCATGCTCGGGAGCGGCGTGACGGTGGGTTCGCGCTTGAGCTGCATGCGCTTGCCGCCGTCCATTGTCCACTGAACCGCCTTGCCCGGGGTTTATCATGGCTCAGCCATGCGGAATCAAAATTAGTTCGTGAGCCTTCTCCTATTTTTTGAGTTTTTTCAAGCCGTGGACAAAAATA
>MWEG01000078.1 GCA_002070945.1 Lentisphaerae bacterium ADurb.Bin082
TGGGTAGACATATGTTGAGTACGAAATTATTTTTTCAAAAAAAATAAAAATGACCATTTTGCGAAAGATGGGCTAAAAGCGACATTCACACTATCCACGACGCAGTCAATCTGTTCATGCTGGCGCATGAGCGGAATCGGCAGATGAACGCCATCGCGGACAGCAGCTACCTGCACCGACAGATATTCGACACCCTGAATCTGTCGGTGGCGATGATTGACTTTGACTACAACATCACGATGGCGAACGCATTCTGCCTGCGGGAAATGGGCAAGACCCAGGCGGAATTGCAGGGCGAGAAATGCTACTATCTGCTATGCAAGCACGGCTCGCCCCCAGCAGAATGCCCCCTGCACCAGGCCGCCCAGGACCGCCAGCCACGCCAGGCCGAATGCGTCCGCGACGGGCGCCACCTGCTGGTGATGGCTCAGCCGATTTTCGACCGTAGCGGCCGGGTGATGTCGGTACTCGAAATTTCCATTGACACCACCGAGCTGTACCAGCAGAAGCAGCAGCTGGAAGTCAACAACCTGCTGCTGAACCGAGCCGCCGAAGTGGCGCAGATGACGTATTTCAAAGGCGACCGCAGCGGACGGATCACCTGGCTGGGCGGCAACGAGGATATGGGCGTTTCCCGCCAGGGCAGCATCCTGTTGCGCGATGTGGTCGTGGCCGAGGATGCCGCCAGCATTGTCCGAGCATGCCTGGAACTCACCGAGGGGAGGAAGACGGTCGTGGAGCTGGTCTGCCGAACCGAGACGACCGGCCCGAGGCGCAGCGTGCGCCTGAGAGTGTCATCAAGGGAGCAGGCGGACGGCGCCTTCTTCGGGATCATGCAGGATATCACAGCGCAGGTCGAGGCCGAGACGCTGAAAAACGACCTTATCCAGCGCCTGAACAACTACATCGAAAATGAGAGAGTACTCAACAACTGCCTGGCGCAAAGCGTGCTGGAGGACGATTTTGACAAGAACATCGACGCCATCCTCGGCATCATCGCGGGGCAGCTGCATTGCGAGCGGGTCTTTTGCGGCATGTTCGCTGACGGCATGCAGTCGTTCGCATCGCAGTACGAGTGGAAGAGGTCGACTCTGGCAGAGTGGCGAGGCTGGGGAATGCCGGAGTTGGAGAGGCATTTCCGGCAGTGGCAGGAGGGGGGAGAACGGGAAATCATCAAGATCGTCGACGTCAATCCTGACGGCGAGTCGCAGTCGCTTCTCTGTGCGCCGATTCGCTTGCGGGGCGGAATCCTTGGCGCCTTGCAGTTCGAATATGCAGGCGGGCGTGACTTCACGGATGTCGACGAAAGCGTGATCCGTTCGACGGCGCGCATCATTTCGTTGACGAAAGAGCGCAAAATCCAGCGCGAGCGCCTGGACGCCTCGATCCGGGAACGCCAGATCATCTATAATCACATCAAGATTCCGATTCTGCTGTTTGACCGGCGCGGCGCACTCTTGAACATGAATCCGGCAGCGGTGGACTTGTGCGCCAGTCTGCATGGCGACCCGGACGGCGCGCTGTTCAGCGATCTGTTCAAGCGCCTGCTGCCCTCGGGTGCTGGCGAGCAGCTGGAGGCGGTCATTGAGGCGAATCAGACATTGTCCCAGGATGTGCAGTTCGAATCCCGCCATTATATCCTGAACGTCGAGCCGATTGTCTCCCGCAACGGCGAGGTGAACAACATCATCGCCAGCCTGGTTGACGTCACCGCGATCGTTGAAAGCAAGCGTCACCTGGAAGCAGCCATGAAGGCGGCGCAGGCGGCTGACCGCGCCAAGAGCTATTTCCTGGCGATGATGAGCCACGAACTGAGGACGCCGCTGAATTCGGTAATCGGATTCAGCGAACTGCTGCGAATGGGGCCGCTGACCGCCGCAGAGAGGGACGAATGCCTGGTGTCCATCAACCTGGCAGGCAAAGCCCTCCTGAATTTGATCAGCGACATCCTGGACTTGTCGAAAATCGAAGCAGGTCAACTGACGATCAAGCCGGTTCGGACCAGGGTGGCGTCGTTGATCAGCGACGTATGCGTCATCTTCAAGCACAAGGCCAAGGAAAAGAAGCTCGCCTTCACAGTGAAATGCCCAGACGGGCTGCCGGATATCTACCTGGACAATTTGCGCCTGCGCCAGGTGATGCTGAACCTGATCGGAAATGCGATTAAATTCACCCCGACCGGCAGCGTTGAACTGGAAGTGTCCTTCACTGGTGCCAACGTTGCCGAAGGCATGGAGGGCGATGACGGCGAATTGACCATCAGCGTCCGCGACACAGGCATTGGCATTGACGTCGCCCACTTGCAGAAGATTTTCGACCCGTTTGTGCAGGAAGACGACACCCGCGGCAACCGAGCCTACGACGGCTCCGGCCTTGGCCTGGCCATTTCCAAGCGCCTGGTGGACAAAATGGGCGGGACCCTCGAAGTGGAAAGCCAAGTCGGCGTCGGAAGCTGCTTCCGGGTGATGTTGCAAAAACTGCATTATGCGTCCCCGCCAACAATGGCGGAAGCAGCAGACACCGAGGCCGTCGCCATCAAGCCGACGGCAGAGCTTTACCGGGTTTTGGTGGTCGACGACGTGGAGATGAATCTCAAGGTCATGGAGTTGATGCTGAAAAAACTGGGCGTGCAGGCGGCCTGCGTCAGGTCAGGCCCAGACGCCCTCGAAACGCTGCAAGGCCAGGCTTTTGACATCATTTTGACTGACTTGTGGATGTCAGGCATGAATGGCGAGGAACTGGTTCGCAACATCCGCCGCCTGCCTAGTGGCCAGGGGGCGCGTATCTATGCGGTCACGGCTGACATCGAGGCGGTTGACAACTTTGACCTGCGCCTGTTTGACGGCATCCTGCAGAAGCCGCTGGTGATGGACACCTTGCGCCAGCTGCTGTGACGAGCCGCTGGCCGAAAAACCGCTGGCACGTGCCCTGCCGGCGTACCTTGGCCTGGCGCCGACGGGGCTGCCGGCTTGCGCGGCGTCCCCAGGGCGCGGTATCCCGAAATGGCTCTGGCATCTGCCCGCTTTGGCGACGGATGCTCGGGGCAAAGGAAAGCGCCGCCGGGTTGCAACCCGGCGGCGCTGGTCAAAAGCAGGGAAACGGTGTGCCTGCTCAAAGAGGAGGGAAGTTCAGGAAGTAGGTGGATTGGCCGCTGACCAGCCCGATCGGGTTTATGGTTTCAACGTGGCCGTCCAGGAACAGATAGTTGGCGTTGGAACCATGCCGCCAGCGTTCCCAGCGACCCCAGGCGTCGGCGCTCCCCGAAACGCTCCCGGCACTGGAGGCCCAGGCGAACTGCGCCCCCGGAGCCACGGGATAAGAGGCGTTGGGGCCGATGCTGATGGTCGAGGACGGAGTCGTGCAATTGGTGATCTTCTTGTGGACGTTAGAGTGCCGATGGGCGCGCATGTTGCAGACGTAGCTGATCTTGCAGTCAGGGAAGCTCTGGGAGCGGTCAGGAAGGTATTCGGTGTAGACATACGGGCTGGCCTGGCTGGGGCAATGGAACGGCTTGACTTCACCGATGTAGGGATAGAGAAAGCCAATGATGCGGCACATAGCTGAGCCGTCCCCAGTGTTGTAGGACGCCTTGAACATATAGTCTTCAAATTCGTCAATGTACATGTAGGCACCCAGCCCGATCTGCTTCTGGTTGTTGGTGCAGGAAATCGCCCGCGCCTTTTCCCGAGCCTTGGACAAGGCAGGCAACAGCATGGCCGCCAGAATCGCGATGATGGCGATGACGACTAAAAGTTCAATCAGGGTGAAGCGTTTTCTCGACATGGCGTTTCTCCTTGTCTTGGCGCTGCCTGAGAGCAGGAGTTCAAACTGCTCGGGAGTCATTATGACGCAGCGCGTCATGTCTGGTCAGGGGATGACCTGGAAATAGGTGTATTGGCCGGAGACCAAACCTTGTGGGCTTATGGTTTCGACGTGGCCGTCCAGGAACAAATAGTTGGCGTTGGACCCATGCCGCCAGCGATCCCAGCGCGCCCAGGCGTTGTGGGCGGTGCCCGAAACGCCCCCGCGAGCGGCTGACCAAGCGAACTGCGCCGTCGGGACAACTTCGGGATAGGAGTTGGGGCCAATGCTGATGTTCGAGGACGGATTCTGGCAATTGTTGATCTTTTTGTGGACGTTCGAGTGTGGATGGGCGTACGCGCTGCACAGATAACTGATCTTGCTGCCAGGTAAGTTCTGGGAACTGCCGGGAATGATTTCGGTGTACTCAAACGGCTGGGCCTGGCTGGGGCATTGGAAAGGCTTCACTGCGCTGACGTATTCGTAGAGAAAGCCGATGATGCGGCACTTGGTCCCATAGTCCCCTTGGGCTTCGGTCCAGTAGGAACTCTTGAACATGTAGTCATCGTAGTCAGCAGTATACATAAAACTGGCCAGGCCGATCTGCTTTTGGTTGTTGGTGCAGGAAATCGCCCGCGCCTTTTCCCGAGCCTTGGACAAGGCCGGCAACAGCATCGCCGCCAGGATCGCGATAATGGCGATGACGACTAAAAGTTCAATCAGGGTGAAGCGTTTTCTGGACATATAGTTTTCCCTTTTTGTATTTAGATACAGAAATTTAGAGATTAAACAGATTGAGAGCCGTCATGACGCTGAGCGTCTTGTCCGGTCAGGGGATATTCTGGAAATAGGTGGATTCGCCGGTGACCAGGTTGAGTGGGTTCAGGGTTTCAACGTGGCCGTCCAGAAACAGATAGTTGGCGTTGGAACCATGACGCCAGCGTTCCCAACGGGACCATTTGTTATAGCCCTCCGAAACGGAACCGCCGCTGGCCGTCCAGGCGAACTGCACAGTCGGTTTGTCGTCGGGGTAAGCGTTGGGGCCAATGCTGATGTTCGAGGACGGTCTTGTGCAATTGGTGATCTTCTTGTGGATAGGTGAGTGCGGATGGGCGCGCATGTTGCAGACATAGCTGATTTTGCAGCCGGGAAAGCTCTGGGAGCGGTCAGCAAGGTATTCGGTGCAGGAATAAGGATTGGCCTGGCTGGGGCAATGGAACGGCTTCATTTCGCCTAAGTAGGGATAGAGAAAGCCCATGATGTGACAATTGGCTGAGTAGTCTTCGTATATGGCACCACGGTTGGCGCCCTTGAACATGTAGTCTTCATATTCGTCGATGTACATATAAGAACCTAGCCCGATCTGCTTCTGGTTGTTGGTGCAGGAAATCGCCCGAGCTTTCTCACGCGCCTTGGACAAGGCCGGCAACAGCATCGCCGCCAGAATCGCGATAATGGCGATGACGACTAAAAGTTCAATCAGGGTGAAGCGTTTTCTGGACATGGGGTTTCTCCTTATGGCATTATGGAGAGGCAAGATTTGAACTGGTCTGGGAACATCATGAAGCAGCGCGTCTTGTCTGCTCAGGGGATGACCTGGAAATAGGTGGATGCGCCGGAAACCAGGTTGAGCGGGGTCAGGGTTTCGACGTGCCCATCCAGGAACAGGTAGTTGGCATTGGAACCATGCCGCCAGCGATCCCAGCGAGACCAGGCGTTGTAGCCGCTCGAAACGCCCCCGGCATAGGCGGCCCAACCGAAGTTCGCCGTCGGCATGACTTGGGGCCACGAGTTGGGGCCGATGCTGATGGACGAGGACGGTGCCTTGCAATTGGTGAACTTCCTGTGGATTGCCGAGTGCGCATGGGCGTACGCACTGCAGATGTAGCTGATCTTGCAGCCTGGAAAACTCTGGGAGCGGTCAGGAAGATATTCAGTGTAGACTAGCGGATCGGCCTGGCTGGGGCAATAGAAAGGCTTTACGTCGCCGATATAGGGATAGAGAAAACCGATGATGCGGCACATGGCTGAGCCGTCCCCAGTGTTGTAGGCCGCCTTGAACATGTAGTCTTCAAACTCGTCGATATACATGTAAGCGCCCAGACCGATCTGCTTCTGGTTGTTGGTGCAGGAAATCGCCCGCGCCTTTTCCCGGGCCTTGGACAAGGCCGGCAACAGCATCGCCGCCAGAATCGCGATGATGGCGATGACTACCAGCAATTCAATGAGCGTGAAGGTGAAGAGAAAACGTTTCATGGTTGGATATCTCCATTTAAGAGCGTTTCGGCGCTGACGGCTTGACGATGAAAATGCGAAAACCCTCGATTCCAAGATTTACAGGGCGATACCATTATTAGTATACCGTTAAATCGTCTAAAAAACAAGTTTTTGGCCAGATAAAATATGGTTTTATGAGCATACTGGCACGATAATGAAAAGCAATGGCCCTGGCTCTGGCTTGGCGACTACATCATTCAGTCGCAGTCAGAGCCATCGCCGGTGACTATGGGTTCTGGGAGGGGGGACTTCTTCCCGTCTGCGGAGATGGACACCATCGTGACAGAGATTTCAAAGACCGGGTAGACGTCATTGGCCTGGAAATCGCGGGCGACGACAGTGACTCGGTAGGTGGCGGACGTCCGCCCCAAGTGGATGCGGCAAACGCGGAAGCGGAGCAGGGCGCCGTTGTTGACGCTTTGGGTGAAGGACGCCGCGTCCATGGCCCGGGTGACGAGGCGGCAGCTGGGGAATTCGCGCAGCGCGGCGATGTAGGCGTATTCGTCAACCCACTTCAACATGCAGCCGCCGAAGAGGTATCCGTAGTGATTGAGATGCTCTGGCCGGACCAAGGTGTAGAAGTCCATGTGCGGCTCCCTTGTAGTGACGCGGTTGATGACGGGACTAGCCAGGTTGCGCTGGCGTTTGGAGGCGTTGCGCTGGTCATGGCGCCGGCAGTTCGTCGTGACTGCTGGTGCTGATGGCTGGCGGCGTGGCCCGGAGAGGTGGCTTTGTGCGCAGTTCGGCCAGCTCCTGGACTAGGATAGGGGTGAAGATGGCGGCCTGGAGGCCAGCGTCAATTTCAGGCCAGGTCCAAAAGCGCAGCTCGTCGATTTCCGAAGCCTGGGCCTGGAAGGGGCCGTCGCTGACAGCCAGGAACACCTGCACGTTCTCGGATTCAATGGCATTGCGTACCTTGAGAGTGAAAGTCGCTTGCAGAGGTGTGCTGGCAGGAAGGCCGATTTCCTCATTCAGCTCGCGCCGAGCAGCGGCTTCATAGTCTTCGCCGGGAAGAAGATGACCGCCGACCGCCGTGTCCCATTTCCCAGGCTGAATGTCTTTGTCAGCAGAGCGCTTCTGAAGCAAAATGCGACCGTCCCGGGAGAGGACGATGACATGCACGGAACGGTGAATGAGCGCAGGATTGCCATGACATTGGCGCCGGGGAGCGACGCCAATGACCTGGCCCGCCTCATCGACGATTTCAAACATTTCCAGAATAGTGTCGGCGGGACCCATGGCGGCCAGAGAGTTGGTGGACAATGTGTACGTAGTTTAAGCTTTAGCTTGCCGTACGTAGTTCAAGCTTCAGCTTGCCGTACGTAGTACAGCCTTCAGGCTGCAGTATGTTTCGCGCTTTCAGTGTGTCAGCCGCTTTGCGACTAGTATTTTCGCGCAACACACCCTAAAAAAAATCTGCGTCATCAGCGTAATCTGCGGATAAAATAGCAGTTTTTCGCCTCTAATCTCGTCACTCCGCAGCTTTACTGGGCCAGTCGGTGTTCTGCCGGGTCGAGAGCAGCACGCTTTGCCAGAGTTGGCCACGCGGGTCGATCTTGCGGCGCGACCTGGTCGCCAGGCTCGTCGGAACGTAGGTGAAGTTTCCTTGCCAGTTGGCGACGACGACGTCGGTCATGCCGGCCATGGCGGCATGCACGGCGTGCTGGGCCAGGTGCAGGCAGAAGATCGAGTCCATGCCGTTGGCGGGAGTGCTTCGGAGGATGTAGCTCGGATCAATGTATTTCATGCTGAAGTCGATATTGCGGCTTTTCATGTAAAGCGAAATTTCGTCTTTCAGGAGGATGCCGATGTCCTTGTGAAGTTTGTTGCCGGACTTGTCGACAGTGACCTCGCCGTCGTCTTGGAACAAATTCTGGCCTGCGCCTTCGGCAACGACGATGACGGCGTGCTGCTTGCGAGCCAGGCGCCTTTCCAGGGCTGGCAGAAGGCCGTTCTCACCGTACAGCTCAAACTGGACTTCCGGGATGAGGCAGAAGTTGACCAGGGAATTGGCCAGGCTCGCGTAGGCGGCGATGAAACCAGAGTCGCGACCCATCAGCTTGATCAGGCCAACGCCGTTAAGGTACCCCTTGGCCTCGTTGTGGGCGCAGGAGATGATCGGCGCCGCTACCTGGACAGCCGTTTCAAAGCCGAACGTCTTGTCCATGAAGCAAAGGTCGTTGTCAATCGTTTTCGGAATGCCGATGACGCTGACCGGCAGGTTGCGCTTCTTGAGCTCAACCGCAATGTCGTGCGCACCGCGCTGAGTGCCGTCCCCGCCAATAGTGAATAAAATATTGATGTTGAGACGGTCGAGGGTGCGGACGATTTCCTCGGTGTCCTGATGACCGCGAGACGAACCCAAAATAGAGCCGCCCGTGGTGTGAATGCCGTCGACAATATCGGGATTAAGCACAATCGGCTTCAGGCCATTGGACGGGTTCAGGCCGCTGTAGCCGTATTGAATCCCGAAGATGTTGTCAACCTTGTAGGTGTAATAGAGGGTGTTGACCAGCGCCTTGATAACGTCGTTGAGGCCGGGGCAGAGGCCGCCGCAGGTCACGATGGCCGCCCGCGTCCAGGTAGCATCATGGTACAGCTTCTTCCGCGGCCCAGCCGCGACGAAAGCCGGCACGTTCTTGCCGGAAGCGTACAGCTCGTTGTTGATGTTGCGGTCAGCGCAATAGGTGATGGATTCAGAGTCGCCAACGAAAATGACGTCCTTGAGAGGAGAATCCAGAGTGGGGACACCGACGCGGGAGATGGAAAAATCAAGGTTGACCAACTCCTCAATATTAATGTTCATGTTTTGTGGGTGCATTTTGTTTGTTTCCAAAATAGCGTTATGGTATCTATTGTGAAAGGAGGAGGGATGACGCCGGTTTGCTGCAGAGGCGTGCTCAAATCGGCGCGTCCCCCGCAATAAAATTCATAATTTAGTGCTGACCAGGGCGTTTGTCCAGTCGGTTGGAGCCGGGTATGAAAGTATCGTACAATCATGAAGACTGGCGCGAAATCATCTACTGCCGGATGGAGAACCAGCAGATTGACTTCAAGAGCGCACAGGACTGGAACGCAATCGGTAGGGCAGGCCGGGCTAAATTCGCACGCCATGCCATGGCCTTGGCCAACACCCTGGGAGGATATGTGGTGATTGGCGTCGGCGAGGATGGCAATGGCAACCCGACCTTATATACAGGGATGACGGACGAGCAGGCAGCCTCATTTGACCCAAGCATAGTCGGGCAGACGATCAACCGTTATGCCGATCCAGCCGTCGCCTTTGATGTGGTGCGCCCAGAAATTGACGGCCGCCGCTACGTCGTCCTGGTGGTCTATCCGTTTACGGATTTGCCGCACGTATGCAGCGACGTCTGCGATTCCGAGCTTCAACGCGGCGTCTTCTACATTCGGACGCCGGATGCGCGGAGCCGGGCGGCTTTTCGGGCCTCGGAGCTGCACGGCCTGATCCAGAAGGCGCTGCGCAACCAGCGCCAGCTCCTTGGCCGCATGCTGCGTGGAATTCTTTATGAGAACCGACAGGCTGGAGAAGACCGCAGCGACGAGTTGTTCACCTCACTGGCAGCGCGCAGCCTCCTGGAAGCGCAGACGGTCCTGGGAACCCTGGCCGTGCGCCGAAAGCCGTTGTTCGAGGCAATCATTCAGCCGCCCAGAGTGTTGAATAACTGCAGCCTGACCGAAGCCCGCCGTGCCCTGGAAAGACTGGAACGCCCGTGCCTGAATGATTTTCCTTGGCCAGAAGCCCCCTATCGGGCCGATTACTATGCCGCCAATGAGTCATTGCGGGGAGTGCAAAGGGCAGCAGAGGATAAGCCGGTTGGCTTCTGGGAACTGCATCAAAGCGGTATGTTGTATTGCGCCGCGCCGTTACCAGTCAGCGAGGAAGACAACGGCATTCTGACTGGCGACGTCCTCAAACTGACCTTGGTGACGATGGCTCTGACTGGGCAGCTCTACACCATTCTGAATTATCCAGAGGATGAGCTGACGATGACGTTCAGGCTGCGCAACACCATGCAGCTGACCATGCTGGGATGGGTGAGTGAACACGGAGCCGGAGGAAGACGCTGCCAGATTCCTGAAGTGGAAGTGCAAATCAGACGCAGCGCCAGCGACCTGGAAGCAGGCGCCGCGACTGATGCCGCTACCCGCATTTTCCAGGAACTGTGCGAGCGCTTTAATATCAGCCTTGACAACGCTGATATGGCGCGGCTGCGCAATGACCTGGAGAACTTCCTCAGCCGCGGCCTGCTGGGCGTCGTCGAATAACAGCAACCAGCGACGTAGCAGGCAAAGTCCGGCGTGAAAAGCAGACTAAGCTCGACAGAGCAAGTGATGCTGACCTGCAAAGTACTGGAAAATTTCGCGTTTTTCGTGGTCAGGCGTTGCATTGTTCCAGATTGAGGGTATATTTAATGTCTTCATTCGCGTTATATGGATCAATGCCCACAAAATCAAATAGCAGCCCATAGGACCAAAGGAGGGACATCATGGCACACAAGAAAGGTCAGTCATCGAGCCGCAACGGTCGTGACAGCAATCCGAAATACCGCGGCGTGAAAGTCTACGGCGGCCAGACCGTGACGGCCGGCAGCATCATCGTCCGGCAGTGCGGAACCAAGTTCCATCCCGGCCGCAACGTCGGCTTGGGGCGTGATTTCACGATTTTCGCACTGTGCGACGGCGTCGTCGAGTTTGTGCGGAGCAAACGCAACAAGATCAACGTGATTCCTGCTGCAGAAAGCGTTGCGGAAGCAGCTGCCCAGGCCTGAAGGCGCTTTGCAGAGTGACGTCCCAGCAGACTATACGCCAGGACAGTCGACATGATTGCTAGAGACCTCCCAGCCTTGGGAGGTCTCTTTTTGTATGGATGACAAGGCGGGATTAAGCCAGGGAGGACGGCGGCATGTCCAAACGAAACAGACGAGGCAAACGCAGCCGCCAGCAAGGCGGTGCGCGCCGGAAATGGCTGTGGCTTGGCCTGGCTGTGCTGCTGGGGATTTTGGCTGCTGGCGCGGTTTGGCTTTGGCATTGTTTCGAGCCAGCCGACCGTAAGGCCGAGGTCAAGCATCTTTGGGGCAATTATATCCGGCGCCAGAACCAGGCCACTTTTCTGGAACTGGCGGTTGATTTATGGCAGCTCTACCGCAGCGACGGCGTTCCGTGTGAATACTCCCCTGGCGACGCGCCCGTGTACGGCGGACTTCCGGAGTCGTCTGCGGGCACCTTGCGGGTTTTGCGCAACCAGGCCTATTGGGTCGGCTACGATGAACGCCGACGTAATCCTGCCTGGGTCGCGTATCGCCTGTTCGACAGTCGAGACAGCCTGGCCGGATCGCGACCATTAGAATTCATGACCGACTTGCGGACGGTCGCCCAAGTCAGTTCGGAACATTACACCGGCAGCGGTTTTGACCGCGGCCACCTGGCGCCGAATTTCGGGATTGGCCGCTGCTATGGCCCGGAGGCGCAACGGGAGACGTTCCTGATGTCGAACATCGTACCGCAACGCCATGCCCTCAATGCCGGAGACTGGAAAAAACTGGAATTGCGCGAAGCGATCAACTACGCTGGGCGCTTCCAGGAAATTTGGGTCATCACCGGTCCTGTCTACAATCCGGAACTGATCCGTGAATTGCCCTCCGGCATTCCCATTCCCGAGTCTTTCTACAAGATCGTGGTGGATGAGCGTTGCGGGCGACTGCGGGCCATTGCCTTTCGTTTCCAGCATGACGCCCCAACCCTGCCCAGCTTGAACCAGGCGCTATGCACCATCGATGAACTCGAGGCATTGACCGGGCTGGACTTCTTCCCGGAACTGCCCACAGCAGTGCAGGAGGCGCTGGAGCGGAGGCGGCCAACAGCAGCATGGTGAGCGGCGAACAAGAGAAAAAAGCGGGTGCGCAAGGCTAGACCTTGCTTCTGCCTGCCGCATGACGTCAAAGGAACGTAATCGAACAGTCACCTGGCAAACCAAAGCAACAGGCCGTGGACAACCGCCCAAAAAGTCCCTGCCAGCATTGAGAAAATGGCGACGGGCAGTATCTTAAACAAAAAAATAGCGTATACCTTGACAGGCCAGCCAGTTGCTCGCTCCACCGCCTGTCATTCATTCACCCAACAGCCAGGAAAAACCATGATGTCAGCAACTGTCTCCTACCAGAAAACCATCCCTGTCCGTCATGAAGTTGACGTGTTCGTCGCTGGCGGCGGCCCGTCTGGCGTCGCTGCCGCGCTCGTCGCCGCCCGCGAGGGCCGTTCCGTCTTTTTGGCGGAATCCCATACCTGCCTGGGGGGCATGGGCACTGCTGGACTGGTACCGGGCTTCTGCCAATTCGGTGACGGCGTCAACTTCCTCGCAGCTGGCATTGGCAGCGAAATCGACCGCCTCCTGACCGCCGAAAAAGGCGAAGTCATCACGGGCACGGCCCGCTCCATCCCGGCCGAACCCATGAAACGCGTCTACGACCGCTTGATGCTAGAGGCCGGGGTCAATTTCACCTTCCATACCAATGTCGTTGACGTGGTCAGCCGGGACGGCGCCCTGGACATGGCCATCTGCTCCGCCAAAAGCGGCTTCTTCGCAGTCAAAGCCAAGATGTTCATCGACGGCACCGGCGAAGGCGACCTGGCAGCCTTTGCAGGAGCCAAGTTTGAAAAAGGCGATGTCGACGGCTCAACCATGCCCGGGACGCTCTGCAGCGTCTGGGCGGATGTCGACTACGATAAGTACCTGGAAGCCAAGCCAGACCGCCGCGCCCTTCTCTTCCAGGCCTTTGAGGACGGCGTCTTCACTGTCAATGACCCCCATCACCCCGGCATGTGGCGCCTGGGCCGACATCTGGCCGGCGGCAACATCGGCCATGCCTTTGGCGTCGATGCGTCAGACGAGCGCTCCCTGACCCATTTCCTGGTCGAAGGCCGCCAGCGCATGCCTGAATTCGAGCGCTTCTACCGCGAATATATGCCCGGCTTCGAAAAACTCGTCCTCGTCCAGACCGGCTCTCTGCTCGGCATCCGGGAAAACCGCCGGATTATCGGCGATTATGTCCTCAATGTCGACGACTTCATCGCCCGGGCTGTTTTTCCAGATGAAATTGGCCGCTACTGCTACCCGGTTGACATCCATCCCTCCCAGCCCAGTGCGGAAAAATACGCCGCCTTTGAAAAGGAATTCCGCGAGCAGCTGCGGTATTCGACGGGCGAGAGCTACGGCATTCCTTACCGCATCCTGACGCCTATAGGCTTTTCCAACCTGCTCGTTGGCGGTCGTTGCGTCAGCTGCGACCGCAAAATCCAGGGTTCGATTCGGGTTATACCTGGTTGCTACATCACGGGCCAGGCCGCTGGCATGGCCGCAGCCATCGCGATAGAAAACAATACTGACACGCGCGGCTTCCCAGTGTCTGAGCTGCAGCGGCGGCTGCTCAAGATGGGTGCCTTCCTGCCCAATTACAAAGGCTGAGGCGCCCAACCTGCGCCCTAGAGCCGTCACGCCATGTCTCCAGCCATTTGTTTGCCGGGGGAGCGAAGGGACACAATGCCTTCGCCCCCCTGCGTTTTCCACAAAATGCATACATGAAACGCCAAAGAACCATGACAGCGGTTGCATTTCCAGTTTGACAAATGATATTTACAATTCAGCTCAAATAGGCTCCCATCCGAAAACTTCGGCCAATTTTTTTCGGCAGAGACTGACTTTCTTGACATCAAGGGCCTTGCCGCCTTTCGGCAGCAGCACGAACCTAAGGCCGAAAGGGATAGGCAAGAGACTGGGAAGATGAGAAAAAGCCTCTGCGGCTCTTCCTCGCCTTCACAAACCCCAGCGATGCTTTTCGGATGAGCTTAAACAGGCCCTGCTCCCAATGCGCCATCAGCCAGGTACGTCCCGCGACATTTAGCGGCAGCAACCTGCGTCAATTTCCGTGACGCCTGGCTCAAAAACGAAACACAAGCTGCGCCAGCGACTCTACACCCAAGGCGCTGCCCTGATGCCAGGACATGCACGGCAGGCGCGCGTGACATGACCAGGAAAAGTTTTTCTGTCTAAGAGCATGTCATTACATGAAATGTTTCTCTGTTCTTTGGGGCTTCTTCGCGGAAATAATCAATCGATGCTTGGCACTTGGGCGCCGCATTCCGCCGCGCCGTATCCTGTTGTTGGGGTCAATGGTCGCAGGCAGCCTGGTCTACACCGGGTTGTCGATGCGGTACAAGGATGCCGCCATGCGCCGCGAGCTGGTGACGCAAACGCAGCTTTGGGCATCGGCCATTCCCAGCGACCTGGTCAACGCGCTGTCCGGAACCAGCGAAGACCTGGAACGGCCAGAATACCACCGACTGAAAAGCATTCTGCAGATGCTGCGGCAGCATGCACCGCAGTGTTATTTCCTCTACCTGGCAGGACAACGTCCAGACGGCACGATTTTCTTTTATATCAAAAACGTCTCCCCCGAGTCGCCCGACTATTCGCCGCCAGGAACGGCGTACGTAGAGGCCGACCAGGAATACGCCGACGCTGTCCGACGCAGCGACACGCTCATCAACGGCCCCATCCAAGACCGCTGGGGAACTTGGTTTGCAGCGCAAACGCCGATCATCAACGCGAAAACAGGCAAGCCTATCTGCACCTTTGGCGCTGACGTCGCCGCTGCGGACTGGTACGCCAAAATTATCCGTCATATAATGCCAGGCCTGGCCACCATCCTGCTGCTGGTCGTGATTATTGCCCTGAGTCCACGCCTGTGCGAACGCATCCGGAGCCGGCGCACCCCCCTTTGCAAATATCCGGGGCCTTGGCCAACCGTGCTGGCAGTCGGCCTGATCATCACTGCCTTTTTAAGCTGGCGCTCCTATCAAACAGAAAACTATCAGCGCTTGCAGGGCTTCATCCATCTGGCCATCTGCGAGTCCGACCTGGTGTTGCACAAGTTACAATCAAGCGGCTCCAGAGAGCTGCGAGGACTGGCCAACTTCTTCACCGCCAGTGACGAAGTGACCGGAGAGAGCTTCAGCCTCTTTGTCAGCCAACAGGGACTCAAATGCCTGTACCGAATTTGGGGCTGGGGCAAAACGGTCGCCAATGCCGACCGGGAACGCTTTGAGCAGGAGCAGCGCCAGCTGCGAGGTCAAGACTTCAGCATCATGGAGCCGGACGAACACGGCCGCCCCAGGCCCGCCCGCGTCCGCGAGGTCTATTACCCTCTCATACTCGCCAAGCCCTGCGAGTTGGGGGGAGACTCCATCATTGGCTACGACCTTGGCCACGAGCCAATTCGCCTGGCCGCCCTCCAAGAAGCCCTCCGAACCGGCCTGCCCACGTCCACCCGCCCCGTCCTGCACGGCTACCTGAGTGAAGGCATCAAAGGCGTGGACCTTTTTTATCCTGTCATGGATCGACGTCAGCCGCAGGCCGTGAGCGGCTTTCTCATGGCTGCCATGAGCCTGGAGGAACTCGTCGCCCCTAACTTGCACACGCACCAGCATATCCATTTTTCCTTCTGGTCGGCTGACAATGGGGCCGAAGAAGAGCTGGTCGTTGGGGAGAAGCCGACAAAGCCTCGCCTCAAAGGCGAATTTTCGCGGCCAATATCATACTTTGGCCAAATGTTCCGGATGACTGCGCACCCCACCACCACTTTCTTTCAGGCGTACCCGATCGTGATGCCTTGGCTGCTGGCAGTCTCTGGGACGGCCTTGAGCATCACGCTCGCCGTTATCGTCAGCGTACTCAACCGACAGCATTGCGAGCTGCAGATGACCGCCCAGAACAACGCCTATCGGCTCAGCCAGACTGAAGAGCGCTTCAACCTGCTGCTGGAGCAAACCAAGACCGTGCTCTGGGAATGCGACCCCAACGGAATCGTCATCAAAGCCCAGCCGCCGAACGCTAAAATCTACGGACGGAACCCCGAGGACGTCTTCGGCAAAATGCACTATAAAGAGTTCCATCCACCCGAGGGACGCGAGGACTTCGTCCATAAGATACGAACCATGTTCGGTAGCCAGAATGAATTCTTCAACTTCGTCAATCCGGTGGTATTGGCCGACGGCAGCCGGATTATCGTATCCACCAGCGGCTTTCCACTGTACGACGGGATGGGCGTAAAGTTAGGCTATTATGGCTGGAACCAAGATGTCAGCGAACAGGTCCTCATGAACGAACAGCTGCAAAAGAGCCAGGCTAAGGCTGAAGCCGCCAACCGTGCCAAAAGCGACTTCCTGGCGAACATGAGCCACGAGGTGAGAACGCCGATCAACGGCATCATCGGCTTCATTGACCTGCTCCAGGACACGCCCCTGGACCGCGAACAACGCGAATACCTCGATCTGGTCGGCAGCAGCAGCCGCCAGCTGCTCGCGCTAGTCAATGAAATCCTTGATTTCACCCGCCTGGAAGGCGGGCAGACTATGATCGTGCCGGAAGACTTTGACTTGGAGAAACTACTGGAAGACGCCGCCAGCAACATCGCCGTGGCCGCAGCCGCCAAACAGCTCGAAGTCGTCGTCGTCATCCCCCCTGACCTGCCCAGGGCATTGCATGGCGACGCCTTCCACCTGCAACAGATCATCCTCAACCTCCTATGAAACCCCTTAGGGCTTTGACCTGACTAAAATTCCAAACTCTTCCTGAAACAGAGGGCGAATTTGCCG
>MWEG01000079.1 GCA_002070945.1 Lentisphaerae bacterium ADurb.Bin082
TGGTTGGGCAGGTGTGCTGCTAGACGCGGGTTTCCTGCAAATTGTCCCAGCGGAGCGCCGGGATGTGTACTGACCGGTGACTACCATGTCTGGCCGAAGGAAACCGCTGTGAGAGTTCATCAGCAGCTTCACGCCTACCTGGACCAATATGAACACGACCCGCGAACTGAAAACCACAGCGATAAACAGCGCCGAGACGTCAGAGACAACTACGACGTAATGTTATCCCGTCTTGAACAGTTCTTCGATATTCCGTCCCGTCGAACCTTTGCCCTCCAGCCTATCGACCCTTTTGCCCAAGTGTTCCGGTTAGAGCAGTCTAAGGGCTTTGGATTTTCTCAATCTCCCTGTCTGCTGGGGTTTGACGGACGTTATCTTTTCCTCGACTATGTTAAACTGAACGAGCTTATTCAGCTGCAAATTGATACAGCCGCTGACATGACAGTCGTCCGCGAACGGCGCTTGTCACACAACGTACCGAGTGAATACCTAGGGTCCAGCGAGAATCCAGGCCTCATGCTCACGGATCACTTTGTATCCAGGCATGGCAGCAGCATTTTCCTGTATGCCAAGAAAAAGCCATCCTGCCAAGTGCTGGATTTCAGCCGTTTTAGCCGGATGCGATGCGCGGCTATGACCGGATATGGCGACCGGCTTTTCCTTTCCTTTGGCTGGGGCGGTGACGAACCGACTACGGTCGTGGAATACGATGTTCGCCGAGGCACGACCAAAGTGATCGCTTCCTCCATAGACCGTTCCATCCCTTGGCCCTTGCAATACGAACCGCGACCGATACCCATCTGGTACCTGCATTGCGACGGGACGAGCCGACGCCTGATCATGCTGCCGACCCAGTTGTCGTCAACCGACAAGAGATTCAAGGGGCACGGGTTTCAATTCCTCGCCTACTACTGGGAGACTGGTCAATGGAAAAATGCCTCTAGGCCATTGGCGTTGCCTTACAGCTATCGAAAGACCTTCTATGACCAGACCGGGCTCTGGCTGTTGCATGATGGCACTGGCTTCGGCAAAATCAATGAACAGGAGGGCTACTGGCAGACCGTCTTCCGCAGCCGGGGCACACGGCTCGTCCCTGCGCCGCAACCTAAACCTGGCCAGGAACCCTACTATGACGGCGTGGACGACTCGCATTGCCTCGTGCCCACCGCAGAACACCGCGACTTCAGATCAGGGGATTTGCGCTTCACTCTCTATGCTGACGGACTGCTGTTTTCCGAGAACGTGATCATGCTGGTGCCGGAACGGAGGTTTATCCGTCTGGCCAAGCCCTTTAACGCTTTGGGCTGCCTGGGCGGGCGCTACGTGGTCGGGCATTATGTCGGCAAAGCCGCCTATCGTCGCGAGCTGGTGATCGGCGTCCTGAAAGAACGGCATCTCCTCGCTCAGTGATTCCCCTGACCAATGCGTCGCTGGGCGGGAAGCCTTTCCACCGTCATAATTGGATTTGGCAGCGGCTTTTTATGAGTTCTGGTCTGCGGGCGGCTATTTTGCCAGCAGGGTTGCTGTCATTGCCAAGTCATCTGGCCGGGTGATTTTTGGATTTGGGTCAAGGTTCTCCACCAGTGCGACCGGATAGCCGGCGATTTCCATGGCTTGGGCGTCGTCCGTCACCTGGCGGTTTTCCTGCTGGCAGCGTGCGTACGCCGCTGTCAGGAGATTTTTCCTGAACACCTGCGGCGTCTGCGCTGCCCACAGGGTGGCGCGTTCTGGCGTTGACAGAATCATGCCGTTGCTGTCAGCGATTTTGATGGTGTCCGTGACTGGTGCAGCAGCAATGCCAGCGCCGTGTTGGCGGGCCGTGTTGACGCAGCGGCGGAAGAGCTCCTGGCTGACAAGCGGACGGGCAGCGTCCTGGACAGCGACGATGGAGACTTCGGTCGGCAAGGCTTGCAACCCGCATTGGACAGACTCTTGCCGACTGCGACCGCCTGGGACGACGGTCACGCTGCTGTCCAGGTGCGCGTTTTTCAAGGCGTCCAGGAAGGCGCTAGCCTGGGCTTCCGGAACCACCAGGATGCTGCGCGGCGCTGTCAGCAACGGGGTCAGAGCCTGGAGGCAATGGCAGAAGACCGGCAGACCGTCGGTTCCCAGGGGCAGAAGGAGCTTGTTGGGGCCGCCGAAACGAGTTGCCGAGCCGCCGGCAGCGACAATCAGGCCGACGTCTTTGAATTCGTTTTGCAAGGAAGGGTTTGGGGGCATGCTGCTGTCAAGGTAGGATTGGCTTGGCGTATGTGTTCTGACGGCGTTGGCCGTCAGGGCAGATTTTGGTTTGGCGTCACGACCGGTTCGGGGTGGACGAAGTCTTCGGGCAGCAGGGGCAGGAGATAGCGGAAACCGACATCTGACGGGGTGAGGGGGGTGTCGTCCGAGCTGTCGAGAGGAAGGTAACGTTTCGTGGTGGCGCTGCTGGCGCCCTTGATTTGATAGAATGGGGTTCCATCCTGGAATAGGCTTCCTGTCCATTCGCGGACATTGCCGGCCATGTCGAAGGCACCGTAGGGTGACATATCGAAGGTCACGATTCCAGGCGGTGCCCAGGCGCCGTAGGCTTCGCGGACAGCGGTGTTTTCAAATGTATAGGCGTAGGCTGGGCGGAAGGTGTTTCCCCACGGATAGTCGCGTCCGTCAGCGCCGCGGGCTGCTTTTTCCCATTCTGAGGCGGTTGGCAGTCGGCATGGGCGATTGAGTATGCGTGCTTTCCAGTCGCAGAAGGCCATGGCCGCTTGCAGGCTGATGCCGATGACTGGCCGGTCTGCGGAAAAGCCTGGGTTGAGCTTGCCTTCTGGAGACCAGGCATTGACCGCCATGTAACTGTCGGCATTGAACTGGATACGGCTCATGCAGTCGTTCTTTTCCAGCGGGTCGGTCAAGGCGTTCCAGAATTCGAGATATTCGCCGAAAGTGACTTCGTATTTGCCGATGAAGAAGCCGTGGACGTATTCCTGGCGTTTGGGATTGAGCGAGGATACGCTGCCGCCGAGCTTGGCCATGCCTTCAGGGACGTAGACAGTGTTTTCCGGGATGGCCTTGGGAATGGCGATGACGATGTCTCGGTTTTCGCCGTGTTCCAGGAAGAAGGGGTAGTTCACTAGGGGGAGTCCAGGCAGCGTTGCGGTGAGCAGGTAGTTGCCCTTGGGGATGACTTGCGGCGGAATAGGCGGCGTGCTGCTCTCCAGCGGCATGCTTTCCAGCGGCTCAATCCGGTCAGTGTCAGGATTGCAGCGCAAGGGTTGCAATTCCAGCGTGGCTGCGACGGGCGTGGTCGTCATCGTCACGATGCAGTCGCCCCGCCGGGCAATCTCCACGCCGCGGATGATGTTGAGCATGGCCGGACTGCAATTTTCCAAGTTGGTGCCAAAGGTGTTGTGCATCTGCCGGAGCCATCTCTCGACTTCCACCAAACGGTGATGGCGGAGCGCGAAGAGGATGCGTTCACGCATGATGCGCTCACGCCAGAAGCGGACTTCCGGGCGCCATTGGGAGAGAGTGGAGATGGAGCTGAGCAGCAGGTTGCCCGAGTCGAAGAGGTTGTCGATTTCGTTTTGCAGGTCTTCATTGGCGCCAGTGACGCGCGCGGCCGAGGTCTCGGGGCGCGAGGCATCCTCGCTTTTTTCTTTTTTCAGGCGTTGCTCCAGCACGGACTGGAGGTAGACGGCGTTGTTGACTTTTTCGGTGACCTCTGCCAAGGTCCCTTTGAACCGCTGCCGTTCAATGTAGTAAATGGTCGTCATCAGGATGGCCAGGGACAGCACGGCGCTGAACAGCATAGTGGTCTTCAGAGGGTTGCGCTGGCAGAGCTTTTTCAGGCGGACCCAGGGCGACGCCGTATATGCGGTGACTGGGCGGCCTTCCTGGTGCGCGTAGATGTCGTGGATAAGTTCAGCGACCGTCTGGTAGCGGTCTTCTTTGCGGCGGGCCATGGCCTTGAGGCAGATGGCTTCCAGCTCCGGCGGCGTGCTGCGGCCGATGTAGGTATGGCGCGGGCGGCTGAATTCGCTGTTGGTGACCGCGTTGATGATGTCGTCTTCGGTGGTGACGTCAGCAAAGGGATTGACGTAGGTGAGCAGCTCGTAGAGGATGACGCCGAGCGAATAGATGTCGGTGCGGGCGTCCAATTCCGAGATTTGCCCCCCTGCCTGTTCCGGCGACATGTATCTTGGGGTGCCGGCGAGCTGTCCGTCCATCGTCTGATTGGTAGTGGCCAGTTTGATTTGGCCCAGGAATGACGCGCTGGACTTCTGGTGGGGGGCAGGCTTGGCCTTTGATGCGTAGTGCCTGGTCGGCGTTGGGGCGTTGACTTTGCGGACCAGCCCCCAGTCGATGATAGTCACTTCGCCGTAGCTGCCGACCCGGATGTTCTCCGGCTTGAGGTCGCGGTGCATGATGTCCTTGCTGTGGGCGTAGGCGATCCCCTGGCAGATTTTGATGAAGATGGCGATCAGCTTGGAGTGGGTGTATTCCTTGGTGTAGGCCGGGTTGCGTTGAGCCAGTTCGATGATGACGCGCCGCAAGGAGTCGCCGCGGAGCAGCTTCATGGTGAAATAGAATCCCATCGTCGGACTGACGCCGAGGGCGTGAATCGGGACGATGTTCGGGTGTTCAAGCTGAGCCGCAGCTTGGGCTTCCAAGGCCAGACGCTCAATTTGATCCTGTGAAAAGCTTAATTCCGGAAGCAGCGTTTTGATCGCGATGGGCCGGCCGAGGGTGTCGTCTTCCGCGACGTAGACGACGCCAGTGCCGCCGATGCCGAGTTGCTCCTTGTTGCTCAGCTCAGGCTCTTTGATCTCCAGCTTGAGGTCAAGATGCTGGAGGATGCCCTCGAAGAATGTCGCTGGGTTGGCCGGCTGGAAGTGGGCGGCAGCGTCTGGCGGCAGGGGTTCGCGGCCGTCGCCGTTGCCGTCGGCAGCAGCAGGCGGTGGCGCTGCCTCGGGTTCGGCGGCGACGGCTGCCGGCTGGGGAGGGGGCGGGTTGGCGTTGTCTTCGTCAGAAGTCATGATTTCGAACGGCTGATTTTAGCAATGGCTTTGCCGACGGTCCAACGGATCATTTGCTTTGGCTCTTCCAGGCGGAGGACAAAGCCGGCGGCCAGAAAGGTCACGCCGCCAGCACCGGCAGCGACGGCGATGCGTACGGCGATGCGCAGGCGGCTGATGGCGCCGGTTTTCGCATGGTCGGCGATGGCGGCGCTGATCCCGTCTGGTAGCACGGCGTCCACGGCTGTAGAGACGCCCCAGGTGACTAGGCCGACGGCGATGGCCAGCACCGCCAGCTTGAGAAGGAAGACCATAGTCGGGCCGGTCGGGAACATTGGCGTGGTGCGGCGCAGCCATAGCGCCAAGGCAATGCTTTTCAGGCAGCGGGAGAGGACGAATCCAAGGGCGACGACGACGAGGGCGTTTTGGGCTTTGACGCCGATGACGACGATGAAGAGGTAGCTGACTAGGACGCTGCAGAGCGATGAGAGGATGCCGATGACGGTGACGGCGACCGTCTTCTGGTCTGCGAAGGAGCCTTGCATGAGGACGCATTCAACAGCGGCGGCAGGCAGGACGAGGCAGTAGCAGGCAGTCGATATGCCGGCCCAGGAGGCCAGCTCAATGCCGGTCTTGCCGCCCAGGAAGACGAGAACGGAGATGGGCATGCCAAGAATGGCCAGGGCAACGGCGCCTGGCACGAACACAGCCAGCAGGAGCCGGCAGGAGGAGCTGAGAATCTCGCCGAGCTTCTGCCGGTCATCTTTGCTGACCAGCTCGCACAGGAACGGGAAAAGGGCGATTTGCAAGGCGTAGGGGACGAGCCATTGGATGGTTGAGGACAACTTGCGGCCCAGGTCGTTGGCCATGAGGACGCCTGGCTGGTCGATGTGGGTGAGGATGTAGATGTTGTTGAAGTTGTCACGCACCTTGGCGAAAATGATTCCGGCGAACAGGGGCAGCATGAGGACGAGCATGGCCTGGAAGGCCGGGTTGCGCCAGTTGAAGGAGGGGCGCAGCATCCGGAGTTTTCCGAGCATGCCGAGCAGGTGGGTGAAGACTTTGGCGGCGCTGCCGATGAGAATGCCGAAGAAAAGCGCTTCAATGCCAAAGCCAAACAGGCGCATGCCTACAGCCAGGCCGAGGATGATGCAGATTTTGGTGGAAGCGTCGCCAAAGGCCGCTAAAAAGAATTTTTTATAGCCGTTGAGCAGGATGTATGTGGTTGAGCCGATGGAGAGGAAGAACAGGGACGGAGCCAGGACGCGAAGGCTGGTTCGGAGGAGTTGGTATCGTTCCGGGTTTTCGGCTTCCGTCCATTTAGTGAACAATTTGATGTAGAAGTCTGGCCAGATGATAATGGTTGCGATGACCATGAGAAGGCAAAGGGCCTGGAAGGTGAAGGTGACATTGGCGTAGTCCCAGGCGGCCTTTTCGCTTTTGTTTTCCTTTTCCTTCATGAAAATGGTCAAGAAGGACGGCCCGATGACTTCTTCTCCGATGAGGAAGAGGCTGTTGATGACTCCGGTGAAGGCGACGACCATAACCGGTTCATAGACGGAGGAGTCCAGGAAATAAGCCGCGAATTTGACTTGGATGAAGCCGGTCAGCTTCAGGAGGATGTGGGCGGCCCCGACGACTAGGCTGGCGCCGATGATGCGGTCAGCGAGGCTTTTATGTTTGGTGGTATTCACCGGTGCGTCCTTGCAGGCGGCTGCTGGCGGCCGAATAGTGATAAAGAAAATATGGACATGCGTCCAAAGGAAACAATGTTGCAGAATAGACGAATCAGCCAGGCGAAAAATTGGTTGGCAGCCAAGGAATGGTTGAGGGGACGCCCGGAACTTCGCTTGGCCGGGGCTGGAATATTTGCCCTGGTTGTCTTGCCAGGCGTGTCTGGCCGCAAGTCACGGGTTGACCAGTTCGGCTTGGTGCCGTCGAACCCAGCAGGTACGGCCGTCTGACAGGGCGATTTCGAGCCATTCGCCGCGGCTTCCTATGAGGGTGAATTCGGTGCCAGCGTGCAAGGGTTCTGTGAAGCTTGGTTCGTATGAGTCGCTGTCTCCTTTGCGGGCGGTGACGGATTCTCCGAGGATGACGCCTGGGCGGTGCTTCTGCCGGTTCCATTCGTCTACCACCAAGGACGATGCCAAGGCCAGGGCGAGGAAGGCGAAGGCTGCCGTACACCAGCGCAGCCAGTGGCGCTGGCGTCGCCAGAGGCAGAGCAGGGCAAACACCCAGGCTGCGGCAAAGGTGGCCAGAAAGCCGTTTTCGCGCCAGCTCGGCGGCAAGTCGTAATGCCAGAAGAAGACCGTTTTGAGGACGCGGATGCGTTCCGGCTCAGGGACATGGTCGCGGCAGCGCGAACGGACAAATGCGAGATTGCGCAGGAGATTGGGGTCGCGGGGGATGAACTGCTGGGCGCGGCGGTAATTGAGGATGGCGCGGCCAATGTCATCCAGCCGGAAGTAGATGTTCCCGAGGTTGTAAAAGAGGGCGCCGTTGTGATAGTCGCCTTCGTTGACGAGGCGTTCATAGCGGGCTGCGGCCTTGCGCCAATCGTCGAGGGCGGCGACGTCGCCAGCAGCGTATTTGTCGTTGCCGGCGTTGAACAGCTGTTCTGCTTCCTGGCAGAGGGCTGCGGCCTGCATGGCGGTAAGCGTTGATTTGCCCTGCGCACAAGCGCCTAAGGCAGCCAGGAAAAATATGGCTGCGCTCAGGACGACAGAGGGAAGTGAGGTTGAGAACATGGCAGATGAGGAAGGGCGAGTGAACGCCATGACGTTGAGAGGGGGGAAGGGATGTCGTTTTACGGCAGTGCGCCCATAGTTCAGAAAGCGCGGTTGATGGCTTTGACGATGGCGGCGGCCTCCAGGGGAATTTGCTTCAAATCATCAGGGGTGGCGCCGGCATAGCGGGAAGCCTCGCAGCCGGCGAACAGTTTTTCCAATCGCTCCAGCTCGGCCGGCGCGATGCCAGCGGCGGCCAGAGGCGCTTGGACATCTTGGAAACTCTGTGCTGCGGCGGGCGGTCGGCGGAGTTTGGCGGCGAGGAAGTCGGTGAGAGCGGCCAGGGTCAAGTCAGGGCCGCTGGCGTCGTCGGGCTGGATGCGTTTGAGCGCGGCCAGGCATTTGCCGGCGGCTCGTTGCGCGGCTATCGCCCCAGGGTCGGCGCAACGATGCCGATGCCAGGCGACGGCGCCTAGAGCCAGCAGGTAGATGCAGGGCCAAGCCAGGCAGAAGGCGATTTTCCACGGCGTTTTGGGCCAAGTCGCCAGGCCAGCGCGCTGATCGACCAGCAGGATGTCACCACCGTAGTTATGGGCGATGCCCTCGGTGACGGTCTCCAGCTTGCTGCCGGAGTTCGAAGGGAGCGCTGTTGGCAGGCCTTGAGCATCCAGGGCGGTGACAGTGCGGACCTCCTCAACCTCAAGGGAGATTGGCTCGCTGAGAGCTTCTTCGTAATGGCCGCTGGCTGGATTGAAAAACGGGACGCGCAAGGCCGGAATCGCCTTGACCTGTGCGTCAACAGCCCGTAAAGTGCATTGGAAGACCTTGCGGTTGCTTTCAACGACGCCTGGCTCTTCACCAGAAACGCGGAAATCGCGGCTCAACTCAGGGCATTCGGACAAGGCCGGAATGCGCAGGTTGTCTACGTATTCCGGGCCAGAGACGTGAACCGTGAGAATGATGGGATCGCCGACGCTGACCTGACGCGGAGAAGCCGACACTTCAACCCGGCAAGGGCCGACTATGCCGGAAAAATTTTTCGGCTTGCCTTCGGCTGGCAAGTCTTTGACGTTCAGGGAGAGGGCTGGTGCGGCGATGGTCATCGTCCTGGTCGGGGTCTGGTCGAAAAATCCATCGAAGAGTGACTGCCTGCGGCTGCGCCGCGCACGGCTCGCGTCTTCAACGGAAAATGTCACCGTGGAGGCTGGGAAGGTGACGGTGCCGGCCTGCATGGGGAGCATTGGCAATGAAAAGGTCAGGCAGGAGACCGGGACGCCGTTGCGGGTGGCCTGTTCTAAAATACCAATCAATTCGTCACCGCTGGAGAGTGGGATTTTCCGGTAATCGCGGCGTCGCGCCGGGTCAAGATTTGGGGTGTGCGCCGGGAAAGAGAAGTCTTTTTCCGTCAGCAGCGGCAGGCTGAAGCGGTAATTCAGGACGTTTCGGCCGATGAACCATTTCCAGGTGACAGTCACTGGCTGCCCGACATAGCATTCCGGGCTGGAGACGGCGACCTCCAGGGCCATGTCGTCCATTTTTTCCGGCGCCATGACATGGACAGGGACAGCCTGGGTGTGAGTGACGCGGCCTCCGACCTTGACCGGGATGGGCGGTATGCGCAGCGTGCCGGTGCGGGTGGCGGTGAGGTTGTACCGGAAGATGGTTTCGTTGACCGAAGTGTTGGTCATACGGCCATTAATGATGCTGATGCTGGTGCTTTGGTTCCGTTGCGGCGCCAGCGATTCGACCTGAAAGTCTGCAGTTTTCGGGAAGGCCGGCGCCTCTGGTTCACTGTCACCGCTGACCGAAATCTGAAAGACAAAGGTTTCGCCCAGATAGACGTTCTGGGATGAAATGCCGATTTTGACCTCCGTCTCGGCGATGGCCAAGGCCAGGGGGAGCAGGAAGGCAAGGGCTGTCAACCATGACAGCAGGGCAAATCGAGAATGGCAGCAGAAAGAGTGGGGCATGGCAAAAACACAGAATGAACGCACCCAACCAAAGGGTATAGATTTTATGATAATTAGAGTGCAAACACATGAAATTGTTGCGACAGACAGGGAAAAATATCAGCAGGCAGCAGGAAAATCGTCGTCTGAGGTTGGGAAAAAGGGCATTCCGGCATTACTTTTGTCAAGGCGCAATATTATGGTGATGAGCGATTGGAATGCCCAAGCTGGGGAGAAAAGGCGCAGAGGCACTTTCCCCTCTCTCGCAAAGAAGAATGATGCTTTTTGGGACGGGCGTTCCTAAGAAAGGACGATGATGCCGGCCACGAATTCCGAAATCGCCCTTGGCAATGACAGCCTTGACACAGCGGCGCTGCGCTTGCTGCGGCCCCGCTTGCAGCAGCGGGCAATCATTCGCCAAGCTGCGCGTGGGTTTTTCCAGTCCAGGGATTTTTTGGAGATTGACACGCCGGTGCGGGTTGCGGCGCCGGCATTGGAAGACTACATTGACGCAGAGCCGTCTGGCGCCTGCTGGTTGCGGACGTCGCCGGAGCTGCACATGAAGCGTCTATTAGCGGCGGGCTATGAGCGCATTTTCCAGCTGGGGCCGTGTTTTCGGCTCGGTGAGGAAGGTCGACGCCATCTGCCGGAATTCCAGATGCTGGAATGGTATCGGCTGCATTCTGATTGGCGGCAGGTTCTTGACGACACCGTCGCCCTGGTGCGTTGCTGCGCCCAGGCTGCCCTAGGCGCCAGCCAGTGTCCATTCCGCGGCCAAGTGGTTGACGTCGGCCTGGAATGGGAGGAAATTACAGTCGATGAGGCGTTTCGACGCTATGCCGGGGTTGACCTGGATGACACGATCCGGGACGGCTGCTTTGAGCAGGTCCTGGTTGAACACGTCGAACCCAATCTTGGCAATGGCCGACCGACTGTCCTCAGCGAATACCCGCTGGCGTGCAGCGGATTGAGCCAGCCTTTGCCAGGACGGCCAGACCGGGTTGAACGCTGGGAAGTGTATGTGGCCGGCCTGGAATTGGGCAATGCATGCAGCGAATTGGTCGATGTCGACGAACAACGCCGCCGGTTTGCAGCGACCGCGGCGTTGCGGGCAGCGGAAAAGCGACCGGTGTATCCGATTGACGAGGCATTCATGGCTGCGCTTGCCGATGGCATTCCCTCCGCAGCCGGCGTAGCCATTGGCTTCGACCGACTGGTCATGCTGCTGACCGACGCCGCAGACATCCATGAGGTGACGTTCAGATGAGCGAAGGGCGAGGGGCTGAATGTTGAATGCTGAATGCTGAATGCTGAATGTTGAATGTTGAATGCTGAATGCTGATGGGGAATGTTGAATGCTGAATGTTGATGGGGAATGTTGAATGCTGAATGCTGAGGGGGAATGCTGAATGCTGAGGGGGAATGCTGAATGCTGAGGCGCATTTCATAATTCATAATTCATAATTCATCATTCATCATTCATCATTCATCATTCATCATTCGTGGCTTTAGCCCGGGACTTTGGGCTACCTACGAAAGGAAGATATTATGCAGATTGATTTGACGGCGGACGCTGGGCTGTATCGGGGCGTCACTCAATGCCTGCCGGAAGCTGGTGGCGTTCTTGAGTTATCCCGGATGTCAATGCGTCTGAAGGAGCTGTACAGCGCCAGCGAGGCTGCCAATATTCGCGCCTGTTGCGCCACGGGCGTCCGCTTGCTGTTTGAAACAGATTCGCCGTGGCTGCGGCTGTGCTGGCGGCCGTTGCGCTTTGCCCGCGAAGTGCACACCTGCGACGTTGAGGTGGAAGGCTATCCGGTGTTGACGGCGCTGGCGCCGGAAAAGGTCGGCGGGAACTGCCGTGTCCAGGTTGATTTGCCGGGGCAGGGCGTCCGTCGCGTGACTGTGTATTTGCCGCATTTGCGCGAATTGCGGCTGTTGTCCCTGGAGTTGGCTGACCAGGCCGTTTTCCGCACCGTGGCCGAGACGCGCCCGCGCTTGCTGCTGCTGGGCGATTCGATTTTGCAGGGCATGACCACGACTTCGCCGAGCAAAGCCTACGCCACGGCTGTGGCTCGTTCGCTCAATCTTGATTATCTCAACCTCGCCGTTGGCGGGGCGGTCATGAATGGCGAGGTCGCTGAAGCCGCTGTTGAATTGCCCTGGGACATGGCGCTGGTGGCGTTCGGCGTCAACGACTGCAACCAGCAAGTCGGCTTGGACGCCGAAACCCGCCAGACGGAAAAAACGCTGCGCGCCTTGACCGCGACCGGCAAGCCGGCCGTCCTGTTCACCCCGCTGCCTTGGCCTGGCCAGGGCGACAAGAACCTCGGTGAGTATATCGCCTGCCAGAAAAAAGTGGCATCTCAGTTTCCCGGCGTCACTGTCCTGGACGGCTATGACGCCATCACTATCGACCAAGAGAATTTCATTGACACCTGCCATCCGAACGACTTAGGCAACAGCCGAATCGCCGAGTTCTTGCTCAAGACGTTGCCGCGCCTCTGAGTGGCGCGGACACCGCGTGATATGCTTGGGAATGTCTCTGTTCGCTGTCATCCAGAAAGGTCATTGACCATGAACACCATGTTGACGTCATGCGTCCGCCGCCTGCTGCTGTCCGCTGTTTTTGTGACTGCGTCCGCCGTCTGGGCGGCTGGCGTTCCTCCAGTGCGAACGGCGGCAGACGACATGCCGCCGGAATTTCGCTATTTGGCTCGACTGGCGCAGGATGCGCCGCTGCAATGGCGCCTGCTGGCTCGGAACAGCGAGGCGCCTGAGCAGGAAAAGGCGACTCCAACCGTCAATGTAGTCAGCGAACTCTGGCATCTGCCGCTGCGGCAAGGCCAACATGCCCTCAAGGTCGTTTTCAGTCGACCCTACCAAGCGCCGGGAAACGTGCTTCATCTTTACCTCGACACGGATTGCGACCAGGCAACCGGTCGTCAGGAGGGCGTCAAAGGCGTCGATTACATGTACACCTATTCGTGCAAGGAGCCAAGGCAGCTGACCGAATGGTGGGCTCACTGGGATAAGAATGGCGGCAACACCCAGGCGAGTTTTCTCAGCATCTGGGAGGAGCGCACCCTCTATCTTTACGTAGAGATGGACGTGCTTCAGAAGGCGTCTTCGTCGCAGTTCGAAATCAGAGCCTATACGTATAGCTGGCAGGAAAAGGACGGCCAATGGCGCCCTGAGGCCGGCCAGCACTTCGGGCCGCTCACGGTGACGGGCGACCCGGAGCCGCCACCAGCGCCGCAACGGACGACGGCAGAGCTGTTGATGAATCCGACGTTGCAGAAGACAGGCAGTCGGGTGGTCGGGTGGAGCTTGCAGGGCACCTCGGGATATGAACGCAGGGCAACTATGACGCGGGATGACGACGAACAGGTTCTTAGGGTGGGGCCTCTGTATTCGCCCGAGGGGCTGCAGCAAGTCGTCACCCTGGCGCCGGGCCATTACCTGCTGCGGGCTCTGGCTCGAACCAATGTGTTCCAGATTCACCTGATGGCGGACCGCATGCAGATGCCGGTTCCGGTCAGCCCGAGTCTGCAATGGGTTGAGCTGCCCTTTGTCGTTCTGCGCCAGGACGGCAGGGACACCAGCCGCGTCCAGATCGCCTTCCGTTACCAGGCTCGGCCAGCGACCGGCAATGCCTCGCGTTTGCCGGCTATGCTCTGGGTCAAGGAAGTCGAATTGCGCCGCCTGGGTGACACTGCCCTGCGAGAAGGCTGGCTGGAGACAATCCCCGTCCATCCCCGGCACCGCCTTGACCTGCTGGAGAAGAGCCCGTCCCGGAAACGGCCTGGCAAAGTCGTGTTCCAGGACAGTTTCATCGGCACGGAAGTCTGGCTGATGACTCAAGAGGGTCAGGACGACCATTCCTACGTCGGCCATCCGGATTTCAGCGCGGACGGCAAGTATCTGCATATTGGCGCGCGCCGGCCTCCAGCTGGCTTGTTGCGGACGGATGGCAGCGAGCGCTATCTGGACAACAAGTGGGTTGGCCTGGTCTGGCCGTTCCCCTGGATGAATGAGCATCTGCCAAAAGGCACTGAAGTGACCGATTGGATTGTCGCGTCCCGAGGAGACGCCTCGGTGGAATTGCTGAATGTGGTCACCAAGCAGCAGCAGAAGATCGAGTTTCCCGTTCGGCCGGGATGGCGTGTGGTGCATTACGCCGGTCGGAGCCAGTATGGCCTGCGCGGCCCCCGCATCGGCGGCATCACGCATGACACGCTGGTCTGGATGTCCGAGGACGGCAAGAGCGTGGCGACCTCGACCACGTCTGGCCAGCGTTTTCAGAGCTATGCGATTCCGAGCCGTTCGTCAGCGCCGGATCAGGACCAGGTGTTTCCCGAGATGAGTTTTGTCGGCGGCAAAGGCGGCGAGAACTGGCGCGATGCCGTTGACCAAAATGACGTGCGCTATTACTTTTTCGAACTCAACCGTGACAATCTCCCTGACCACGCCACCAACCCCTATCAGATTTTCGCCTTGGCCTTGACTGGAAAGTCCAGGGGGCCACTGCTGGTTGTCCCGCATCCAGAGGGTCCAGTTACGGAGTTTGTGACATCGCAGACTGGGCCGAAAGTGCAGCCCTCGGCCAAATGGTGGGATTACGCGGCCGGCTTTCCCTGGTCTGGCGACGACGCCCGGCTGCTCCTGGAAGACGGCACCATCGTGCACATGAGTTCCCTGGGCATGCACAGCAGCTTCCATACTGGCGGCAGCGCCAGCACCGTCAGCCTGAATGGCCTGGATGGGTCGCCCGACCGGTTTGTCGGCACTTATCGCAAGGTCGACCGGGTCAGCTGGCCGCATGAATACCGCCGTGACTATGGTTTTGCGGTGGTCGGCGGCTATGCTGAGCCGCCTTCGCCGATTTTGATGATTGACCTCAAGCATGAGACGATGTGGACGGCGGTCTTGACCAATTTCCATGATTATCTCAAGCGCTACAGCAGCCGCTGGAATCCAGAAGCGTATCACAAGCCGATGTTCCGTCCAGCGCCGACCTTGAGCCCTGACTTCACAAAGCTGCTGTATTTCTCCCCTATGCTGACGGGCGATGTGCCGGAGCGCAAATGGGGCGATGTGTACGTGGCCGTGGTGCGCTACCCAGAGCCGCCGCAGAATCTGCGCCTGGGCTGGGGACGTCGCCTGAGCTGGACGCCGCCAGAACACCACGCCGAAATCTGCGGCTACCGTCTTTATTATTCGACGGAAAGCGGTCGCGGCTACAGCCGGGTCAGCAACAAGCTCCTGACCGGCGTCAGCTGCCAACTGCCCGCCGGGAAGCCGGGCTTCTACGCTTTGACCAGCGTGGAGCATTCGGGTCTGGAGGGGCGTGTCTTCTCCGAGGAAGTGCAGGTCGGCGGCGTTGGGTTCTTCCGGCATTACTATGAAACCGAGGCAGGCTTGCTGCAAAAGCCGATGGTTCCGGTGTTTGACCCGACCAGCGCCAGCGGCATTTACGCAGCGGCTCTCACCGACCCGGAACACCTGATGCGCCAAGAACTGACGGACGGCGCCGTGGGAAGGCTTGAAATACCGGTCAAAGTCCCGGAACGACATGGCATCCGCGTGTGGTGCCGGGTGCGCGGCATGTCCGAACTTGAACGCGCGTCGTATACACACGGATGGCCGCAAAACGACAGCGAAGCCGCAGCCGGGCATTTCACCCTGAGCGTGGACGGGAAACGGCTGGGACAAGTCGCCATAGTCGGCTCAGATTGGCGCTGGGTGGCCTTGGACGCCGGGGCGGTCAGCCTGCCGTCACGCCGCACTCAATTGGAATTGACGACGGTAGACGCCGGCGTCGCGATCGATGTCCTGTGCCTGACCAACGACCCTGGCTTCCGTCCACTCGGCCTGGGGCGCACACCGGTTGGCGGTTTGTCAAAGCCGATCCAATTGCGGCAAGAGGAATTCACTCTGGCTGACGCGGAACGCTTCGTGTTTACCGCCGCGCAAGTGAAAATCGCTTGGCCGGCGGCGACAGCGCCGCAAGGGGTGACGCGATACCAGGTCTACCGGGGCGAGAAGGCGGACTTCCCCGTCGAGCCGGAACATCTTCTCGGCAGCACGGCTGAGTCGGTTTATTATGACTTTGATCTAACGCCAGGCACCCAGCTGTATTATCGCGTCCAAGCCATGGATGCCTGGGGCAATGTCTCGGAACCGTCGTCAGCATTGCCGGTGGTGGCCAGGGTGCCGACAGTGCGGGCGGACTTTATTTTCCAGCGCCAGCCAGACGACTCGGTCCTGGAGACTGCCATAGCGTTTGACGCCGCTGGCAGTCGCGCTGTCAGTGGCAGAATCCGCAAGTGGTGGTGGGATTTCGGCGACGGCTCGACCGGGGAGGGGGCACAAGTCAGCCATCGCTATGTGCAGCCGGGCCTGTACCAGGTCACGCTGCAAGTAGAGACCGACCAGGGCGCTGGCGGCCGCTTGACAAAGCAGGTTCAAGTCAACCCGGCCTGGGTGGAAAAGGCCCGGGCCAACGGCGGCATCTGGCTGGAAGCGGAGAAGTTCAGCCGCGAGGGCGACGGCAAGTGCCGAATCATCAGCGGCAGAGTCAATGCATCAGGAGATATTGTCAGCTACTGGGATAAGGAGCTTGGCCACTGGCTGGAGTGGGATGTCCAGGTTGAGACAGCCGGCGAGTATGTCATCGCCTTGCGTTATGCCTCTGGCGCCGCAGAAGCCTGGCGAGACTGCCTGATCAACGGCAAACAGCCAGGGCCTGAATGGGAAAAAATGAGACTCCCAGGCACAGGCGGATACAGCTTGCAAGCGGACAACTGGACGTGGCGGCTGTTGCCAGGAGACAAGAGCGCTGTTCGCTCCTGCCGCCTGGACGAAGGCCTCAACACGCTCAGGCTGATCAACCGAGGCGGCGGCATGGGCTTGGATGCCGTTCTCCTGGTGCCGGCTAACATGCTGAAGACGAAGCCGTGAGGCGGGCGGGGTGGAATACGTATGGCACGTACCGCAAGCTCAAGCTTGAACTACGTACGGCAAGCTGAAGCTTGTACTACATGCTCCTGCATGCGAGGGAGATACGGCAAGCTGAAGCTTGTACTACATACGGCAAGCTGAAGCTTGTACTACGTACGGCAAGCTGAACTTCGCGCGTTATTGTGCTGGACATGGATAATTTTCATGAAGCTCATGGAAGACAAATGCCTTGCTGCCTAGCGTCCACTAACGTCCACGTCCACTCTCCACTAACGTCCACGTCTGTCCACAGTCCATCGTCTACTGAAGTCCACTAACGTCCACTAACGTCCATTGTCCACTGTCCACTCAAGCGCCTTACCCGGGGTGCCTGGCTCGGCTGATTGCCGGGACTCCGAGCATCATCAATCGACGACCGATTAGCTATCATAATGATATATAGCCATAACAATGACTTTACTTCAGTTCGGCGATGATGGCGTCAGCCATTTGCGTCGTTCCCAGCGGCTTGGTGTCGTTGTCCAGGATATCGACCGTCCGGTGGCCCTTTTCCAGGGTGCGCAGGACGGCATTCTCGATGAGATCGGCCTCCTTGCTCATGGCAAAGGACATGCGCATCATCATGGCGATGGAGAAAATGGTCGCGATTGGGTTAGCCAGGTTTTTGCCAGCGATGTCCGGCGCCGAGCCATGAATGGGTTCGTACATGCCGCACGTGCCTTCGCCCAGCGAGGCCGAAGGCAGCAGGCCAATGGAGCCGGTCAGCTGAGATGCCTCGTCAGACAATATGTCGCCGAACATGTTGGAGGTGACGATCACATCGAATTGGCTGGGATTCCTGATCAGCTGCATGGCTGCGTTGTCAACCAGCATGTCGGACAATTCCACGTCTGGATACTGCGAGGCCATGTTGTGGATGCGTTCGCGCCACAGGCGTGAGCTTTCCAGCACATTGGCCTTGTCAACGCTGCACAGCTTCCGGTTTTGGCGCCTGGCCAGATCGAAGCCGACTCGGGCAATGCGGTCGATTTCCGCTTCGCTGTAGACTTCGGTGTCAAAGGCGCTGACTTGGCCATTGGCGTCAGTGCGCCGGCCGCGTTCGCCATAGTACATTCCTCCAGTCAATTCTCGGACGATGACGAAGTTGAAGCCCTTGGCAGCGGTTTCAGCGCGGAGTGGGCAGGCGTCCTTGAGGACTGGGATGAGGCGAGCAGGGCGGATATTGGCGAACAGGCCCAGCTCCTTGCGCAAGCCAAGCAGCGCGCGTTCCGGTCGCAGGTGGCCAGGCAGGCCGTCCCACTTCGGGCCGCCGACTGCGCCGAGCAGCACGCTGTCGCTCTGCCGGCAGACGGCGAGTGCCTCGTCGGTCAGGGGCACGCCGAATTCGTCAATAGACTTGCCGCCGGCGATGACATGGTTGAATTGGAAACGGCCTGGCGCCACGGCCTCGGCGACCCTGATGCTTGCGTCGATGATTTCTGGTCCGATGCCGTCGCCGGCAACGACTGCGATGTTATATGTCATTGCATGGTCTCCTTGGCTTTGAACAGGCCGCCGGCCGTGATGATCTTTTGCAGGAATTCCGGGAAGGGCGTGAAGCGGCCCTGGGTGTTGTCGCGGTGGTTGCGGATGACGCCATGGGCAAAGTCGATGTCCAGCTGGTCGCCGTCTCGGATGTCGCCGTCATATTCCACGATGGCCAGGCCAGTGTTGATGGCGTTGCGGTAGAAGATGCGAGCAAAGCTCTTGGCCACGACGCAGGCGATGCCAGATGCCTTGATCGCAATCGGTGCGTGTTCGCGCGAGGAGCCGCAGCCGAAATTCTTGCCGGCGACAATGATGTCGCCAGGCTGGACCTTCTTGACAAAGTCAGGGTCAAGGTCCTCCATGCAGTGCGCGGCCAGCTCCTTCGGGTCAGAAGTATTCAGGTGACGGGCCGGGATGATGACGTCAGTATCGACATTGTCGCCGTAGCGGATGACTTTTCCGGTGATTTTCATGATTTTCTTCTCCAAGATAGGGATTAGATGGTGGCCGGGTCAGTGATGACGCCGGTCAAAGCGGAGGCGGCGGCGACAGCCGGGCTGGCCAGGTAGACTTCGCTTTCCGGGTGGCCCATGCGTCCGACAAAGTTCCGATTGGTGGTGGCCACGGCCCGTTCGCCCTTGGCCAGGATGCCCATATGTCCGCCCAGGCAGGGGCCGCAGGTTGGCGTTGACACGGCGCAGCCAGCGTTGATAAAGATGTCAACCAAGCCCTGGTGTACGGCGTCGAGGTAGATTTTTTGGGTGGCTGGGATGATGATGGTTCGCACCCGCGGGTTGACTTTGCGGCCTTTGAGCAGTTCAGCGGCGACAGCCAGGTCGGACAGGCGGCCGTTCGTACACGAGCCGATGACCACCTGGTCGATGGGGATGGACGGAATCTGGTCAAAGGTCTTGGTGTTGGACGGCAGATGCGGGAAGGCGACCGTCGAGCGGATAGCGGCCAAGTCGATGTCGAACACACGTTCGTATTCGGCGCCTGAGTCAGCCGCGTGGATGACTGGCTCACGGGTGGAGTGTGCGGCGATGTACTTCAAGGTTACCTGGTCGACCGGGAAAATGCCGTTCTTGCCGCCAGCCTCGATAGCCATGTTGCAGATGCAGAGGCGGTCGTCAATAGTGAGGGAGGCGACGCCGTCGCCGCCGAATTCCATGGACTGGTACAGGGCCCCGTCCACGCCGATAAGGCCGATGATGTGCAGGATGACGTCCTTGCCGCTGACCCATTTGGGCAGCTTGCCACGCAGGTTGAACTTGATGGCGCTGGGCGTCTTGAACCAGGCCTTGCCCGTCGCCATGCCAAAGGCCATGTCGGTCGAGCCGACGCCAGTGGAGAAGGCACCCAGAGCGCCGTAGGTGCAGGTATGGCTGTCAGCGCCGATCACCAGGTCGCCAGCCACGACCAGGCCTTTTTCAGGCAGCAGCGCGTGTTCGATGCCCATAGCACCGACATCATAGAAGTGTTCGATGCCCTTCTCGTGCGCAAAGTCGCGCACCAGCTTGGTCTGCTCAGCGGCCTTGATGTCCTTGTTGGGCGTGAAATGGTCCATGACCAGGGCGATCTTCTGGCAGTCGAACACACAGCCGCCACCGGCCTTGCGGAATTCATTGATGGCGACCGGCGCAGTGATGTCATTGGCTAAGGCAAGATCAATCTTCGCTAAAATCAATTCCCCGGGGAGGACAGAATCGCGCTGGGCATGCGCCGCCAGAATTTTTTGCGTCATCGTCATGTTCATGGAAAAAATACTCCTTGTTGGTATTCTGGTTAATGTACAAAATCTTGTGATCAAAAGGGAAACTAAACACAGCGGTTGTGTTTGTCAGGCAACCGGTAGTGCCCCTACGGGGCACCAGTCAGGAGGGCATTTCCCCCCAGGCTAAAGCCTGGGGTTAAGCATGGTTAAGCGCCTACGGCGCAAATGCCTGCAAAAATGATTGATATGCAGCCCATGATAAAAATCCTTGAATTTTTTCGGCAAGTGAGGGCAGGTCAGGTCGTGACGGCGGTCACAACCCATTCAAAATATATTCAATGGAATCGACAAGCGCCAGCCAGCTGGCCTGGATGATGTCGGTGGAGACTCCGACCGTGGTCCAGCTGCGTTCGCCATTAGTGCTTTCCATGAGCACGCGGACTTTGGCGGCAGAGCCTTTTTCCGCAGTCAAAACACGGACTTTGTAGTCGATCAGCTGGATGCGGCTAAGCTCGGGGAAGAAGACGGCAAGGGCTTTGCGCAGGGCCAGGTCAAGGGCGTTGACAGGGCCGTTGCCAGTGGATGCCGCAGTTTCGGTTTTGCCATTGACGTCGATGATGAGGACAGCGTAGGCGCTCATAGTCCCGTCAGGATTCGGCCATTCGCCGCTGGTCTTGTACATGTTGAGTTTGAAGTGCGGCTTGAACCGGCCGAGTACGTTCAGCACCATCATCTCAAAGCTGGCGTCAGCCGATTCGAACTGATAGCCTTCGTGTTCCATCTCCTTGAGCTTTTGGACGATGAGGGCGGTTTCGGGTGAGTCCTTGCTCAGTTCAGGGGCGATGTTCTTCACCTTGGCCAGGACAGTGGTGCGTCCCGAGACTTCGCTCATCAGGAAGCGGCGCTTGTTGCCGACTTGGGCTGGATCGACATGCTCGAAGGAATGCGAGCATTTGCAGACTCCGTCGATGTGCATGCCGCCCTTGTGGGCAAAGGCGCTTTGGCCGACGTAGGGCTTGTTCATCGGCACTGGGACGTTGGCGATTTCCGAGATGGCGAAGACGGCTTCCGAGAGCATGCTCAAATCGCTGCTGATGCATTGATAGCCCTGCTTCAGCTGCAAGTTCGGAATGATGACGCTCAGGTCCGCGTTGCCGCAACGTTCGCCAATGCCGATGAAGGTGCCTTGCACCTGCTTGGCGCCAGCGTCAACCGCAATCATGGAGCTGGCTACGGCGCAGTCGATGTCGTTGTGGCAATGGATGCCGATGGGGAGATTCGGGAACATCGCCGTTACTTCTTGCGTGATCCGGAAGACTTCGCTGGGCAGGCAGCCGCCGTTGGTGTCGCACAGGCATAGAGAGTCAACGCCGGCCTGGGCTGCCGCCAGCAAGCTGTCAAGGGCGCAGGAGCGGTTGCTCCTGTAGCCGTCAAAGAAATGCTCCGCGTCATAGATGACTTCCTTGCCCTTGTTCTTGAAGAACTCAATGGTGTCGCGGATTAGGTTGAGGTTGTCATCGGGAGTGGTTCGCAGGATTTCGCGGATGTGCAGGTCCCAGCTCTTGCCGAAGATGACGACTACGTCCGTGTTCGCCTTCAGCAGCGACAGGACATTGTCGTCCTCCTCGGCGCGGAGATTCTTGCGGCGTGTGCTGCCAAAGGCGCAGAGTTTCGCCGTCTTCATGTTGGTCTTGGCGGCGAGGTCGAAAAACTCGAGGTCCTTGGGGTTGGAACCCGGGTTGCCGGCCTCGATGTAGTCAACCCCCATGTCGTCTAAGACGCTGATGATCTTCAGCTTGTCCGAGACAGAGAAGGAGATGCTCTCGCTCTGCGCACCGTCGCGTAGGGTGCTGTCGAGGATTTTGATTTTTTTCATGGAGTCCTTTCAAAGCAGCCGATTGAGCCCATTGATATAGGCTAAGATGCTGGATTCAATGATGTCAGTGGACAGGCCGCGGCCAGTGACGGTCTTGTCACCGCTCTTGATGCGTACGATGACTTCGCCGAGGGCGTCGTTGCCTTCGGTGACCGAAAAGATAGTGTAGTCATCGAGGATATGCGGCGGAGCCTTGATGAGCATATCGATGGCTTTGTAGGCTGCGTCAATGGGGCCGTCGCCAATGGCGACGGCTTCCACCAACTTTTCGCCATCCTTCAGGCGGACGACGGCGTTTGAAGTGATGTAGTTGCCACAGTTGACCGTGAAGCGGTCGAGCCTGTAGCCATTCTCGACATACAAGGTTTGCTTCGTGACCAGCGCTTCCAGGTCGCTGTCATTGATGCTTCGTTTTCTGTCAGCCAGCTGCTTGAAGCGCTCCATCAGGTCATCGAGCTCGGCCTTGTTCAATTCGTAGCCCATTTCGTTCAGTCTTTTTTCGATGGCATGACGGCCGCTGTGTTTGCCGAAGACCATCTGGTTCTGGAGCAGCCCGATGGACTGCGGGGTCATGATTTCATACGTTTCCCGGTTGGCGAGCATGCCATGCTGATGGATGCCAGCCTCGTGGGCGAAAGCATTGGTCCCGACAATTGCCTTGTTGATCGGAACCGGCAAGCCGAGGGTGGTGTAGACCAGCTTGCTGGTCGTTGAAATCCTAGTCGTGTCAATGCCGGTCATGCATTGGTAGAAATCCTTCCTGGTCTGGATGCCCATGACGACTTCTTCCATGGCGGCGTTGCCAGCGCGTTCACCGAGGCCGTTGATAGTGCATTCGATCTGGTCAGCGCCGGCTCTGGCAGCGGCGAGGGAGTTGGCTACGGCCAGCCCCAGATCGTTGTGGCAATGCACGGACAGGGCGACGTTCTCCATGCCGTGGACGTGGTTGCGCAGATAGGTGATCAGGTCGAACATTTCTATTGGAGTGACGTAGCCGACAGTGTCGGGAATGTTGATGACAGTGGCGCCGGCCTCAATGGCCGTGGACACCGCCTTGACCAGGAAGTCGCGCTCGCTGCGGCAGGCGTCCTCAGCCGAAAATTCGATGTCGGACATTTTTGTCTTGGCGTAGCGCACCATGTCGCCGATGGTCTGGAGGACTTTTTCCGGCGTCATCTTGAGTTTATATTCCATGTGTACCGGCGAGGTCGCCAGGAAGGTATGGATGCGCGGCGACTGTGCGTGTTTCAGCGCTTCGTATGCCATGTCAATGTCCTTGACGACGGCGCGCGCCAGGCTGCAGACCGTGCTTTCCTTGATCTGGGCCGCGATTTTGCTGACAGCCTCGAAGTCGCCTTGCGAAGCCACGGCAAAGCCAGCCTCGATGACGTCAACGCGCATCCTTTCCATGGCCATTGCGATTTCCAGTTTCTCGGTAATGTGCATGCTGCAGCCGGGAGACTGCTCGCCATCCCTCAGCGTGGTGTCAAATATAGTAATCTTGCGCATGTTATGAAATCCTTTGCTTGATAAACGTGTTTGAATGGGACTGCGCGCCCTCAAGCGGAGAGCGCGGAAAAAAGGCATTTGGGCTATAGTTTCAGCTGCGGCGTACGTTGCTGCGGCTGGGGTAGTTCATGGTCAATCTTTGAAGGCGGCGCCTTGGTCGGCGGATAGCACATTGCGGGCATACCGTTTTAGGTAGCCGCTTAGGCCCTCCTGGACACGTAGTTTCATGCTTAGTCGGCGTTTTTCCCATTCGCCGTCGGATAGGTCGGCGTTGAGGGCATAGTTGTTGATGTCGATGTCGATGATGTCGCCGTCTTTCAGGTAGGCGATCGGGCCGCCGGCCTGGGCTTCTGGGGAGATGTGGCCGATGGCGGCGCCGCGGGTGGCGCCGGAGAAGCGTCCGTCCGTCAGCAGCGCGACCTTGTCGTCCAGGCCCATGCCAGCGATAGCCGAGGTCGGCCCGAGCATTTCGCGCATGCCAGGGCCGCCACAGGGGCCTTCATAGCGGATGACGACGACGTCGCCAGCCTTGATCTGGCCGCCAAAGATGGCGGCTACCGCAGCTTCCTCGGTATCGAAAACCCGGGCAGTGCCGCGGAAACGAAGCATTTTCTCGGTGACAGCGCTGCGTTTGACGACGGCGCCGTTGGGGGCGAGGTTGCCGAACAGGATGGCCAGGCCACCGTTAGCGGAATACGGATTGTCCAGAGGTCGGATGACGCCGCGACCGCGCCGGCCAGCGTTTTGCAGGTTCTCTACGACAGTCTGGCCGGTGACGGTCAGGCAATCGCCGTCCAGCAGGCCGCCCTCCAGCAGTTCTTTCATGACGGCATAGACGCCGCCGTCAGACCACAGGTCCTGCATATGGTGTGGGCCGGCTGGCGCCAAGCGGCATAAATTGGGCGTGCTTGAGCTGATCTCGTTCAGGGCCGACAGCGAAAAGGGGATGCCGACCTCGCGAGCGATCGCAGCCAAGTGCAAAACCGTATTCGAGGAACACCCCAGGGCCATGTCCACGACCATAGCGTTGCGGAAAGCCCCGGGCGTGAGGATGTCAGATACGCGGATATTCTTTTTGACCAGCTCCATGATTTTCTCGCCAGCGAGCTTGGCCAGGCGGGTGCGGCCAGCGTAGACGGCCGGTATGCTGCCGTTGCCTTCCAGGCCGAGGCCGATGGCTTCGGTGAGGCAGTTCATGGAATTGGCAGTGAACATGCCAGAGCAGGAGCCGCAGGTTGGGCAGGCCATCTCCTCCAGGCGGGTCAGGTCAGCCGGGCTGATTTTGCCGGCCTTGATGGCGCCAACGCCTTCGAAGACGCTGTTCAAGTCAAGGCACTTGCCGTTTTCGCCTTCCGGCAGACTCAGCATGGGGCCGCCGGAGACGAAGACCGCAGGCAGGTTGAGGCGGGCGGCAGCCATTATCATTCCCGGCACAATCTTGTCGCAGTTGGGAATGAAGACGAGGCCGTCAAAGCAGTGGGCATTGACCATGCATTCGACACTGTCAGCGATGAGTTCCCGGGTGCACAGGGAGTACTTCATGCCGCGGTGGCCCATGGCCAGGCCGTCGCAGACGCCGATGGTGTTGAATTCAAGCGGGGTTCCGCCGGCTGCCAACACGCCGTTCTTCACTGCCTGGGCGATCAGCGGCAGCTGGGTGTGGCCAGGCACCACCTCGTTGAAGGAGTTGACTATCCCGATCAACGGACGCTCAAGCTCTTTCTGCGTCAAGCCCATGGCTTTCAGCAATGAACGCTGCGGGGCTCTCTCAACTCCTTCGGTGATCTGATCGGAATTCATGTTTTGCACCTCGAAAAAATGGCGTCGATAGGTTGGGTTGATAGGGGAAAGAGGATGGATAGGGCAGGGGGCAGGCCGTCAGGGAAGAAAGATGCATTCGGCCGGAAGGACGGCCATCATTCCGGCCGAATGCGTAGAAGATGATTACTCTTCGTATTTGGGCATATTCCAATTCATTTTGGCGCGTAACTCAGCGCCGGTTTTTTCAATCAGATGCTCTTTCTCCAAGCGGCGCATGGCATTGAAATGCGGGCGTTGAGCCTGGTTTTCCAGAATCCACTCGCGGGCAAAGCTGCCGTCCTGGATGCGGCCAAGGACCTTGCGCATTTCCGCCTTCACCTCGTCGGTGATGATTTTCTTGCCCACGCTGTAGTCGCCGTACTCAGCCGTGTCGCTGATCGAATAGCGCATGAACGACATGCCGCCCTGGACGACCAGGTCGATGATCAGCTTCATTTCATGCAGACACTCGAAATACGCGCTTTCCGGCTGGTAGCCGGCTTCGACCAGGGTTTCGAATCCGGCCTTGATCAGGCTGGTGACGCCGCCGCAAAGCACGGCCTGCTCACCGAACAAGTCGGTTTCGGTTTCCTCTTTGAACGTCGTCAACAGGACGCCGGCGCGGGCGCCGCCGATGCCGTTGGCGTAGGCCAGGGCGGTGGCCAAGGCCTTGCCGCTGGCGTCCTGATGCACGGCCACCAGGCAGGGCACGCCCTTGCCTTCGCTGAACTGGCTGCGGACAGTGTGGCCAGGGCCTTTCGGGGCGACCATGATGACGTCAACGTCGGCAGGGGGCTTGATCTGGCCAAAGTGGATGTTGAAGCCGTGCGCAAAGGCCAAGGTCTTGCCAGCGGCCAGGTATGGCGCGATGTCCTTCTGGTACAAGGCCGCCTGCTTTTCGTCGTTGACCAGCACCATGATGATGTCAGCAGCCTGGACCGCTTCGGCCGTGTTGCAGACCTTGAGGCCGCGGGCCGCAGCCTTGGCCTTGGACGGCGAGCCTTCGTATAAGCCGACCATCACCTTGACGCCGCTCTCCTTCAGGTTGAGCGCGTGCGCATGGCCCTGGCTGCCGTAGCCGATGACCGCAACCTTCTTGTTCTTCAGGACATTCATGTCGCAGTCGCTCTCGTAATAGATCGTTGCCATGGTTTCTACTCCTTTACTGAACTTTCCTCTTCAAATGATTTACTATCTTTCAAGGGCTTCAGGCCACGGGAAATAGCCGTCAAGCCGGTGCGACACAACTCCACAATGCCATACGGACGCAGATATTCAACGAATGCTTCGCACTTGGAACGCTCGCCAGTGATTTCGAGGGTGACAGAGTCGCTCTTCAAGTCCACGATCTTAGCCCGGAACACAGAAGCCGCCTCCAGCAGGCTGCTGCGCGTGTCCCTGTCGGCTTGCACCTTGATCAGGAGCAGTTCGCGCATGACCGAATTGTTGAAGGGCATCAACTTGACGACCTTGACGTCCTGGAGCTTGGCCAGTTGCTTGATGATCTGGTCCTTGATGTAGTCGTCGCCGTGGGCAGTGATAGTGATGCGCGACAGGCCGGCCTGCTCGGTCACGCCGACCGAGAGGCTGTCGATGTTGAAGCCGCGCCGGGCAAACAGGCCGGAGACCCTGGTCAGCACGCCGGCCTCGTTGTTCACCAGCATTGAGATGACAAATTCGTCGTTGTCCATGAGTATTCTCCTTGCTTGTTCAGGCTTTCAGGATGATGTCGCGGATAGTGCCGTTGGGCGGGATCATCGGCAGCACCTTGGCGTCTTGGTCGATGGTGACTTCGATCAGGACTGGCCCTTTTTCGGCAAAGGCTTTGTCCAGGATCGTTTCAAGCTGGCTGAGGGCGTCGACCTTGAAGCCGACCGCGCCCATGGCTTCAGCCAGGCGGACATAGTCGGTGCGCCGGGCCAGGCTGGTGTTGGAATAGCGCTGTTCGAAGAACATGGTCTGCCACTGCCGAACCATGCCGAGGGCATTGTTGTTGAGCAGAACAATGACCAGGGGCAGCTGGTTGGAGACAGCGGTGGCCAGCTCGTTCATGTTCATGTGGAAACTGCCGTCGCTGGTGAACAGGATGGTCTTGCGGCGGCCAGTGCCGAAACAGGCCCCGATAGCTGCACCCATGCCGAATCCCATGGTGCCGAGCCCACCAGAGGTGATGAACGTCCTCGGCTGAGAGAAATTGTAGTACTGGGCGGTCCACATCTGGTGCTGGCCCACGTCGGTGCAGACCACCGTGTTGTCGCTGGCGTGGCGTCGCACGGCCTTGATGACAGTCTCTGGGTTGAGCTGGCCCGGAGGCATCTCGAGGCGGCTGTCCGGAGAGTCCTTGATGGCCTGCAGCGCCTGGCGCCAGGCTGGGCGGCGGCGCTGCTCAAGCTCCGCCATCAGCTGCTGCAGCACCGTCTTGACGTTGCCAAGCAACGCCACGTAGGCAGGGATGTTCTTGCTGATTTCGGACGGATCAATGTCGATATGGATGACTTTCTTGCCTTTGATGAATTCAGCCTTGTTGCCGGTGGCCCGGTCAGAGAAGCGGGTTCCGACAGCGATCAGGAGGTCGGATTCAGCCAGGATTTGGCTGGCAGCGTATTTGCCGTGCATGCCAGTCATGCCGAGGAACCGGGGATGGTCGTGAGGTACCGCTGCCAGTCCCATCATGCTGCTGCCGATAGGGGCATCGATGAGGTCGGCGAATTCGAGCAGCTCTTCGGTGGCATTGGAGTTGATGATGCCTCCGCCGACATAGATGTAGGGCCGTTCGCAGGCACTGATCAGCTCTGCCGCCTTGCGCAGAGTCGAGCGACCGTTGGTGGCGACCGGCGCGGGCTGATGACTGTACTCGACGTATTCGCATTCGCTCTGCTGGACGTCCTTGGGAATGTCAATCAGCACCGGCCCCGGGCGCCCGCTGCGGGCAATGGCGAACGCCTGATGGATGACATCGCCCAGGCGGTTGACGTCCTTGACGATGTAGTTGTGCTTGGTGATCGGCATGGTCACGCCGGTGATGTCGACTTCCTGGAAGCTATCCTTGCCAATGAACGAACAGGCCACGTTGCCGGTGATGGCCACTAACGGGACCGAGTCGAGGTAGGCATTGGCGATCCCGGTCACCAAGTTGGTGGCGCCAGGCCCGGAGGTGGCGATGACTACGCCGACTTTGCCGCTGGCGCGGGCATAGCCGTCCGCAGCATGGGCGGCGCCTTGTTCGTGGCATGTCGCAATGTGCTTGATCTGGGCGCTGAATTTATACAATTCGTCATAGATGTTAAGAACAGCGCCGCCGGGATAGCCAAACACGCAGTCAACACCCTCGCTGATGAGGGTGCGGATAATCAATTCTGCTCCTTTGATTTTCATGTTTTCTCCTGGAGATGTCTGCAAGTTCTCGGTTCGGCATTAAAAAAAGACCCTTGGGCCGGCTTTTCCCAGGGGTCTTGATGATTTTTCGCCTATGGTCATTCAAGAACAGCCTGGCCCAGCCGGTGCGACGCTAATGTCCCGTAGGACAATAACGTCGACGCTAATGCTAATGACTAGGATGTTGATGGCAATTGACATGGCGAACTGGAAAGTGATGTTGGCGAGAAGGTGACTTGAAAACAAAAAACCTGCGGCTGTCTTAGTGCTGCCGCAGGTTTCGTTGAGAAAGCTTTTGAGTAAATGGAAGACTCAACAACCACCTGGGGCGTGCCAGACGACGCCGCTGTCGACTAGGACAACGACGTCAATGCTAATGGCGATGGCCTGGGTGTTGAGGGTGGTTGACAAAATGACACCTGTGAGTGAAACGGGAAAACAACCCAAAATTGAAACTGCGTATTATTATACCACCGCCAAGACGGCTGTCAAATCGTTTTTTTGAAAAAAATTGATGTTGGCGAAAAAAGGGTAATGCGTCAGTCATTGATACTCGGAGTTCCGGTGAGCTTCAGAGCCAGGCTTGCAGGATAGTGCGCTTGAGTGGACAGTGGACAATGGACATAAACTGTTGTTTTATCCGCAGATGACGCAGATGACGCAGATTTTTTAGGGGGCATTCAAAAATGAGTTTGAGAAAGACCGGCAAAGAATCGCCGCCGACAATGCGACTTTTGGCGCTGGCGCGTTTCTAAAATAATGCCGTTGCCGTTAGAATTGAATAGGTATTCTGAACAAAAACACCAGACGAGGGATTTATGAAAAAAAGTTCTATGTTGCTGGCTCTGATGCTGTTGACTCTTGGTGGCGTCCGTGCCTTGCACGCTGCCGACCAGGTTGAAGGATTCTGGAAGATCATCGACGATGAAACTGGTCGGATGCGGTCAATTATCGCACTCTATGAGCACCAGGACAAGCTTTATGGACGCCTCGTGGTCACTTTTGACGAGGAGGAAAAAGTGAAGAACACTATCTATGCCCCGGTTGAACGCGCAGTTGCTCTGCCAGACAAGCCTTTTTTCGCTGGCCTGGACATTGTCTGGGATTTGCAGAAGGACGCCAAGAAGGACCGTTGGGACAAGGGAAAAATCCTCGATCCGAAAAAAGGCAAGGTCTACAGCAGCGAGTTGCACTGGGACCCGGTCAAGAAGCACCTGGTTGTCCGCGGCAAGATCGGGCCTTTTGGCCGCAATCAGTTCTGGCTGCCGGCCACGCCCAAGGATTTCCCTGAGGGCTTTGAGCTGCCCGATTGCAAGCAGTGGACTCCGAAGATTCCCCGTACCTGAACTGTGTTTGCTGGAAACCCAGCCCAGCTGCACCCAAATCAACCGGGCCAGGTCAAGAGTCCATTCGAATAGTGCCGGAACTGCTGCGTCAGGTCAGCGAATTCGATATGCGCTTCGTCGCTGGCGTCGCTTCATTCGTTGCGATGGCTAAGGACAGCAACAACACGCTATTCATTTAAAAAAGGGAAAAGAAGACATGACTGACAAGACTTTTCTTCAACTCATCAGGAACCGCCGGTCTATCTATGGTTTGAACAGCAGCAGTCCTATCTCTGACGAGGCGATTGCCGAGCTGGTCGGCTCAATCTTGCGGGAGGCACCGTCGGCCTTCAACTGCCAGAGCCAGCGCGTCGCGCTTCTGTTCGGCGCACGTCATCAGCAGCTGTGGAACATCGTCAAAGACGCCTTGCGCAAGATTGTCCCAGCCACGCAGTTTAAGCCCACGGAGGACAAAATCGACAGCTTTGCCGCTGGACGCGGAACGCTCCTGTTTTTCGACGACACCGAGGTGACGACAGGGCTTTGCAATGAATATCCGACCTATCGGGAAAATTTCCCGATTTGGGCTGACCAAGCCAATGGCATGTTGCAGTTTGCGATTTGGTGTCAATTAGCGGAAGTCGGCCTGGGTGCCAGCTTGCAGCATTACGGCAACTTGATTGAAGCGGAGGTCACGAAGGCTTTTGACCTGCCGTCTTCCTGGCGCATGATTGCCCAAATGCCTTTTGGCGGCATAACCGCTCCACCGGGCGCGAAAGACTACCTGCCTGTGGCCGAACGACTGCGCGTTTTTCATTGATGCGCGAAACGTGGCGACGAACGCTTGGCTTCAGCTTGCCGTACGTAGTTCAAGCAACCACTCGCCCACTTAGGGCTTGGCAGCCGCGAAGTCGATGTAGGCGATATTAGCGCCGCTGGCCTGGGAGATCAAGGTCAGGACATGGCGGCCAGCGGTCAGGCGTATATCAGCGATCACGGAGTCGCTGTCAGTGCGGTAATCGGGAAACTCATGCGGCGGGATGGCGAATTTCCCGGCGATGACGCCGTCTACCAACAGCAGGAAAGGCCGGAGGTTGCGCTGCGGCGTGCCATAGCGCAGCGTCGCCTGGTAGACGCCGTCCGCTTCCACCTCGACAGTGTACTTCAGCCACTCCCAGGCGGCAACGCCGCCAATCACGGTTGGGGTGGCGTCGACGTGTTCGCCAGGGCGGAACGTGCCGGTCTTGTCAGCGGTGTTTTCCGGAGTATTGTCGACGTAGGCCACTTGCGGGCCGCCCTCGTCGTAATGCGAGACCAGCAGCCGTCCTGGAATGACCTGGGGCTTGCCAAGGTAGGGCGTGCTGTCAGCCGTCGGCTGGATGAATTTCAGGACTGGGGTTGAGTGGGCGACTTGTCCGTTGGCATCTTGGACAAAGACGCTGTAGGCGTGCAGGGTCGGGCCGAATTCGAGGCGGGTGCCGGCGCGTCCAGGTGCGACGTAGCGGGTGGTGTCGTAATACTCCTTAGTCAGGAGCACTTCAAAGTCAAACGGCGGCTTGGTTTTATAGTCAAGGAGAAAGCCGCTGTCAAACAGATAGGCGGCCTGGATGGGTGCCTGGCTTTGCGGCGATGGCTCGGCCTTAGCGGAAAAGCGCAGCCTGGTTCCCTGCGGGAGCATGAAGTCCGGCTCTGACACCGAGGTCATCGTCACCTTGGGAACGTCTTGGCCGGGATATGCGTAGATGCGCACGTAGTCGATGCGGAAGTCTTCCGGGAAGTTGCCGAACGCCGGGTCGCCGCCGGATTTGCCGCAGCATCCGCTCAGGATAGCGCGCAGCGGGGACGCGCCAGCAGCATGGTGGATGGGGTCGAAAGTGACTGAATCGTAGGGGCTGTGGTTGGCGGTGCTGGCCAGCAGCTGCCCATCCAGGTAATAGGAGATTTCAAACGGTGTCCATTTGCAGGCGATGACATAGTAGTCGTCTATGCTGCCGGGCAGGGTGGAGTGGTAGTTCCAGCTTTTCAGCACGCCGCCGGCAAAGACGTGCAGGTTGTGGTCGAGAGTCCGTCGCGGCTCGCCGCCTGGCTCCTTGGAGCGCAAGTAGTAGTCCTCATAGATGTCAATTTCAAAGCCATCATGGAATGGGTTGGACGGGCCGTGCGAACATAGCCAGAAGGCCGACCACCAGCCATGCTCGCGCCGGAAACGGATGCGCGCTTCAAAGTACCCGTACAGGAATTCCTGGTGCGTGTAGATGCTGGCGCTGCGGACCGCTGTCTTCTTGTCATTCCAGTCAGCGGTGATGACTAATTTGCCATCCTCGAAATGGATGCGATCCTCCTGGCCTGGCCCGGAAAAGTACCACTTGTCTAGGTCCAGCTTGCCGTCGTTGAATTCGTCTGCAAACGCCAGTTTCCAGCCAGCTTGGACAGGGTCAAAGGTCTTGGCGCGCTCGAGCTGGAAGGGGACGTCCGGAAAGCCCTCGCCAGCGCCGGCCTGTCCGAGGATGAAGTTGTCAACGACGATCTGGGCAGGGCGATTACCCGTGGCTTTGAGGGTGAGGCTCGCTTGCAGGCTCGCCGCATCCAAGAGCATGGCGGCCTGGCCGTTGATCACGGTTGAACTGCTGTCCGCCAAACTGTTGATTGAGAGGACGACTTCTCCGCGTTGGTTGACAGCGACAATGCAGTCAGCCGGCAACCGCTGATAGGGCAATTCCTGCGCTGCTATGATTTCCTGGTCTTGCGCCAGGACGAGTCTGAGCAGGTCGCTGGCGGCCTGGTGTTCCAGGCGCATGGCTAATTGCCGGCCAGTGTCAGCAGTCAGGTTCATGGCGAAATTGGCGTCGGCTCGGGCTTCCGGAGTCTGGCCAAAGCCCTGGATGCGGATTGAGGCTGCCCAGAAGGCGTCGCTGCCCGGCCAAGTCCACGGCAATTCGGGCGGATTGATGGTGACAGTGTCAGCAGTCGTGTAGACGGCCTGACCCGTGATGGTGAGAAGACCGGGGGTCGGGTTGCCTTGGATAAGTTCCGGTGGGGCACTGCTGCGGCAGGAGAGTTTCTGACCGTTGAAGTCTTCGATCCAGGTGATGCGGTTGATTTTGAGGCTGGAACGGATGTTGCGCAAGTCATTGGGGCCGCCCAGCATGAAGATGGAGCTGGCAGCGCCAGTGACGACCCGTGCGGCCAGGATATTCTGCCCCTTCTGCAAGCGTGCGGTCACGACGTGGTTGTCAATGGCGTATGGGTGCTTGACATTGCCGTTATCCATGGTGTCGATGATTTTCTTGCCGTTCAGGTAGACCTCCATCCACCAGTCGGCAGCAGCGCCCAGGGTGTAGTCGCACTCAATCTGGCTGGTGATTTCACCAAATAGCCAGGCGCTTTTCTCCTTGCCAGGCCCGCCAACCAGCGGCGCTAAGTCTATGGCATGATTACGAAAAGCGACGGTCTGCCCAGCAACGCCGCCAAACTGCGCGGGAATAGCGAGAAGCTCAGCTGCGGCTGGCTGCAAAAAACGATCCACCGGCGCAAACACAGTCCATTCCCCAGGCAGGTTGAGGTTGCCGCGATAGGCGCCAGCGTCCTGCCAGATTTTGATTGAGGACAATTCGACTTCCATGCCTCTGCTGATAGAAAAGCAGCAGTTGAACGAGGCGGTTTCCCCAGTCGTGCCATTCGCTAACCCGATGGTGACGACGTGGCTCTGCCATTCCGACTGCAAGTTGACCGGATGAGACGCCGAGGTTTGATTCCATTCGCCGCGATCGGTGTAATAGTACAATCCGACCCCAAGTTGGCCAACCCCGCGGGCGCGAAATTGAATGCGCAGACGGTCGCCAGACTTGCCTGGGAATCGCTTGACGGTGCGAAGGCAGGCGCCATATTCTGCGGTTGCCTCAGATATCTTGACAGCATTGGCGCCCTGGTCGGCTTGCGGTATTACGACCAGGTTCGCAAACGGCTGGAAGCCTCCCCATTCATGCAAGACCCATTCCGTGAGCTTGCCGTCCGCATTCAACCGCGAAAAATCACCGTCAATCGCCAATTCATCGCCCGACAACATGCTGGCAACACCCAAAAAGCCCAGCCAGAACCAAAAACAGAGTCGTGTTCTCATCTTTGTCCCTTTGCCTTATTGTCTATTGAATGGACAGTGTCTGGAGACTGCCGGATGTAGTATACAATCCGTGCGTCCCGTATGGTCACAACATAAAAGCCCAGGGCAAGCGGCCCATTGGGACGCGCCGCCCTGGGCTGGGTAAGGCGGAATAACTTTGGAAGATAAGTCGTCTGGCTGGGATATGGGCTATTGCCGTTTCTCGCAGCCAGCTTGCGTTCATTTCCTTCCCGTGCCCCGTGGTAGCGAACCCACGGGGCAGGGCAGGGTGTGGATTCGCGATTAGCGTTTGACGCGGGCGTTTCCTTTCCAGATGCTCCAGACCTGGTCTTCGTCGATGGGCTGAGCATAGTCGGTCAGATGGGTGGTGGCCAGAGCGCCGGTCGCCCAGGCGAACTGAATCCATTTCTCCGGTTCCCAGCCGCGCAGGATGCTATAGAGGAAGCCGCCGACAAAGCCGTCGCCGCCGCCGATGCGGTCCAGAACCGTGATTTCACGCGGCTCTACGACGTGCCAGGTGTTGTTGACATTGGCAATGGCGCCCCACAGATGGCTGTTGGTGCTGATGACCTGACGAAGCGTGTTGGCAAAGGCGTATGCATTAGGATAGGCCGCCTTGACGCGGGTGACCATTTCCTTGAAGTTATCAATCTGGTTGGTGATGTCTTTGCCGCCGGCTTCCGGCCCCTTGATGTTCAGGCAGAGCTGGAAATCTTCCTCGTTGCCAATCAGAATATCGGTTATGCTGGCGATTTCAGCGAAGATTTCGGCCAGTTCTTGTTCGCGGTTTTTCCAGAAGGAGGCGCGGTAGTTGAGGTCAAAGGAGATTTTGGTGCCGTACTTTTTAGCGGCGCGGGCCAGTTCCAGGCAGAAGCGGCTGCTTTCCGGGGAGAGAGCGCCGACCAGTCCGGAGAGATGGACAACTTGCACGCCTTCTTTGCCGAAGATGCGGTCCAGGTCGAAGTACTTGACATCCAGGAGGCGGCCGACTTCGCCGGCGCGGTCATTCTGCACGCGCGGGCCGCGGGTGCCGTAGCCGCTGTCGGCCAGGTTGAACTGGTGCCGGTATCCCCAGGGGCCGCCCTGTTCGATTTCCGGGCCTTCGTAAGCTATATGGCGGCTGGCGAGATTGTCCTTGATCATCCGGGCGATCGGGCTGTCTTTCACAAACGCGGTCAGAACCTTGACTGGCAAGCCGAGATAGGAAGCGATGCTGGCCACGTTAGTCTCGGCACTGGTAACCTGCATCTGGAACATAGTGCTGCAATGGAAGGGCTGTGCGTCAACAGGCGTCAGACGAATGCCCATGCTGGTCGGCACTAACAACGAATAAGCGGCATCACTTCGCAGTTGCAATGACATGTTTTTTCCCTTTGCTTAGTTAAGTGGGTGAACGACAAGCGCGTAACGTTCAAACAACAAGAACGTTCCGGCTTGCTTGAAGACGACACGGAACCATAATTCATAATATAACAGCAGAAACCATAACGTCCATGCCAAAGTGGAAAACGGTTCGGGGAAGGGGAGTGAGTAGAGGTTTGGGTTGCAATATGGCTCAAGGTGTAATCGAAAGAGCGCACCGCTGCCTGCAAACAGTGAGAAACGGCGGTTGACATGTCAGCTTCACAGTGTTATTCTATAACATTATTCATATATCCGTAACATTTATCCTGGGTCTCAAAAGGGACAGAAGCATGAGCAAAACCAAAGACTAGGGCGACCTCGTGCGAACAGTTCGTGCCGGGCTCGGAATGCCCCAAGAGCAGTTTGCCTCAAGAGTAGGACACTGATGAACCCAGCATCGAAAACGACGGAGGCATCGGGTCTGGATGCATCCGTCCGAGGATCAGCTGATGTTTGACATTCATACCATCAAGGATATCGGGTTCCTCCGCGAAAGTTGCGAACTCGAATGCAAAAAGGCAGGCGGACGTGACGGCCGAGGAGCAGTTCCAGAATCGTTTTGGGAAACCTATTCTGCCATGGCCAATACTGACGGCGGCAGCTCCCCAGATTTGGCTGCGAGCTCCCCAGATTTGGCTGCGAGCTCCCCACTTAACGGCGGCAGCTCCCCACTTAACGGCGGCAGCTCCCCACTTAACGGCGGCAGCTCCCCACTTAACGGCGGCAGTTCCCCATACAAGAAGGCGGAACTCCTTCGCGACAGCCAGGGGCGATTGATATCAGATTATCACCGGGAACCTTTGCGTTCGGTGATCATGGAGATTTGCTGTGGACAGTATGTGACACTTGGCGCATTGGCGGCATTGGTGAATCGAAAGCCAAAGCCGTTGCAGGCGCAGTATCTATCTCCAATGGTCAAGGAAAAACAACTCAAGCTGGCATTTCCCGCCACGCCCAATGATCCGCGACAGGCATATATCACTGCGTCGACAATGCCTGATGCTCTGGGAAAGGAGGAGCAATCGGGATGACCTTTTTTCCCGGTCAGCGCGTGGTTCACGCCCAATTTGGCGAGGGCGTGATTGTCGCCGTATTCCCGGATGGTCGCGCCCAGGTCTTTTTCCCTTCTGGCGAGTGCCGGGTCTTGGTAGATTCGCTCCGTTTGGCTCAAAGCCGTGAAGAGGCGATCATCGGCAACGTCGTCGGGTCGCCGGAATGCTTGCGCGACGCTTGGCTGCATGTCGAGGCGCATGCTCTGCCGTTGCTGGACAATGCTGCGGCCTTATCGCTTGCATGAACGATGCCAAGCGTCTGATTCATGAGCAGGCCGGCATCCCGGACGACGCGATCGGCAAAGGCGAGGTGGACCGCATTTTGGCCGACCTGAAGCTGCGACTAATCAAGAAGCTGGATGAGGATGAATTGGCGGCGGTCGCGTCGTCGGAGAGCGGTGAAGCGGTCACCGCTGCCGGCGAGGAACTCGCTGCGGATGTGGTCAGCCTGGCCTTGCCTGAAGAACGTCATCGCATCGCCGCGCTGCTGGCGATCGCCCCGGCGCAGCAGGAGACGAAGATCGAGAAGCTGCTGCGTGGGCTGGGCGCCTTGTGGAAGCAGACTCCCGGCGAGAAGATCGTCATCTTCGCCACTTGTCTGGCCACGGTGAACCTGCTGTCAAGGGAGATTGAGAATGCGTATCCCGGCCAGGGCGTCGTCGTCCTGCGCGGCGGCGACCACGGCGCCAAGTTGGCGGCTGAGCGTCGGTTTAAGAGCAAGGACGGCCCGCGTGTGCTCGTGTACACCGCGGCTGGCCGCGAGGGCATCAACCTTCAATTTGCCCGCATTCTTTTCAACTTCGATTTGCCTTGGAATCCGATGGACCTGGAGCAGCGTATTGGTCGCATCCATCGCTATGGGCAGAAAGACACCGCCCAGGTCTACAATCTTGTCCTCGGCGACACGTTGGAAGGCCGCATCTTCCTGCTCCTGAACGATAAGCTGAAGGAGATCGCGACTGCCCTCGGCAAAGTGGACGAAAGCGGCAACGTCACTGAAGACCTGCGCACGCAGATTCTCGGACAGCTTTCCGACCGTCTGAGCTACGACGAGCTGTACCGCAATGCTCTGTCCGACCCGGAACTCAAGCGCACTCGCCAGGAACTTGAGGCCGCGCTGTCCAACGCCAACGAGGCGCGGAAGGTGGTATTCGAGCTGTTCCAGGACCTTGAGCGCTTCTCGCTGGATGACTACCGGCCGCTCTCCGACGTCGACGCCAGCAAATCCCGGATCGTTGATTTTCTGCGGATCGCCGTTCCAATTGCTGGCGGCGCCTTCGAGGATGCGGGAACCGACTGTTATCATCTCAGGATGCCCGGCGACCTTGCGCCTCGCCATTGCACCCTGGATCGCGACTTGGCGCAGGAGGATGAGCGCATTGAATTGCTGGGAATCGACCATGCGGTCGTCAACCAGCTGTTTCAGGCTTTGTGCGAGATTCCGCCTTCTCGGATCGGCGCTGCCGTCCAAGTCGGCCTTGAACGCCCCAGTGTTCTCACCGTCTGGCAGGTGCAGGTCTACGGCAAGGGCGGCGAATCCGGGACTCACATCGTAGCGATAGCAGTCGACGTTTCCGGCAAACGCATCCCGTCTCTGGAAAGGCGTTACGGTGAATCCTTTCGAGCTAGGCCGTCGTCGCCAAGGATTTCTCCTGAAGCGTGCTCTATGCTTTTGCACGACGTGATTGAACCCACGCTCATGCGCGAGGTTCACCATCGCGGCCTTTCTTCTCCTGAAAGCGGCTATTCAACCAAGCTCATCGCCTGGCTGGAGGTGATGTGATGCATCCTGTCTACACTATCGGCTACTCCAATCATGAGCTTGAGACCTTCATCGGTCTCTTGCGCGCAAATCACATCACTGCGGTCGTGGATGTCCGTTCTCAGCCGAACAGCCGCCTTCCGCAGGTCAACCCGGAGCCGCTGCGCGCTGCGCTTAGGCGGCACGGGATTATGCTGCAAGCTGGCAGCCGCAGTGATCGAACTCTAGGAAGACTTTGAAGTTGGCTGTCAAGGTAAGGCTCAAACACAAAGATGTGAAGAGGTTGTTAGCCCTGCCCAGGGAATCGCTGCGCCATGTCCGGATGCCATACGCCGTCCTGAAAAGAGGGTAATGTGCGAAATCTTGTAATAGAAAGTGCCTGCTTGAGAGCTTCAGAAAATCTCATGCTGCGCCTCCTGAACCTGTAGATTCAAGGGTAGCAAGCCATTCTGCGAATAACTTACATTCAGTGCGGATTTTCTTCAGGCCGATCTCCAAAGCGGCAAATGAACCGTAGGTAATCTTCTCATATTCAGGTATTAGCCCTGTGAGTCGTTGGCTCGGAGCGGTGCCAGGACTGTCGTTGATATCTTCCGGTGTACTGAAGCCCGCTCGGATTTCTGCGAGTTCCATTGCCAGCTCTTGACGGCAGATGCCCTCGGCTAATTTTCTTGGCTCACTGAAGAGAAGTCCTTCGATTTCGTACATCTGGACATAGGGGATGAAGCGCCGGATGGCGTCCTCACCGACTATTTTCCGTATATGTTCCCGCATTGCATTTTGAATACACGCAGCCTTTTCGCCAATCGTTTGCTTCGTAGTCGCTTCGCTTTTTCCTGGAAATTCCGAGTCAATACCGTAGAAATCGACGAACGTCGTGCAGTATGCTGATCTGTCGCCCAGGAGCAGATTCCGCGCATCTGCGACAATTCGTTCAATTTTGATTCTGCCCCCCTTGTGTCCCGGTTTGCCTACAAGTGTTGGGATGAGTTCTACGCCCTTGAGCATCATCTCTTGTTGCAGCAGCTCCTTGAAAAATGTCTCTTCAGTCTGCCCTTCGCAAATGATGTAGATGCGTTCCATTAGCTTGGCCTCCCACCGAGAATGTTCTTTTCCCATAACCGTCCCATAGGCTCCTCAAACCGCCCAGAAATGAGCTGTTTTCCTACCTGAGGACACCAGGTTTTCCCA
>MWEG01000080.1 GCA_002070945.1 Lentisphaerae bacterium ADurb.Bin082
GATGAATGATGAATGATGAATGATGAATGATGAATGATGAATGATGAATGATGAATGATGAATGATGAATGATGAGGCGCATTTCATAATTCATAATTCATAATTCATAATTCATAATTCGTTAGCTGCTTGGGTGCTGTTGTTTTGCCTCTGTTCAGTGCCCGGGCTTTAGCCTGGGAAAAAGGGCTTTTTCACCAATCTTTGGGCACTGGGCGATATCCGCGGTTGATGTTGCCCTGGCGACGCTGCTTGTCGGTTTTTTCCTGGTTTAAAATATCCTTGGCTTCGTTGTCGTCCACCTCGCGGGCGACCTGCTGTTCCTTCTGCTCGCCTTCTGGCTCGTCGGATTCGTCGGATTGGGCAGACTGCTTGTCTTCTTTGCTCTCGTCGTCTGACTTCTGCTCGCCGTCGTCTGACTTCTCCTGCTGTTGCTGCTGTTGCTCCCCCTGCCCTTCTTGCTGCTGCTGTTGCTGTTGCTGCTCCTGCTGCTGTTTCATCTTTTCCAGGGCGTTGCGCAGATGTTGCGCGGCCTGTTTCTGCAATGGCTCGGCCTGGGCGGGGGCGTTTTGGTCCAAGGGAGGCTGCGCTTGCTGCTGCGCTTCTTGGGCTTGTGTCATTTCCTCTAAAATATCTTGCGCTGCTGACGAGTCTGGCGGGCTGTCCTGGCTCTGGCCAGGGCTGGCTGGCGGCGTCGTCATTGCCTGGAATTTTTCGGCCAGCGTCGTAGTGTCCGTACTGATGGCGCGTTGATTCTCCTGCATTTCAGTGAATTTCTCCTGGGGTGTCGGCGTGGCTGCGGCGGCTTTGCTCTGGTCGGCCGCCTGTTCTTGGCGTTCTGCCAGTTCGGCCAGTTGCCGCGCCAGTTCTTCCTGCTGTTTCTGTTGTTCTTGCTGGGCTTTTTGGCGCGCCGCCAATTCGGCCATGATCTTCTTCAACAGCAGGCGTGCCGACTTCCTGTTTTCGATGGTCACTTGATTTTCCGGGTCGATTTCCAAGGCCCGGTCGTAGGCCGCAATACTGCTCACAAACGACTCAACCGACTTTTTCAGGTCGCTGTCCTGTTGTCGCTGTCCTTCCCGGAACCAGCAATTTCCGACTGCCTGTTCGCAACGCGCTTCCAGGGCACGGTCTGGCACACGCGATTGCCGTGCGCTCATCCCGGCCTTGGCAAACTTCTCCCGCGCTTGGACAAAATCGCCCTGCCGGTACCAGACAATGCCTTCATTATAAATCAAGCTCGGCGATTCTGGCGCTTCCAAGGCGGCTTTGCCGTATGCGTCCAATGCCTCGTCGTATTTTTCAGCTTTTAGCGCGTCGTTGCCTTGTCGCAGCAGTTTCCGGGCATTGCCGGCAACGCCCTGGCTGACGGTCAGTACAAGGATCATCGCCAGAGCCAGCTTGAACATGTCGTTGCGTATGCTTCTTTGTTTCATGCCTGCCGTTTCCTTTCTCCCAGTGCGCCCTCCACCAGCAAGAAAACTAAGCTCAGGCCAAGAAAGACCTGGAATTTCTCCTCGTATCGTTCGATGGTCTGCGACTCCAGCTCGCGCTGTTCTGCGGTTGCGATCAAGCTGCGGTAGATGCTTCCCAAGTCAAAGTTGCCGGTTCCGACTGGCAGGTATTTGCCGCCTGGGGTCTTGGCCACCATTTCGCGCAAGGTGTCGCCATCGAGTCGGCTTCGCACCATCTCGCCTTTGTCCATCAGGAACGTCCTCTGGCCTTGTTCGTCGGTCACCATGATTGGCGTGCCTTGGTTCTCGTCCCCCAGGCCAATGGCCAGCAGCCGGATGCCCTCCTCGCCGAGCTTCTGGGCTGCTTCCACTGGGAATGTATCCTGGTCTTCGCCGTCGGTAATCAGAACGACGTCCTTGCACTGCCGGACTTGGCTGTCGAAAACATCGCTCATCACTTTGCGCAAGGCGTCTCCGATCTTAGTTCCTCCGCGGGAAACCGTGGTTGGGTCGACGTCGGCGAGCATCAGGCGGAAAAATCCATAGTCCAGGGTCAATGGACAGCGCAGCAGCGAGGTTCCGGCAAACACCAGCAGTCCGACCCGGTCGCCTTCCAGGACTTCCAGGCAGTCGTTGATAGCCAGCTTGGCGCGTTCCAGGCGATTAGGCTTCAAGTCGTCGGCCAGCATGCTTCGCGAGACGTCCAGCACAAAAACCACGTCTCTTCCTTGTCGTTTCACTTCCTGTGCCACGGGATTCCAGCATGGTCGCGCCAGCGCCAGGATCAGGCTGGCCAGCGCCAGCAGCCACAGTGCTTGCTTCCAGCGTCGTCGTGCGGGACTCACCTTGGCCAGCAGTCGGCTCAGCATCTCGGACTCGGCAAAACGTCGCAAGGCGCGCTGGCGGGCAGCTCCGGCATAGACAAACAGCAGGCAGAATGCGGGCAGAAGCCACAGCAAATGCAACATGGGCAAAGATTGCCAAATCGGACTCACGGGAGCCTCCTGAACCAAGTCAAATTCAGCACTTGCGCCAAGGCCAGCAGCGCCAGGCCTGCAAGCGCGAACGGCTGATACAACTCCTTGTAGTTCACATAGCGTACTGATTCGACCTCGCTGCGTTCCAGGCGGTCGATTTCCTCATAGACAGCTTGTAGCGATTGCGCGTCCGAGGCCAGGCGGAACAGCCCGCCGGTACGGTTAGCCAGCTCTTGCAACGGCCTGGTGTCCATCTGCGGCAAAGGAATAGCCTGGCGATAATTCCCCAATGGCGTGGAGATGACCCGGTAGGCTTCACCGCCGCCAATGCCAATAGCGTAAATCTTGATGCCCCACTGAGCCGCCAGTTCGCCGGCTTCTTCGACGCTGCGACGGCCGCAGTTGTTCTCGCCGTCGGTGAGCAAGATGATGATCTTGCTTTTAATCTCGTAGCTGTCCTTGTTTTTTCGCGTCTGTTTCGCCATGGTTTCCTCGGCGGTTTGCAAGCGAGCCGCAGCTAGTGCGACCGCATCGCCGATGGCAGTGCCGTCTTCCTCCTGGCGGTCGACGAGTCGCACCGGCTCAAGAAAGGCCTTGAGCACGCCATGGCTCAAGGTCAGCGGGCAGACAGTGTCGGCGTAGCGCGCAAAGGCGATCATGCCAATCAAATCATTAGGTCTGCCTTGCAGGCTGCGTCCATGCCCGAAGACAAATCGCTTGAACACTTCCTTGGCTGCATCGAGTCGGTTGAGGGTACGGCCTTCGAATTCCAATTCCAACTGCATAGAGCCGGAGCGGTCGAGGACCATTTCGATGGCGATGCCTTGGCTCACGTCTTGAACCAGCTCCCGGCCGGCTTGCGGTCTTGCCAGGGCCACGCCCAGAGCCGCAATCGCAAGATAACGTACCGCCTTGGGCACCCAGACTAGCCGCTGACGCCAGGACAAGCCGGCTCGGCTGGCATTGGCAACAGACGAAAAGGCCACTGCCGCCCGACGGCGTCCGCGGCGGCGTTTCCATAGCCAGAGCAATGCTGGCGCCAAAAGAACCAGCAAAGCCCATGGAGTCTCAAAGCGAAATGACATCATAACCGATAAAGTCCAAATAATAGTCAGTGGTCAGTGGTCCCGGGCTAAAGCCCGGGCACTGGACTGAGGCAAAACAACAGCACCCAAGCAGCTAACGAATGATGAATGATGAATTATGAATTATGAATTATGAATTATGAAATGCGCCTCAGCATTCAGCATTCAACATTCAGCATTCAGCATTCAGCATTCAGCCCCTCGCCCCTATCGACTTGCTCCTCCTCCACCTGAGCGTCCGCCGCCGAATCCACCGAATCCGCCTCCACTGAAGCCGCCACCGCCTCCTCCCCTAAATCCACCACCGCTGCCGCTATACCTCGGAACGGACCGCATATCGCGAAATTCCCTCCTCAGGCATAAAAGAATAACCAGTCCAGTGATGATAATAGGTATGAGTAAATTCAGCTTATCGTCATTCATCTGCTGGTACGACGGCGCTGCAGCCAGGGGTTTGAGTGCCTCGACATTGATATCGAGTTGGTATTCCTCAGCCACGGCTCTGCCGATGGCCAGATAGGCGTCATAGATGCCCTTGGCGTAGTTTTTTTCTGTCCAGGCCGGGAGCGCCAATTCGTCCAGGATGCGTCCGCACTTGCCGTCGGGCAGTGCGCCTTCCAGGCCATAGCCGACTTCGATGCGGACTCTTCCGGAGCGGTCTGCCAGGACGCTCTCCTGGTTGACCAGGAGCAGGACGCCGTTATTCTTTTTTTTGTCACCGATTCCCCATGCTCGGAACAGCTCATGCGCGTAATCTTCCAGGATGTCTCCGTCCAGCGACTTCACGGTGACTAGGACCACTTCGGCGTCGGATGCGTCTTTCAGGGCTTTTCCCAGTGCTCGCAGTTGGTCTGCCTGACCTCCTTCGAGCATCTCGGCGAAGTCGAAGATAAAGATATTTTCGGCGGGTCGTGCCGGGATTGCCGCCGTTGCTGTCACGGCAATGACTAGTGCGCAGGCGAAGGCATAGAGCATGTTGCGACTCATGGCGTGGCTCCTTCGGCTGGGACGGAAGCTGTTTCAACGATAAATTTCTTACAGGCGTCGAATGTCGCCTGCACTTCTTTGTCTTCGGGGTGATGTGCTGCGAATTTGACTAAGTCGCAATGTTGCAGGAAGTCTGCCAGCAGGTCTTTGTGCGTCTTAGCCAGGGCGTCGCCGCTGCGTCCCAGTCCATCGAGGAATTCCTCGGTGGTCTGTTCTGGTGCTCGCAACTGGAAGCGGTTCTCAATATACTCCCGCAAAATGGCAGAGATGCGATTGTAGAACGCTTTTCGCTCGCCGCGGCCGACTAAGTCTTCTGCGATCAGTTCACGCAGAGCTGCGAGGGCGAGGACATGGGGCGGAATGGGCGGCGCCTCCTCGGCCTGGCGTTGGCGGCGTCGCCAAAGCAGGAAAGCGCCGAGAGCGATTGCCATTGCTGCGACGGCGCCCCACCACCAGCGGGCGGCGCGAGCGGGCGGCGCCAGTCGCTCTGCGGGGACGAGTGACGGCGCATCGTCGATATCCAGCTTTTGCCAGACTTCCTCTGGGGGCATGGTCACTTCAATCGGGATTTTCTCCGTCTCGACCGTATGGACTTTATCCTGCTCGCCGGGTGCTGCGGCCTTTGCCGTGAACTGGAAGGCCATCGGCTGGATCACGTGTTCTGCGGCGATCATCGGCTCCAGGACATATTCCCGCGCATAGAGCATAGTGTTGCGTTCGGTCAGGCGCGGAGTTTCAAAGCGCACGTCCGGCTTCATGAACTGCCCGGTTCCCTCATCGAATTTGGGCAGTTCGACGGCGTAGTCTTCGGGTGCTTCCGCCTCCAGGCGCAGGACGGCTGTTTCCGTGATGTCAAGACGGGACCGGTCCAGGCTCAGCCGCACCTGCAAGGGGCCGCGTTCGATCTTCTGCTCCACCGGCCGAGCCGGGTCTTCGACCGAAGCGCTGCCTGACGCATCCCCCTGGCCAGCGCCGTTTTGGCGGCAGCCGGAAAACACGAACAGCAGTGCCGCCAGCATAGCCAGCAGCAGCCGACGACGGCAACATAAAGTCAAGCATGGTGCAGCAGACATGGTCATGTTTGTTTATGCGTTCAGTCCTTTGCGTCCGGCAGCGGTTGCCCAACTTGCATTCCCGGTGCGGCGCGATGCCAGACCACTTGGTAGCGGTTTGACAATTCCTGCATCAGAGCCACCTGGATATCGCGCTGTCTTCTGGCCAGCAGCTGGTCGCGGGCCGCAGCGAAGACTTTTTCGTCCTTGATATCCGGTGTCGTCGGTGGGCGGACATCAAGCACCTTCACCACATGCCAGGCTTTGCCGGTCTGCACTGGCTCGGGGATGAGTGCGCCGGCTTCTGGCAGCGGCTGCCGGCCCAGGACGGCTCGGGTCAGGGCGCGGTGTTCTTCAGGGCCCTGGTCGCCCGTCAGCCAACCAGCGATTTCGCCGCTTTTTTCCGCAGTTGCCGCATCCTGGGAAATGCTTTTCGCCACGTCGGCGAACTCTTTTCCGCCCGTGATTGACGCTATTGCTGACTTGGCCCGCTCGCTGTCCGCCACTTGGATATGCGCCAAGCGCACGGCAGCCGGTTCCCGGAACGATTCCTGGTTAGCGGTGAAAAAGTCTTTCACATCGGCGTCCGACACTTGGATTCCGCCCAAGCGCTGGCGCATGACCGCGCTGGCCAGGATGCCCCGCTCGGCCTGCTGCAATTCCTGACGCACGAAGTCCTGCTCATATATCTTCTGTTCCCTGGCTGCGCGATAGAGCAGCTCTTCCTGCACCACTTGTGCCAGCAGCGCTTGCAGGTTTTCCGGGTTAGCGAGATTTTTCAGCATAGTTTTCTTCTGTTCGGCGGCTTGTTCCGGCGGCATTCCGGAGGCTGCTATCTGCATGTCAATCATCTGCTCCGCCATCCGCTCCAGTTCTCCGCGCGTGATCTTCCAGGTGCCGATCTCGGCCAAAACATCGTCGCCAGGCTGGGCAGCGGATGGCGTGACGCTGGTGCGTTCCTCCAGGCTGCGGCGCAGGCCAGCCACCTTGCCCAGGGCCATCAAACATTCCTGGGTACGGCGGCTGATCTCGGTCGCCAGCACATCAACCGCCTGCAAGCTCTCGGAGCGGTAATAGCTGGCCAGTGCCTGCTCATACAATCGGCCGTCTTGTTGAATCACGCCAATGCGATACCATAGCTTTGCTGCCTTTTCCGGGTCTGGCTGGCTGATCCGCAGATATTCTTGCCAGGCTTCGACAGCGGCTTCGGTCAGCCCTTGGCGCTCCAAACGCTGCGCCAATTCCAGCTGCTGCTCACGATTCAACGCCGAGTCACCGCTTGGAGCTGCGCCGCCGTGCCGGAACAGAATCACCAATAGCAGGACGACAACCACTATATTCAGCAGCAAAAGCAGCGAATATCCCTTAGACTTGGCAGCGACAGGGGCAGAGCCTGCCGGCGATGGCAGGGAAAAATCAAAATCAGCCATAACGCCTCCTTTTCATTCATTAGCTCCTTTTCTCACGACGACGGAAAAAATGGACGAGTTTTTTCGCATAGTCATCGCCGGTCAAAAGTTCGATCTGGTCGACATCCATGGTTCGGAACGTATTGGCCAAATGGCTGCGTTGCTGTTCGCCCATCCGGTCGTAGTTCGCCCGCACCGCCCGGCTGCCAGTGTCAACCAGCACTATCTCGCCAGTCTCAGCGTCCTCCAGCTCCAGCAGGCCCACATCCGGCAGATGCAATTCACGCGGGTCAGACACGCTGACCGCAATCACGTCATGCTTCCGGCTCAAAACCCGCATAGGCTTGACAAAGCCCTCGCCTTGGAAGTCTGACACCAGGAAGACTACGCAGCGCTTGCGAATGACGCGGCCGAGGAAGTCCAGTGCGCCGGCGATGTCGGTCTGCGCTCCAGTAGGCCGGAATCCCAGCACTTCACGGATGATGCGCAGCGCGTGTGAGACGCTCTTAGCCGGCGGAATGAACCGCTCAATCCGATCCGTAAACAAAATCAAGCCGACCTTGTCGTTGCTCTTCACGGCCGAGAAGGACAGCAGCGCGCACAGCTCCGCTGCTAGGTCGTTCTTCAGCTGGCCAGCAGTGCCGAATTGCCCTGAAGCGGACAAGTCAACCAAGAACATCACGGTCAGTTCGCGCTCCTCGTGGAAGCGCTTGACAAACGGATGGCCCTGCCGGGCAGTGACGTTCCAGTCAATGGAACGCACCTCGTCGCCAGGCTGGTATTCGCGAACCTCGTCAAACTCCATGCCAGCGCCTTTGAATGCGCTCTGATATTCACCAGCCAGAACGTCATTGACCTTCTTGCTGGTGTAAATCTGAATATAGCGGATTTTCTTGGACAATTCTTTCGGGATCATGGTCTTCCCTCGGCTGGACTTGCTCGCGCTGGCTCAGGGCACTTTGACCGTGTTCAGCAATTCCCGGACGATGTCCTCGGAAGTCTTTTCCTCCGCTTCGGCTTCGTAGGTGATGATAACGCGGTGCCTCAGCACGTCCATAGCCACGTTTTTCACGTCCTGCGGCGTCACGTAGCCGCGGCCTTCCAGCAGGGCCTGTCCGCGCGCCGCCATGGTCAGATAGATCGTCGCCCGCGGCGAACCTCCGTAGCGGATCATGTCGCCCAGCTCGCCGAGGCCATATTCGGCCGGATTGCGGGTAGCGTCCACTAAATTGACGATATATTCCTCGATCTTCTCATCCATGAAAATGTCATCGGCCAATTCCCGGAGCCGGCGGACGTCCTCCGGGTTCAGCACCTGGTCGACCGACAGCTTAGGCGCGGTCGAGGCCATGCGCCGCACAATCTTCAATTCATCGGCTTTGTTAGGGTATTCGACCTTCAATTTGAACATGAACCGGTCGACCTGCGCTTCTGGCAAGGGGTAGGTGCCTTCCTGCTCGACCGGATTCTGCGTTGCCAAGACCAGGAAAGGATCGTCCAGCTGGAAGGTATTGTCGCCGACCGTGACTTGGCGTTCCTGCATGGCCTCCAGCAGTGCGCTCTGGACTTTTGCCGGCGCACGGTTGATCTCGTCAGCCAGAATCACGTTCGCGAAAATCGGCCCTTTTTTGGTGGTGAAGTCGCCGGTCTTAGGATTGTAGACCAGCGTCCCGATCACGTCAGCCGGAAGCAAGTCCGGCGTGAACTGGATGCGATGGAAAGTAGCTGCCAGGCATTTTGCCAGGGTCGTCACGGTCAGGGTCTTGGCCAGGCCGGGGACGCCCTCGATCAAAACGTGGTTGTTGCATAAAAGTGCCAAGAGCAGACGGTCAATCAAGGCTTCCTGGCCAACGATCACCCGCCCCATCTCCGCCCGAACTCGCGCCAACGACTCGCTCTCCCGCGACACCCGTTCGCCAATCTGTTTGACATCCACGACCCAATCACTCCTATCTTTAAACAACATTATATGGCGCTACGCAAAAAAACAGCCTTCTTAAAAAGACAACGAAACTGGCTTACAGTTCCCCCAAAATGCAGTTTGCTGCCACATAGAAATAAAGTCAACGGCACTTTTTCCGAGTTAATGTGCGAAGTTTTGTGATGAATGCTTGTCGTATTGGTCACCGATTGACACTCGGAATTCCGGCAACCAGCAGCACTAAGCACCCCGGGTAAAGCACTTTAGTGGACAGTGGACCATGGACTTTAGTGGACTTTATATGGACATCAGTAGACGATGGACTATGGACTTTAATGGACGTTAGTGGCAGTGGACGTGGACAGTAGTGGACAATGGGCGAAGGCATGTGTCCTTCACAGGCATTCAGCCGGCAAAAATGTATTACGCTTACAGTCATTCCCCCTTGCGCCGTAGGCGCTTAACCATGCTTAACCCCAGGCTTCAGCCTGGGGGAAAGGCATCCCCAAAAACTGGTGCCCCGTGGGGGGCACTACAGAAGACTGGCCCATTACACGCTACCGACAAAAGAGTCGCTGTCTTTGTTGCCAAAGTCGCCGCACACCATCATATTATAAAGAAATGGCGGCATAATTCAAGCCGACCCTGGCCGGACGGGCGGCAACAAGAGACGACAAGGAGCAGGCGATGATAGTGGTAACAGGGGGCGCCGGATTGATCGGCAGCGCCGTAATCTGGCATTTAAATCAGCTCGGGCGCGATGACATCGTCGTGGTCGACCATCTGTCCAAGTCGGAAAAATGGCTGAATCTACGGCCGTTGCGTTTCTTCGACTATTATGAAAAGGATCATTTCCAACAGCTGATGGCACAAGGCGCGCTGCCGGACCGCGACCGGATCAGGGCGATCATCCATCTGGGCGCCTGTTCAGACACTACCGAGGTTGACGCTGGCTACCTGGTGCAGAATAACTTCGCCTACAGCAAGATGCTGGCGGAATTCGCCGCCCGCAACGGCGTGCGGATGGTCTATGCCTCCAGCGCCGCCACCTACGGCGACGGCGAAAACGGCTTTCTTGACGATGACCACAGCCTGTTCAAACTCCGCCCCCTGAACAAATACGGCTATTCCAAGCAGCTGTTTGACCAATGGCTCCAACAGCGCGGCTGGCTGTCGCAGCAATTGCCCTCAGGCGCATCCTTTGTTGGCCTGAAGTATTCCAACGTCTTCGGCCCAAACGAATACCACAAGGCCCACATGCGCAGCATGGTGCTGCGCTCCTTTGAGCAGATCACTGCCACTGGCGCCGTCAAGCTGTTCAAGTCATACCGTCCCGAATATGCGGATGGCGAGCAGGTGCGCGACTTCCTGTACGTCAAGGACGCCGCTGCCATGACCGTGTTTTTCGAGGGCGACGGCTATGCCGCCTGCGGCCTGCACAACATCGGCTTTGGCTCAGTCCGCAGCTGGAACGACTTGGCGCGGGCGACGTTTGCAGCCCTGGGGCGACCCGTCCGCATCGACTACATTGAGATGCCGGAAGAGCTGCGCGACCGCTATCAATACTATACTTGCCTGGACATCGGCAAGCTGCGCAAAGCCGGCTACACCGCGCCTTTGACCACGCTCGAAGCCGCAGTCGAAGATACGTGCGCCTATCTTGTCGACCGACGCCACTTAGGCGAGTGATGCCAGCGCAGCCGTGCGAGACCCGGAAAACGATTCATGATTTACCAACATGTCTGCCTTGAGTCTTTTGGCTATGCCCTGCCCCCGGAAGTGGTTACTTCCGAGGAGCTTGAGACGTGGCTGCAACCTTTGTATGACCGCATTGGCCTGCACGTCGGACGCCTTGAACTGATGAGCGGCATCCGCGAACGGCGATTCTGGGGCAAAGGCACCCTGCCCAGCGAGGGTGCCGCCTTGGCTGGCGCCGATGCCCTGGCGCGCGCCGGCGTCGAACCAGGCGAAGTTGAATGCCTTATCCACTGCTCGGTCTCCAGGGATTTTGTCGAACCAGCGACTTCGACGGCTGTGCATCGGCTGCTGGGTTTAGGCGGCGACGTGCTTAACTTCGATTTGTCCAACGCCTGCCTGGGCATGGTCTCCGGCGTTCTGATGCTGGCCAACATGATCGAACTGGGCCAGATCACGACTGGCCTGGCCGTATGCGGCGAAAACGCCAGGCCGCTGGTTGAAAACACGGTCGCCCAGCTCAATGCCGACCTGTCACAGACCCGCCAGACAATCAAGGACCAGTTCGCGTCCCTGACCATTGGCTCCGGTGCTGCCGCCATCTTGGTCCGCGCCCTGCCCTACAGCCGGTCGCAACACCGCCTGCTCGGAGCGGCCCATTGCGTGGACAGCTCCAACAACCACCTGTGTCAAGGCGATGCCCAAGGCGGCATGACTGACAACAGCGCTCCCATCATGGCAACCGACTCGCACGAACTGATGATCCGCGGCGTCGAAGTAGCAGGACGTATGTGGCAGAAACTCAAAGCGACAGTCGGTTGGACCGAAAAAGACCCGACCGTCATCTGCACGCACCAGGTCGGCAAGGCCCATAGCGCACTGCTATTTTCGTCTCTCGGCCTGGACCCAGCTCTAAACTTTGTCAGCTATCCGCAGTTAGGCAACTGCGGCTCAGCCTCGCTGCCAGTCACTTGCGCCCTTGCCGAGGAGGCCGGCGCACTGACGCCCGGCGCTAAGCTCGCTATGCTGGGCATCGGCAGCGGCATCAACTGCACCGGCCTGGCCGTCGAATGGTAAAGAGGACGTCAGGAGCCTGACGCCAGACAATACGCACCCTAAATAATTTTAGTCGGAGAGCAGACTCATGGCGAAGAAGAAATTCCGGACGGCCTCGGAAATCAAGGTCGGCACGATTGGCTACGGGGCGTCATTTCGCATTGCCCGGCATCATCTCCGGCAGATGCAGCAGGCTGGCATGACTCCGGTGGCGGTGGCGGACATCGATCCAGGCCGCCTGCCTGAGGCTGCTGCCGACTTCCCGGGAATTGCCACCTATAATTCGGCGACCGAGCTGCTGGCGTCCTGCGACGTTGACCTGCTCGCCATCTGCACACCGCACAACAGCCACGCGCCCCTGGCCATCGAATGCATGAATGCCGGCCGCCACGTGGTGACGGAAAAGCCTTTCGCTGTCAGCACCGAGGAATGCGACGCGATGATCGCTGCCCGCGATCGCAACCGCGTCATGCTGTCGACCTATCACAATCGCCACTGGGACAGCTGGATTATCAACGCCCGCGAAAAAATCTCCAGCGGGATGATCGGCGATGTCATCCGAGCCCAAATTGACTTGTGCGGCTATCGTTGTCCGAAAGATACCTGGCGGTCATCCAAGACTATTTCTGGCGGCATCATGTACGACTGGGGCGCTCACTGCCTGGAATACGCCTTGCAGATTCTGTCCGGCCGCGTCACCGAAGTATCAGGCTTTGCTCACCGTGGCTTCTGGGCTCCGCGCACCTGCTGGGGCGACGACTGCATCGAAGACGACACTCTCGCCGTCGTTCGCTTTGACAGCGGCCAATGGCTGACTATGCTCAATTCAAACGTGGACTCTGAGCCCCGACCGCCCTACATGGTAGTCACTGGCACACGCGGCGTGTTTCACGTGCTGTACAAAACCTGGAAGGCGACATGCCAGGAAACCGATCCAATCAGCGGCGAAACTTGCACTGTTTTGCGTTCCGGCCCCCTGCCGCCAGACCAGACGCACAAATTCTACGAAAACATCGCAGCACACCTGACCAAGGGCGAACCGCTGGTGATCACGCCGGAATACGCACGGATTCCGATCAGGATTATGGACCTGGCCGGGCAAAGCGCCCGCCTGGGCAAAGCCCTGCCATTCTGAAAATGGCGATTGCGAGGCAGCGTTCTGACGGCAGCCTAGTCGATGCGTTTCACGGCTGGCGACGACACCAAGAAGACATCGTCTGAAGTCGCCTGAGACGGCACAGAAATGCCGTAGGTGAAATAATCGACGCCTTCGACCGCCTCATACAAGGCGCTGACAGTGTGCCAGACCCTGCCGTCAGCATCAGGCGGCAAGGGTATGTCCTGGGAAAACGTCGTGACAGCCTGCCATTTTCCCAGCAACTTCTGGGAAAAGCTGATCCTGCTGTTGCCGGCGACTTTTGGGGCGTAATATCTCATGGTGACGAGATATCGCCCTGGCCCGGAGACGGCAATCAGCTGACTGAACCCCATGCCATAGTCATAGCCGGAAATGGCCACGGCATGGGCGCCTTTCCAACCGGCCTGGGGCAGGACCGACAACTTGGCGGTTGGCTGCGTCGCTGTTGGGCGATAGACTCGCCACTTGTCGATTTCGCACAGATAATAGCTGCGGTCGGCCGGCGGCTCGAACTGGTCATGGTCCTTGATGTAGTCAAAGGACGTATTGTGAGCCAGGTTCGGCTGCCCGTCATAGCGCTGGGCCGAGTCATTTGGATAGCAGACCAGCCGGATGGTTTCGGTCAGGCCGGGTGCGAAATCATCCCAAAGCCTGACTTTTTCCTTTCCCCAAATCCACGGAACCAGTTCCTGGCGCCACCAGCGGCCCTGTTCGCCATAAACCCACACATACTCACTTGACCAGCGGCAGGCGGCCAGGAGATTGCTGGTGAAAAGCCTGACCCGCGCTGGCTTGTCTTCGAGGGCCAGCTCCGGGGCGACGTCATAGTTGGGTATGCGCCGTTCCAGAAAATAGGCGTCGAGGTAGATAGAGGCGGCAATTTGGGACTGCGGCATGCGGGCGCGATTGCCGGGCGTCAGCAATGCCCTTGTGCATCGAAAGCAGTGGGCGGTGCCGGCGATGTAGTCTTGTTCGTGCCGAGCGGTGTAGCCGGCTGTCTCATTGCCGTCGATGAAAACCATCTGCGGCGTCATGGCGGAATACATGCCATTCAGGAAGGCGAACCAGAGGCCATAGCGATGCGTGGCCATGGCCGGATAAGGGTCAGAGTTCTGCAACAGGTTGTCTCCCAGCGAGAAGCCAAAAAGCATGAACAGCTTGATAGCCGGGAATTCCTTGCCAATCGCAGTCGCTACTTGCTGACCGCGCACTGCAGCCATGTCCCAAGCAGCGTCAAAGGAACGCCCGCACGCCGGATCGTAGGTGAAGGAAAAGTCGGTCTGGCCAGTGTAGAATTCCGGATCCAGGCAGATGCCGACGCAGCCGGCCTCGCGAGCCATCCCAGCCACCATGGCGAATTTCTGGCTGACGACGTCCCATGCCTGGTCGCTGTCTTCGAACCAGCCGAGATTGCGGCCGCGGCACGACACGATGATGAAGTTATCAGTAAACCGCTGGAAGTCGGTGTTTTTCAGGTCATCGACGTCTTTTTGGAACCATTCGCGCTGCCAGGGTTCTGGATTGAACACATCGTAGGCTGCCGAGGCGACGACCTTTTTGCCATCACGTTCGCCCTGGCCATTCAGATGCAGGACGATGCCGCTGAACGGCGCTTTGTCCTCATATTCCCGGACATTCTGGCGCAGACTGGACAACGGCACGACGCCGGAATTGAGCAGGATGATTTTCCGGGATGGTGCCCTTCCGGCCATGCGCGGCACTGATTCCGCCCACAGCATAGGCATAACGCCGCAAAGGAATGTCAACGCCACTCGCAACCAGTTGTTCATAACGGCCTCCTGGTGAAAAGCCCGCGCTGCCCAAGGCGGGAATGCCCTACCCAGGGCAGCGCGGGCCAACGGGTTACCTCCAAAGCAACTCGACTAAGAATGCCGACACCTTAGCCGCGTCGCAGCGCATGAAAACCATCCCAATGCCCAATGTCCACTAATATCCACTAACGTCCACGTCCACTGACCACTATGTCCACGAAAGTCCACAGTCCACAGTCTACTAATGTCGATTAATGTCCACTAATGTCCACTGTCCACTTTACTCCCACTTGATCACCATGCCGAGGTTATGCGGTGTGCCTTTATCGAGCAGGACAAAGGCTTCGAGCATATTATCGGAAGTGAAGCGGTGGGTGATGCAGGGCGTCACCTTCAGCCAGCCTTTGCGGATAAAATTACGCACTTCGGCCAAGTCATTGGCGCGGACGCCGCAGGTGGTCTTGACGGTCAATTCCTTGATTTTGATCTGGTCGAGGTCAACCGCGCAGCGTTCCTTGTCAAAATACTGGGCTTGGAAAAGCAACGTGCCCTGGGCGCGCATGAATGGTATCATTTTGTCAGTCACAGCTGGCAGTCCGACAGTGTCTTGCATCACATCAAAGCCATTGGGCGCAAACGCTTTAAGCTTTTCTTCATAGCCTGGTTCAGCGTTGTTGACAACCGTGAATTCCGGGTAGCGCTCGCGGATGAATGCGACACGCTCGGGGTTGTTGTCAATAATGAGCGATTCGGTGCCGCGATGCTGGGCAATCTGGGCAGCCGCCAGGGTAACGATGCCGGCGCCAATGTGCAGCAGGCGCTGGCCAGGCTTGACGTCAGCCGCGTTGACGCCGCGGTTGCCGACGGCGACGAGGATGCTGAAGGCGATCTGCTCGGCCAAGTCATACTGTATCGGCTCATGCGACAGCAGATCATAGCCGCCTTCCGCGCCGACGGAAGCGGCGATGTGCGCGCCGAACATGGATTTGACCGGCTCCTGCCAGCGGTTGGACGAACCATAGACCCAGTCGCCAGGCTTGAGCTTGGTGACATTGGCACCGACAGCTTCGACCACGCCGATGCGGTGATAGCCGGGTATGCAGGGGAACTGGGTGCCGATGTGCTTGCCGCGCATCACCCAACGTTCCGTGCCGGGAGAAATCGCAGTAATCACGGTGCGGACGGTCACGTCGGTCGGGCCGGGTTCAGCCAGGGTGAGCGTCTGAATCTCATACTTGTCAGCGGCAGTGAAAACAACAGCTTTGGCTTTCATCATGTTTCCTGTTTGGGAGGTTGGCAAATCAAGGGGGAAGCCTGGCTGCGGCAGCGCCTGCCGCAGCCAGGAAATGACAGGTGCGACTCACATTTCAAAGACGATCTTGAAGGCTTCTTTGCGTTCAATCATCTCAAAGCCCTCGGCGATCATGCGCAGAGGCAGCTTGTGGGAATACAAGTCGTCAAGGCGGAGCATGCCGTGCCGGACCAGGGAGCAGAAGAAGCCATGGGTGGCGACTTCGCCGGTGCGCCCAGTCCCGATTTTCTCCGCCGGGATGTGGTTCTTGACCGGGTCGTCAGCCGGATAGGTGGCGTACGGGCCGACTTTGCCTTCTGGCGTGAGCGCCGGCAAGGCGGAGGCCAGGAACTGCGGCGAGCCGGTCGCGTCAATGACATAACCCACGCCAGCACCGTTAGTTAGGCACTTGACTGCGCCCACCAGGTCATCCCGGGTGACGTTGATTGTGTAGTCCGCCCCCAGGCGGCTGGCAACCTCCAGCTGCTCGTCACGCCGAGCCGCGACAATCAGGGGATGGCCGCCAATGTACTTGATGCCCTTGCAAAAGGCGTAGGCCACCGAGCCGCCGCCCAGCAGTAGCACCGGGGTGTTAAGAGTCACGCCGAGCGAGGAGGCATAGCCGGTCACTTCCTTCAAAGTGATCAGCTGCGCAGCGTCAGCCGCAGACAGACCGAGGTTCTCCGGAACCTTGAGCTGGTACTGGACGTACCCGTTCACCGCCACGTCCGCCCCATCCGCCTTAATTGCGGCGGCGTCCGTCACCAAACCCAATTCCGAGAAGCCGCCCCACAGCGAGGTGTAGCCGTGATAGGTCGTGCCAGGATACGCCGGCGTCGGCCGGATGACCATGTCACCGACCTTGAAATTTTTCACTTTTGCGCCTACTTCGACCACGACGCCGACGCTTTCATGGCCAAGGATGCCAGGATACTTCTGGGTCCAAGGCAATTTGTTGTTGATGTGCTTCCTGTCGGTTCCGGTGCAAGTCGCGCAGACGATATTCTTGCACAGGCACTGGTACTCGTTCGGGACTGGGGCGGGGATGTCTTCAATCCAGACTTTGCCCTCGCCGTTAGTGATGGCGGCTTTCATGTTTTCTCCTCAGGACTGTAAAAAACACCGAACAGGGGAACTGCGACGCGACTAGCGTCAAAGGACGTTTTACGGTAGCACGGGAAGTGCTTTTCGCCGCCAGCGGCTGGCGGTTGATTATTTTCTACCACAAGGCCATGGTCTTGACGGCGTGGACGGCTTCGCGCAGAGGCTGTCCGCCCACTTCGGCTGAGAACCATCCGTCATAGCCGCTGGCCTTCAGCATGTTGACGCAGAGTTCGCCTTGGGCGGCGCCATTGCCGATCAGGCAGCCTTTGTATTGCACGCCATGTACGGAGGTCAGGCCAGGGCGATCATCGGGCAGCCGCCGTTCAAAATCCTTGATGTGGACATGGCATACGCGGTCCGCCACCAGGGGCAGAATCTCGCTGGGGAGATCGCCGCCCAGGAGGAAGTTGCCATTGTCAAAAGTGAACTTGGCGGTGCCGCCTGCGTAATCGAGCACTTCCAGGCAATGCTTGGCCGAGGCCGCAAAATGCGGATAGACGCCGAAATTCTCGATGCAGATAGTCACGCCCGAGCCGGCTGCCGCAGCTGCGGCTTTGCCCAGCGTCTCGCCGTAGATTTTCCGTCCGTCCTCATTGCTCATGCCTTCGGCCGGCTTGCTTCCGGGAATCATGACAATGGGGCATTGGAGCACATCGCGGGCAAAGTCGACCTGGCGCTTGCAGTCCTCCAGCGCCTTGGCACGGTCGGCCTCGCACGTCCCGACCAGGTTCAATCCGACGTCATAGCACGAGTAGGCCATGCCGGCATCGCGGGCGGCGGCGTGGAATTCGGCCCATTTATCCGGGTCTTTGACGATCCATGACCACATCGGCTCAATGGCCCGCGCCCCTGCGCACCACAAATCGCGCACCAGCTGCCGAGCTTCAAACACACCCTGGCTCAAGCCAGTGTGAAACGGGAACAGCATCACCGACAACTTCATCGTGGTTTTCTCCTGAATAAGTCGTTTTCATCCTGCCGCCAGAGCCGGACTCCATGCCCCGGTCAAGAAGACATACAAGACAACACTATAATTCTTCTTCTTGGCCTCGCAACCGTTTCCCCGAAAAAGCAATTAATTCCATGCTTCTGGCTGTTGCCGAAGCCGTTTTCGACAATACTTTAATAAGCAGAGTAGGCATCACCGCTTGTGCTGCAACCGGCCTCACGGCCATTCACCCGTCCCCCCACTTCAGGAGCGCATCATGGCAAAACTCGCAATCAACGGCGGCAAGAAACTCATTCCCCCAGGCGCCATCAAGAACTGGCCCCCCATTGACGACATTGACCGCAAGATGGTCATGGCTTCCTTGGAGGGCGGCCAGCACGCCTTTGGCCCGGACTGCAAGGCTTTCCAAGAGGAATTCGCCGCCTACACCGGCAACAAATTCGCGATTTTCACCAACAGCGGCACGGCTGCCCTGCACATGTGCGTCGTCGCCGCCGGCATCAGCGCTGGCGATCAAGTGATCGTCACCTCCTATTCCTGGTCTTCCAGCGCCACCTGCATCCTGCATCACAACGCCATCCCGGTCTTTGTCGACATCAACTTCGAGACCATGAACATTGACGAGGACAAGATCGAGGCGGCCATCACGCCTAAGACCAAAGCGATCATCGCCGTGAACCTGCATGGTCTGACCTGCAACTACGACAAGCTGCGCGCCATCGCCAAAAAGCACAAGCTGGTCATCATTGAAGACTCCTGCCAGGCTCATGGTGCCAAATTCAAGGGCGTCAACGCTGGCAAGCTGGGCGACTGCGCGGCTTTCAGCTTCAACCAGAACAAGTGCCTCTGCTCTGGCGAGGGCGGCATGTTCGTGACTGACAACGAGGAGATGGCCAAGAAGGCCGCCCAGCTATGGAGCTTCGGCGAAACCGCCACTCCGCTGGAATCGCGCGACTACCACTCCTACGCCCTCGGCTGGATGTACCGCGGTGCCAGCCTGCCAGCCGCCTTTGGCCGCGCCCAGTTGACCAAGATGAACAGCTACTTCAACACCATCCAGGAAAACGCCGCTGTCCTGACTGACAAGATCAAGGACATCAAGGGTCTGATCATCCCGGTGCAGCCGGAAGGCTACCTGCACAACTGGTACAACTACACCAGCCGCATTGACATGAAGGCCATTGGCTGGACCGGCGCGCCAACGGCTATGCGGGACGCCATCATGGGCGCCCTCCAGGCGGAAGGCGCTCCAGTCGGCATCTGGCAGCGCTTCATCCTGCCGGACATGACCGTGTTCAAGGCCAAGAACGCCTACGGAGGAGGCTGCCCGTGGTCCTGCCCGTTTGCGGACAAGCTCGGAGAAAAGGTCAACTACTGCCGCGAAGACTTCCCAGTGGCACAGCGTCACTGTGACACCCACTTCGGCATGACCGTGCCGCTGCGCGCTCCCAACACCACCGCCAGTGCGGCGCTGGTCGGCGAGGCCTTCCTGAAGGTCTTTGATAACCTGAACGAGCTGAAGGTCAAAGCCTGACCAGCGCTCCCAGTCGCCGGGACGAAGCGTTGCCCATACAGGCCGCGCTTCGTCCCGGACTGATCTCCTGCATCCATCCGTATGTTTGTTTTTTTAGACAGGAACGCGCCATGAAACTGTGCATGATGAGCTACACCGTCGCCAGGCTGCCTGGCTTCGACCTCCCGAACACCTTCAAGATGACCAATGACCTCGGCCTTGAGGGCATGGACATGGTCTCCCTCTACACCTACACCGCCGCCGAAGTCCGCAACATGGCTGACGACCACCAGGTGCCCATCGTCGCCTATACGTTCTTCGCCAATGAACTCGGGAAAAACACCGCCGAAGAACGTCAGGCCGGCGTGGACAAGGCCAAGGTCGGCATCGAAACCGCCGTCGCCCTAGGCGCACCAGTCGTCATGATTCCGCCCAGCCCGCCGGCCGGCATCACTGACGCTGACCTCTGCCGCCGCAACTACATTGAAGGCTTGAAACTCATCGCGCCGTTCGCCGAGCAGGCCGGTGTTGCCCTGACCGTGGAAAACTTCCCTGGACTGTATTCGCCGTTTGTGACCTCGGGCGACTTTCTCCAGGCAAAAGCCGCAGTCCCCAGCCTCAAATTGACCTTTGACAACGGCAATGCCGCCAGCGGCGAAGACGTCGGCACGTCGTTCCGTAAAGTCGCTAAAGACGTGGCGCACTGCCACTTCAAGGACTGGAAAATCCGCCAGGACCCGGCCGAAGGTTGGCGCCAGATGCGTGACGGACGCTACTACAAGGCAGCCTTGATCGGCGAAGGCGACATCGACCAAAAGGCAACCATCGCCGCCATGCTCGAAGCCGGCTACGACAAGTACATCAACATTGAATACGAAGGCAACGACTACACAGCCGTCGACGCCATCGCCAAAGCCGCTGACTACCTGCGCCGCGAAATCGCAGCAGCGAAGTAATGGACAGTGGACAATGGACGTTAGTGGACTTTAGTGGACTTTAATGGACGTTAATAGACGATGGACTGTGGACTTTAGTGGACGTTAGTGGCAGTGGACGTGGACTTTAGTGGACGCCAGTGGACGGCGCGTCCCTTAATGTCCACAACCCCACGCCCCACGCCCATTAAATCACGTTACGCAGTGCGACAACCATCCCATTTATTCCGCCTCACCCAGGGCTGCGCTTCGCTTGCCCTGGGCTTTTTGTTTCAGCCCTTCGAGCCTTCGCCGCTTCGCAGCTGTGGACTTGGTGGACGGTGTGGACGTAGTAGACAGCGGCTGCGGCATCGTACGTAGTTCAAGCTTCAGCTTGCAGTATGTTGTGGCCTTGTAGGACACTCGCAGTGGACATTGTGGACATGGTGGACATAGTGGACGAAGGCAAGCGTATATAGCTCAGGCACGATTCTCTCGCCCCTTCAACATTCAACACTCAGCATTCAGCATTCAGACCCTCGCCCTAGACTGCTCCGGTTCCTTTCAGGACGACGCCCAGGGTTTTTCCCAGGATCATCAGGTCGAGCCAGGGCGACCAGTTTTCGACATAGTGCATATCCAGGGCGACCCGTTCAGCGTATGTGGTATTGCTTCGTCCTGACACCTGCCACAAGCCGGTCATGCCGGGTTGGACGGTCAGCAGGTCTGTGAGATGTTCTCCGTAAAGCTCGCGTTCCTGTTCCACGATTGGCCGCGGCCCGACCAGTGCCATGTCGCCACGCAGGACGTTCCACAGCTGCGGCAGCTCATCCAGCGAAGTCCGCCGCAGAATTTTCCCTAGCGGCGTGATTCGGGGGTCGTTGCTGAGCTTGAATTTGCGTTGCCATTCTCGCATCAGCTCCGGGTTTTCATCCAGGATAGCTTCGAGTTTCTGGTCTGCATCTACGAACATAGTGCGGAATTTCAGCACATAGATGGTTCGTCCATGCCGGCCGATCCGGCGGGCGCGGTAGATAGCCGGCCCAGGGCTGGTGAGCTTGATCAGCAGCGCCAGCAGCGTTCCCAGGGGCAGAAACACCACGAACAGCAGCACTGTCAGCGGCAATTCCCAAGCTGCCTTGATCTGGCGGTATTTTTCCAGACGCAAGCGCGTCGGCGGCCTGCCTTCCTTATTCCCGCTGCTGTTGTGTTCTCCTGCCATATCTCCCCCTGCTGGCCATTCCCGCCGGGAGTTTCATTCTGTCGCTCTCATCTTGGCGTCGATGTTCTTTCGCCGCCAATGCGCCAGGGCTGAGCTTGATTGCAGGCCCAGCTCATCGGCGATCACCTTCATGGACACGCCTTCGGCCAGCAGCTCGTAGTAGCGTTGCCGCCGGACTTCATTGATAACCTCGTACACGGTCATGCCAACGTGCTGTCGGAACAATCGCAGGAAGTGCGACCGGCTGAATCCGGCCATGCGCGCCAGCGTCGTCACATCAACGCCTCGGCCTGCGGTGTGTTGGAGGAACTGCTTGATTTCCAGGATGGCTTCCTTCTGCACACTGCTGCCACCGGGCGGTTGTTCTGCCGCTGCGATCACATCTGTGAACAGCACGCTGAACAATGCGCACAGCTGCGCCTGCGCCAATTCCAGCCGCGTCGGGCCGCCTTTAGCAGCAGCGTCCCACGCATGGTTTAAACGCTTGATCAATTCCGGCGATTTGCAGGAATAACGAAAATCATTGCCATAGCGTCCACTGCGGACTTCTATGCCTTGGCAGGTGATGAAGCCTGGTGCGAAGTACATCCACATCTGGTCGCTGTCAGGCGCAGTAGGCGGAAAGCCGCCGTCATGGCGTTCGCCGACATCATAGAGGAACACAGTTCCTGGGCCGCCGTGATAGACAACGCCATTCAAGCCTTGGGTGACTTCGCCCTGCAAGACAAGCATGGCTTCGCGGTGTGCATGCACTTGCGTGAACTGCCGACGCCATGCCGCGTCGCGTTCCTGGCCAAAGGGCACCTGTGCCAACGCCCATTCGGAATCAGCAAACGTGGCTACCAGCCGAAGAGGACATCCGCCCAAAAGCACACGCTGTTTTGCTTCTGTCAACATCTGCCCTGCACTCCTAAATGCGGTCGCTGCGACGGCTGAAATGCCGAGCGTCGTTTCCGGCAGCCGGCGCTGCTGACGCCTTTTGCGACCGTGTCCTGCCCAGCGTGTTCAGGCTTTGTCGTTCACGGGCACGGCGTCACCCCTTTTTGCAGGATGATATTGCCATACTTGCGCGTCTCGCCGGTATGGACAATGCAATACGCCGTCCGAGCCAGGTCATAAAAGGCGAAGCGCTCGACAAAGTCAATCGCGCTTTGGCAATGGTGCGCCACCTCTTCTGAGCAGCTGTGGACATAGTCGGCGTCAAGCGAATCACCCGCCACCGGCGCCATCATGGCCACCGGATGGGCGACATACGCATCCAGCTCGAACAAAGGCAGAATTCCGCGCAACAGCTCGGGAATGCCGAGGCCATCGGCACGAATGACACGCGGCCCCAGGGTGTGAGAGGGAAAATGCGCGTCAGCCAGGACGATCTTATCGCCATGGCCCATTTCCGCCAGGCTTTTCAACAATTCGGGACTAATGCAGGGAGCAATGCCTTTTAACATAGCGTCAACGACCTCTCTGCTGCCTACAGGCAGCTGTACAGACAATACGTTTGCCTGAATCGCGTCGACGCAGGCAAATTCATAAAGAAAATTTATCCTGGCAATGATGTTATGCAAATCGCTCCAGGGGCGAACAGAGGCTACAACATACTGCAAGCTGAAGCTTGAACTACGTACGATGCCGCAGCCGCCGTCCACCATGTCCACAATGTCCACTGCGAGCGTCCTACAAGGCTACAACATACTGCAAGCTGAAGCTTGAACTACGTCCACCATGTCCACTAACGTCCACTGTCCACTAGAACCTACTACTCCTCTGCGAGTGGTTTTTTATCGTATTTGGATTACTTTAATGCAGGATTTGACATCGGCTCAAGGCCTGGATGGACGCTTACCCTACGGCAGCCTGAGACCTGGACTGCAAGCACACATCCCCACATATTTCTCATTAACCAAACTTCCACCCTTAGCCCTCCTCATGAAAAAATTCTTCTCTCGCCACTGGCCGGAAGTGCTTTTAGTCCTGGCTGTTTTCCTGGTATTTGCACCGTCGCTGCTGTTTCCGCTGCTGCCGCATTGGGATGACAGTTCATCCATCCTCCTCAACCAGAGCCTCGCCTTCAGCAGGGAGAACATCTGGCATTACGCTGTCAACGGCTTTCAGGGCCTGTATACGCCCTTGACCATGTATTCCTTGATGTTGGACAACGCCTTGTTTGGCCAGTGCTACGCCTGCTTCCATGCTACAAGCATCGCGCTGCACTGCGGAGCGGCCCTGCTGCTAGTCAAAATTCTCCAACACTTAGGCATCCGCCGGGGCATCGCCATTTTAGCGGCCCTGCTTTGGGCGGTGCATCCGCAGCGCATCGAATCGCTCGTCTGGCTGACGGAACGCAAAGACGTGCTGTCTGGATTCTTAGCCATGTCCGCCGTCTATGTCCTCATGAAAACCCATGACCGGCAGGGCAGCTATTTGTCAGCGACGGTTCTGGCCATCCTCTCCATTGCGGCCAATCCAGCCACTGTCTTCCTGCCCCTGGTTTTTCTGGTCTACGTCCTCGCCAAGGGCGACTTGGCGCAAAGCTGGCGCAAGCTCATTTTGCCGACGGCCTGCTATGGGTTCTATGCTTTGCTTGCCCTTGCCATCAGCCAACGCCTGGCCTTCGGCAATCCGACTGTCCTGCCGCCGCCGATTCGCTTCCTCGAAATTGCCACCCACAACGTCCTCTTCTACATATCCAACACGGTGCTTCCCCTCAACCTCAACCCTGTCTATCCGCTGGTTGATTTCCATGACTGGTGGATCATCCCCGTATTCGTCGCGTTTTTTGCGGTTGTCCTCGCCTGGTCGCACTGGGCTGTACGCGACGCCCGCTGGCTATTAGGGGCGCTCCTCGGCTTTGGCGCCGCCTGGCTAGCCATGTTTGCGCCCAATGGCAACGGCGTCATCTTCAATCCAGTCGACTATGCCGACCGCTACAGCTACGCCGCCGCTGCTGTGCTGGTCGCGTTCACTGCCTTTCTGTTTGACCGCATCATCCACCGTCGACCGGCGACAGCCAAGGCCATCCTGGCTTTAGTCGTCTTGCTGGCAGGCTTTGCAGCCGTCCGCTTCAGCCAGTATCTGCCTCTATGGAAAGATTCCAAGCTGCTCTTCACTCATGCCATCAACTCCCTCCCTGAGGGCGTCACTCCCAATGACAAGGCCATCCACAATGTCGCCATCATCAGTTTGGACGAAAATGACGCCGACGCCCTGGAACGCTCTGCCCTGGCTATGCTCAAGCTCTCGCTCGGCGAACTGGGCAAAGACTCCCGCGACACGGTCAGGCACCGCCAGTTCAGGGAAAACAACGGCACACTGCTCCTGACCGCCGCCAAAATCATGCAGCAGAAAGACGACGAGGCGCTCCGCCTGACCGAAGCCTTATACATGCGCAACAGCGCCTATCTCCAGGGAGAGATGTTCGACCCGCAGGCGACCATGCCTCGCCTCCTGAATCTGCTGACCGAACTGTTCTGTCGCAACAACAGACGCGACGAAGCAGCCCGACTACGGGCGGAATTCCCTAATCCCCTGCATCAAGAGCATATCCATCCGTCCATTTCCAATAGCCTTGCCCGACTCAGCTTCCTGCTGGGTGACTTCCAGACTGCCCTGGCTCTCTGGCAACAGTTGGAAAAATATCCGGGAAACCAGAACTACACCAGGGAGCGGATCCGGGAGACGCGGGAGGCCATCGCCGCCCAGACGCCGACTGCCCACAGCGTAGGCGCAGCAGGCATGGACGTCAACGCGCCCTCGGACTTCATCGCCCGCGTCGACGGCGCCAATCCCCTCCCGTCGTCGATAACGGCTGACGACGCCCGCCCCTTCCATGTTCGTGCTGTCCTGATGGCGATTCTGCTCTGCCTGTCTCTGCTGGCTCTGGCGTTTGCCGCCGTAGCCCCGACGCATTTTCCCAAAGCCTGGCGATTCGCCGTCAACGTGCTGGCAGAACACTGGCCGACATTGGCGCTGGTCGCCGCCGTCTTTCTGTGTTTCTCGCCCACACTGGCTTTCAAAACGATTAAGCATTGGGACGATGCCACCTATATCTCCAACAATCCCAATCTGCACTTCACCTGGGAAAACATCAAGCTTTATGCTCTCAATGGCTTCCTTGGCCTGCACACGCCCCTGACCATGTATTCCTTGATGTTAGACAAGGCGTTGTACGGCCATAACCATTTTGTCGGCTTCCATCTCACCGCCATTGTATTGCAAAGCGTTGCTGCGCTTTTTCTCAACCTCATCCTGCGCCATCTCGGCGTCCGCAAAACCATCGCCTGCCTAGCCGCCTTTCTGTGGGCTGTGCATCCCCAGCGCCTGGAGTCAGTCGCCTGGCTGGCGGAACGCAAAGACGTTTTATCCGGCTGCCTGGGCTTGGCAGCTGTCTATGTCTTTATGAAAACGCATGACCGCCGGGGCAGATATTTTCTGGCGGCGGCGCTGACCATCCTGTCCATTGCCGCCAAACCGGCCACCATCCTGCTACCCGTAGTGTTTCTCGCCTACGTTTTTTATCGCGGCGACCTGAAGCAGACCTGGCGCCGCCTGCTGCCGCCAGCGCTTGCCTACCTTAGCTATTTCGGGGTGGTCTTGACGACTACCCAGCGCCTGGCGCATGGCGACCCGCCCGCCATCGCGCCGCTGCCGCGCTTCGTGGAGCTGATTTCACACAACGTCATCTTCTACATTTCCAGCACTGTCTTTCCCGTTCATCTCAACCCGGTCTATCCCCTGGTTGACTTCCATGACTGGTGGATCATCCCGCCCTTCATTCTCCTGGCAGTCGGCGTGTACGCCCTGGCTCGCTGGGCTGGCCTAGACCGCCGCTGGCTGCTCGGCAGTGTCCTCGGCTTTGGCGCCGCCTGGTGGGCCATGTTCGCGCCAAACGGCAACGGCGTCACCTTCAATCCGACTGATTACGCTGACCGCTACAGCTACGCCGCAGCCGCCGTCTTAGTCGCCTTCCTCGCTTTCCTCATCGACCGCGCCCTAAGCAAACGGCCGTCCGGAACAAAGTTCTTCGCCTGCCTGACCGCCGCCTATGCGCTCTTCCTGGCTTGGCAATTCCGGCAGTATCTGCCGGTCTGGAAAAGCGACAGGGCACTGTTCACATACGCCATAGAGAACGTCAAGCCAGGAGTTTACCCGAATGACAAGGCCATCCAGACGCTGTGCGTCGTCTGTCTCGACGCCAACGATGCCGATACGCTGGAGGGGGCGTCGCTGCTGATGTTAGAGCGGGCTCGCGGGCGCTTTGGCAAAGAAGCCCGGGACGGCGAATTGACCCAAGCAGCGCGCGAAAACTTTGGCATCATGTTCTTGTTTTGCGCCAAGGCAATGCAGGGCAAAGACATCGAGGCCCTGCGCCTGGCCCGGGCCATTTACGACCGCCACCAAACCTACACCAATCTGCTCATGTACGATCCGAATGTGACCTTCCCACGCTACATGAATCTGCTTACAGAGGTCTTCTGCCGCAACAACTGCGTGGAGGAAGCCGGAGTCCTGTTCGCAGAATTCGCCGACCCATTGAACCGCGGATACGAACATCCCGACATTCCCAACAACCTGGCGCGCCTGGCTCTCCTGCGCCAAGACTATCAAGCCGCCCGCATCCTCTGGGAAGGGCTGGCTGCATCGTGGTTCAACAACGCCTACGTCCAGGCGCGTCAACAGGAATTGAGCGCCATCATCGCCGCCTTGCCGCCGGAACAGGCCGCCCAGGCCATGGCGCCGCCACCGCCGCCGCTGTCCGAGGCGGAACGCGGCGCTGGCCTGGCTGAGCCGAAGAAAAAAGAGGCGACGCCGACGGAACTGCGCAGCTACTACCGGAAAACTGCTGCTTGCGCCCTGCTGGTAGTCGCCTGCCTGGTCTATATGGCGGCGATGACCGCCGTTGACATGCTACGCCAACGGCGAGAACAACGCCTGGAGTGCGCCTAAAGTCGGCTGTCCACCTCCCTCACCCGGCGCTGCCAGCGTCAGCTGCCAAAGAAGAAGGGCTTGCCGGTGCGGGCTGATTCATAGATGCCGCAGATCAGCTCGATAGCCCTTCGGCCTTCTCGACCATCCAGGAAGGGCCTGCGGCCGGTCAGGATGGCGTCTGCCAAATCTTCGATCTGCATGGCGTGGCCGTCGCTTGAGATATTCATCGGCGCACGCCCGCCTGCGGCATTGACCGGGCCGAACAATTCGTTGATAATCGTCTCATCTTCTGGCAGCGGATTGGCGAATTCCCAGCGGGTTATCTTGCTTTCCTCAAAGGCAACCGTTCCAGCGCTGCCAGAGAATTCGAGCCGGCGCGGGAATCCAGGGGCGCAGGATGTACTCACTTCGATGGTGCCGAATGACCCATTGCGGTATTTGATGGCGGCGCAGAGGTTGTCCTCCACTTCGATGCTGTGCGTCAGGGTGCCGGAAAACGCAAAGACCTCCTTGGGTGCGCCATTGATGAAGATGAGCAGGTCGATGGTATGAATAGCCTGGTTCATCAGCGCCCCGCCGCCATCGAGCTTCCAGGTTCCGCGCCAGGTCGAGCCGCTGTAGTAGGCAGTGTCGCGGAACCATCGCATCTGCGCACTGGCCAAGACCATGCGGCCAAACCGGCCGGCTTGCATGGCCTGCTTGACCAGCTGCACCGGCTTGGAGAAACGACTCTGAAACACCGGTGACAGCAACACGTTGTTGGCATCGCAGGCCGCGATGATCGCATCGACCTTGTCCAAGGTGATTTCCAGCGGCTTTTCGCACAAAATATGCTTGCCAGCCTCAGCCGCCGGGATAGCCACTTCGCCGTGCAGCCCTGAAGGCACCGCGATGGTCACCGCCTGAATCTCGGGGTCTGCCAAAAAATCCTCGTATTTCTGGTAGTGGCGTACGCCGTATTCCTTCGCCATCCGTTCAGCGGCAACGGGATTGGCGTCGTAGACCCCGACCAGATAGCAATTCTCAGACTTCTTCATGGCCTTTGCGTGAAATCCGGAAATCATGCCGGCGCCAATGATGCCAAAACCAACTTTTGTACCCATTCATTCACCTCATTCTTCTTTGCAAAAACACTTTTCTTAACCTTACACTCTTAGTGACAGCTGCGGCTCCAAGCCGAAAGGAGCCTTAGGATCGCGCCAAGGACTCGCAGACTGCATCTGCGGCTGCCGCAGCCCTTCAGAACCTACCGCCGATGCAAGGCGTGATTTTCTCCACCGGAATCGGCAGCGTCTGCCTCAATTCGATGGACTCAATCGCCCGTTGAGCCAGGTAGGTCGAGATAAATCCATCCAGTTCATTGCATGGCGAGGGCTGGTCCAGGAGGATAGCCTGGACAAAGGCGTCAAGCAGATGCTTGTGCCCCTTGTCGACCAGGAAGGGTTCGTCCTGCTCAAGCTGTTTCAGCCCCTTGGTGGCATCCTTAGTCCGTTCCTCGTACTTGCGCAGATAGGCGTCAAAGCCTTCATCCTTGATCTTGCCGCTGTAATGCTGCATGGGGAACGTCTCAGCAGCTGCGCCCGGAATGCCGTAGTAGTTGTTCTCGACGAAGAACAGGCTGCGCATCAAGGATGCCTTGGCCGTGACTTCAAACAATTCCTTGGGATAGTCAAACGTCCCGAAGCAGGAAAAAGTCAAGGTCATGCTGTCGCCGCCGCTGAATTTAAGATGGATGCCATGCGACAGCCGTGACGACCCCCAGGCCGTGATCTCCACTGGCCGCTGCGGAGCGAAGAACCAGCAAGCCAGGTCAAGCCAATGCACGGACTCGCCGATGATCTCCCCGCCGCCGGTGAGGGGGTCGAGATGTCCGAGGCCGTAGGAAGAACTTTCGTCCTGGATGCGGATGAGCAGGTGCGTATGGTCTTCTTCCGGCAACATGGCGCGCTGCTGCTCCATATAGCGCCAGGCCGAGTGGCGCGGCGCCGCCACCTGAGCCTGCCAGGCTTTTTTCAACGCCTGCAAGGCCGGCGCCATGCGACGGTTCAGGTCAACGCACAGCTTGACCTGGTGAGTCCGCACCGCCCGCATGATCCGGTAGGCTTCGTCATCGCGCATGGCCATCGGCTTTTCACAGAAAATATGCTTTCCCGCCTGGGCAGCAGCCTCAATGATCGGCAGATGCACCTCGTGCGTAGTCGCAATCTTGATCAAATCGACTTCCGGGTCCTTGACGATCGCCATGAAATCGTCCGTCACTTCAGGGACGCCAAAGTGCTTGGCGGCGGCTCGGGCCTTGTCAAGCTGCACGTCGCAAGCCCATTTCAGACGCAGCTGCGGATGACGGGACATGTTGGGGAAATCCTGCCCCCAGGAGAATTTCCCGCAGCCAATCTGAGCTGCGACAAGCTGCTTTTTCTTTGTTGCCATAATGATGTGACTTTCTGGTGTTGGAGTCGATAGGACGACCCGGACGGGGAAATCGACGGGCGCAAATAGAACCCATACTGTATTCGCGGGAATGGCAAATTTCAAATAAAAGCAACGAGCGAATCGTGCGGCCTTAGTGGACGGGGCGAGGGGCGAGGAACTGTTGTTTTATCCGCAGATGACGCAGATGACGCAGATTTTTTTAGGGTGTGTTGTACGGGGAAACCAGCGGTGCTGCGACGAAGGCCCGCAGGGCTGAAACATAAAAGCCCAGGGCGAGCGAAGCCCAGAGTGAGGTGGAATCAATTTGATGGTTGTCTTGCTGCGTAACGTGATTTCATGGGTGAGGGGCGAAAAGACGGGCGAGGGGCGAAAGAGCGTCTGTACTCGACACGGCGGCCACGTCCACCACGTCCACACACAGCGCGGAGCGACAAACACGTTGAAAGCGCACAACATGCGGCAGCCTGAAGGCTGGACTGCTAAGGATGAACCGCCATGATTTTGCCTGTCGGCGAGTTGACAGACGGCAAATGACTTTTATCTTAATTTAACAGCCAAATCTCTGTCCTAACCGCCATGATTTTTTCCTGTTCGAATTGACTCGCAACACTCGGGACCGCCTGCTGACTGATTCCCGACAGCCCCTTGCGAGTCTTTTTTTAATTGCCGCCTTGGCCGGCCAATGTCATCACTTGGAGTTCATAATGGGCGATCTGCGCACCACCATCGGCGAAAAAATGCCTCTCCCCAAACGGGATGCCCGCCGCAAGAAAATCCTCTATACCCTCCTGACCCTCCTGGTCATCACCGCAATCGTCGCCACCGGCATTGTCATCAAGGTCGACCGCTACACCCTTGCGTCTGGCTACGTCACCACCGAGGACTACGCCGAAGTCCGGCCGCCGGTCACTGGCGTGGTCAGCAAAATTCTCGTTCGCACCGGTGCCAAAGTCGAAGCCGGGCAGCTTTTAGTGCAGCTGAACGCCGAGGAGGAGGAGGCGTCCTTAGCCGAAGCCAAGGCCCGCCACTCCAAGCTGGAAGTCGAGCTTGAACGCCGCCAGGCGGAAATGAACATTGACCTGGAACGGCGCCAGGTCGACCTGGCTGAACAGCAGCGTACGCACAAGGACAGCATCGCCATCGCCGAACTGCAATTGCAGAACGCCCAAACCAAGCTGAAGCTGACCCGCGAGCTGGTTGAAAAAGGCCTCAAGGCCGCCAGCAACCTGGAAGATGAGCAACTCAAGGAACAGCTCGCCCAAGTGACACTTAATTCCCTCAAGCAAAAGGACTTCCACATCTACGAAGAACTTCTTCGCCGCGACCGTGACAAATACAACAGCGAGCTGGCCGCGATCAAGAGCGAACTAGGCGCCCTGGCTGACGCCGTGCGCCGCGCCGAAGCCCGCCTGCGCACCCGGCAGGTTCGCGCCCCGATCAGCGGCGTCGTGGTGCGCTATGAATTCGTCATCGGCGAGCTGCTTCAGCCCACCACCGTCATCTATGAAATTTTCGGCGGTGACCAGCAGACGCTCAAGCTGCGCATCAACGAGCGCTATTCCACCAAGGTCGCCGAAGGGCAGACCTATCGTGCCCGCCTGAGTTCCTACCGCGGCGTCTCCCGCATCTACTTCAGGGGCAAGATCGAATATCTGCGCAGCGTCATCCAGGCCGATGGTGGAAGCACCTACCGGGTCGCCTATTGCAGCTTTGACCCGGGCGACCGCGTCATCCCGCCCGGCACCACGGCCGAAGCCCGCATCTACTACGGCAAATCCTCGTTCTGGTTCTACCTGTTCAACCTTGACTTCGAATAGCCGCTGGAACAGCCTGCGGCCGCCCATCTATGCCCCCGCCCAACCAAGACAAAAAGCGCCTGGGGAACATCAGGAAAATCCTGGTGTTCATGCAGCCCTACTACCTGCAGCTCTACGGGCTGTTCGGGCTCACCGTGCTGCTGTCGGTCCTGGCCATGGCGCCGCCGCTGGTCACCCGCGCATTGGTTGACCGAGTCTTCACTAAAGGCGAAACCAACCTGTTTTTCGGGCTTGGCTTCTTCATGGTCGCCCTGCCGATCCTGACCTCGCTGTTTGGATACGTCCAGTCGCTCAGCATCGCCTATCTCGGCCAACGCTTCGTCTTCGACATCCGCTGCGCCCTCTATAAACACTTCCTCGGGTTGTCGCTGCGTTTCTTCAGCAAGCATAGCGTCGGCAAGCTCGTCTGGCGTCTGATGGGGGACAGCGGCACGGTGCAGCAGATGCTGACCGGGCAGAGCGTCGGCATCATCTCCGACCTGGTCTGCTCGACCTTCGCGATCATCGCCACTTTCGCCATTGACTGGCGCCTGTCCATTCTCCTCATCATCATCGTCACGATCTTCGTCCTCAACTACAACTTCAACATCCGGCCCATCATCGTGGCCAGCAAGGCCAGCCGCTCCGCCTACGACCGGCTGTCCGGCGGCGTCCAGAACCGCCTGGTCGCCAACATGGCGGTCAAGACCTTCGGGGCAGAATCCCGTGAACACAACGTTTTCGAGGGCCAATCGCGGACTGCCCTGGTGCATGACAAGGAGCTGGGCATCGCTGGCAACACCTTCTGGATGAACGTCAACCTCATCCAGAGCCTGGGGCGTTCCCTGATCTACTTCCTGGGATGCGGCATGATCATCTCCGGCGACCTCACCTACGGCGACGTCACCGCCTTCACTGCATACGCCATGCAGCTGCTCGGGCCGGCAGTGCGCTTCTCCCAGCTGGTCAACCAGCTCCAGCAAGTCTCCATCGCCACCGAACGCCTCTTCGAAATCTTTGACGAAAAAGCCGAAGTCGTCAACGACCCCAACCCGATTCCCATCCCGCACATCACCGGCCAGGTCGACTTCAACGACGTCCACTTCCACTACGAAGAAGGCAAGCCTGTCCTGAAAGGCATCACTTTCCATGCCAAGCCTGGCGACACCATCGCCCTGATCGGCCCGACCGGCTGCGGCAAGAGCACGGTCCTCAACCTGCTGCTGCGCTTTTATGACATCACCGGCGGCGAACTCAAGATTGACGGCCACGACATCCGCCGGCTGGACCTGCACCAATTCCGGCGCCAGTTCGGCATTGTCCTGCAAGAGTCCCTCCTGTTCAGCATCAGCATCAAGGACAACATCCGCTACAGCCGCCCAGGCGCCACTGAGCACGACATCATCGAATCCGCCAAAATAGCGGAAATCCACGACTTCATCATGTCACTCCCCCAAGGCTATGACACACTGGTCGGCGACTATGGCGTTGAACTGTCAGTGGGCCAGAAGCAGCGTATCAACATCGCCCGCGCCATCTGCGCCGACCCCGCCATCTTAATCATGGACGAGGCGACCAGCTCCCTTGACAGCGATTCCGAGCAGGCTATCCAGCGCGCCATGGACAAGGTGCTGGCCGGCCGGACCAGCTTCGTCGTCGCCCATCGTCTCAGCACCATCAAAAATGCCGACCAAATCATCTTATTGGACAAAGGCGTCATCCAGGAGCGCGGCACGCACGCCGAGCTGATGGCCATCCCCAACGGCCGCTACCACGAACTCTATACCAAGCACATGGGCAAGGGCGTCATCGAGGAATAACACTCTTTCCCACCCTGTTCCCATATCCGTACCAACCGAATTTGCCATGGGTTTCTTCGACAAAATCAAAGAGCACAAGCGGGACTATCCCTTCCGCCCCCACCGGAAGGAGCCGCCTGAGCATGGCACGGACTGGCCGCTCTACCTGCGCTTCATCCGCGAATATGTATGGGACTCACGCTGGTCCCTGCTCGCATGCATGCTCATGGTCGCCGCCAACTCCAATGCGGTCTACCTGATGTCCTTCTATTCCCGGATGGTGGTTGACAATATCCTCGTCATCCGCAGCGCCGACAATAAGCCGCCGGAGACGAAACGCCGCATCTGGGAGCCAGACCGCAACACCTTCGGCCCTTCCTCCCGCCCGACTGTCAGCATGGGGCGACGCATTGACATGGGCGTCAGAGTCAGCCAGCGTCCGCCTGGCGCTGGGCGGCGGCTGCTGTTCATCGCCCTGTTCTACATGGGCACGCAGTTGGGCCTGAACTACCTGGCCCGCTACTCCACTCGGAAGCAGATCACCGTGGCCCAGAGCATCACCAGCAAACTGCGGGAGGATATGCACCGCAAAGTGCTGGAGCTGTCCATGTCCTACCACCAGTCCATGAGCCCGGGGCGGCTGTTGTCGCGAATCCTCTCGGACGTCGACGCCGTGCGTGGCGAAATGATGGGATTCTTCATGAGCGCCACCCACTGCACGTCCATGATTATCATCGGAACGACGGTCCTCCTCTACGAGGAATGGCGCATGGCCCTGATCGCCATTGCCATCACCCCTATCTACGCCTGGATGTACAGGAGCAAACGGCCGGAAATCCGGCGCCTCAACCAGGAGCTGCGCCATACCAACTCCTGCCTGTACGGGCTGGTCTCCCAGAAAATAGACGCCATCAAGGCCATCCAGGCATACGCCCGGGAAAAAAGTGAAATCCTCAATTTTCACCGTCTCATGGCCACTTTCATCCGCGATGCGTTGGCCAACCAGAAGGTCAACGCCGGCTTAGGCCGCCAGGCCGGGATTCTCACCAGCATGAGCAGCTGCGCCATCTTCCTGTACGGAGGCAAGATGGTCATTGACGGCGACATGACCCTCGGCCGCATGATGTTCCTCCACACCACCACCATGACCCTGTTCCAGCCAGTGTTAGAATTCACCCAGCTGAGCTTTGTGCTGCAACGACTCCGCATCGCCCTGCTCCGAGTCGTCGGCGTACTCGACCGCCCGCTCGAAATCGTTGACGCGCCAGACGCCGTCGACTTCCCCAGCCCCCTCAAGAAAGGCATCGAAGTCAACAACGTCTTCTTCTCGTACCCGCCGCCACGCGGGGAGCGCGAAGCCGATGAGGTCGCTGAAGAGCCGCCAACGCCGCCGGAGCCGGTGCTGAAAGGGGTCAACTTCACGGTTCCGGCCGGAACCTGGCTGTGCATCATGGGCGCCAGCGGCAGCGGCAAGACGACGCTCCTGCACCTGCTGTCGCGCCTGTATGAGCCGACCTTCGGAACCATCACCGTCGACGGCATCAACCTGAACAACATCAAGACATCATCGATGCGCCACCGCATCGGCATCGTCCCTCAGGAAGCGCAGATTTTCAGCGGGTCAATGCGGGACAACATCTGCTATGGCCGTCCTGACGCCACCAACGAACAGATCATGAACGCAGCCAAGGCCGCGCAAATGCACGACTTCATCCTGGAGATGAAAGTCCAGTACGAAACACTGATCGGCCAAAGGGGCACCAGCCTTTCCGGCGGCCAGCGCCAACGCCTGTCCCTGGCCCGAGCCTTGCTGACCGACCCGGAATTGCTGATCCTAGACGACTGCACCTCGGCACTGGACGCCAATACCGAGCAGAAAATCCAGGAAACCCTGGCTAAGATTCTCATTGGCAAGACGGCCATCATGGTCTCCCAGCGAGTGTCCATGGCCATGCGGTGCCATAAAATCGCCGTGCTGGAGGGCGGCGTCATTAGCGAATATGGCTCACACCAAGAACTGCTGGACAAAAATGGCTTCTACGCCAAATTGTTCCACCAGCAAACTGAATAACCCGCTCATCAGGAGGACGTTGACATGACTATAAACCGTCTTTTGTCGCTGGCCGCAGCGGCTCTACTCCTGCCTATCCTGACCCTGCATTCCCAGAATGTTGAACCCGCTGCCAAAACCGAAAAGCCGAAAAAGCAAAAGAACCTGATTGTCAACAGCGACTTGGAAAAAGGCAGCGGCAGGGCGCCGACCGGCTGGAGCGGTGTGGACGGGCTGACCGTGACCTGGGGCAAAGACGGCAACCCGGGCCGTTGCCTGACTTTTGACACCAGCGTCTTCCAAGAAGACAAAAAAGCCTGGAAAAGCGATGAGAAGAATTTCCCTGGGCGCGGCCGCGGCAAGAAGACGGGTCAGTATGACACGGTCGGCGCCCACGAGGGAGTCTGGGCCTTTGCGACGCCGGTTGACCTCAAGTCCGGCGACGTCCACTTCATCATCTCGGCTGACGTCAAAAGCCAGTTCAAGTCCGCAGAGCTGAGTTATCCCATGGTGCTCATCCGAGGCTTTCAGCGCGTAACCGCCGAAAAAGCCGGCCAAAATTCATCCTGGTTCCACACCCATCATCCCGGCGGCCCTGCCTACTCGGAGATGTTCGGGCCAGACGCCTTGCGCCGTGATTCCAAAGAAGGCGACTACCTGATGGTGTACCGGCACACGCTCGCCTGCAGAGCCATCAAACCCAACGAATGGCAGCATTTTGAAATGGGCTTCAGCCTGCCCATTTCCAAGCCCCAGTTCTATCCGGAGCGCCTCCTGATCAAGCCGTATGCCTTCTGGCCGTCCGGCATCTACTGCTTTGACAACATCACGCTTAGGCGCTCAACGGCCGAGGAAGTCAAGGAGGTCAACCGGCGGCGACAATCCATCAAAGCCATTGAATAACACCCGCATTTTCCCGCCACTTCCTCCCTACGCAGCGACCGTAACCCGCGATATTTCCACTCATGACCAACCGCCCTGCCTCCATCGGCCGTTTTCTGGTCGGCATTGACCTCGGCACTACCAATTGTTCAGTCTGCTATGCTGATCTGACTGAAGACACCCCGACCTTGCGTCAATTTCTCATCCCGCAGCTGATTGCTCCCGGCGAAGTCGCCACCGAGCCGCTATTGCCGTCCTTCTGCTATCTGGCTGGCGAACACGATTTGCCGGGGCACGCCCTTGGCCTGCCGTGGACCAAGTCCAACCGCCACGCCGTCGGCCGCCTGGCACGCGACCAGGGCGCGGCCGTGCCGGAACGCCTGGTCGCTTCCGCCAAATCCTGGCTCGCCCACGCCGGCGTCGACCGCCAAAAGCCAATCCTGCCCTGGGGCAGCGAGCTGGGCAAGCAGATGATCTCGCCGGTTCAGGCGGCCTTCCTGTGCCTCGACCACATCCGAGCAGCCTGGGACCGCCAATTCGCTCAAGTCAAAGATGAAGACGGCACTCCCTGCAAACTGGCCGAACAACAGGTCATCGTCACTGTCCCGGCCTCTTTTGACGAAGCCGCCCGCAACCTTACTCTCGAAGCCGCCCGCAAAGCCGGCCTCAAGCGCCTGACCCTTCTGGAGGAGCCCCTGGCCGCCTTCTACGCCTGGGTCGCCCGCCATGCTGACTCCTGGCAAGAACACCTCCAGGTCGGCGCCCAGGTGCTGGTCATTGATGTCGGCGGCGGCACGACTGACTTTTCCATCATCCAGGTCGAAGACAACGCCGTGCTGCGGCGCACCGCTGTCGGCGACCACCTTCTTCTCGGCGGCGACAACATGGACATGACCCTGGCTCGCCTGGCGGAAAAAGCCTGGGGCGCCAAGCTGCCCCAGCGGCAATGGAGCCAGCTCTGCCAGGAATGCCGCCGCGCCAAGGAAACCCTGCTCAGCCCAAACCCGGTCGACTCCTGCACAGTCCAAATCACTGGTGCTGGCAGCTCGCTGATGGCCGGACTACGCACCCATGCGTTCACCCGCGAACACGTCCTGACCACGCTCATGGAAGGCTTCTTGCCTGAACTGCCCCTGGACGCACCAGCCCCGGACCGACGCCGCGGCATCCAGGAAATGGGCCTGCCGTATGCCCCTGACCCTGCCATCACCAAGCACCTGCTGGACTTTCTCCGCCATGCCGGCCCCAGGCCAGGCCAGCCAGCCACGCCTTCACATCTGCTTTTCAACGGCGGCGCCATGCTGCCGGAAGTTTTCCGGAAGCACATCCGGCGCGTAGTAGGCACTTGGCAGCAGCTCCCGCCCTTGCCGGAATTGCACGCTTCTGACCTCAGCCTGGCCGTCTCCGCAGGTGCGGCCTACTATGGCCTGGCCCGAATCGACCGCGGCGTCCGCGTCAAAGGCGGCATTGCCCGCGCCTTCTTCCTGAAAGTCGAACAGGACGACCAGCAATCCCTGCTCTGCGTCATGCCGCGCGACACCGACGAAGGCGTTGTCCAACGCCTGGAAGGCAGAACCTTCCAACTCCGCGCCAACCAGCCGGTCGCCTTCCCGCTCTACGCCAGCGCCACCCGGCTGGGAGACCGGCTCGGCGATGTCATCCCCGACCTGGTCGACGGCGTCACCGAGCTGCCGCCCCTGCACACCGTCGTCAAATATGGACGCAAAACTGACCAGAAGACTTTGACGGCAACCATCTCCACACAGCTGAACGAAACCGGCGCCCTTGATCTGTGGTGCGAAATCCCCTCGACTGGCCATCGCTTCCCCTTGACCTTCGACCTCCGTCAACGCCGCCAGGAAGACGATGATGCCGACGCCAATCCCCTGGGCAGGACGCCGGATTCAATCACCATTGAGGAAAGCCGCATCACCGCCGCCTTGACCATCATAACGGACATTCTATCCGGCTCTGACCAGACCCTGCTTCCCAGCCTCAGCAAAAAGCTTGAGGACGCCCTTGAGCTGCCGCGGTCGGATTGGGATGCCGCCCTGCTCCGCCGTTTCGCCGACCTCCTGCTGCAACACCGCGACTGGCGGTCGCTCTCACCTGCCCATGAAGCCCGCTGGCTCAACCTGGCCGGATTCTGCCTGCGGCCAGGCTGCGGCACGCCCGGCGACGAACTGCGCATTCGTGAAGCCTGGAAATTATGGCGCCCAGGCCCGCTGGCCGCCAAAAACCCCCAGGTGCAGGCCGAATGGTGGACCTTCTGGCGGCGACTGGCTGCCGGCCTGCGGCCTGGACAGCAAGACCAAGCCGCAGCTATCGTCGTCCGCGCCATCATCACTGCCGAGGGTGCCAATGCTATCCGCGCCGGAAACCATCCTGGCATCGAACAATGGCGACTGGCTGCCGCCCTGGAAAAAATCCCGCGGACGCTGAAGCTGCGCCTGCTGACCGCCTTGCTGCGCAACAGCGGCAAACTTGAGGAGGCCTACTTCTGGGTCATCGCCCGCCTCGCAGCCCGCCAGCTTTTCCAAGGCGCGCTGGACGCCGTCATCCCAGCAGCCCAATGGGCGCCTTTGTCAACAGACCTGCTCCGAAAAGCCGTCCAGGCCAAAAGCCCTCGCCTGGCTCTGTTCGCGGTTGCCAACACCGCCCGTCTGACCGGCATCCGCACCCTTGACCTGCCAGACAAAAATCGCCTGGCAGCCCTGGACTTTCTGCAAGAAAACAACGCCCCTGCAGAATGGATCGCCATGGTCACGGACATCAAGCCCATCTCGGAGGACTTCCAGAATCAAATCGCCGGAGACGACCTCCCACTCGGACTCCTGCTCCAGACAGAATAAAAGCGAGGACGCGGGGCGCCGCAGCTGCTTGGTGCTGCTGTTTTGCCTCTGTTCAGTGCCCGGGCTAAAGCCCCCTACCCCATGGCGCTGGTGCCACTGCTCACCGGAACTCCGAGTATCAACGGCTTACCGATTACAAAAAATAAAACATTTTTTTAAAATATATTTTTGAACAATGCGTTTATCTATACATTGTCGCAAGTCTCATCTACCAACGGTAATGTCATGGCAAAAGATGATAAAATCGAGAACCGGGATCGGCTGCTGGCTGCTGGCCTGAAGATTTTTGCTGAGAAGGGATTCAGCGGCGCAACGGTGCGGGAAATCTGCGACGAGGCCGGGAGCAACATTGCTGCGATCAACTATTATTTTGGCGACAAGGTGGGCTTTTACCAGGCGGTTCGCGAATATGCCCGCCAGGCGTACGCCAAGACCATGCAACGCTGCTGGGAGCTTGCGGAGACCGACCCCTGGCAGGCGTTGCGCACCCACATTGAAACGCTGCTGGAGCAGACGTATGACAACACGATGTCGCAAGTCAACTGGTTCCGAATGCGCGAGCTGATTGAATCGTCCCAGCTGGAGAATGTCTTTCCGCCGCTAAAGATTCAGGAGGAAAAGCTGCGTCAATACGAAACGCGCATCATGCGGCTGCTGTCCGCCATTTTAGGCTCTGCCGCCAACCCGACCACAATCGCCTTAGTCCACTATACCTACTACAGTCTCTGCCTCTTTTTGCCGATTCAAGCCCACGTCGAAAAACGCATCTTAAAGGGCCTGGGCCAGTTCAACATCACCGACGCCCATGACCGTTCCCATTTAGCTGACTTCATCTTTAACACCGTGCGCCGCACGGTTGCAGACCTGCAAAACCAACCCCCCGCAGAAAAACCATGATCGACAGCTACAGCTGCCTACGCCGAATACATCCCTGCCGCCTCGGAAAGAAACTCCTGGCACTTACGCTCGGAGTCGCCACTGCCCTGGCTGCCCACGCGCAGCCGACCGCCACTACCCACGCGGAAGGGACAAAGGCAAAACTCCAGCTGACCCTGCTGGAAGCGAAAAAACTCGCCCTGCAGCAAAGTCCGACCATGGCGCAAGCCAAGGCCAGGATCGACGCGGCAGCTGCGCGAGCCGCCGAGGCCAAGTCGTCCTATTGGCCAACCCTGGACGTGTCCTTCGGCATCACCCGCAACCATGACCGCGCCACGCGCCCGCAGCGCGATTATGACGAAAACACCAAATACGGCCTCGGACTGTCCGCAAACTGGCTCCTGTTCGACGGTTTCCAGCGCCGCTTCTCGCTGCTGATCGCCGAATTCGACCACGCCGCCGCCCTGTCCGCCAGCACCGACGCCCAGCGCCTGCTTCTGCAAGCCGTGTCGTCAGCCTTCTATTCGGCCATCCTCGCCCAAGACAGCATGGGCATCGCCAAGGAAGATGCCGAGTTCAACCGCATGCTGCACGCCGATGCCCGCAAGCGCCAGGAGGGAGGCATCGCCACAGCCAGCGAAGTCCTCAATTTCCAACTCCAGGTCGCCAATGCCGAAGTCGACTACATCGCCGCCGAAAGAGCCTGGCGCGCCGCGATTATCATCCTCGGTGAATTGCTGGCCATCACCCAAGACGACATCTGGGAGTACATCCAGCTGACCCCGCCGGACGAGAAACTGATCCGGCAGCCAGTCCAACTGGCCGACCTGCTGGACTACGCACGCCAGCACCGACCTGACCTGGCCATCGCGCAAAACCGGATCAACGCCGCCCAAACCGGCATCAAGGCCGCCCGAAGCACCTGGAGCCCCAAGCTCCGCCTGTTTGCAGACTATGGCTACGAACGGGTCGATTCACTGCATTTCAACGAGAACTACGACCGCAACGTCAGCTTTGGGCTGGCCGCCTCCTGGAACCTCTTCCAAGGCTTCAAGACCACGGCTCTGCTGAACCAGGCCGAAGCCGAGCTGGCAGCGGCCATCGAAGCCAAAAAGGAACTCGAACTGGCTATCGAAACTACCGTCAGGCGGAATTTCCTGGCTCTTGACACCTGCCGCCACCAACTCGCCCTGCAAGAAAACATCCTGGCCACGGCCAAGCAAATCCGCGACTTAGTGCATCAAGAGTATCTCGGCGGCGCCACCACGATCACGCGCCTGAACGAAGCGCAGACCGACGTCACCATCAGCGCCGCCGCCCGCTCCCAAGCCTATATTCAAGTTTTCCACAGCCTGGAACTGCTCGGCGCCAGCACCGGCCGCATCCTCCTTTTGGAAACCGAAGAGTAACAGCGACGGCAAACACCTTGTCCAAAAGACGGGCGGCCACCCCCAACGCCTTCACCTTGAAATCCTCCACTGGCTCTCCAGACCAGAGTCATAGACGCCGCACCCCCCCACCCAGACAGCACCATGAAAAACAAACTCTACGCATTTGCCACGTTCATCGCCGTCATCGCCCTCCTGGGCGGCAGCATCGCCGCCACGTTCCTGATCCAGAACAAACATAAGGAAGCCCAGAAGAAGAAGGCCGGCCCGCGCGATTTGGCAGTCACGGTTCAGACCGGCAAGGTCCAGCGCCACCGCATCGACGAAGTGCTGACCTTCAATGGCGACATCCAGCCCATGCAGAGCGTCAATCTGCAAGCCAAAATCTCTGCGCGGCTGCTGACCCTGGCCCTGGCCGACGGCACCCCGGTCGAAGAAGGCACACGGGTCAAAAAAGACGAGCTGATAGCGCGCTTTGACGACCGCGAGTTCAAAGCCCAGCTGGCCAATGCCAACGCCGCCGTCGCCGCCGCTGAAGCTGGCCTGGCAGCAGTCAAGGCCGACATTGCCAGCTACCAAGCCGGCATCCTCAACGCCAAGGCCACCCTCGAACAACGCCTCGCCGCCAAGACCAGCGCCGCAGCCGCCACCGTCTCTGCACAAGCGGCCAAGGCAGACAAGGAACGCGAACTCGGCCGCCAGCAGAGCCTCCTGGCCAATCAGGCGACCACCCAGCAGAATTACGACCAGGCGGTCACGGCGCATGACCAGGCCGTCGCTGCCCTCAACCAAGCCGAAGCCAGCGAAAACGCAGCCGCCGCCCAAGTCAAATCCGCAGAAGCCGCCATCCAGCAAGCCGAAGCCGCACTGGAACGCAGCAAGGCCAGCGTCCAGCAGGCCGAAGCCGCCCACCTGCAAGCCATGGCCAACTTGCAACAGGCTCAAGTCATCATGTCAGAAACCGAGCTGTTTGCACCTATGGACGGCATCGTCACCCGCAAATACATCGACCCTGGCGCCATGGTGACGCCGACCACCACGATTGTCACCATCATGGCCATGGAGGAAGTCAAGGTGCTGCTGTCCATTCCAGTCAACCACCTGCCGCGCATCATGCCCGGACGCACTAAGGCGCGCATGAGCACGACGTCGCTGCCAGGAGAAGTGGTCGACTGCAACGTGGCCAAAGTCTATCCGGCCATTGACATCACCACCCGCACCGCACAAGTCGAACTGCGGGTGAAAAACCGCCTCAACGACTATGGCAGCTACAAGCTCAAGCCGGGCATGTACGCCACCGTCGAAGTCCTCATCGAAAGCCGGGACAACGTACTCGCCATCGATACCGCCCTGCCCATTCGCAACCTGGCCAGAAATATCGTCTACGTCGCCAATGGCAAGGACCAGGTCAGTGCCGTCGATGTCAAACTCGGCATCCGCTTCCAAAACAAGGTCGAAGTCATCGATGGATTGCAGGAGGGCGACGAGGTCGTCGTGGTCGGGCAGCACCGCCTGACCGACGGTGCAGCCATCAAGCGCCTGCCCGGAAACAACCTCGATTTCTGACCGTCGCGCCCAGCGGCCTTTTTCTCTTTTCCTTCCCGACACGATTTTCCACCTACCCCTGGCTCCCTATGAAACTACCAGAATTCGGCGTTAAACGCCCTGCGGCCACGGCCATGCTGTTCCTGGCCGTCCTCGTCCTCGGCGTCATCTGCTTCTTTAAGCTCGGACTTGACCTCACGCCAGAGATTGAGCCGACCCGGGTCACGGTGATGACGACCTGGCAAGGCGCCTCCTGTGAAGACGTCGAAACCAAGGTCACCCGAGTCCTGGAAAAAAGCCTCGGCTCCGTGCCGAACCTCGATGAAATCAGCTCCAGCACTTCAGAGGGCCGCTCGACAATCGCGTGTACCTTCACTTGGGGAACCAATATCGACGAGGCCAGCAACGACATCCGAGCCCGCCTTGACCGCACTAAACGAGCCTTGCCCGAAGACGTCGATGACCCGCTCATCCTGAAATTCGACTCTGCCAGCATGCCGGTGATGGTGATTGGCGTCACCGCCAAGGAAAGCATCGAAAAGCTGTATGATATCATCGACGACGAGGTCTTCCAGCCCTTGCAGCGCCTTGAGGGGGTCGGCTCGGTGGACGCTTTCGGCGGCTTGCAGCGGCAGATCAACGTCACCCTCTCCCGCCAGCGCCTGGCCGGACATGGCCTGACCTTGTCCGACATCGAGGCCGCGATCGCGTCCGAAAACAAGACGCTTCCGGCTGGCAACCTCAAGATCGGAATCATCGAATATACCATCCGCATCTTAGGCGAATACGTCGATCCAGATCAAATCCGGGACATCCCACTATTGCAGAAGGACGGCGCCATCATCCGGCTCAAGGACGTGGCCGAAATCAGCGACTCGTTCAAGGAAATCACCCAGTTCGTCGAGACCATGGGCCGGGACGGCATGATCATGATTGTACAGAAACGAACCGGCGCCAACACCGTTGCGGTCTGTGAAGCCGTCCGCAACGAATTGAAACGCCTGGAGACCGTCATACCCCGGGATATCCATTTCTTCATTGTCAACGACTTTTCGACCTTCATCACGCAATCGATCGCCAACGTGCGCGACTCGGTGTACTGGGGCGGTCTCTTCGTAGTCCTGGTCTGCTATCTGTTCCTGCGCAATTTCCGCACCTCGCTGGTGATCGTGATGACCATTCCGTTTTCCCTCATTATCGCGTTCAGCTACATGTATTTCATGGGCTGGACGATCAACATCATCAGCCTGTCAGCGCTGGCGATTGCGATTGGCATGGTCGTTGACAATGCCATTGTCGTCTTGGAGAATATCACTACCCAGGTCAGTCGTGGCGTCAAGGTGCGCGAGGCCTCTATGTTCGCAGCCTCGGAAGTCGGCCTGTCCCTGCTGGCTTCAACAGCCACCACTATCTGCGTGTTCCTGCCGCTCGTCTTTGTCCATGGCGCCACTGGCATCATGTTCCGGCAGCTGGGAGGGCTGGTCACTGCGACCCTGCTGGCCAGCCTGGCCTGCGCCCTCATGCTCACACCTATGCTGAGTTCAAAACTGCTCAAAACCATGCCCCGAACCGAAAAAGAAAAAGAGGAAGCCGCCCGCCAACACAGCCTTGGCCAGAAGTTGCACGCCTATTCCGAGCGGATTTTCCTGGCGGTGGAGAACTTCTATGGCCGCTTCCTTGGCGTCTGCCTGCGGCACCGGTCGCTCGTCATCATCGCAGCCACGGCCGTAGTCGGTGTCTCCATCATGACGATTCCCTTTGTCGGCACAGAATTCACGCCAGACCAAGACACCGGCGAAATGACCATCCGCTTTCAGCTGCCCGTGTCAACCCGAGCCGAACTAACAGCCGCGCTCAGCCGCAAAATCGTGGCAGTCGCCTACGCCAAGGAGCAGGAACTGCTGCAACAGAAGGGCAAAAGCGTGGCGCCAGACGAGAACGGCGAGCCGCGGCAGAGCGCTATCCGCTTCAACAACTGGCGCGCAGGCCGGGCCTCGGCTGGCTGGGGCGGACGCGGTTCGCACATTGGTCAACTCAACATCAAATTCCTGCCGGTAGAAGAAAGGCCATACGGGACAGCGGAACTGGGCGACCTCATCCTGTCAGAACTCCGCACCTGGCCGGAACTGGCCCGCGTCTACCTCGACACCTCCAACCGCCTGATGTCACACATTATGGGCGGCAGCAATGAAAAGCCGATCGTGGTGAGAATCCTCGGCTATGACCTGGAAATGACGCACGGCATCGCCAACCGAATCCGCGATCTGGCGCTCGACATCCCAGGCGTGCGCGACCCCATTGTCACCTTTGACAGCGGCAACCGCGAAATCGTCATCAACATCGACCGCGATGCCGCAGCCGTCCTCGGCGTCAACGTCAACAACATCGTCTCATCCATCCGTACCCTATTCTACGGCAATGAAGCCAGCCAGTTCCGCGAGGGTGAAGACGAATACGAAATTTTCGTCCAGCTGGGCGAAGAGGAACGCCGCGATGTCTCTGACCTAGTCAACAGCGAAATCACTGTCAACGGTCGCCGCATCCGGTTGGACTCCTTTGCCACCATCAGCGAAGAACTCGGGCCTGTCACCATCAACCGCACCGGCCAGGAACGAGTCATCTATCTGAATATCGACGTCTATGAACGGTCGGTGGGCGAAGTCGCTGCAGACTTGAGAAAAGCGATTGCTGACCATATCATCCTGCCGCCTGGCATCGCCATCGACTATGCTGGCCAGATCAAGGAGCAAGGCAAGTCCTTCAGGGAACTGACCCTGATGCTGGTTCTCGGCATCATTCTCGTGTACATGGTGATGGCCGCCCAGTTCGAGTCGTACATGGCACCCTTCATCGTCATGTTCTCCATCCCTTTTGCCTTTTCCGGGGCAATCTTCGCCTTGGCACTGACCGGAAAAACCTTGAATATCATGTCCTTCATTGGGCTGATCATGCTAGTCGGAACGGTGGTCAATAACGCCATCGTCCTTATTGACTATATTAACATCCTGCTGGCGCGCGATTATTCCGTGCTGCAAGCCATCACCATGGCCGGTCGACAGCGCCTGCGACCAGTGATGATGACGACCCTGACCACGATTTTCGGCATGCTGCCAATGGCCATGTCAAACTCGACCGGTTCGGAACTCTGGTCGCCCCTGAGCATCGCCATCATTGGCGGCCTGAGCATCTCCACCCTGGTGACGCTGGTGTTCATTCCTATTCTCTATAGCCTGGTCGCCAAGCCCAGCAAAAACGCCGCCGCCACCGCCTGACGCCACTACGCACGGGAGTTGCCGCCATGTCCCTGAAAATGATCATGATCGTGTACAATATTTCCATCCAGGCAGAAGTCATGGAAGTGGTGCAAGACAGCGGGGCGACCTGCTATACCTGCTGGCCGCGCTTGATCGGCAAAGGCAAGACCACAGGGCCGAAACTCGATGACAACGTCTGGCCAGGAGCAAACGCGGCCCTCATCACCGTCGTCGAAGAAGACACGGCCGCCACCCTGATGGACGCTATCCAGAAGCTGCGCGATGACATCGGAGCCTACGAAGGCGTCAAAGCCTTCCAGCTCCCAGTCGAAAAAATGACCGGCGACGTGTGAAGCAATAGGCAGTGAACGAGGTGGACACAGTGGACATAGTGGACAGCGCTTGCCGTATGTAATACAGACTCCCTCGCCCCTCGCCCCTCGCCCCTCGCCCCTAAAAAACAGCAGACTGACGAGAATGGAGTATATTATTCAACAAGGCTTAACTCCGCCTCCAGCTCTTGCCCGTGCGTTGTTTTTCCCCAAACCACAGGAGGATTGCCATGTTGCCCATTCGCCTGACTTGTTGTCTTGCCGCCCTCATGGCGGCAGTCTGCCTGGCACAAGCCCCCCGCCCTGACCTCGTCGCCCAGGTCACAGCCCGCACTATTGCCGAGGCCCGCGCCTCCTGGTGGGGTTTCGACCGTGAAGACGCCACCGACGCCCTCCAGGCTGCCATTGATTCCGGCGTGCCGACCTTGATCATCGATAAAATGCCCTCGCCTTGGATCGTCCGTCCCCTCTTCCTGGCCAGCAACCAAACCATCATCTTCCAGGAAGGCACTATCCTGGAAGCTAAGCGCGGCGATTTCCTCGGCATACGTGACTCCCTGCTGAAGGCGGAGGAGCAAAGCAACATCACTATCACAGCGCAGGGCAAAGGCGCCCTGCTCCGCATGCACATCGCCGACTATCAAGCTGAGCCATACCAGAAAGCCGAATGGCGGCACGGCATCAGCCTGCTCAGCGTCAGCAAGGTCACCATCTCCAACCTCACCATCGCTGACAGCGGCGGAGACGGCATCTACCTCGGCACCAAGACGCGCAGCAAATTCAACACTGACGTCACCATCAAAAACGTGGTCTGCGTCAACAACAACCGCCAAGGCATCAGCGTCATCAACGCCGTCAACCTGCTGATTGAAGACTGCGTCCTCAAGGACACGGCCGGAACCCCGCCCAAGGCAGGCATCGACTTTGAACCCAATCACTTTTCCGAACGAATCGAGAACTGCGTCCTACGCAACGTGACCGCCAGCAACAATGCCGGCGGCGGCTTCATCGTCAGCCTGCATCAACATCGGGCGCAGACGCCGCCAGTGTCCGTGCGCTTCGAAAACTGCCGCTCCGTGAACGACGCAAGCAACGGCTTCATCGTCATCGCCCAGAATACCCCCGGCCAATCAGTTACCGGAAAAGTCGAAATCATCAATTGCACTGTCGAGAACGCCGCTGGCCCTGGCCTGGCCGTCGCGGGCAACGCCGCTAACAGCGGCCTCAAAATTCTCGTCAAGGATTCGCGTTTCATCAACTGCGCTGACAACGACAGCCCTGGTTCGGCACCAATCGTTTTCCGCAACAAGGGCGAAGAACCGGCTGAACCGCTCGGCGGACTCCGCGTCAGCAATCTCGAAATCGTTGATTCTAGGTCGCGCCTGCCCATCGCCCTGGCCGAACATTCCCCCACGCCGTCTGGACTGGCCAAAGTCTACGGCGAACTGACCATAAATCAAAACGGCCAAAAAAACACTGTCGCCCTGACCGACGAATGGGTGAAAACAAATTTCCCTGTGCGGACATTCCGGTCGGTTCCCCGGGTCATGCCAAAACTGACCCTCCTGGCGCCAGCGAAAGAAGTCATCGACTACCAAAACACGGCCGTCGCCCTGCCTGCCATCAAAGCCCGCAACAGCGCCGTCTACTACATACATGCCAAGGCTGGACAAACCATCACCTTCACTGTCCTCCTCGGACTTTTGCCCCGAGCGAGGACGCTAAGCGTGCCTTGCACCCTGCGTACGCCGTCTGGAGGCACGCTTGAACTCGGTCAACTCGTCGCCGATGCAGACCAGGTCTTTACCGTCGCCAAAGCCCCGGAAACCGGAATTTACACTCTTGAATTCCATGACCTGAAGCGCAACTACACTATCCTGAAGGCCAGCAACCGCCCTGCCGCCCTGCTGGCGCCCGAACGAGGCCTGAATTTCTTCTGCTCCAATCAACCGTTCCAGATCTTCGTGCCAGCCAATTCAGACGCCTTCGCACTCAAATTCTGGGGCGCTGGCCAAGAAGGCGTCAAGATCACCATGCGCGACCCAGACGGCAAAGATGCCTGGACGCAAGACGACATCTTCGCGACCGAGCAGTTCGACGCCACCGACGCGCAGGCCAAAGCCGGCGGCTTGTGGACGGTCATTCCCCAAAAACCGAGCTCCGGCGTCCTAGAAGACTACTACATGCAAATCTTTGGCGTTCCGCCCGTAATCGTGCTTTGGCCAGCCAACGCCCTGCCCAACAAGCCCTGACTACAATGCAACCAGGGACGCCCGACGTAATGCGTCAGTCATTGATACTCGGAGTTCAGGTGAGCTTCAGAGCCAGGCTTCCCGGATAGTGCGCTTGAGTGGACAGTGGACAATGGACCTAAGTGGACATTAATGGACGTTAGTAGACGATGGACTGTGGACAGAAGTGGACATTAGTGGAGAGTGGACGTGGACGGAAATGGACTTTAGTGGACTGAGGCGCGAAGACACGAGTCCCCCCAGGCCTTCAGTCGGCAAAAATCTATCATGCTTACAGTCATGCCCCCTTGCGCCGTAGGCGCTTAACCATGCTTAACCCCAGGATTCAGCCTTCAGCCTGGGGATAGACGCGCCCCAAAACTGGTGCCTTGTAAAGGCACTACAGAAGACTGACACATTAACCCATCTTTCGCAATTTTATATGCCGCCAAGTAGGAAACAGGCACAACGAGGCGTTCAGATCTCCTGGATTA